>PBBL01000091.1 GCA_002716585.1 Myxococcales bacterium | reverse complement strand
GGCGAAGCCCGAAGGGGTGGGGTCTGGTCCGCGGGCCTCGCTCAACACGTTTGGAGCCTCCGAGAACTCGACAGCCCTCGGTGTGGTCCCTGGACGTTCTGGATGTGGGTGGGGGGGGATGCCCCCGCTTGAGCGCGGGGGCGCTTGTCTGAGGCGAGGGGTGGAGCGGCTCAGCTGACCGTGTCACGCAGCTCGAGGATCCGGTCCTTCATCTGGTTGATGTTCTTGAGGCTCTCTTCGAGCGTGAGGTGGATGTCGTCGAACACCATGTCGGGGGCGACCTCCTGCACGGCGTCCTCGACGCGGGTGCGCTCGCTGGAGGTGAGGTACTGCAGCTCGATGGCGCGGTAGGCGTCGTAGACGGAGCGGATCATGTCGATGTAGTCGCGCAGGTTCCGCAGGTCGTTGCGGAACTGGCTGACGACGTCGTTGAGGTTCTGCGTCGCCTGGAGGACGCGGGTGTCCCCCATGGAGAAGACGCCGGAGGGGCCGCGGCTGTCGTCATCGACCTTGAGGGCGCCGGAGTCGCCCTCCTTGAGCTCCTTGAGTTCGAACTCAAAGAGGTTGGCGCGGCGGTCGGCCTCCTCGAAGTCGCGCTGAAGCTGCTCGACCTTCGCCTTGAGCGCGGCGTTGTCGTTGACGAGCGAGGAGGTCTCGGCGTCGTCGCGGATCTGGTCGCGCTCGAGGAGGCTGAGCTTGTAGCCCATCTCGGCGGCCTCGTCGCGCTTCTTGCGCAGCTCGGTGCGGACGTCCATCAGCTCGTTTTCGAGGTGGCGCTTCTGGTCCTCGAACTCGTCGGCGCGCTGCTTGAGCCGATCGATGACGATCTGCTGCTGGTTCAGCTCGCGCTCGGCGTCGGACTGGGAGCGCTCGCGCGGTCGGGCACGGGCCTCCTCCAGATCGACGCGGAGCCCCTCGACCCGTGCCTTGAGCGCCTCGTTCTCCGCCTTCAGCTCGGCGTTGATCGCCTCGAGGCTGCGCGACGGGACGTCGCCGTCGGTGCCGAGGGTGTTCACCATCGGCATGTCGCCGAGCATGGTCGGCAGCGGGGTCGGCCCCTCCTTCACGGGCTGGACGCCTGCGTTGGAGGGGAACGACGGCGCCTGGGTCTCGTAGATGGAGCGGTTGGGGTTCTGAACGACCGGGACGCCCGGATCCTCGTAGAAGTGGATGATGAACCGCCCCTGACCGAGGCGGATCTCATCGCCCGAGCGCAGCGCTTGACGGGTCAGGCGCTGCGAGTCGTTGTTGAGGCGCGTGCCGTTGGCGCTCTGCAGGTCCAGCACCTCAAACTGACCGTTCTCGAAGACCACCTCGGCGTGGACGCGCGACACGGAGTGGTCGCTCGTCTGGATGGCGCAGTCGTTTTGACGCCCGATGTTGATCCGCGGGCTCCCGGCGCCCATCCGCAGGCTCCGCTCGTTGCCCTGATCATCCTTGAACAGGAGCCACCCGGTCGGCCCGCCCCAGAGGGCGTCGGGCCAGGGGATCTCCTGAATGTGATCCTCGTAGAACATCACCGGAAAGCGGCCACAGCAGATCTCGTCGCCGTGCCGGAGCAGCTGGCGCTGGATCTTGTAGCTGTTGAGGAAGGTCCCGCTGGAGCTCCCCTGATCGACCACCTCACACCCCTCGCGCGTCTGCTTCACCACACAGTGAAACCGCGACACGGTGGCGTTGGGGGTGTGGACCATACAGCTCGGGTTTCGCCCGATGGTCACCTCAGGGTTGCTCTCGTTGATGTGAACCTGCTGTTCGTGGCCCGTGTTGTCCAAGTAAACCAGTCTGGCCAAACCCCTCTCTCCCGAAGCAGTCAGTGCCTGGTCCCATACATAAGGAGGTCGGTTCCTTCAATCGTACTGCGCGCCGCGACTGAACCGCCGTCACGACGGCAACCCCCAATGATTGCCAGTCTCCTTGTACCACAACACACACCCGAGACACCAGAACGGATCTCCAAAGCTGCCCCCTTCGCATCCTCCGCCCGTGCTGCTAGGATGCGAGGCGCTGACGGCCGCGCCCCCGCTCGGTCGCCCCGTCGTCGAGGCGCTGACGCCCTCACTCAACCACGAGCCACCCCCGACGCGCCATGGACTACCAGCCCAAAGCTCACCGCGCTCAGCAGCTCATCCGCCAGGGCAACCACCGCGAGGCGATCCCGCTGCTCCGCGAGCTGCTCGACTACACCTTCGTCGTCGACTTCGAGTACGACGAGTGGCTCCGCTGGCTCGCCGACGCCTACAAGAAGCAGGGCAACCACACCCCCGCTGGCTACATCTACCTCTACCTGCACTACTTCGACAACGCCCACGACTGCTTCGAGCTGGGCCGCTCTCGCCTCGACCTCGCCCTCTGCCACGAGGTCCGCCGCAACAACAAGAAGGCCGCCGACCTCTACCGCGCCGAGTCGCACTTCGTGCGCGCCGCCATCAACCTCGAACTCACCAACAACATGAAGGAGGCCGTCTCCGCCTGGGAGACCACCCGCAGCAACATCCACGACGGCGAGGACCCCTACCCCTACGCGCTCGCCACCGTCAACCTCGCGCTCGCGCTGCGCAAGGCCGGCGAGGTCAACCGCGTCCGCGACCTCTTCATCGAGGCGATCACCATCATCGAGGGCCTCGCCGACGAGTGGGAGAGCTTCGGCTTCCTCGATGAGGCCCTCGGCGCCTACCACGTCCTCTGCCTCATCGGGCAGATCGAGCAGCGCTTTGAGAACCTCGCCGAGGGCTACTGCAACGCCATCCGCCTCCTGCGTGAGCAGGGGCAGACCTTCCGGGTCTTCCGCTACTACGCCGCCATCTGCGAATACGGCGAAAACCTCGGCGAAGACCACGCCGTCGCCACGCTCCACCGCGAGGCCGCCGATTACGCCGTCCGCACCGGCACCACCTACCAGAGCTTCTACCTCAAGCAGGCCGCCGAGGCCTACATGCGCGTCGCCGGGCGCACCCGCGAAAAAGGCAACTTCCCCGAACTCGCCGAGAACGCCTACCTCGCCGCGATCGACGCCTACAACCAGATGGGCGACGTCGCCAGCGTCGAGCGGTGCTACCGGGCGCTCGCCTCGCTGGAGCTGGAGGAGGAGCGCACCGAGCGCTACCAGCGGATCGCCGCCGAGACCCGCACCATCACCCGCGAGCCGCCCGAGATCTACCCGCCGGGCCGCCTCCTGCTCACCCCCCCGAAGCTGCCGAAGGTCTGGCGCAACGAGCTGCTCGCCTGGGAGTCGGGCGACGAGCCGATCGCGGTGCTCAAGAATATCATCTGGAACCTCGAATACAGCGACGTCTCCCGGCGCCAGGCGCTGATCCTCGTCCTCTACTACCAGGACCTGCGCAACAAGGACGTGGACGACGACCCGGAGCTGCTACAGCGCATCGCCCGGACCATGGCCGGGCTCCAGTCAAGCGCCTCCTACAAGACCCTGCGCCGCCTCGTCGAGAACCGCCACGCCTCGGTCCGCGCCCAGGTCATGTCCGCCGCTGGCAGCATGCAGAACGCCAAGGGGTTCATCCTCCTGGAGATGGGCCTGGTGGACGCCTCCGAGGAGGTCCAGCGCGCGGCCGTCGAGGGGCTCAAGACCCACAACTACCCCGAGGCGTTCGACCACCTCGTGCGCATCTTCCAGAACCACTCGCGCCCCGACGTGCGCCGCGTCGTCCTGGAGGCGCTCGGCAAGATCGGCAACTTCGAGGCCGCCGAGTTCCTGTGGAGCCTGCTGCGCAGCGAGGCCGAGGACGAGCAGGAGCGCGCCATCCGCGACGCCGCCGGGCAGGTCTTCGTCCAGCTCCTCACCTCGGAGTGGCGCGCCATCTTCCAGAGCCAACTCAACACCGAGCCCGAGGAGGTCCAGCGCCGGCTCGGGCCGATCCTGACGGGCATGCGCTCATGATCGACGACGCCATCGAGGAGCTGATCGAGCTGGGCGACTACCGCGCCGCCGCCAACGCCTACGAGGAGCGCGGCCAGCTCGCCGAGGCCCGCGACCTCTACGAGCGCCTCTTCGACTACACCCGCGCCGGGCAGCTCGCCGAGCAGCAGGGCGACCACATCGAGGCGGTCGAGCTGTTCCTCAAGGGCAACGAGCTGCAGCGCGCCGAGTCGGTCCGGCGGCGGCTCATGGCCGAGCTGGCCGAGGACATCCCCCAGGCGCTCGCCCTGTTCGAGCGCCGCGGCTACTTCCTCCAGGCCGCCGAGCTGGCCGAGTCCATCGGGCGCCTGGAGCAGGCCGCCGACCTCTACGCCCAGGGCAGCGCCTGGGACCGCGCCGGGCAGCTCTACGAGCGCATCGGGCGCCTGCGCGAGGCCGGTGAGGCCTACGAGACCTTCCTGCGCGGCGAGCCCGACAACCCCGAGGCCAACCTCGGCCTCGGGCGCATCCTCCAGCGCTTCGGCCGCCACAAGGAGGTGATCCCGCTCCTCAGCCGCGCGCTCGCCCACCCGCGCACCCTCGACGAGGCGGGGCGCCGGATCGCCTTCGCCTTCTTCAAGCTCCAGCTCCTCGAAGCCGGGCGGACCGCCCTCGAACAGATCGGCCTGCCCCGCACCACCGACCCCGAGGCGTTCATGCGCCCCTTCGAGGACGAGCTGATGAACGACGCCGACTCGCCCGCCGGGCAGCCGCGCGGCGCGTCACCGGGCGGCGGCGCGCTGGAGGGGCGCTATCGGCTGGAGAAGTCGCTCGGGGGGCGGTTCGCCGCCAGCTACAGCGCCCGCGACCTGCTGCGCGACCGCCAGGTCACCCTGCGCTTCCTGCCCGGCTCCGCCGAGGAGAACGCCCCCTTCTACGACGAGCTGCGCCGCCTCTCCCAACCCCCCGCGCCAGGGCACGTGCGCATCCTCGAGATCAACCCCCAGGCAGGCTTCTTCGCCACCGAGGCGATCGAGGGGCGCACCCTGCTCACCGCGCTCCGCTCCCAGAAGCCGCCCAACGCGCTCCAGTGCCGCGCCTTCGCCCTGAGCGCCCTCGACGCCCTGATCGCGGCGCACCGCCGCGGCATCCTCCACGGCGCGCTCACGCCGAGCGCCGTCGTCCTGATGCCGGGCGGCCTGTGCCTCGTCGATGACTGGGGGCTGCACCTGCTGGAGCGGCGCATGGCCACCCAGACCGGCGGCCCCGAGTCCACGTTCGCCTACCGCGCCCCTGAGCTCAACCTCGGCCGCAGCGCCGACGCCCGCGCCGACCTCTACTCCGTCGCCGCGGTGCTGTTCCGCTGCCTGCGCGGCGCCGCGCCCGCCCTCGGGCAGGGCGGCCAGGGCTGGCAGGCGTGGCCCGAGCCCTTCGGCGCGTTCTTCACCACCGCGCTCGCCGCCGACGAGGGGGAGCGCTTCCCCAACAGCGACGCCTTCCGCCGGGCGCTGCTCGCCCTGCCCTGGCCGCTGGTCGCCGAGCGGCGCCTCACCCCCGAGGCCCGCCCCGAAACAGGCAGCGCCGACGGTGACGAAGGGCCTCGCTTCGTCACCTCGCCCAACGCCCCGGCGAACGCGCCGCTGGTCACCGCCCGCGACACCCTCCTCCACCGCAACGTCCGTCTCCTGCGGCTCCCCCCCGAGGACGAGCGCTCGATTCACATCGTGGACCGCCTCCACGTGCTCGCCAGCCCCGAGAGCCCGGTCTTCCAGAACATCCTTCGCCACGACGAGGAGGAGGGCGTGATCGTGCTGGAGGTGCTCCGCGAGCCACCGCTGGCGGAGGCCGAGCCGCACAAGCCGCTCCCCCTCCTTCAGCTCGCCGCCCCCCTCATACGCGCCCTGGCCAACGCCCACAGCCAGAACATCGGCCTCGGCGCCGTCACCCCACAGCTCACCCGCTTCGACGGGCACCGCCTGCGCGTCCCGACCGAGGGCGCGCTCCTGAGCAAGCCCCAGGACAACGCCGCCACCCAGATCGCCGACAACCAGGGGTTCTGGGCCGTCCTGCTCGCCCTCATCGGTCGCCCCGTCGGGGACGCCGCGTCCCCCGAGCGGCTGCTCGACGCCCTCCTCGACCTCAAGCAGATCGCCTCCAGCGACCGACAGCGCCTCCTCGGCGACGCGCCCGACCCCAACACCTCGCTCGCGAACGCCTCCGAGTGGTTCGACGAGCTCATCCTCACCGTCGAGACC
Source organism: Myxococcales bacterium (assembly GCA_002716585.1). GTDB lineage: Bacteria > Myxococcota_A > Bradymonadia > Bradymonadales. The sequence goes on along the minus strand of PBBL01000091.1, from coordinate 24,220 downwards.
CACCTGAGCCGCCGCCGCGTCTACAAGCGGCTCGCTCAGCTCGCCACCGCGAACCGCGACCTCTCCGATCGCGAGCGCGACTTCCTTAAGCAGAAGCGCCAGGCGCTGGGGCTGGACGAGGCGTAGATTCTGCGCCCAACCTGTGCTCAGCGCATAATTTGCGTCAAAACAGCTCGCGCGCCGCCTTCAGGACATCCACGTAGCTGACGATCCCGATCAGCTCCCAGCCTCCTGCCCGCGTCACGGGCACGGCGCCGATCTTCTGATCCAACATCAGCTCGATCACCTCCGGGATCTCGGCCTCGGCGTTGACCGAGAGCGGGGCGCCGCTCATGACCGACGCGACCGGCTCCTGAAGGCGCTCAAGGGCCTCCTCGGCGTGATCGACGGTCGCCCGGGTGGGGAAGGTGTAGGTCTTGAGGTCGCGATCGCTGAGGATCCCGCGCAGCTCGCCGCGCTCCACGACCGGCAGGGGACGGATGTTGCTCTCGTAGAGGAGATCGAGCGCCTCCTGGATGGTCTGGTTGACCTCGATGTAGATGGGGTTCTCGGTCATGATGTCGCGAACCGTCATGGTGTCCCTCCGTTGTGCAGGTTCTCGCCGTGGCCACTCGCCAGGCGACGTGGCGCCTACAGAGCCATACATCGTTCATGCCAGCTTGCTCGCCGCGGCGCGGTGCGTCCGCGCAAAACGTGTCCACCCCGTCAAGCCGGGGTTCGGCGCTCCAACACCCCCAACAACTTCAAAAACCCATTCAGGCTCGCCCCCGATCAAGACGATTCACTGATCGGAACGCCCAGAGTGACGTGGGTCCTTCAGACGAGTGTGTTGAGGGCACCTGGGCAGTGACAGCACGCCCGATTCCACGGGCCCAGGGATGAGCCTGTGCTGAGACGCGCCAACCATGGAGAAGAGTAATGGAAAACTCGACCCTTCCGCCGATCCCATCCGTCCAGAAGTTTCTGGCCGACCTCCTCTGCCGCAACGTCGACGTCGAGGAGGGCGTATCCGTGGAGCCAACACCGCGCTCTCCGGTCGCCGTCGCGACCTACACGTCGCCCGACGGCTCGGTGGGCGCCATGTGCGTCTTCGACCTGGAGTTGGCCAACTTCGCGGGCGCGTCCCTGTCGCTGATCCCGGTGGGGCTCGCCAAGGACAGCGTCCGCAGCCGCGAGGTGCCGCCGTCCATCGAGGAGAACCTGCTCGAGATCTGCAACATCGGCGCTCGGCTGTTCGACCACCCCAAGCACCCGAGCGTGCGCTTCCAGCAGGCCTTCCTGCCTCAGGGCGAGCTGCCTGAGGACGTCTCGGTGGGCCTCAAGAGCCCGGAGCGGATCGACCTCAAGGTCGACATCAAGGGCTACGGGGCGGGCCGGATGAGCCTGCTTCGCCCCGCGAGCTGAGCGCCGTCAGGTCTGCGGAGGCGGTCTTCCGCGCGGCGCGTCGAGCTTCGACGCGCCGCGCCCACTCCGCTCCACCTCGGCGCGACCTGCGAACGGATACGCAGGCCCCCCCTCGCACACCCGGACTGCCACCAACCGCTTGCAGTGGAGATCCATTTGATGGACGACATGGATGACATCATCGCCGAGTTTCTCATCGAGACCCATGAGAACCTCGATCAGCTCGATCGGGACTTGATCGAGCTGGAAGAAAACGCGAACGATCTGGATCGCCTGAAGCGGATCTTCAGAGTCATCCACACAATCAAGGGCAGCTGCGGCTTCCTGGGCTACACCCACCTGGAGACGCTGGCACACGTCGGCGAGAACCTCCTGAGCAAGCTGCGCGATGGCGAGATCGCGCTCAACAGCGCGATCATGAACGCGCTGCTCGCCATGGTGGACGGGATCCGGGACATCCTCAGCGTGGTCGAGGCGAACGGCGAGGAGGGGGAGTTCCACCACCAGCACGTCGTGGACGAGCTCAAGGCGCTCAACACCGCCGCGCCCGCGGCGGAGGCGCCCAGGAGCGCGCCTCCCGCGCCAGCGCCCGCGCCTCAACCCGCTCCGTCACCGAGCGAGGAGGCGCTGAGCCCGATCCTCAACCCGATCCAACCCAGGCCCCAACCGGAGCCCAGGCCCCAGCCGAAGCCGAAGCCCAGGCCCGACCTCACCGCCGAAGCGCCCGCGCCACGGCCCAAGCGAGCCAGGAAGAAGGTGACGGGGCCTGCCGCGGACGACGCGGCCAGCTCCGTGGCCGACAGCAACATCCGGGTCGACGTGCGCCTCCTCGACAAGCTGATGAACCTGGTCGGCGAGCTGGTGCTCGCCCGAAACCAGATCCTCCAGTTCGCCACCGCCCAGGAGAACGCCTCGTTCCAGAACACGACGCAGCGCCTCAACCTGCTGACGACCGAGCTTCAGGAAGGGGTGATGAAGACCCGGATGCAGCCCATCGGCCACATCTGGAACAAGTTCCCGCGCGTCGTCCGCGATCTGGCGATGGCCTGCAACAAGCGGGTGCGGATCGAGATGGAGGGCAAGGAGACGGAGCTGGACCGGACGCTGATCGAGGCGATCAAGGATCCGCTCACCCACATCGTGCGGAACGCCGTGGACCACGGCATCGAGTCGCCCGATGAGCGCGTCGCGGTCGGCAAGTCGCCCGAGGGGTGCCTGCACATGCGCGCCTACCACGAGGGCGGCCAGGTCAACATCGAGATCTCGGACGACGGCGCCGGGCTGAACCACGAGCGGATCAAGGCCAAGGCGCTGGAGCGCAACCTCATCAACCCGAGCCAGGCGTCGCTGATGACCCCGCGCGAGCTGTCCCAGCTCATCTTCCACCCCGGCTTCTCGACCGCCCAGAAGGTCACCAACGTCTCCGGTCGCGGGGTCGGCATGGACGTGGTGCGCAACAACATCGAGAAGATCGGCGGGACGATCGACATCCAAAGCTCGCTGGGGCGCGGGACGACGCTCAAGCTCAAGATCCCGCTGACGCTGGCGATCATCCCGGCGCTGATCGTGACCTGCGCCGGGGATCGGTACGCCATCCCCCAGGTCAACCTGTTGGAGCTGGTGCGGCTGGAGGGGCACGACGCGCTCACCCGCATCGAGCTGCTGCACGACACGCCGGTCTACCGCCTGCGGGGGCGGCTGCTGCCGCTGGTCTACCTCTGCAAGGCGCTGCGCCTGGAGCACGAGGTGCAGCGCGACTCCGGCGATGAGCCGGTGGAGAACATCGTCGTCCTCCAGGCGGACGGGCAGCAGTTCGGCCTCGTGGTGGACGCCATCGACGACACCGAGGAGATCGTCGTCAAGCCGCTGTGCAAGCAGCTCAAGGGGATCCCGTGCTACGCCGGGGCGACCATCATGGGCGACGGGCGGGTGGCGCTGATCCTCGACGGGCTCGGGCTCGCGCAGTCCGCCGGGCTCATCACCGAGAGCCAGGGGCGCGCGCTCAGCGATTCGCTCAAGGATCGGGGTCAGGCGGACGATGATCAGCAGAGCATGCTGCTGTTTCAAATCGGGGCCAACGGGCGCATGGCGATGCCGCTCTCCGAGGTCGCGCGCCTTGAGGAGTTCCCCCGCTCGACCGTCGAGCGCACCGGGCAGCGGATGGTCGTCCAGTACCGCGGCGAGATCATGCCGCTGGTCGATCTGGGTCGGCTGTTCGCCTCCGGGGGCGGCGCCGAGCCGGATCAGGCGCTCCAGGTCGTCGTCTACACCGCACACGGCAGGAGCGTCGGGCTGGTGGTGGACCGGATCATCGACATCGTCGATGAGAACATCCACACCGAGCCACGCTCCGCCCGACAGGGGATCGTCGCCTCGGCCGTCATCCAGGGCTGCGTCACCGAGCTCCTGGACGTCGCGGGCGCCATTCGCATGGCCGACCCCAACCTCTTCACCCAGATGGCGAGCTGAACCATGTTTATCGAGAACCAACAGTACTGCACGTTTCAGCTCGAAGGTCTCTTCTTCGGCATCGAGGTCCACAAGGTGCAGGAGGTCCTGCGCTACCAGGAGATGACCCGCGTGCCGATCGCCTCCCGTGTGATCCGCGGGCTGATCAACCTCCGGGGTCAGCTCGTGACCGCCATCGACCTCCGCCGTCGGCTCGGCCTCGACGACCGCGAGGACGCCGAGCCGCCCATGAACGTCATCGTCAACACGAGCGACGGGGCGGTCAGCTTCCTCGTGGACGAGATCGGCGACGTCATCCAGGTGACCGGCGAGGTCTTCGAGCGCCCCCCGATGACCATGGGGGCGAAGCTGCGCCACCTGGTCCACGGGGTCTGCAAGCTCGAAGGGCAGCTGATGTTGATCCTCGACGTCGAGCGGGCCATCGACCTTGAAGCCGACTGAACACCCAGCTCAACACGACACGAACTCTGCTCGCGACGAGCACCAGAACCGCCACACACCAGGAGTGCGACCATGACCAGCATCGATCACATCCCCAACGGGTCCAGCGCGGGCTTCCCTGTTACTCCACCGGCTCCGGCCATCATGGCGGAGGCGAGCCACCTGCGCGATCTCTTCGAGAGTCTGCCGACCAACGTACTCGTCGCGGACACCCACCTCACGATCGTCTACGCCAACAGCAGCTCGCTGAAGACGATGCGGAAGCTGGAGCACGCGTTCCGCGAGGCCTTCAACATCCGCTCGCTCGACGAGATCGTCGGCAGCAGCATCCACCGCTTCCACCGCGACCCGCGCCACGTGGAGCGGATCCTGCACTCCACGACCATGCTCCCGCACGAGGCCTCCTTCTCGTTCGGCGGGGCGACCCTCAAGACGCGCATCAACAGCGTCACCAACGAGCGCGGCGACGTCCTCGGCTACGTCGTCCACTGGGACGACGTCACCGAGCAGGTGAAGGTCGCGGCCGAGACGGCGCGGCTGTGGTCGATGATGGAGAACCTGCCCATCAACGTCATGTTCGCGGACAAGGATCTGGTGCTGCGCTACGTCAACCCGGCCTCCATCAAGACGCTCCGCAAGCTGGAGTCCTGGCTCCCGTGCCGGGTGGACGACCTGGTGGGGCAGTCGATCGACATCTTCCACAAGCACCCCGAGCACCAGCGCCGCATGCTCGCCGACGAGAGCCGCTACCCGATCTCGGCGCGGATCGAGCTGGGGCCGGAGGTGCTCCAGCTGTTCGTCAGCATGGTGCGCGACGACAAGAACCAGGCCATCGGGGCGATGGTCTCCTGGGAGGTGACGACCGACAAGGAGCGGATCGCCCGCGAGCTGGAGGAGAGCAACGAGCGCGAGCGCAAGGCGGCCGAGGAGCTCAAGTCCAAGGTCAACCAGCTGCTGGGGGTGATCCGCTCCGCCGCCGAGGGCGACCTGACCGCCGAGGTGACGGTCACCGGCGAGGACGCCATCGGCCAGATGGCGTCGGGGCTGCGCGCGTTCCTTGAGGACATGTGCAACAACATCTCCAACATCGCCGACAACTCCCGCACGCTGGCGGCGGCCTCGACCGAGCTGTCCGCGGTCAGCGAGCAGCTCAACATCCACGCCGACGAGACCTCCCGCCAGGCCCAGTCGGCCTCCGCCTCCGCCGATCAGGTGAGCGCCAACGTGCAGATCGCGGCGGCGGGGACGGAGGAGCTGGGTGCGAGCATCATGGAGATCTCCAAGAGCGCGGCTGAAGCCGCGAAGGTGGCGCAGAACGCGGTGTACGTGACCCAGTCCACCAACAAGACGGTCAACAAGCTCGGTGAGAGCAGCGCCGAGATCGGCAAGGTGATCAAGGTGATCACCTCCATCGCCCAACAGACCAACCTGCTCGCGCTGAACGCCACCATCGAGGCCGCCCGCGCCGGTGAGGCCGGCAAGGGCTTCGCCGTCGTCGCCAACGAGGTCAAGGAGCTCGCCAAGGAGACCGCCCGCGCCACCGAGGACATCAGCCAGAAGATCGAGGCGATCCAGGCCGACACCCGGGGCGCGGTCAACGCCATCGGCGAGATCAGCGAGATCATCGGTCAGATCAATGACCTGCAGAACACAATCGCCTCGGCGGTCGAGGAGCAGACCGCGACCACCAACGAGATGAGCCGCAACATCTCCGAGGCCGCCCGCGGCAGCAGCGACATCTCCAGCGGGATCGCCCAGGTGGCGACCACCGCCCAGAACACGGTCGAGGCCGCGACCCGCTTGAGCACGGTCTCCGCGGCGCTCTCTGGGCTCGCCAGCACCCTCGACGCGTTCGCCCGCCGCTACGCGGCGTGAGCTACTGGACGACGACCTCCTCCAGGAGGATTTGCCGCGCCCCGCCCGCCACGACGTGGCGCGTCGCCAGCGTCAGGGGGCCGAACGCCTCATGGCCCTCCCAGGAGACGAGCGTGGGCTGATCGGCGCGCCCCTGGAGACGCATCTCCCACCACGCCACCTGAAGGGTCTCCGGGTCGATGAGCAGGTCGTAGACGTCGCCTGGGGTGAGGCCGACCCCCGAGAACGCCAGCCGGAGCACCCGGTAGGAGGCGCCGTCGTGCTCGCGCGTCCCCTCGTCGGTCTGTTGAACGCCCGGGTCGAGCACCTTGAGCGGCATGAGGAGCCAGTAGGTGTCGTTGATCCAGCGGGCGTACGCCAGCTTCGCCACCGTCGCCGGGTCGGGCAGCGGCGCGCCGTTGGCCGTGCCCTGGGCGGTCTTCGCGGCGACGTCGAGCGTCACGTCGTACGCCACGCCGCTGGCGCGATCCGTCCACACCACCCGATCGGTCCCGGCGCGGCGATCCCAGGTGTGCCTGGCCTCAAAGGCCCGCTCGCCGCCCTGCTCCACCGCGAAGGTGAAGCTCACGACGCGGACCTCCTCAAAGCGCTCCCCGCCCGCCGCGCGGTGCACCTGCGCGGCGAGCGTCGGCGCCTCGGCGCCCTGGGCGGGCGCGCTCGTCGGAGCCGAGGCGGGCGCCGCGGCGGGCTCGGGGACCTCGGGCACCGGGGCCTTCGGGGCGGCGCCGCACGCGCCCATCCACAACGCGCACAGCGCCAGCGCGGTTCGATGTCGAGCTGTGTTCATGAACTCTCCTCGTCTTCCTGTGTGCCACGGGGCGTCGCGGACGCCACACGGGTTCGTATGACGCGGCGGCGCGGGTCGGTTCGGGTCTCAACGATGAAGGGGGGTTCAGGCGGGGACCGAGGTGACGGCCGCGTTCAACACCCGGGCCATCTCCAGCGCGCTCTCGGGGCGCCCCTCGGGCTCCTTGCTCAGCGCGCGGTCGATCAGGGCGGCCACCGGCTCGGGGACAAAGTCCGAGACGACCCGGATGTCTTCGGGCGTGGTGTGTATCTGGTCGGCGATGATGTCGCCGATGTCGTCGCCGCGGAAGGGCTGGAAGCCCGCGAACAGCTCATACAGGAGCACGCCGACCGCGTAGATGTCGCTCCGCGTGGTCACCTCCTCGCCGCTCGCCTGCTCCGGTGACATGTAGAGCGGCGTCCCGACCGCGCCCGCCCCGGTGAGCCGCCCCATGTCCAGCGCCATCGAGATGCCGAAGTCGGCGAGCTTGACCTGATCGTGGTCGTCGATCAGCGCGTTCTCGGGCTTGAGGTCCCGGTGGATGATCCCGGCGACGTGGAGCGCGTCGAGGCCCTCGCACAGCTGCACCACGAGCGGCAGCAGCGCCAGCCGCGCCTGCCCCTCCAGCGCCGCGAAGCGATCGGCGAGGTTGCCGCCCGAGACGTACTCCATGGTGTAGTAGAGCGAGCCGTCGGCCTGGCCGATGTCGTGCACCCGGACGATGTGGGGGTGGCTCAGGCGACGCGCGATGAGCACCTCGCGGCGGAAGCGCTCCATGATCCGCTCGCTCGACAGGTGCGGGTGCAGCCGCTTGAGCGCGACCGTGGTCCCCAGCAGCGAGTCACGGGCCTCGAAGATCACCCCGAACGCCCCGCTGGAGAGCGGGCGCCAGAGCCGATAGCGGTTGTCGAACAGCGGCGGCTCGGGCTGGTCGAGGGTCTCGTTGCCCGCGATCGTCTCCGCCCCCGAGGTGGCCCCGATCTGGACCGACGGCGGGATCTGCGTGGCGTCGCGCTCCACCTCCGAGAGGAGCTGCTCGACAAAGCACCGCGTCAGCCAGTTCCGCAGGCACCAGCTCCGCTCCCGAACCGTCAGCAGCCCCTTCCAGCGCAGCGTCTCCAGCGACGCGTCGCGATCGAGGTAGGAGAGCGTCGGCCCGTGCACCGCCGACGACAGGCGGCTGAGCATCTGCGCCCGCTGCTTGTCCGAGACCCCACGCTGGAGCATGTCCTGGCACCCCTCCAGGTAGGGGTCGCCCGCGTAGATCAGCGCGGCCACCTCGTCCTGGGGCAGCGACAGCAGCCCGTCGAGGCCGATCTCGTCGATCTGGTCCAGGGCGCGGTCGATGAAGTAGGGGTGCCCGGCGCTCCAGGTGATGATCCGCTCCACGAGCGTCTCCACGTCGCGCGTCGTCAGCAGCAGCTCGCGCTGCACCAGGCGCGCGCGGATGAACCGCTCGGTCTCGGTGGGGGTGAGGTCCTTGAGCTCAACCCGGTGCGCGATGTGGAACGCGGAGAAGTGCCCGTCCCGCGACCCGCGCCGACACAGGGTGTACAGTGGCTCCGCGCCCGCGGTGAGCAGCACGAGGTGACCGTCCAGCTCCTCCCAGAGGCGGTGGATGATGTTGCCGAACTCGCGCAGGTGGTCGAGCGAGACGCGCCCGAGGTGATCGACCGCCAGCACGAGGCGGCGGCGCTTGGGGATCAGCAGCTCATCGACCAGGACCGCGAGCACCTCCTCGAAGTGCAGCGCCGCGGAGTGGGAGTCGGGCAGCAGCGACTGCCCGGCCCCGCCGTACAGCTCCGACATGATCTGCCGCACGTCCAGCTCCGGGGCGGCCGTCCTGAGCCTGCGGATCATGTGCCGCAGGGTGGAGCGGAAGAAGTCGTCGAGGGGCAGGCGGCTGCCGCGGGGCAGGTTGAGCTGGACGACGATGTGGGTGTCGCCCGCCTGCTGGAGCTGCTCCGCGGCCAGCTGGAGCACCGACGAGCTGCCCGACACCTCCGGCGACAGGATCGCCACGCACCGCCCCTGCTCCAGCGCGGCCGTGACCTCCCTGACCTCATCGAGCCTCACGTCCAGAATTGGCGGCTTCATCGCTCGCTCTCACTCCTCATCACGTCCCCCACGCCATCATACGCGCTCCCGAGGCTCCAAGACCACCCGCGCCCACACTTTTGGGCGCGGCCTCAAGAGCAACCTCACGTCGTCGCGTCTTCATCCCGACCCCGCAGCTCCTCCTCCAACGCGTCGATCGCCGCCTTCAGATCCTTGGACAGCAGCAGCCGCACCAGGACCGGGAGCGCCAGGTCGTACTCCTCTCCGGGCAGCTCCTTGAGCACGCCCACCAGCTTCATGCGCCGGACCATCGCGCGCCGCTCGGCGAGGCTGGTGGTGATCCCCAGCCGCTCCAGGTTGGCGTCGATGTCCGACAGGCTGCTCGGGCGAGGCCCGTACAGCAACATGGTGTAGACCAGCAGCTCCTCCCGGCGCGTCACGTTCTGATCGAACGACTCCGTCAGGTAGGCCGACAGCGGCTGGCTCGCCGGATCCTCGAAGTTGAGGATCGCCTCCAGCGCCTCGCGGGTGATGCGGGTCTCGCGCCGCTCGCTCAGGCCGCGCAGGAGCATGTCGCAGATGAACTGCACGAGGTTGGGCAGCCCGGCGGTCTGCGCCACGATCTCCTCGGCGATCCACGGGTCGACCAGGGTCACCCCGAGCCGCGCCATCGGCTCGGTCACCAGGCGCAGCGCCGCGGCGTCGTCCAGGCCGCGGAGCTGGAGCACCCGCGCGAAGTTGTAGAGCGGCGAGTCGTAGTCATGGGTCTGGCGGTAAAGCTCGGCGAAGCCGACCAGCACGAAGGAGCAGATCCCCTCGGCCTTGAGCTGGTGGAGCATGGACAGCAGCGGGTAGCCCGCCTCGGCGTCACGCGCCGCGATGCCGTCGATCTCGTCCATGATCAGCAGCGGCTGCTGTCCAGACTCGGCGAACCGCGCCTCCAGCGCCTCGCGCACCGCCACCGCCGCGACCTCCGGCGTCATCGAGCGCGCCACGCGGCGCTTCGCGCGCCGCCGCCGCAGCCGCTCCAGCACCCCGCTGCGCTCGCGCCGCTCACCGCCGCCCGCCTCCTCGTCGCTCGCGTCAGCCTCGTCCTGGCTCTCCTGCGGGTCGCGCGAGGGCTGCACGTCCAGGCGGCGCTCCAGGCGCTCCACGAAGTCCGAGTAGGAGCGGATCCCCAGCAGGCTGACCTCGTACACCTTCATGTCGGGCCGCTCACGGTGCAGGTCGCGCACGAGCTGCCGGATCAGCGAGGTCTTGCCCACCCGCCGCCCGCCGCAGACGATCGCGGACACGCTCCGCGCGGAGATCAGCTCGCGCCGCACCCGCTCTCGCCCCATGAACATCGCCGGGTCATCGACCGGGCCGGAGCTCTTGTAGGGGCTGATCGCGTCCAGCCAGGCGTCCATGAGGATCGCCTGCGCCAGCTTCTGGCGAGGCACCTCCGCGAAGAGGAGCCCCCTGAGGCGCTCGCCGCGGAAGATCACCCCGGGGAAGCGCGCTTGCACCAGGGTCGGCAGCGGCTCCTCGTCGAGGTCGGTCATGAGCAGGAACGGGGTCCCCATCGACTGACCCATCTCCCGGAGCACCTTGCCCAGCGCGTCCTCGATGAACCGCGGGTCGGCCTGGGTCCAGGCCGGGTCGAAGCCGCGCGCCTGCAACAGCACGACCGCCGTCTCCTGGGCCGGGAGGTTGATCGGGAGCCGCGGCAGCCGCACCCGGCACACGTGCATGAAGCCGTCCGCGTGCACCTCCTCCAGCTGCTCCACGCCCAGCACCTCACACGCCTCCCGGATCCGATCGGGCGCCTCCGCGCTCTCCCAGGACGCCCCCCAGCCCTTCGCGCCCTCCTCGGCGTACCAGGCCTGGGACAGGCGCGTCGCCTGCTCCCACCGCGCGGGGGGGATCCCCGCCGCGGCGAGCAGCGCCTCCCGGTGCCGTCCCATCAGCCGATCGACCCCGAACAGCGACGCCAGGTCCTGCTCCCGCAGCGACTCCGGATCGGACTGGAACCGGGCCACCACAGGGCTCTGCCCGCCGAGGAAGACCCAGAGGACGAGCACCGAGCCCACCAGCCCGAGCAGCGCCGCCCAGACCCACCGCGGCACCTCCGCCGGGATCACCAGGGGGACCGAGGTCATCGCCAGCGTCTCCCGCTGGCGCGCCACGAGGAAGACCTCACCCAGGGGCGTCGTCAGCGGCGCGAGCGCGTGCACGCGCTCCTGCCGATCCGGGTGAACCACCGCCCACCACTCGTCGCTCGACGTGTCGTGCAGCGACACCCGGCTGGATTCCCCCAACCACCAGGCCGCCGCGACTCGCCCGTCCGGGAGCTTCGTCAACGCCGTCACCGCGCCGCGGAACGGCCCCTGGTTCCCGCGCTGGAGGCGCCGCAGCCGCCCGGGCGAGTCCGCCACGGCGCGGCGCATGGACCACAGCCCGCCGGTCGTCCCCACCAGCAACTCGTCCTCGCCGCTCAGGCTCTGCTCCGCGGCGAACGCCACCGCGACGGTCGGCCGCGCCCCCTCCAGCTGCGCCACCTTGAGCAGGGTGTCGGGCGTCAACGGGGCGTAGCTCTTAAGCCGCGGGCGGCCCGGCACGTCCGCCGCGTCCTCCTGCCCCTCCGCTCTCGGCGGCTCGACCGGGATCGTCAGCCGCCACACCGCCCCCGCGTCCGTGATCGCGAACACCACCTCGCCGCCGTCGGGCAGCGGCAGCGTCGCCAGCTCCACCACCAGCGCGTTGGCGAGCTGTGGGGCTTCGATCCGCCGCGCCCGACCGCTCTCGGGGTCGAGCCAGTGCAGCCCGCCGGGGGTGGAGACCACCGCGCCCCACCTCGCGCTCGCCAGGGCGAGCACCTCGGGCTGCGCGAGCCCCGCTCGCCGCGCGTACCGCTTGCGCGCCTGCCCCCCCGTGTAATGGAGCACGCCTCCGTCGCGGAGCCCGACCCACAGCTCGCCCGGCTCGCTCCCGGTCTCCATGAAGGCGACCTCCGAGCCGACCGGGCTGCGCTCATCGCCGAACATCCGTCGGAACATGACCGAGCTGCGGGCGCGCCCCGACGACCCCAGCGACGCCACCAGCAGCTCGTCCGGCCCCGCCAGCACGAACTGGCTGGCGCTCTCCGCCGAGGCCAGCGGCGCCATCGGCCACCGCTCCCGATCCCACAGGCGACGTGACGACATCACCTCCGGGGCGAGCGGGCGCTTCGCCCCATCGAGGCGCGCCGACACCCGCCACACGTCGCGCGCCGCGACCCAGGCCCGGTGATCGCGGTCGAACCCGAGGATGCGGCTGCGCGGCCGCTCGGACGCCAGCGCGTCGCGCTCATCCAGCTCGAAGCGCACCACGTGGACGCGCCCGTCCTGCTCAAGCCAGGCGACCTGGCCCCGCAGCCCGTCGATCCAGAGGCGCCCGTTGTCCGCGACTCGGAGGCGCGCATGCCGGAGCGAGCCGAGCTGCCCCTCCTCATCGAGCCACGAGAAGACCTGGCTCCCCAGCGTGTTGACGCACGTCACCTCCGCCCGGCTCTGCCCGATGGTCGGGCGCAGGTGGCAGAGGTTGCCCGCCGAGTCCATCACGAACCGCCGGTGATCGCGTTTGGGCGAGGTGGCCGCGACGAGGAGATCCCGATCCTTGATGGCGACGGGCTCGACCGAGCCGTTGAGCTTCCAGACGCCGAGCTGACCGCCCGTGACCACCCAGCCGACCTGCAACGACGAGGAGACCGGCGCGAGCGGCTCAAACTCGGTCACGTTGCTGCCCATGAAGCGCTTGAGGGCCTTCTCCAGGCCCATCTTGAAGCCCTGGATCGCCTCGGGCGCCAGCTCCACCATGGTCACGTCGGGCGCGCAGAAGGTGACCGCCTGCCGATCGGAGGTCAACCAGCCGCTCAAGCCGGTCTTGAGCGGCTTGATGCACTCGTTGTCCGCCTGCCCGAGCGGCAGCGGGCGCAAGCTCAGCGGCGGCAGGTAGGCGGCCTTGCGGCACGCCTCGACCTCCGCCCACAGGTCGGTGCTCGGGCAGGCGAGCGCGATGACCCCGTCGAACTGATCCAGCGCCACGTCCAGGCGCTCGCCGTCGCGCAGAAAGCCCGCGAACGAGACCTCGGCGCCGAACTGCTGGGTCCGCGCGTCCCAGCGCCGGATCCCGCCTCGGGTCAAGAGCACGGGCGCCCCCTGGGCGCTGACCGCGGTCGTCACGACCTCGTCGTCGCCCGGACGGGCGTCGAGCGACATCGGCAGCCAGATCCCGGCCTCCTCGTCGTAGCGCGCGGGCGCGCTCCCCCAGGTCGCCAGGAGGAGCCCGGCCCGGGTGTTGAGCAGCTGCTGGGGCAGGAGCATGACGTCGCTCGACCCCTCCGGCCCGTCGGGCGATGGCAAGACCGTGTACTGGAGGTAGGGGCGCTCGTTCGACAGGCCGGTGTCAAAGCCGAACATCCCCTGCTGGGAGCCGACCCACATCGACCCGTTCGCGCCGCCGAGCAACCGGCTGACCTCCTGCGACACCAGGAACTCGGCGCTCTGCACCTGCGACGGGTCGGACAGGTTCAGGCTCAGGAAGCGCCCCTCCAGCTGAACCCAGATCCGCTCACCGCTGCGCATCACCCCCACGTGACCGGGGTGCGCCACCCGATCCATGAGGCGGAACCGCTCCAGCCGCCCCCCGCGCCGGTACCACAGGGTGTCGTCGGCGGCCACCCACAGCTGCTCTCCAGCCGCCGCGACCCCCTGGATGGCGTGAAACGCGGGCGAGTCCAGCTCGCGGTTGAAGCCCTTGAGGTCCAGCACCGGCTGCATCAGATCGACCACGTCCGTCACGAGGCGCAGCTTCGGGTCGTAACGCATCGCGCGGTGGTCGGCGAGCGCCCACACGCCCCCCTCCCCGTCGTCGGTCAGCACGCGCGGGGTTGGCTGGACGCCGTCCTCGATGAACTGGTGCGTCAGCTCCCCCAGCGCCGCGTGGAGCCCGTCGGGCGCCTCGCGGGTGCTCGCCCAGACCGTCCCGTCGGGCAGGACGAGGGCGCTCTGGACCCAACCCCGGTTCGGATCCCGCAGGTCCAGCGCGCCGGGGCCGCTCGACGGGTCGGGGGCCGAGGGCCGCTCGATCAGCATCGCCACCCGCTTGCGGGGGTCGTAGCGCACCAGCCGCCCCTCACCGCGATCCCCGAGCGTCAGGATCAGGTCCCCGCTCTGGGGATCGATCTGGATGTCGGTGACGTCGGTGCCGAAGCGCTCAATGTCTGGGGTGAGGAGCAGGAAGCGCCCCCGCTGGGGCATCAGGAGGCTCAACCCGGCGTCGCGCGACCCGACCCAGATCCGCTCGGAGGGGTCCACCGCCACGGAGCGGAGCTGGTGCCCGGGCGGCGACGACGACGAGAGCAGGCTGGAGCTGACCCGAACCAGCTGGATCGTCTCCTCCGGTCGGGACTGGCACCCGACCTGGCTCAAGACGACCAGGCCCACCAACGCGGCGGTGATCTGTGAGGGGCGCGTAGGCATGATCTCCATCATCGGAGCCTCGCGACGAGGCGACAGACGAACAACAGCGCAGGCGAGGCGCTTTATGCGATCCGACTCGGGTTCGGCGAGGAGGCGCTCAGGCCTCCGCCTCGACGCCGCGCAGCAGGGCGCGGACCGCGTCTTGAAGCGACGCCACCCGCGCCGTGAGGATCCGGTGCTCCGCCTTGAGCGCGTTGTGCTCCTCCAGCGAGGGCCGCAGCTGCGCGTCCCGCTCCGCCTGAACCAGCCGGGTGTACTCCGCCAGGCTCAACGTGACCCGCTGCCCGCCCACCTCCAGCGGCGCCGGGGCGCTCACCGGCTCGGGCGGCGCCGTCACGGCGCGAGGCGCAGGCCTGGCCGGGGCGGGCTTGACCCGGACGGGCGGCGCCGCCACCGTCCCCGCACCGCACCCGCCGCCGCTGTACACGCTCAGGTTCGCGCCCGCCTCGCTGGCCGCCGCGGCGTCCGCCTCCCCGGTGAGGGGCTGCGCGGCGGGGGCCTCCTCGACAGGGGCCTCGGGCGCCTCGGGCTCATCAGGAGCGGGGGCGGCGTCCGGCGCCGCGGAGCGCGTGTGGGCGAAGATGTCGATGTCCTCAATCCCCTCGATGTCCTCGATCGCGTCCTGCACCTCGTTCTCGACGCCCCACCGCTCCTCTCGGGTGCAGTCGTCCGCGAACACGAGGTCGATCGTCACGTGCCCCCCCTGCACCTCCACCCGCTCCACCATCAAGGCGTCGAGCAGGCTCTTTCCGGTGGAGGGGTCGTCGATGTCCTCCAGCTCCCCGATGATCTCGCCCTTGATCTCGTTGTCGTCCCTCGCCATGCCAACCTCACGAATCCCCTGAACACGGGGTATGGTGCGTCACTCTACGCGTTGGGGTTGTCGAAGGAGAAGCCGCTGCCGGTCCAATCGACGCGGGTCCCCCGAAGGTGGAGGTAGCTGCGCGGGTCGATGACGACCCGGACACCGTCGCTCTCAAAGGAGCGGTCGCTGTCCTTGACCTCATCGACGATGTCCAGCTCGTAGGTGAGGCCCTCGACGGTCGCCGAGGCGATGGCCACGCGCACCACGTGCCCCTCCAGCCCGTTCTCCTGCATCATCGCCTTGACCTGCTTCGCGGCCCCGGGCGTCATGGTGATGGTCATCGCTGCGCTCCCTCCTCTCCTGATGGTGTGAGCCCTCGGGCTCGTTGTGCTCGATGTACCACGTCGCTCCACCCAGGTGAAGCGGGCTTCGCTCAATCCTATGCACCGCGCCCGGGATGACCACACGCTCTTTCACCCGCCCAGCACCTCTGGTACCACTGAAATCAAGCGCGGACCCGGATGGTTGGACAGGGCGGGACTGCGCAGGCGGAGTGAACCACGGCTGCCTATGACCGAACGAACCACATCACCGCCGTCCGACAGCGGCGACCTGCTTGACAGCGTCGATGACGCCGCGCTGGACATGCTGCTCGGTCGCCTCGCCGCGCCCCCCGTCGCGCGCGAGCTGCCCCACATCGGCGACCGGGTCGGCGAAGGCGACCGCTACCGCCTCGACGAGCAGCTTGGGCGCGGGGGTCAGGGGGTCGTGTTCCTGTCGCGGGACCTCAAGCTCGATCGCCCGGTGGCGGTCAAGTTCATCCTCCCGCGCCACGAGGAGGGCGGGCAGACCTGGGCCAGCCACTGCGAGGCGTTCGATCACGAGAGCCGCCTGCTCGCCCAGCTCCAGCACGAGCAGGTGGTCACCATCCACGACCGCGGCCTCTGGGAGGACGTCCCGTTCCTCGTCATGGAGTACCTCCAGGGCGAGACGCTCACCCAGCTCATCAAGGAGCACGGCCCGCTGCGGCCCGACCACGCCATCGAGCTGGCGATCGAGATCGCCCAGGGGCTCAAGGCGGCGCACAACATCGGGGTGATCCACCGCGACCTCAAGCCGGACAACATCTTCGTGTCGCCGAGCCACGACCGGGTGCGGATCCTCGACTTCGGGATGGCGTGGTTCAACCCGGACGTGGCGCAGCTGCCCTCCAGCGAGGCGCCGCTCGACGGGGAGGTCGGGCGGCGGCACGGCGGCACGGCCTCCTACATGGCCCCGGAGCAGTGGAAGCGCGAGGACGACCAGGACGTGCGCACCGACATCTGGGCGTTCGGGATCATCCTCACGGAGCTGCTCACGGGCCAGCACCCGTTCCACCACGAGAACCTCTCGCCCAAGGCGGCCATCCTGACCAACCGGCGCAACCGCGTGAACGTCCAGGGGCCCAACCGGGAGAGCACCGAGGCGATCAACCGCCTCATCGACCGCTGCCTTCACCCCGACCGCGACCAGCGCCCGACCAACATCCTGATCGTGCTGCGCGACCTCAACGCGATCCGTCAGTACCTGGAGCACGGCATCGACTACACCGACGGCGCGTCCCCCGGGGCGCCTCCGAGGCTCGGCGCGCTCCCCTGGCGAGGGCTGGCGGCGACGGTGGGGGCGGTGTTGGTGGTGGGGTTGGTGGGGGCGTTGATCTGGGGAGCGGAGGTCCACACCGATCGGGCGGTGTTTCAGAACCGCGTGACCATCTACGCCCACAAGGCAGGCCCTGAGGGGCCCAAGACGTGCTTCTTTCGGGAGAGCCGGGCGTTCTCGGTGTGCGTCATCGGGCCGCACCGCCGCGACGAGGCGTTCTACCCGGTCACGACGTTGATCTACCGCCCGGCGACGCCGTGACGCTCACCGCTGCGCGGCGAGCATCGCCTCCATGCGCTCCAGACCAGAGACCAGGGTCTCCTCGGCGGGGCCGAAGCTGAACCGCACGTGCTGGTCGAAGCGGCTGACGGCGCGCTGGCGGCGCTGGCCGGGGTTGACGTCGAAGAACTGCCCCGGCACGCAGATGATCTGGTGGTTGAGCGCCTCCCGGAAGAAGCCCATCCCGGTCGAGATCGGCTCGGGGAGCCCGCCGACGTTGCCCCAGACGTAGAAGGTGCCCTCGGGCGGGCGCTCGACGCGGACGCCCATCGCGGTCAGCCGGTTGAGGAGGAGGTCGCGCTTGCGACGGAAGGTCTGTTGGATGGCGCGGGTCTCGGCCAGCACGTGGTCGGTCTCAAGCAGCGGGATCGCCGCGCGCTGCAGCGGGCGGCAGGCGCCGCCGTCGAGGAAGCTCCCAGCGCTGGCGAGCCGATCGATGACGGAGCGCGGCCCCAGCGTCCAGGCGATCCGCCAACCCGGGTAGCGCCAGTTCTTGGTCAGCCCGTTGACGATCACGACCGGATCCCGGTCCACGTCCTCAACGTAGCGCGCCGCCGTCACCGAGGGCATCGGCCCCTCGTCGGTGCTGGTCCAGGCGTAGTGGCTGTAGAACTCGTCGAGCAGGAGGGTGCAGTCGTAGCGACGCGCGATCGCGACCCAGCCGCGCAGCGACTCACCGCTGACCGCCTTGCCGGTCGGGTTGCACGGGTTGGAGACCAGCAGCGCGCTCAGCCCGCGCCCCTGCACCTCGCGGCGCAGCTCCTCCAGAGAGAAGTCGTAGCCGCGATCGGGGTCGAGCAGGATCGGGATCGGCGAGAAGAGGCGAAACAGGCTCAGCAGCTCCTCGTAGGCGGTGTAATCGGGCAGGAAGTGGCCCAGGTTGATGGCGCCCAGCGCCGCCGCGGTGCGGGTCAGCCCGGCGCGCCCGCCGGGGCTGATGCAGACGTTCTCGGCGGTGTACTGCGACTTCATCCCCCGGCGGTAGAGCCGGTTGTAGTGGTCGGCCACCGCGGCGCGGAGATCCATCAAGCCGACCACCGGGGCGTACTCGTGATCGTCCTCGGAGACGTCGACCTGGGTCAGCCGCGGCGGCGCGCCCTCGATCGGCCCGACCTCGGGCTGCCCCTGGCCGAAGTTGGTCCAGGCCACGTCGCCCGCGCGGTAGCCCGCGCGGGCCGCCTCGTTCATGACATAGATGACGCCGGTCCGCGGCACATCGCGAAAGGCGCTGACCGCCTCCACATCCTCGGCCAGGGCCGCTTGCTGCTCTTCCATCATGCTTGTCTCACCTCAATCAACCACCGACTCATCCGGCGGTCTGCATCTCGTATCGGGTCGCACGCGCGAACGCAAGCTACGGGTTGTTCTCCAGGACCAACACCGGCGGCGAGGCGCTGATCCGTGCGCTGGCCTTGTCCGGGACGAGGCCCAGCGGCATGCGGGTGCTCCCGAGCAGGATGTCCGGGGCGCCGTCGCCGTTGACGTCCCCCGCGCCGATGCTCAGCCACTGGCCGAAGTCGGCCTCGGCGAGCCCCGAGGCCGAGAAGGCGAACCCCCCCTCGTTCTCCAGGTAGACGAACATCTCCGGCGCGTCCCAGTCCGGGAACAGCGAGATCGCCGCCACGTCGGGGTCGCCGTCGTTGTCGAAGTCGCGCACGACCGCGTCCAGCCCACCGTAGAACGGGTAGACGAACCGCTCCGTGAAGCGCAGCTCGCCCTCGTTCTCCAGCACCCGGAGCCCGTGGTACGGCCGCAGCGGCGCGGCCGGGATCTCCATGTTGTTGCCCGACACCACCAGCAGGTCGCGATCGCCGTCGCCGTCGAAGTCGGCCGCCCGCATCCGGTTGAGCCCGAAGCTGGCGAACCACTCCTTGACCACGCGCCGCTCAAAGCGGCGCTCGCCGAGGTTGAGCCACACGATGATCTGCTGGTACCCCTGGGCCCGCGCCAGCGCGATGTCCTCACGGCCATCTCCGTTGAAGTCGTCCACCACCACGTTCAGCGGGCCAGCCTCGGCCATCAGCGTCGTCTGCTCCAGCGCCCCGGACAGCGGCCCGGTCGGGATCGCCTTCGCCCCCTTCGCGACCACCTCCTCAAAGCGCGGCGTCGCCCAGAGCACCGACAGCCGCCCTCGCCCGGGCGGCCCGTAGCCGTCGCCGAACTCCACCGCGACCAGATCCTCGCGCCCGTCGCCGTCGAGGTCGCGGCTGACGATGTGGGTCAGCCGGTGGGCGCCGCTCAGGAGCGCGGCCTGGCTCGGGGGGCCTTTTCGCGCCAGCGTCAGATCGACGATCCGGCCGTTGCCCCGGTCCATGTCCAGCGCCCCGATGGTGGCGATCCGATACCCACCCTCGCGAGGCTCCGCCACGATCGGCTCGGTGCGGAACAGCACCTCCCAGTCCTGCTCGCCGCGCAGCGTGTAGGAGCGCAGCCGCGGCCCGCCGTCGAGCTTCCCGCCGCCCACCAGGAGGCGCTGCCGCCCCTCATCGACGTGGAGCAGCGTCAACAGCTCCACGTCGCCCGCGACCTGGAGCCGCTTCGGCGTGAACCGCGCGGTGACGGGCGCTCTGTCGCGGGCGATCCGCATCTCGGCCTGGGGCCTGGCCCGCTCCACGAGCCACCGCTCCAGCCGCTTGTAGGCGTCCTCGCTGACGAGCTGCTCCTTGGGGACGAACGCGGGCTGCACCAGGCGCTCGTTGTCCGGGCCGATCGACGGGATCCCCAGGTAGTTGCCCATCCACCGCATCACGAACGGCCAGACCTCCTTGGGGAGGTGCTCCGGCGATGGGGAGACGTGGCATCGGGCGCAGTGGGTCTTGAGCAGCTCCTCCGGGGCGTCCGGGGCGGCGGCCTGTTCAGGCGACGCGTCGGGCGTGGAGGGCGCGGGGGGCTTCGGCGGGGTCGGGCTGGCGTCGGGCTCCGGCTGCGCGGGTGGTTCGGGGGGAGGGCCCTGGAGCTGGCTCATGGCGACGTAGGCGAGCCCACCGCCGAGGATGATCGCGCCCAGGAAGGCCAGGATCTGATTCTGGTTCATGGCTCTATCGCGTGGGGACCCCTCAGAGGTCCGCGTGGAACACCTGGATACACACAAGCCCGCCGCGAAGACAAGGCGACGACGGCGAATCAGCCTTGACCCGCCCCCTGGGTTCATCCATCCTGAATCACACGCGTATGGGAAGGGCACACAACACAACTCCACACGAACTCGTGCAGAAAAGGTCGCGCGATGAACTCAGACCACGTCATGCTCGCACACCGCACCCTCATCGCCCTCCTGCTCACCCTGGGGTCAAGCTCAGGCTGCACCTTCGACTCGGGCACCACCGACCCAGCGACCTCCAACACGACAGCCTCCAACACAGCGACCTCCAACGCGACGACCGGGGGCACCGACGCGGGCGACGACGTCCAGGACACGGCCATCGCGGACGCCGACCCGGCGGACGCCCCCGACGACACCACCGCCGCGATGGACACCGCCTCCGCCGACACCTCAGACACCCGAACCCCGGACACCGCGGCGCCCGACACGGCCCCGGACGAGCCAGACGCGCCCGCGCAGGCGCTGACGTTGAGCATCACGTCGCCGCGCCCAGGCGACATCTTCGAGCAGGGGCGCGCGATCACCTTCGAGGCGCAGATCACGAACAGCCCGATCCCGGCAGAGGAGCTGAGCGTGGTGTGGGTGTCGAGCGAGGACGGGCTCTTTGCGAGCCGCGCCCCCGAGGCCGACGGGCAGATGGTCGTCACGACCGACCGCCTCAGCCGCGGCGACCACACCGTCACGATGCGGGCGACCGGGCCGGGGGGGCTGGAGGCGGAGGCCTCCGTGTCGATCGGCGTGTGCAGCTGGACGCAGCCGGAGACCTTCGACGGCGGCGCGCTCGGCGAGGGGTGGGAGACGTTCGGCTCAGCCTACCTCGACCCGAACGGCTGGCTGGAGATGACCGGGCTGAGCATGGGGCAGCAGGGGGCGATCTTCAACACGAGCAACATCATCAACCCGGGCAACATCAGCATCACCGTCCGCATCCTGACCGGCGGCGGGACAGGCGCGGACGGCTTCGCGATGAGCGTGATCCAGGCGGAGAGCCCGGAGGAGCTGCGGCAGATCATCAACAGCGCCGGGTCGGGCGGCGCGCTGGGCTATGGCTATGGGGGCGACTGGGGCACCTACGACGACGTGCCCGGGTTCCACATCGAGTTCGACACCTGGTACAACGTCTACAACGGCGGCAACGAGTTCCACACCGACCCCACGCCCGAGAACCACATCGGCGTCACGCTCGACGGCGACCCCGGCAACCACTACCTGTGGGCCGAGCTGCCCAACATCGAAGATCAGCGGTGGCACGACATCAACATCGAGATCAACGGCCGCAACGTCGTCGTGACGATGGACGGTGAGTCGGTCATCGACGGGTTCATCGAGCAGCTCGACTTCAAGGGCGGCTACATCGGGTTCTCGGGGACGACCGGCTACTACACCAACTACCACCGCTTCGACGATCTCCAGGTGCGGCAGGAGTGCCTCGTGGAGTGAGTCGCCCGGGGCCGCTCAGCGGCCGCGGAGGGTCTGGGCGATGCTGAGGACGTCGGCGAGCACGCCCGCGGCGGTGACCGCGCCGCCAGCGCCCGCGCCCTGGACGATGAGCGGGTAGTCGCTGTAGCGCTCGGTCATGAAGGCCACGAACGCCTCCGAGCCCCGCAGGCGCGTCGCCGGGTGGTCGCTGTCGATCCCGACGGGGCCGACCTGGACCGTAGGCCCGGAGGGGTCGATCCTGGCGAGGTAGCGCAAGGCGCGCCCGTCGCGCCGGAGGTCGTTGATGCGGGCGTCGAAGGTGGGGTCGTAGGCTTCGAGCGCCGCGAAGAAGGTCTCGCGATCCTCCTCGGCGAGCAGCTCCGGGGGGACCAGCGGCTCGACCTCCACGTCGGAGAGGTTGAGTTCGAGGCCCAACTCACGCGCCAGGATCAGGGCTTTGCGGGCGACGTCCAGGCCGGAGAGGTCGTCCTGGGGCCGGGGCTCGGTGTAGCCGAGGCGGTGGGCGGTGCGGACCGCCTCGGAGAGGGAGCGCCCGCCCATCACCTCGTTGGTGAGGTAGCCGAGGGTGCCCGAGAAGGAGCCCTCGATCCGGCGGACGCGGTCGCCGGTGCGAACCAGGTTCTTGAGGGTCTCGATGACCGGCAGGCTGGCCCCGACGGTGGTCTCGTACTGGTAGGCGCGGTGGGAGCGGCGCGCGGCGCCCATGAGCTGCGCCCAGGCGCCCTGGGGCACGGTGAGCGGCTTCTTGTTGGCGCCGACGACGTGGATCCCGCGCAGGAACGCCTCCTCGTAGAGGCGCTCCATGCCGCTGGCGGCGGTGCAATCGACGAGGATCGGCACCGGGAGCTTGCCGAGGCGCTCCAGCAGCGCCTCAAACCCCTCGGCGGCGCGAGGCTCGCCGCGCTCGGCGAGCAGCCGCTCCACGTCGGAGAGGTCGAGGCCCGCGGCGTCGAACACCTCGTGGCGGCTGTCGAGGAGGCCGACCACGCGCAGCGCGACGTCGTGCTCCTGCTCCAGCGCCTCCTGCTGCTGGCGGATCTGGCGCAGGAGGTGGCCGCCGACCGTCCCCTTGCCCATCAGCACCAGGCTCAACTCCTGGTGGGCGAAGTTGAACGCCGTGTGGACCGTCCGCACCGCCAGCCGGGTGTCCTGGGCGTCGATGGCGCACGAGATCGAGCGGGAGCTCTCGCCCTGGGCGATGGCGCGGACGGTGATCCCCAGCTCGCTGAGCGCCTCGAAGAAGCGCCCGGCGGCGTCGAGGGACTCGGACATCGTCTCGGCGACCAGCGTCAGGAGGGTGACCGGGGCGCGGACGGCGAGCGGCTCGACGTCGTTGCGATCAAACTCGAACGCCAGCTCATCTCGGATCGCCTCCACGGCGAGCGCCTGCTCACCCTGAGGCACGACCACCGTGATGGTCTGCCCGTGCGCCGACTGGGTGGCCATCCAGACCGTCACCCCGGCGGCCTCCAGCGCCTTGAGGACGCGGGAGCCGACCTTCGCCTGCTGCGTCAGCTTGCGCCAGCGGAGCGCCAGCAGCGACAGGTTCTCCAGCGAGGTCACCGACGTGGGGCGCTCCTCGTCCACGGCGCCCGTCGTGGCGATCCGCGTCCCGGGCGCCTCCGGGCGCATCGTGTTGCGGATCCGCATCGGGATCTGCGACTCGATGAGCGGGATCATCGTCCGCGGGTGGAACATCCGGGCGCCGAAGTTGGCCAGCTCCAGCGCCTCCATGTAGCTCAGCCGCGCGATCGGATAGGCGTCCTGCACGATCCCCGGGTCGGCCGTCATGACCCCGGAGACGTCGGTCCAGACGATCACCTCGGCGGCGCGGAGCCCCTGCGCGAGCAGCGACGCCGTGTAGTCGGAGCCGTTGCGCCCCAGCGTCGTCGTCCGCCCATCGGGCGTCCTGCCGAGGAAGCCGGTGTTGACCGGCACCCGCTCCCCCCACCGGGCGCGCAGCTCCGCGAGCCGGGCGCCGGTCGCCGCCACGTCCACCACGGCGCGCCCGAACGTGTCGTCGGTCACCATCCAGTCGCGGGCGTCGACGTAGAGCGCCCCGACGCCGCGGATCCGCAGCAGCTCGGCGAGCACGCTGGCGCTGATCCGCTCCCCGAACGACAGGATCAGGTCCATGGTCTGCGCCGAGCACTCGCGCAGGTGACCGACCGCCTCCAGGATCTGCCGGAGCTGGGTGATGAACCCGCGGACGATGGCGGTCACCTCGGAGGTGGTCGGCGGCTCGAAGCCGTCGCGCGCGGCCGCGGTGCGGATCGCGATCAGGCCGTTGGAGAGGGCCAGCTCGGCGACCTTGTCGGCGATGGCGGTCGCCGCGGCGGGTTCGCCGCGCGCGGCGGCCTCGGCGGCCTCGATCAACCAGTCGGTGGTGTCCCCCATGGCCGAGACCACGATCGCGACCG
>PBBL01000090.1 GCA_002716585.1 Myxococcales bacterium | reverse complement strand
GGGCGAGGCGACTCGGCCCGAGGTGGCGGCGCGGGCGGCGTGGGCGGAGGCGGCGGGGGCGGCGCCGGTGGCCCCTCCGCGGCGATCTACGTGGCCTCCGGGGAGCCGACGCTGGAGGAGAACGACCTGCGCGCGGGCGTCGGCGGCGCGGGAGGTCGGGGGTTCGGCGAGTCGGGCCATGGGCAGCCAGGGGAGGCGGCCGAGGTGCTGTTCGCGGAGCAGGGCGCCTGCCCCGCGTTCTTGCAGGAGCGCGCCCCGGAGGACGGCGACGGCGACGGCGTCGTGGACGTCTGCGACCTGTGCCCGTCCGTGGCGGATCCTGAGCAGGGCGACCGCGACGAGGACGGCGTCGGAGACACCTGCGACGCCTGCCCGGGCGCCTTCGACCCGCTGCAACGCGATCAAGACGGCGACGGCGTCGCGGACGCCTGCGACAACTGCCCCGAGATCGCCAACCCTCAACAGCTCGACGCCGACGGAGACGGGCGCGGGAGCGCATGCGATCGACGCCCGGTGATGTCGCCGGACTGGGCGGTGCTCTTTGTCTCCGGTCACTGCATCCCGCCGGGCTGTCTTCGCCCCGGCATCAACCACGAGTACCTGGAGCTTCGCGGCCACCACCAGCCGATCGTCGATCAGATCGGGGCGTTGGGGACGGTGGAGCACCAGGCGTTCGGAGACGAACTCTTCGACCGCACGTTCGATCGGGACGCCTGGCTCCCGGGCGAGCAGGAGGCGCCCTACGTCCGAGGCTTCCTGAGCCTGCTGGAGGCGCTGGAGACGATCCGCGACGCCTGGGTCACGGGCTTCGAGGACCCGACCCGCGTGGTGACCGTCTGCCACTCCCACGGCTGCGTGTGGCTGCACACCGCGCTGCTGCTGCTGCCCGAGCTGCCGGTGGAGGTGCTGGTGGACTTCGACGCCAAGAGCCTCGGGTGGGCCGACGAGCCGTTCGCCGACCTGGGCGACGGCTGGGCCGATCGGATCGACGCCTTCAGCCGCGCCTACGGGGTGGGCTGGGCCTTCGACATCACCCGCGCCGAGGGCGCCTGGGCGATCCCCGGCCAGGGCGACCGCTTCGACGTCGAGGACGTCGTGCCCGACAGCGTCCGCTACAACCTGGAGGTGCAGGCCGCGGACGACCTCGTCGGGGTGATCCCCTTCTACGATCGCGACAACAACCGCCGCCTCGACGGCTCGCGCGACGGCTTGATGAGGCTCCGCAGCGACGACGAGGCGCACAACGAAATTCACGTGGCGGGCTCCGGCGGGCAGGCGTGGGTGCTGGAGCAGCTCGAAGCGCTCTTGAGCCCCTGAAGCACAGGCGACACCGGAGCGACGATGGCAAGGCGCGTGACCGTCACCCCGAAGGCCGAGGCGGCCTGGACGACGGTCTACACCGGGATCGCGACCCGATCGCGCCGAGGTCGAACCGCCTCATACGCCTCAAGCCGCACGATCAGCTCATTGAACGACGTCGTCCCCCGGATCACGTCCGCGTAGAGCAGCCGCTCCGCGACCGGCTTCAGCTGAAAGGTCCAGTACAGGAGCATCAGCGGGTTGATCCACAACTCACCCCCCTCCGTCCGCCGCGTGCGGTGAACATCGCCATACGCCCCCTCCAGCGCCGACACGATCGAGTTGTTGACGATGCTCTCATGGTTCGGGGTGCAGGCGTTGGCGTAATCGACCGCCTCCATGTACCGCCGCGCCTCCTCCATCTGCGGCAACAGCGCCACGGTGCCCAGGAACGCGCCCTCCTGCATCAGCGCCGCCACGTTCTCCAGCATGTGGGCGTGGCACACCCCATGGAACGCGTCGATCCCGAACCCCAGGCTGGCCATCAGCTTGACCTCGACCCCCACCTCCTCCGACGCCACCGCCACGAGGCTGAGCGCGTCCTCATGAGGCGTCCCCAGCCCCGCCTCGTCGCCGCGCATCAGGCTGTCCGTGCCGCCATCCACCAGCACGATCGCGTCCAGCTCCAGCCGCTCCGCGAGCCGCCGATACGCCTCCCGCACCTGCACCTCCCCACCCCGCTCCACACACACCACCCCCACCTCCTCGCCGTACCGCTCCCGCATGAAGGCGCAGAAGTGACGCTCCGGGAAGTAGCTGTCGGGAGGCCCCGAGTCGGCGTTCACCTCAACGGACACCTCGCTCAGGCGCGGCCCCAGCCTGCGGGTGTTGGCGAAGGTGAGGTTCGCCAGGTGCACCTCCCGCCCCGGCTCACCGCGCAGCGCGAAGTAGAGCGGGAGCCCACAGTACAGGTCGAAGCCACCGCCCATCCCCGCCAGCAGGATCCGCTCGCAGCCGTCGAGTTGGGCGAAGAAGGGGTTGTCACGGAGGTTCATCCCAGGCTCCTGTTCGGGTGGGGGGTGCTCAACAACCCATCAAACGCTCGCGTTCACGCCTGCCGGTTGACGTGGATGACTCTGCGACGCCTCGCCGCTCTCCGCAAGACGCTCCAAACGCCTCGCCGCTCTCCGCAAGGCCCATCCAAACGCCTTGCCGCTCTCCGCAAGAGGCTTCCAGGTGCCTTGTCGGTCTCGGCAAGGCACCTCCAGGTGCCTCGTCGGCTCCACAAAGCCCATCCAAACGCCTTGCCAGTCTCGCAAGGCCCATCCAAGCGCCTTGCCGGTCTCGCAAGGCACTTCCAGGTGCCTTGCCGGTCTCGGCAACCCGGTTGAACAGGGCTCGCCGCTCCTGCAACCCACAATGGGAGCGCTTGTCGCTCGCCGCATGGAATCTGGCGTGGCGGATCGGACCTGGCACACCGCTTCAGGGTCGGTTGAGGCGACCCGCAAAGGCTCAGGCGATCCGATCAAGGCTCATCAAGTGAGTCGAGCCCATCGCAAATCTGGCGCTGGTTCGCAGAGAGATCCTCAGGTGCGGCGCTTCGAAGCCATTGCAGTTTTTGGAGGAGCACGGCGGCCAGTTCATGGCTGTCTAATCTAAGGTATGTATGCAGCAGGTTCCATTGGGCGATGGTGGTACTAGAATGCTTCTCACCAAGGATACGGCAGCTAACTTCAAGGACCTTCTCCTCGTACTGACGTGCTCCAGACAGGTCCCCTTGAGCTCTGAGCGTACTGGCCAGATTGTTCATGCTCGTCAACGTATCGGGGTGCTCTTCACCAAGGATGCGGCGCCTGACTTCAAGGACCTTCTCCTGGTACTGACGCGCTCCAGACAGGTCCCCTTGAGCTCTGAGCGTACTGGCCAGATTGCTCATGCTCCTCAACGTATCGGGGTGCTCCTCACCCCAATTCAACCGATTCAAAACCGACTCTCGTTCACCACAGACTCGGGCTTCCGCGTAAAGTCCCCGACTTCTCAAGAAGGAACCAAGCCGGTGTAACAGAGCTGAGCACGCGACAGGAGAATTCGACTCATTGACGTGCTCCAAAACAGTGCGAGCATGGTCAAGCAACGCCGTTGCGGGCGGCCAAGACCCCACTTCATTTGCCTTGATAGGAAACAGCTCCAACACAAGCGCGAGGGCCAACTCAGCCCACGCCAACGCCGCATCGCCCAGGCTGTCACGGACCACGGCTTGAACAAGCCGGTGTGTCGCCACGGAGGCCCCAAAGGGCGTCTCATTGCCTTCATCGAGCAACGAATACTCACGGAGAACGCCCAACATATCGTGCAGCTCCAGCTCGTCCGCAACAGCGGTGGCCAACGGCTCAGCCAGGTGCTCTCGACCCGCGCAGATAAGCTCAAGCGGGATGTCATCCGGGGCCAGGAAGGCGAGCAACCGCATCAAGTCAACGGCGGCGGGTGACTTCTCGGCGATCTGCTCCATGGTGAGAGCCCAGGTCGTCGCCACGTGCTTGTGATAGTTATCTGGGTGTTGCTCCTTCTTCCATAGCGTCAGACGACGACGTTGAAAGTGCTTGGTGTAGTCGGCCAACGACATCCCCAAGCCGCGCTTGATGTAAGCGGCGGCCTGCTCCAGGGCCAGGGGAAGATACCCCAACTCCTCCGCGAGCCGCGCCGCTGCGTCGGCGTCGTCCTGGCCAGTACGCTCCAGCAGAAAGTCGCGGGCTTCGTCCGGCTCCATCGTGGACACTCGAAACTCACGCGCCAGGTGATCCCAGCCACGGTTTCGAGACGTGATCAGGATACGACCGCGGACCACGTGAGGCTGATAGGGCGCGAGGGCTTCACGGCTCTCGGCGTTGTCGAACACCAGCAGCCAACCCTCGTGGCTCGCCAACCAACCCCGAGCCGCCGCGATGTCCACGTCGAGTGCGTCCGAGGGTCCTTCTCGGCCCAACAACGCCCTACCCATCGCGGCGTACTCGGTGGCCAGCGTCGTCGGGTCCTCCGCGTTGAACCACCAGATCACCCCGTACGCGTCGCGGTGGAGATGCACGTATTCAAGCGCCAGCGATGTCTTCCCCACCCCTCCCAGCCCCGTGATCGCTTGCGTCAACGCCGCCGTGTGACCCGACGTCAACACACGGTGAAGCTCGGCCAACTCGGTCACGCGCCCTGAGAAGTGCAGGTTGCGGGGCGGGAATCGCTTGGGTCGGTGGATGACCGAGCTGGTTGAGGATGGGAGCGGTCCCAGATGACGCTCAGCGATCTGAGGCGCGACCTTACGGATTTGCCTGACCAGGGTGGCGTGGTCGTCGGCGTGTCTGGCCTCCAGGTGCTCAATGAGCTTTTGCGCTCGATCACTTAGAGAGGCGTTTGGGGCAGGAAGGAGGGGACGGACGGTGGGGAAGCCAAAGAGGACCTGTCCAAACTCAGGCTCGGACAGGGCGTTCAAGGTGCTCAGGACATCATCCCTGTGATAACCCACGACGCGCTCCTCCTCGGGGTTGGCTCAGGCGCTTGAGCCTACCCTACTCCTGCACCGGGTCAACCGGCTCCACCGGATCGGCGGGAGGAAGCGGCGCGTCGGGGGAGACCCGATCCAGCAACGCCTGGAGGGGCTCGCGGAGCTTGGCGAGGCGCTCGCGGGTCGCGGGGTCGGGGTTCGCCTCCATCAGGAGGTTGAGCCAGGCGTGGGCCAGGTTGAACGCCCTCACGCAGCTTCGGTGGGCGACACGGCGGCGGGTCGAGCGGGGGCTTCGGACCTCGATGGGCGCGTTGCGGACCAGCTCGGCCAGGTTCTCGGTCTGGGTGCGGACGGCGTTGAAGCGGCTGGTCAGCTCGGTCGTCTCCAGCGCCTTCTGGACGGCCTCCTTCTCCGCCAGGCGGATCTGCTTAAGTCCAAAGTCGACCTCCTCCTGGTAGCCCAGCGCGGTCTGACCCGTGCCGCCGCCGAGCAGCAACGTGTTGCGGAGCTGCGCCGCGGCCGCGCGCCGCGCCGAGTAGCGGCTCTCCTCCTCGATCGCGATGGCGAAGGCGAACTGCCGCTGGACCGAGTCCCAGGCGGCGTCGGCCTCCTCCAACGGCGTCTCGTCCGGGGAGAGCGCCGTCACCAGACCGTCGATCGCCTGCACCATCAACGCCTTGAGCGCGACCACGGACGGCGCCGTGATCAACACCGTCGCCAGCTGATCCGCCGGGATCTCCTCGACGGTGACCTCACCCCACGCGCCACGCGCGAACTCCTCTCGACTGGCGACGAACGCCGTCTCGGACACATACGAATAGCCAAACGCAGCCATACGATCCTCCTCTGTCTCATGTGTTGGTTTCTGCCGTGCAGAAGCTCTATGCCGGCTGGGCTGTGTAACCGTTGTACATCGAGATTTCCCGAATCTCAAGGAGGCGTCTCACCAAACAGGCGCTTCGCCAACCCAGGCGCGTATTTGTAGATGCGCTGGACCAGGCTGCGGTGACCGTCGGCGAGTTCGCTGTCGGAGTAGGCGATCAGCGCTTGAGCGCGGGCCATCTGCGGGGCGTAATCGGCGGGCATCAAGGACCTGGCGCCAGGGAAGCCAAAGGCGATCGTCTTGAACTGGGAGTCGAGCATCGCGGTCAACGCGTCAAGCACCTGATCT
Organism: Myxococcales bacterium; assembly: GCA_002716585.1. Taxonomy (GTDB): domain Bacteria; phylum Myxococcota_A; class Bradymonadia; order Bradymonadales. The sequence continues at coordinate 35,089 of PBBL01000090.1, read as the reverse complement.
GGATCGTACCCACCGTGCCCCCCTCCACCGGGCGGCGGGAGCTGAGGGAACCTGTCGTGGATGTGCGCCGCGGAGGTCGCGTAGATGATCTCCTGTGAGTTGATGCCGGACCGAATCAACCCCACCGCGACCCCTCTCCACACGACCGCGCTGCCCGAGACCCCGTGGAGGTTGTCGTAGCCCCCCTGCTCACAGCGAAGCTGAAGGGCCGGGCTCTGCTTATACCGAGCATGTGCGGACAGGATCTGACCCGACAACGGGAGGCCGTCCTCGCTCTGGACTCGCCCGTGCCCATAGCCCACCCACCGCGGCGGCGCCTCGGGCAGCGGCTCGGGGAGCTGACCGAGGGACAGCGGCTCGACGGCCGTGAGCGGCTCGTTCAGGCGCAGCAGCGCGATGTCCAGCTCAACGTCCACGTCGTCGATCTGGGCGACGCGCACCTGCCCTCCGAAGAAGGTGAGGGTGATGGTGCCCGGTCGAGGCTCCTCACAGTTCAGATCCACGACGCAGTGGGCCGCCGTGAGCGCCAGCCCAGGCGCACCGAGCCAGGCCGTGCCGGTGTGACCGCCCACCGTCAGGCACGCCGTGGCGAGTTGATGGTTGGGTGTGCTCACGAAACGCCTCCAGCGGTCAGGTTGTCGTTGAGATGCTCGATGAGGTCGGCTCGGGGGTCGCCCTCGCGGAAGGACAGGAGCTGGTGCTCAAGCAACGCGTCGCCGTCGAGGACAACCTCCAGATAGGGGAAGAAGCGGGCCGTGTAGGGCTCGAAGCGGTTGGCGTCGATGGCGGTGATGAAGCCGTCCAACGCCCGCTCCGCTGCGTTCATGTCGTCGCCGAGCAGCTCAGGCGGCAGCGACATGACCGAGCACCAGGTGCCCGTGTTGTAGTACCAGCGCGGGCGGGTCGCGTCGGGCGACGGCACGCCGTCCGGTGAGCTGATGTCGATGCGCTTGGGCAGGTGGGTGTGGCCGTAGACGATCAGCTCGAAGTCGCCCAGGTGGGCGGTGTGACGGGCGGCGTCCAGATAGCTCGCCACCTCGCGATCCGGGTCGAAGCTGACGTCGTTGGCGTTGAGGGCTCGGAGCGCCAGCAACAAAAGCCGCCGATCGAGCCGCGCCTTGGACAGCTTCTTCTTGAGCACCTTGACCCGACCCTTCAACCGCTCCCAGGCCGCGCGCGTATCGGAAGCGAACGACAGCTCATGACCTCCACCACCGAGGAAAGGCCCCGCGTCCTCCCCCAACACCCGCTTCAGCACCTCGTCGAGTTCGGACCCCGAGGAGACACCGCCGCTCGACGTCGGGACCGCCGCGGCCTTCGGGGCGTCGGCCAGCTCACCAGGGGCGCCAGGCATGACCGCGCTGGCCATCGTCTTTCGGGAGCGGGCCCGGGCGATGGACGTGGCGTCCAGGATCATCTGAAGGTCGACGCGCAGCTCACGGCAGAGCGCCAGCAGGATGGGGATCACGGCCTCGGTCTCGGGCTTGAGGAGATCGACGAACCGAAAGCGCGCCTTGATCAGGTTCATCACCTGGGTCACCAGGAGCGTCCCCGGCGGCGGGACGAAGAAGCGCTCCTCCCGCTCCTCCTCATCGACCGGGAGGCGACGCGACAAGACCGCCCGCTCCTGCCGCAGGCGGCTGTAATCCACCACGTTCCACAGGTCGTACCGGTTCCCGTGCTCGATCAGCACCGGCCCCACCACATACGCCTCGCCGTCGTAGATGAACTTCAGGCGCTCCGAGCCCCCCAGCAGACCGCTCAGGTGCCGCCGCACCGCGGGCAGCGCCAGCTCCACGTCGTGGTTCCCGAGCAGGATGGTGAGGCGATGGCGAGGGTCGCGCCGCAGGAAGTCCGCGAGCGCGGCGAAGAAGCCGCGCCCCCCGTTCACCTCCGCCGTTCGGACCTCCACGGCGTCCAGCTTGGCCTTCACCCGCTCCTGATCGGCGTCCCAGAACGTGACATCACGGGAGCCGTCCTCCGCCGGGTCAGGCGCCAGGAAGTCCACCAGGTCGCCGTTGATCACCAGCTCCAGGCGCTCCTCGGCGTCATCCCGCGCGGTCAGGTGATCGACGAACGCGACAAGCTCGCGGTAGGCGTGGCAGAGCTGCGAACCCGTTTCGATGAGTTGACCGTCCTCGTCTCGCGTGTCGGGGCGACCGCCGAGGGGCAGGTCGGAGATGATGATCAAGCGATGCATGGGGCCTCCAGATGTGCCGTGGGGGGTCTTGATGTTGAGGGATCGGGGGACGATTGCCCACAGAATAACCCTCATGTTCACAGCACAGCCAATGGATTTCACAGCGGGAGTCTACATCAGCCCATGTAGGGCATCAACTCCACCCCCTCGCCCAACCCCACCGCTCACGCCCCGTCCAACGCCTGCGCCAGATCCGCGATCAGGTCGTCGTGGTGCTCGATGCCGACCGAGAGGCGAATGAGGTTCTGAGGGGTCTGGGTGTCGGGGCCTTCGACGCGGTAGCGGTGCTCGGCGAGCGAGTGGACGCCGCCGAGGCTGGTGGCGCGGCCGATGAGGCGGAGGCCGCCGAGGACGCCCGCGGCGACGGAGACGCCGCCGCGGACCTGGAAGGAGAGCATGGCGCCGGGGCGGGCCATCTGGCGGGCGGCGATGGCGTGTTCGGGGTGGGTGGGGAGGCCGGGGTAGTGGACCTGATCGACGCGGGGGTGGTCGGCGAGCCAGGCGGCGAGCCGCTCGGCGTTGTCGACCTGGGCGCGGAGGCGGACGGCGAGCGTGCTGAGGCCGCGCAACGTGAGCCAGCAGTCGAACGGCGAGGGGACGGCGCCCGCGGTGGCCTGAACGTCGGCGATGCGGTGCCAGAGGGGTCGCTCGGGGTCGCGGGCGATCAGGGCGCCGCCGGTGACGTCGCAGTGGCCCGCGATGTACTTGGTGGTGGAGTGGAGGACGAGGTCGGCGCCGCGCTCCAGCGGGCGCTGGAGGAGCGGGGTGGGCCAGGTGTTGTCGACCAGGACCAGCGCCCCGGCGGCGTGGGCGCGGGCGATGACCGCGTCGAGGTCGATGACGTGAAGCATCGGGTTGGTCGGCGACTCGGCGACGACGAGGCGGGTGCGCCGGGCGAGCGCGGCGTCAAGCTGGGAGAGGTCGCGGAGATCGACCGCCTCGAAGGTGAGGTCGGCGCGCAGAGCGAAGATCCGCTCCATGAGGGCGCGCGAGCCGTGGTAGAGGTGGGCGCCGTAGAGGACGCGGGAGCCGGGCTCAAGGGCCTGGAGGGTGGCCGAGAGGGTGGCGACGCCCGAGGCGAAGCACAGCGCCGCGGCGCCCCCTTCGAGGTCAGCCAGGGCGACTTCGAGGGCCTGGCGGTTGGGGTTCTGGGCGCGGGCGTAGAGGTAGGGGCCGATCAGCTCGCCGCCCGGATCGCGGGCGAACGTGGTGGAGAGGTGGATCGGGGGGACGAGCGCCCCGGTGACCGGGTCGACCGAGTGACCGGCGTGAACCACCCGGGTGGTGAGCTTGCGACGTGGGTCATCGCCCATGAGCATCTCCAGAGGCGGGGAGACTTGACGGTTGCCGACCCGGGGCATTAGAACCGCCTCACGGCTGGATCGTCAAGCGATCGCACAGCTTCACCCCGCGCGCCCCGGCCTCGTCACGGCGCCTACCCTCGCCGACGCACTCTGTGGCGGCTCGATGGCAGCCAGGGCCGCTGCGACCCATGTGTCGTCAAGGACGCGGTGCGCGTTGGACGCGAGCCGCACCCACCCGAGGAGGAGGAATGTCTGACACCCTGAACACGACCGACCTCACGAACGAACAGCTCGTCGAAGCCTATCGACGCATGTTGCTGATTCGTCGTGTCGAGGAGAACGCCGGTCGGGCCTACCAGATGCAGAAGTTCAGCGGCTTCTGCCACCTGTACATCGGTCAGGAGGCGGTCGCGGTCGCCACCAGCACGGCCATGCGCGACGACGATTACATGATGACCGCCTACCGCGAGCACGGCCAGGCCATGTCGCGCGGCGTGAGCGCCGACTCCGTCATGGCCGAGCTGTTGGGGCGCAAGACCGGCTCCACGGGCGGTCGCGGCGGCTCGATGCACATCTTCGACAAGGAGCGCAACTTCCTCGGCGGCTGGGGCATCGTCGGCGGGCAGATCCCGCTGGCCACCGGCGTCGCCTGGGCGATCAAGTACCGCGAGGAGCCGAAGGTGATCGTGGTCTTCTTCGGTGAGGGGTCGCTGCACCAGGGCGTCTTTCACGAGTCGCTCAACCTCGCCAGCCTGTGGGACCTGCCGATCGTCTACCTGTGCGAGAACAACAAGTACGCCATGGGCACCGAGATGTCGCGCATCAGCGCCGTCTCCGATCTGCGCAAGAAGGCGGTCAGCTACGACATGGAGGCCGCCCAGATCGACGGGCAGGACTTCTTCGCGGCCTACAACGGCATCAAGGAGGCGATCGATCGGGCGCGCAACGAGTCGCGCCCGACCTTCCTCGACGTCCGCACCTACCGCTTCCGCGGGCACTCCATGTCCGACCCGGCCACCTACCGCACCAAGGACGAGCTGACCGAGGAGCAGGAGCGCGACCCGCTCGGCTTCCTCTACAACGCCCTGGTCGAGCTGGGCGCGGCGACCGAGGAGGAGCTGGAGGGGTACGACAAGGAGTGCAAGAAGGAGGCGAAGGCGGCCCTCAAGAAGGCCGAGGACGCCCCCTTCCCCGACGACGACTCGGTGCTCGATTACATCTACGTCAACCCCTGACCCGCCACCAAGGAGCTTGAGAGATGCCAGAGATTCTGTTTCGAGAGGCCCTCAACCAGGCGATGGTCGAGGAGATGGAGCGCGACCCGGACGTCTTCCTGATGGGTGAGGAGGTCGCCGAGTACAACGGCGCCTACAAGGTGTCCAAGGGGATGCTGGAGAAGTTCGGGCCGAAGCGCGTCGTGGACACCCCGATCGTCGAGGCGGGCTTCACCGGCCTCGGGATCGGGGCTGCGATGATGGGGCTGCGCCCGATCGTGGAGATGATGACCTTCAACTTCGCGATCCTGGTGCTGGACCAGATGATCAACCACGCCGCCAAGATGTATTACATGACCAACGGCCAGTACAGCTGCCCGATGGTCCTGCGCGGCGCGGGCGGCGCCCCCGGTTGGCTGGGGGCGCAGCACTCGCAGTCGCTCGAAGCGCAGTACGCGCACATCCCGGGGCTGAAGGTGATGATGCCCTCCACCCCCCACGACGCCAAGGGGATGCTCAAGGCGGCGATCCGCGACGACGACCCGGTCGTGTTCATCGAGTCGGAGCTGATGTACGGCTGGAAGGGCGAGGTCCCCAGCGAGGAGTACGTCATCCCGATCGGCGAGGGCGACATCAAGCGGCAGGGGACGGATCTGACGCTCATCTCGTGGAGCCGCATGATCCACACCTGCCTGGAGGCCGCCGACGCGCTGGCCGAGCAGGGCTACAACGTCGAGGTGGTCGATCCGCGGACCCTGCGGCCCCTGGACGAGGAGCTGCTGTTCGCCTCGGTGCGCAAGACCAACCGCGTCGTCCTCGTCGAGGAGGGCTGGCCCTTCGCGTCGGTGGGCAGCGGGATCATCAACCGCGTCCAGCGCGAGTGCTTCGACTGGCTCGACGCCCCGATCGAGCACGTCGCCAGCCTCGACACCCCGATGCCCTACGCCCCCAACCTGGAGAAGCAGGTGCTGCCCGACGTCGAGCGCGTCGTCGCCGCCTGCAAGCGCGCCATGTACGTGGACTGAGCCACCGACAACCCCAGGCGCGCCCTCGATTGGGCCGCGCCTCACCCGGAGAAGAGATCATGGCAGAGATCGTCACGATGCTAGCGCTCAGCCCGACCATGGAGGAGGGCCGACTGGTCGCCTGGAGCAAGGAGGTCGGCGACGCCGTCGAGGAGGGCGAGATCATCGCCGAAGTCGAGACCGACAAGGCCAACATGGACATGGAGTCCTTCTTCGAGGGCACCCTGCTCAAGCTCCTGGTCGAGCCGGGCAGCGACGTCAAGGTCGGCGACCCGATCGCCATCATCGGCGAGGAGGGCGAGGACATCTCGGGCCTGCTCGACGGCGGCGGTCAGGCGGCTGAGCCCGAGGAGGCCGACGCCGATGAGGCGGACGAGGCCACCCAGGAGCCCGACGAGGCGGACGAGGCGGACGAGGCCAAGGAGGCCGACCCCGCGCCCGATCGCGATGGCGATCGGATCTTCTCCTCGCCGGTCGCCCGCAAGATGGCCAGCGAGCACGGCATCGCCCTCGCCGCGATCGAAGGCTCCGGGCCGCGCGGGCGCGTCGTCAAGCGCGACGTCGAGGCCGCGATCGAGGCCGCCGAGCAGGAGGCCGCCAAGCCCAGCACCCCGAAGAAGAAGGCCGCCGCCCTCGAGCCCACCTCCAGCGAGCCCGCCGACGGCGGCGAGCAGGTGTCGCTGTCGCCGATGCGCAAGGCGATCGCGCGGCGCATGACCGAGTCGTGGACCACCGCGCCCCACTTCACGCTCACCACCGAGATCGACATGGGCGAGGTGATGGCGCTCCGCAAGTCGATGAACAACAAGCTCGCCGCCGCCGAGGCGGGCCTGAAGCTCTCGGTCAACGACTTCATCCTCAAGGCCTGCGCCCTCGCGCTCCGCGAGGTCCCGGCCATGAACGTCGCCTGGGGCGGCGACCACGTCGTGCAGTACGACGAGGTCCACATCGGCGTCGCCGTCGCCATCGACGGTGGGCTCATCACCCCGGTCGTCCGCCACGCCGACAAGCTCACCCTCGGGCAGATCTCCAGCACCGTCCGCGACCTCGCCGGGCGCGCCCGCGACAAGCGCCTCAAGCCCGACGAGTACACCGGCAGCACCTTCTCGGTGTCCAACCTCGGCATGTTCGGCGTCACCCAGTTCCAGGCTGTCCTCAACCCCCCCGAGGCGGGCATCCTCGCCGTCGGCGCGGTCGTGCAGAAGCCGGTCGTCCAGGACGGCGCCATCGTCGTCGGCACCCGCATGGAGGTCACCCTCTCCTGCGACCACCGCTCCTCCGACGGCGCCGTCGGCGCCACCCTCCTGCAAGCGATCAAGCGCCTGCTGGAGAACCCCGTCCTCCTGACGGTCTGACCCCACCTCAGACGCAAAGAGGCCGAGGCGTCACCGCCTCGGCCTCTTTGCGTTCTACACGCCGCGTTGGCGCGCTACATCGCCTCGGTCAACCCGACCACGCCGCACGCCAGCCGCCCACCGGCGGCGCCGATCGGCGGCTGCGTCGCGTCGTTGCCCTTGGCGTGGACGATCACCGCGCGGCCCAGGACCGCGTACCGACCGTGCAGCGACGCGCCCTCGATCATCGCCTCCGCGGTTGCGCGGCCGTCCGCGCCCGCCTTCAGCTCACCGAGGTTGCCCGTGATGCGCTTGATCCCCTCCGGCGGTGACTTGGAGCTGCCGTTGAGGTTGAAGTGCGTCCCCGCCGAGGTCCCGTCGTCCGCCGTGCAGTCGCCGTACAGGTGGAAGTGGTAGGCATGCTGCCCCTCGGGCAGCCCCTTCAGGTCAGCCTTGACCTTCAAGCCGCCCGGGGCCGCGGTGAACGTCACCGTCCCCTGCGCGCCGTTGCCCTCGGTCGGGTGCATGACGGCGACCGCCTGCTTGACGGGAGCAGGCTCCTTCGCGCCGGGATCGACGTAGTTGACGCCCAGCGACGCCTTGTCCGCCGGAGGCTCCTGCCCCGGTCGGGCCTCCTCGTCCGCGCTCGCGTTCGTCGGACCGGAGATCCGGTCCGAGCGATCGTCCATCGGCTCCGGTGAGTTGGTGTTCGCCGTCTGTCTGGAGCTGCACGCGAGCGCCATCATCGGTATCATCAAGTAAATAAGAGCAAGCCTGGTATTCATACAACCTCGGATCAACAATCAAGCTGGAGTCGACAAAGCGACCGCAGCGGCCCCCCTCCAGCCGTGGGTTGGCGTGCGACGAACGTAGCCGCGAGCCCAACCGGGTCAACCCGATGATTGGATTGTCAATTCAAAAGAACCGATGCGACGCGCCGAGGCTCAGCGCAGGCGAGTAGACGTCGAGGTTGGTCTTCGAGAACGACGTGAGGACGTTGGTTGAGCCGCGCAAGCGCGTCAAAACCTGCCCGGATCGCAGTCGATGCGCCGGAGGAGGCGGCTGATGTGGGACGGGTGGTAGGAGACGCCGAACCGCTGCTCGATCACCTTGCAGATCCGCTTGCAGGTCCCCCGCCCCTCGAAGCCGTAGTGCTCCGTCCCCTTCTTGAGGAGCTTCGGGAGCTGGCGCAGCTGCTCCTCGGTCAGCCGCGGGCGTGGCCCGGAGGCCTTGCGCGACATGAGCGCCTCCACGCCGCCCTCGCGCGCGCGCTTGAGCCACTGGCTGACGGCCCCCTCGGTCACCCCGAGGGCCTTGGCGATGTCCCGCTGACGCCACCCCTCCTGCTTCAGCTCCCAGGCGCGCAAGCGCCTGCCTTCCTTCCAGTTTCTCGCGTCATTGGAGTGCTCTGTCGTCATGGCGTCGCTCCTTCTCCATACTCGCCATGTGCATCGGCGCGACACCGCGCGGGCTTGAGACCCATCGACACATCCCCCACACACGAGCCCCGAGACCAGCCGCCGCGTGGGGCAATAGTTGTAACGCCCGATGGGTCGCCTATCCTGACCCGAGGCCGCGCGAGCGACCAGCACCCCGAGCAGGAGACACGACTGTGGAGGCTCACACCGCGCGCACCTCGACACCCTACGCCCTGGCGCTCGCCGCGCTGTGCGGCGCCGCGCTCCTGGCCTCACGCGCCGACGCCGCGCCCTGCCGCCCCCAGGGCGCGCCCCCTGCCGGGTACGACGCCCCGGCGATCGCCGAGGCGGGCCGCGTCGACCTCTCGGGGAGCTGGGAGCTGGACACCCGGTCGCGCGACTTCACCTCCCCGCGCGCGGTGCAGCTCCCAGGCCCCTTCGTCGCGATCCCCCGCGGGCCAGGCGGGCTGCGCCAGCTCTGGCTGCGCCGCCGCTTCACGCTCTCGGAGGTGCAGGATCCCAAAGCGCTGGCGATGGACCTCGGGGGGCGCTTCGGGTTGACCGTCGTGTGGCTGAACGGCGAGCGGATCGGGGCGTCGAAGCGCTTCAGCGACCCGTTCTTCCGCTCGGGGGGGCTCCCGCTGAAGCGCGGGGAGAACGAGCTGGTGCTGGAGGTGACGCTGGGGGACTTCTACGACGGGCTGCGCTGGTACGGAGACGCCGCGGTCGGGCGCCCCACGACGCGCCAGCGCGGGATCGTGGTCCCGGAGCCGCGCACCAACCTGGCCAGGCGCGAGCTGGCGTGGTCGGTGCTCATCCCGCCGTGCGCGGATCTGACGCAGCCGAGGCCGCTGATCGTCGCGCTCCCCGGGGCGGGTGGGAGCGTGTACGCCTACGCGGCGACGCGGCTGCGCGAGCAGGCCGAGGCGCGCGGGTGGCTGATGCTGACCTTCGACGCGGTGCTGCGCCGCTACTACACCGGCCCCGCCGAGGAGGCGATCATCGCGACGCTGGAGCGGGTGACGCGGGAGCTGCCGGTCGATCCCGAGCGGATCTACATGACCGGCTACTCGATGGGGGGGTCAGGCACGCTCCACATCGGCTACCACCACCCGGATCGGTTCGCCGCCATCGCCCCCTTCTTCGCCATCGCGCGCTACGGGCTCGGCAACGCGCTGTGGAAGCAGGTGTTCCGCGACAGCCCGACGCGGCTCAGCCGCCACATCGTCATGAACTTCCCCGGAAACGCGCGCAACCTGCCGGTGCTCCACGTCCACGCGGTCGATGACCCGCTGGTGCCGGTCCACCACGCCAGGCTGGTCCACCGCGCCTCCGCGCGCCTCGGCCTGACCCATCACACGCTGCGCCTGCCGGAGCGCGGCGGGCACCGCCTGGAGACGATCGAGGCGGCGACCGACGACCTGATCGCGTGGTTCGCCCAGCACAAGCGCGCCCGCCTCCCGAGGCGAGTCAGCCACAAGGCGAGCGCGCCGCGCCACACCCGCGCGTGGTGGCTGGAGCTGGAGCTGGCGCGCCCCGGCGCCTTCGGGGAGGCCGATCTGGAGTGGGACGCCGCCAGCCGAACGCTCCAGGTGCACACCCTGCACGGGCTGCGGTCCGTTCGGGTCGATGGCCGCGCCCTCGCGCTCTGGGGCGCCCCGGTGACGCTCACGGTCGCGTCGCCGCATCAGGGCCGGGTCATCCTCACCGGGGCGCCCGAGGCCGGGCGCTGGCGCTTGACCGGGCCGGGCGGCGAGCCGCGCGCGCTCTCCAGCCGCGACGGCGCCGTGACGCTGCCGCCGCTCCGTGAGGGGCGCCACCAGCTGACCCCCGTCGCCCCACCGTGACCCATGCAAAAAGGCGCCCGAAGGCATACAATCGCGCCGGGCGCGTAGGGGCGAGCGGGTTGAACGGTTGCTTGGAGGCTCACGATGGACAGGACCTATTACTCACCGCGCCACCCGAGCGTCGCGCTGCAACAGGCCGCGGGGTCGCTGGTCGCCTGGGCCTGCCCGGAGACAGGCGGCGTGTTCCTGGCGTCGACCAGCGTCTACCACCTCTTGCAGACCGTCCTGGGGATGGACTTCGGCGTCCTCAAGGCGTCGCCCGAGCACCCGGAGGGCCGCGACGCCCCGATCCACTGCCCCGAGTGCAGCGCGCTCATGAAGACCGTGGCGCTCCGCGGCGTGCCCGTGGATTACTGCGTGGGCTGCGGCTCGCTGTGGTTCGATCCCGGTGAGCTGCATCAGCTGACCGAGGGGCGGTTCGGCGTGGAGGCCGGTCAGCCCGTGCCGCTCAAGAAGGCGAGCCGACCGACCGGGCCGACGCTCCCGCCGCCGGGGCGCGGGGTCGGCCTGGCGCCGGTGGAGCCGCGCCCGGACCGAGCGCGGGCGCCGTGGGCCAACGACGAGCCCGTCGCGCTGATGGACGGCCTCTACAGCCTCGTGGGCGACGCCCAGGTCATCCGGATCGAGCAGGGGCACACCCAGGCGGAGCTGATGTTCGGCTGGGACTCGGCCAACACCTACCACGCGATGTCGCTGCACGGTGAGGCGCTGGGTCACATGACCGAGCGCAGCGAGGGGGTCGGCGGGGCCGCGACCCGGGTCCTGCTGGGATCGCGGCGGCCGCTGGTGGTCGAGGTCGTCGATCGGAGCTACCGGCAGGCGCTGATGGACATCAAGCGCCCGTTTGGCCTGTGGCCGATCATGACGATCACCACCGCCACGGGGCGCCCGCTGGGGACGGTGCAGCGGCGCCTCTCGATCCACCGCCGCTACACGCTCACCGACGACACGGGGCGCGCCTTCGCGACGATCCAGAGCCCGCTGCTGCGCTTCTGGACCTTCCACATCCTCGACCACCGCGGTCAGCGGGTGGGCGCGCTGCGCAAGAAGTGGAGCGGCTTCATCAAGGAGGCCTACACGAGCGCCGACAACTTCGAGCTGGACTTCGGCGCGCGGGACTGGACGCTGGCGCAGCGCTGCGTCATCTTCGCCGCCGCGGTCAGCGTGGACTTCGACTACTTCGAGCGCCCCAGCCGAGGCAGCCTCAGCGCGGGCCTGCTGACGAGCTGAGGCTCACCGCCAGCAGCTGTAATCAAACTCCGTCCGTGAGTAGACCGCGCCGTCCGCCCTGCTCCAGGTGATCGTCGTCAGGTTGCCCGCCTCGTCGTACGCCATGACCGCCGAGCGGGTCAGCGCGCCGTCGTCGCGCTCGTGGAAGTCCTCGCGCAGCAGCCTCCCCATCGAGGGGCCGTAGCAGAACTGCCGGTTGCAGGCCCGCGTCGCCGGGGCGCGCGTCGTGGATCCACGGGACCGGGTTGAGCGACAGGTCGCCGTAGTGTCTCACCGTGCGCCGGGCCGCGCGCCCCGAGGCGTCGCGGGTGTCCACCTCGGTGATCGTCCCCAGCGCCTCGTTCGACTCGTACTCGACGCGATCGGAGAGCGCCCCGTTCCGGTCGTAGACCTCCACCGCGGACAGCCGCCCCGTGTCGTCGTAGGAGACCAGGATGAGGGCGTCGAGCAGGCCGTCGTCGTTGGCCTCCCACAGCTGGGCGTCGTAGAAGCCGCGCGCGTCGTACTCGTACTCCGCCCGCCCGGTGGGCTCAAAGAGGGCGGCGCGCATGGCGCCCCGCGCGTCGTACTCGTAGCGCCAGGACGCGACGCTGGGGTCGATGACGCTGCCGTAGCGCAGCTCGCTCAACAGATCGCGGTCGTTGTAGGTGTAGGTGTAGAAGGTCGAGCGCTCGCCGCCCGGCAGCTCGTACGCGGTCTCGGCGCAGGGGCCGGGCCACAGCCCAGACTCCCGCACGTCCCGCGCAGGCTCCCCGGTCCCTTCGGCGGCCCCTCCCGCCTCAAAGCCGCGCTGGGGGCGGTAGTCCAGCTCACCGCAGCCCGCCACCGCGACCCACCCCACCACCGCCACGCTCCATCCCACGCCTGCCCGCATCGCCTCACCTCTCTCGCCTCACCTCGGCACCTCGACGCTCCAGACCCACAGCAGCTCCCCACGCCGCCGCGCTCACGCCTCGGGGATCAGCTCCTCCAACGTGCGCTGGACGGGCTCGCGCTCAAAGACCGCCGCCGCCGTCCGCCCCAGCGCCGCGAGCACCTCCGCGTCGGTCGGGCAGGGGGTTGGGGCGAGCTGCCGCTCCAGGCTCGTCACCCCGCGCCCCTCCAGCCCGCAGGGGACGATCCAGTCAAACCCCTCGATGGGGCCTCGGACGTTGAGGGAGAACCCGTGCATCGACACCCAGGAGCGGATCCGGACCCCGATCGCGCTGATCTTCTCGCGCCCGATCCAGACCCCCGTGTAGCCCTGCTGGCGCTCCGTCTCGACCCCGAAGCTGCGCAGCGCGCGCATCGTGATCTCCTCCACCATGCGGACGTAGCGCCCGACGTCCCGGTTGTAGCCGCTCAGATCGACGATCGGGTAGCCTACGAGCTGCCCTGGCCCGTGCCAGGTGACGTCGCCGCCCCGATCGGCCTCGATGAGATCGACGCCGCGCGCCTCCAGCTCAGCGCGCGGGCGGCTCAGGTTGGCCCACCGGTCGGGGCTGCCCTTGCAGCTGCCGGTGGTGAGGACGTGCGGGTGATCGAGCAGGAGCAGGGTGTCCGGCACCCTCCCCTCTCGCCGCAACCCATGCAGGCGCTTCTGGAGCGCCCAGGCCTCGGTGTAGCGGACGGTGCCAAGCTCGACGATCGCCAGTTCATGCATGGTGTGCGCTCCTGAGCATCCAGGCTTCGCCCGCGGGGCGCGGGCGTGATGGGCAACAGACGGGCCGCTGGGTTCATGCCAGCCCGCCCTGAGCTACATCGGATCGCGCTCGCGCTCCAGCAGCGCGCGCACGCGCCCCATCTCCTCGTCCAGCGCGTCCAGCAAGGGCGCGACGCGCTCCAGGTTGACCTCGCGCGCCTCCTCCTCGATCTCCAGGACGAGGCTCGCCATGGCGCGGGCGCCCAGGTTGCCGCAGCTGGACTTGAGGGAGTGGGCGATGTGGGCGATGGCCGCCGCGTCCCCGTCGGCGAAGGACTGACGCAGCGCGGCCAGCCGCTCCGGGACCTGCTTGAGGAACAGATCGATGATCTGATCGACGAAGGCGTTCCGAGACGCCCCCAGCGTGCGCAGGCGGTCCAGCATCGAGGTGTCGAGCGTCGGCAGGGACTCGGGGACCGGCGTGAGCAGGTTGGGGCTGGTGCGACGCATCGAGTCCGGCGCCCACAGGTCGGGCTTGGCGACCTTGAGCCAGTGCCTCAGCGCCTGAAGCAGCTCCTCCTCCAGCAGCGGCTTGCCCAGGTAGGCGTCCATCCCGGCCTCCAGGCAGCTGTCCCGGGCGCTGTCGAGCGTCTGCGCGGTCATGGCGATGACCGGGATGCGGCACAGCGGCTCCGGGAGCTGACGGATCCGCCGCGTCGTCTCGTAGCCCGACATGACCGGCATCTGGCAGTCCATCATGACCAGCTCGTAGCCGCCGCGGCGCACCTCCTCCAGCGCGTCGCGGCCGTTCGAGACGACGTGCGCGTCCATGCCGAACTTCTCGATCAGGCGCACCGCGATCTGGGCGCCGATCGGGTTGTCCTCGGCCACCAGGATCCGCACCTGGCTGCGGTCGAGCCCCTTGAAGACCCCGCTCGGCGTCGGGCGCGGGCGGCTCCTGGCCAACGGCTGCCCCTTGAACAGGCTGATCAGCGCCCGCTCCAGCTTGAGCTGCCCCACCGGCTTGGTCAACGCGAGCTGCACCCCGGCGTGGCGCAGCATGTCGCGCTCCACCGCGCGGTTGGCGGTCAGCATGAGGCAGCGCGGCATCTCGACGCGCGGATCCTCGCGGATCGAGCTGGCCAGCAGGAGCGCGTCCACGACGTGATCGTGCGCGTCCATCACCATCGCGTCCACCGGCGCCCCCTCCTGGCTCGCCTGCCGGAGCAGCCGCAGCGCGACCGGCGGCGACTCCGCCTCCAGGCACACCATCCGCCACCGCCTCGCGTAATGGCGGAGCATCGCCTGGAGCGTCGCGTTGGACGTCATCACCAACAAGCGGCGGTCCGTGAGGAGCGACAGGTCCGGGCTCACCGACTCACCCCGGGCGATCGTCACCGGGACCGAGAACACCACCGTCGTCCCCACCGCTGGGGCGCTCTGCACCCGGATGCTCCCCCCCATCGCCTCCACCAGCTGACGGCAGATCGCCAACCCCAGCCCCGCGCCCCGGCTCTGGACGTGCTCGTGCTGCCCCTGGGTGAAGGGCTCGAAGACCCGCTCCAGCAGCTCGCGCTCGATCCCGATCCCGGTGTCCGTGACCTGAAACCGCAGCACCACCTCGTCCCCGACCCGACGCGCGACCTGCGCCTGCGCCACGATGTCGCCGCGCGGCGTGAACTTGATGGCGTTGCTCAGCAGGTTGAGCAGGATCTGCTTGAGGCGCCCGGCGTCGCCGCGCACCCAGAGCGGCACGTCGGCGTGCGCCAGGGTCATCAGCTCCACGGCGCCGCCGCGCTGCTGAACCCGGATCGCGAGCACGTCGTTGACCTGCTCGAACACCTCCATCAGGCTCAGCGGCTCGCGCTCCAGCCGCAGGCTCCCCTGCTCCAGGCGAGACAGGTCCAGCACGTCGTTGATCAGGTCGAGCAGCGTGTCGGCGCTGCT
Source organism: Myxococcales bacterium (assembly GCA_002716585.1). Classification (GTDB taxonomy): domain Bacteria; phylum Myxococcota_A; class Bradymonadia; order Bradymonadales. Next base: position 19,949 of record PBBL01000090.1, on the reverse strand, counting down.
CACCGCCGCCTCGGCCAGCTCCCGCTGATCCTCGCTCAGCGGCGTGTCCAGCAGCAGCCGGGTCATCCCGACGACCCCATGCAGCGGCGTGCGCAGCTCATGGCTCATGTTGGCCAGGAAGGTCATGCGGTGGCGCGACGCCGCCAGCGCGGCGTCGCGCTCACGCTCCAGGCGGGCGATGACGCGCCGCGCCTCCGCCAGCTCGCGCGCCGCGCGCTGCGCCTCCCCCTCCACCCCAACCTCTCCGCGCTCGTCCTGCCCCATGTCCGCCCTGCTCGCCTACCTCACCCGCTGCGGCGTGGGTGAGCCCACATCGACCACCTGACGCGCCTCAATGTACCACACGGCTCACGGCTTCGCGGGGGCGTTGCGCTCCAACCAGCCGTGGACGTCCTCCTCGATCCACGCGGTGCTGCGCACGCACCGATCGATGCTCTCCAGCGCCATGGAGAGGGTGCGGTCGAGGCCGGTCGCGTCCCGCTCCGGCGCCGAGAAGAAGACCTCCACCTCCTTGCGCTTCTCCTCGCTGCAGAACGCCCGACCGAACCCGGCCAGGCGCCCGGCGCGGCCGTCTCCGAGCTTGTTGCGCACCTGCCCGTAGTTCGCCATGAGCCACCCCCAGGCCACGTCGCGCGTCTCCTCATCGCCCATCCCGGGCCACAGCATCGACCAGACGTCCTGGGAGCGGAACGCCTCCGTGCCCACGAGCCCGAGCGACGCCCGCAGGAGCCTCGGATCGTGCACGTGGGCGAGCCCCCCGAGCAGCGCGCGGCGCACCACCGGGTCGCGCTCCTTCGCGAACCGCGACCGCAGCGCGTCCCACAGCGCCTGATCCCCACCCTTCGCGACGTGGGGGAGCGCGAGCGACAAGGTCGCCCCGGAGACGACCTCCGGCGCGTCCAGGTAGGTGTTGACCACCTTGCGCGCCTCCTTGAGCAGCGCGGCGTCCTCGCCGTAGCTGAGCATCGCCCCGATCACCTGCGGCCGCAGCAGCCCCACGTCCACCGGCTCCCCCTTCTTCGGGTGAAACCCGACCTCCTGCGCCACCGGCCCGATCCAGCGCCGCGTGACGGCGGCGAGCCCCGCCCGCTGCGCGTCGGTCTTCGCGAGCCGGTCCAGCGTCCCGAGGGCGCCGACCAGGTGGCCGACGATGAGCCGGTGGCGCTCGGCGGACATCCCGTCGAGGATCGCGAGCTGCTGCGCGGCCTTCAGATCCTGGCTCTCGACGAGCGCCGCGACGTGGTTGAGCATCCCGATCCGCTCGGGCAGCGTCAGCGCCGCGCGGTAGGTCGTCGCGAGCGCCACCAGCGAGGCCTCGGGCAGGTTCCAGTGGTAGTAGCCCGCCTCATCGGCGTTCGGGTGCACCCAGGTCGGGCAGCTCTTGACCGGGAGGGTCACCACCGCCTCCGGCTCCGCGAACAGCAGGCACTCACGGCGAGTCGCCCCGCCCTCCATCCCCCCGAGCCGTACGCACATCGGGATCGACCACGGGGAGCCCGGATCCGCCTCGCTCCCCGCGGGCAGGTAGCGCGACTGGCGCATCTGCAGCAGCAGCGGCCCCGAGCCCGAGCAGGTCGGCGTCACCTCGACCAGCGGCGTCCCGGGCTGGTCGAGGAACGTGGCGATCGCCTGCGTCACCGGCTTGCCCGAGCTGGCGTCGAACGCCCGCAGCAGATCCGCGGTGGTCGCCGTCCCGTAGGCGTGCGCCTTCATGTAGGCCCGCACCCCCTCGCGGAAGGCGTCGCGCCCCATCCAGGCCTCGAACATGCGCAGCACCGCCTGGCCCTTGGTGTAGGTGATCCCGTCGAAGGCGTTGTAGATGTCGCCGCGGTTGGCGATCGGCTGACGGATGGCGCGCGCCTTCTTGAGGGCGTCGCTCCCCATGACCCACCCCGCCGAGGTCACGGCGCCCAGATCAGCCTCCAGCTCCGGGGCGGTCTCGCTCAACACGCGGGTCGCCATCCAGGTCGCGAACGCCTCGTTGAGCCACAGGTCGTCCCACCAGGCCATCGTCACCAGGTTGCCGAACCACATGTGGGCCAGCTCGTGGGCGATCACGCTCTGGCTGGAGTAGCGCTGCCGCGCCGACGCCTGCTCCTCATCCAGCAGCAGCAGGCGCTCCCGGTAGGTCACCAGGCCGACGTTCTCCATCGCCCCGGCGTTGAAGTTGGGCACCGCCACCATGTCCAGCTTCGCGAACGGGAACGGCTGCCCGAAGTACGCGGTCAGCGACTTGACGATCCCCGGCGTCTTGTCGAGCGCGAAGCCCGTCTTCTCCCCCTTGCCGCGCGCCGTCAGGATCCGAAACGGCACCCCCGGGATCGCCCCCTTCGGCGCCTCGACCACGTCGAACGGCCCCACCGCGAAGGCGACCAGGTAGGTCGGCAGCGGGCGGGTCTGCGCGAAGCGGACCGCCTTGAGCCCCCCCTCGCGCGCCTTCGTCTCCTCCTCCAGGCCGTTCGACGCCGCCACCAGCTCCGTCGGCACCACCAGCGTCGTCCGAAACGGGGTCTTGAAGCGCGGCTCGTCGAAGCTCGGGAACGCCTTGCGCGCCTCCAGCGGCTCAAACTGCGTGAACGCGTACCAGTCGCCGCCCTCCTCGACCCGATACAGCCCCTCCCCCTTGTCGAGCAGCGGCGCGTCGTACGCGATCGTGATCGTCGCCCGGCCCGGCGCCAGCGGCTGCGGCAGATCGATCACCAGGCCGCCGCCGCCCACCACAGTCGCCGCGCCCTTCATCTTCACCGGCTCGGGCGCGGGGGCCTCCTCGCCCTCCTTCGCCTCCTCGACCTCCGGCACCTGCACCACGTCCACCGACGCGATCGTCATCCCCTCGCCGTGCATCCGCAGGCGCCGCGCGGGCTGCTTCACGTCCACCGCGATCACGACCCGACCGGAGAACCGCTCGGCGCTGGGCCGCAGCTCCAGCTCCAGCTCGTAGTCCACCGGGACGATCGTGTCCTCCAGGCGTTGATCGCCGTCCCAGGAGATCTCGGGCAGCGGCGGGAGATCCGGCTTGAGCGGCGCACCGCCGCACCCGCTCGCGATCACGACCGACACCAGCACCCACCACACCACGTTCTTGCGCGACATACTCACCGAGCCTCCTCAAGGCAGGTCCACGCGCCGGAAGTTCGACGTCGTGGGCGCAGGCTAGGGCCGCTCACCACACCTTGTCAACGCCCCGACGACCTCACCCCTTGACGGTCATCAGCGGCCACAGCCGCGCCACCCGCGACGCCACCCCGGCGTCCTCCACCGTCTGCACCACGGGCGTGATCGCCTTGTAGACACCTCCCCCATCATGGAGCGGCCCATTGAGCCGGGGATGATCAACCGGGTGACCCGTGTAGCGGAACGGTCGCGCGCTCATCGGAATCCAGCCCTGACGATGGGTCAAGGTCCTGGCGGCGGGGCTTGGCGCCGATGACGCCCAAGCGCTCGAACTGAGCGCGGCGCTGGTGTACGATAGGCGCACCATGAGTCAGCGCGACCGCCGTCGGGTGATCCGCACGCCGCGTCGGCCGCCAAGCCAGGATCAGACCCATGCGCCAACACTTCCCTGAGCTGTGCGACCGCGCCCTGTGGCAGCGTACGCCCGATGACGTTCAGGATCGCCTCATCATCGACGTCGCCCACCGCCTGCACGGCGCGTTCACCTGGTTGGAGACGCGCACCTACGCCTGCGGCGGCGAGGCGCACCGGATCGCCGCCTTCGAGCACCACCGGACGCGCATGCGCTTTCACCTGATCCCGGGCGGCGCGTTCGTCATGGGCAGCGCCGCGAGCGCGGCGTGGTCGGGCGACGGCGAGGAGACGCCGACCCACGAGGTGCGCCTGGAGCCGTTCCTCATCGGCCAGTTCCTGGTCACGGTCGAGCAGTGGCTCGCGGGCGGCGGGCACACGAGCGACACGCCCGACGGCGCCTTCGTCGCCCCGAGCGACCACCCCGCCGAGGGGACGTCGCGCTCCGAGGCCCGCGCGTGGGCGGAGCGGGTCGGGCTGCGGCTCCCCACCGAGTCCGAGTGGGAGGACGCCGCCCGCGCAGGCACCACGACCGCCTTCTTCTGGGGCGAGGAGATGAACAGCGACTACTGCTGGTACAAGGGCAACAGCGCCCAGGGCGCCCACCCCCACCCGGCGACGCCCCATCAGGGCGCGACCAATGCCTTTGGCCTGATCGACCCCCTGGGCAACCTCTGCGAGTGGGTCGAGGACGACTACCTCGGCGACTACGCCCTCTGCCCCACCGACGGCTCCGCCTACCACGCGCAGCGCTCCTACAGCGACGGGCTCCAGCGCGGCGGCCAGTACAACTACTCCGCCGACCTGTGCCGGTGCGCCGCGCGCATCATCACGTCGGACTACGGCGACGCGGGGATGGGCTTTCGCGCCGCCTGCACGATCCCCGACTGACCCTGACAGCAGGATCCGTCGCTGGATGAAGGCTGCTCCACCGCCGCGCGGCGCTCATGTGTGCGATGATCCGCGTCGATGTGCATGAACGCGGCCTACGTCCGTCCAAGCGCTCGTGAGGTTGCGCTCCCAGCGAGCGACGGGCGGCCTGGCACGCAGGTTGCTTTGCTCTCAGGTCGTCAGGCAACGCAACACGCTCCGTTTGAGCAAGATGAGGTTGAAACCATGAAGAAAGCACAACGCGTCACCCTGTTTATTGCCCAGGCCGGGCTGTTGACCACGGCCCTCCTCGCGTGGACCGGCTGCAACTCGCAGTTAACCGGCAACGAGGGCAACCTGACCTTTCAGTACGCCGCGGACGACGACGTCAACAACTTCAACAAGCCCGTCGCGGTCGGCGCGAAGCTGGACGTCAAGGTGCTGGAGGTGGGCAACAACCGCTCGGCGACGCTGACCGCCGCCAGCACGAGCGACCCCAACGTCCTCGACGTGGCGTCGTTCGCCGGAGACACCATGGTGCTGGAGGGCAAGGGCGCGGGCAACACCCTGGTGGAGGTCGCCGCCACCACGAGCGGCGGGACCGCGGTGACCGACTCGGTCAACATGTCGGCCGCCGTGCCGGACGTGCTCAAGCTCCGCCACACCTGCACCGAAGGGGATCGGGCGCTCTACCTCGTGGGCCAGGAGCTGGCGTTCATCGGCTTTGATATGGAGCGCAGCAACGGCCAGCCTGTGATCGGCTACGGCTACTACCCGGTCAGCGCCGAGCCCGCCGAGGGGGCGACCGTGATCACCGAGGGGCACAAGGACCAGATCTTCATCCGCCTGTCGCTCAGCGACACCAAGGGCGACGTCACGCTCAAGTCCGACATCGACACCGCCACCCTGAGCATGGGCCTCGTGCAGGAGGGTGACATCGACGGCATCGACATCAACGAGAACTCGCCCGCCTTCCAGATCCTCGTCGGCAACGTCAACTACCCCCACTTCTGGCCCACCGTCGGGGGGACGCGCATCTGCCAGGGCGCGCTCGGCTCCAGCCTGACCGCCGAGACCTCGACGCCCGACATCTGCGACGTGCGCGCCGTCGGCGACGACCAGCCCGAGAGCGGCTACGTCGGCGAGAGCCAGTTCGTGCGGATTGAGGGCAAGGCGTTCGGGACCTGCGAGTTCACCGTCACCTTCGCGGGCGCCAACGGCGGCCAGGGGCTCACCGAGAGCTTCACCGCGAGCATCGGCGACTTCCCCGACGACAACGACGGGCAGTCCGGCGAGGAGGACACCACCGGCGGCGACAGCACCGCCTCCACCGGCGGCTGACCGCTCCCTACCCGCGCTGGGCGCGCTGGATCAGCAACGACGCCAGCGTGCCCCACTCCGACAACGTCGCCCACCCCTCCTCGACCATGATCAGCGCCTCGGGCAGCGGCTCGCAGTCCTCCGCGGGGAGCGTCTGCGCCACGCACAGCCGCTCAAACAGCTCCGCATGCTCCCCGAGGAGCCTCTCCTCGTCCAACCCCACCGGCAGCTTCGGGATCGACCACAGCTCCGGGCTGGTCTGAAACCCGGAGATCGTCTGATCGGCGTAGAACATCCCCACGACCCGCAGGAACCCCCGGATGTCCCGAAACCCGCCCGTGAGGTTGAAGATCACCTCGCCGCCCTCCGCGTGCGTCTCGCTGAACAGCGTGTCGCACGTGCGCGCGAGGCGCGCCATCGAGCGCCGGAAGGAGCGGATGTCCCGCGTGTGCAGATCCTCGATGTGGAGCACCTCGGCCTCCAGCCCTCGCCACTGGAGCCAGTCGCGCAGCCCCTGCGCGACGCGCCCGCCCAGCCACGCGTCCGCGGGCAGCAGCACGTGGCGATCCGCGGGGCGCTCCTCGGCATGGCCGTCGTAGAGGGACACGATCCCCTCCAGCTCCGCGCACATGAGGCGCGCGGTGTCCATCGTGGCCTGGTTCAGCCGGGTCAGCCGCTCCTCGATGAACCGCGACAAGCTCGCCAGCTCCTCCGCCGCCACCTCCTCCTCGCGGAGGTTGACCGCGGCCTTGAGCCGTTCGCGCATGTCGGACTCGGCGCCGTGGGTCAGGAAATCGATACCACACGGCGTCAGGATGATGTTTCGCATAAAGCCTCTCTGCCGCCCCGAAGCGGCGTGACGTCAAGAACTCGATGGCGCATGGGTTATCAGGATGCGACCAAACCCTCAAGGGATCCGCCCGCTCCTGAAATCTTCGCGCGCGTCGAACCTCGCGCCCGAGTTGCCCCATCCTTGCTGTTCAGGATACATCCTGGTCGAGGGCGCCTCGCGCCCTACCCGGATCGCTACAGAACACGCGCTTGAGCAAGGAGGCGTGACCCCATGCCCGCACCCACACCGCACCACCGCACCCTCGTTCACCTCCTCGGCCTGCTCCTGCTGCTGAGCGTCGCCGTCGCCTGCGAAGACGACCCGGTCCTGGGCGCGGCGGGCGACGACGCGGGCGCCACCTCGTCCAACGCCTCCAACACGACCGCCAGCTCCAACCAGACGGACACCGGGGCCACCTCAACCGGCGGCACCACGGGCGACCCGGACACCGGGACGGCCAACCCGGACACCAACGCCCCGACAGACACCAACGACCCCACAGACACCGCCGTCGCCGACACCGCCACCATGGACGACGCCACGGCCGACACGGCACCACCCGAAGACACCACGCCGCCCGAAGACACCGCCATCGCCGACACCGCCCCGCCTGAGGACACCGCCGTCGCCGACACCGCCCCGCCCGAGGACACCGGGGGCGCGGAGGTGTTCGTCGGCGCCGAGGACCCCTACGGGGAGGGCGAGCTGGCGGTCGCGACCATCGACATCGACGAGGGGGACAACGACGCCCCCACGACGCTCCGCATCTACACCCCGACGCAGCCCGGCACCTACGCCGTGCTCGTCTTCCAGCACGGCTTCATCCTGACGCTGGAGAACTACGACCAGCTCCTCGGGCGCATCGCGAGCCACGGCTTCGTGATCGTCTCACCGACGATGTACGACACCGGCGGGCTGCCCTTTGGGACCCCCACCGTCGCCGAGGAGGTCGAGGTGGCCCAGACGCTGCGCGGCTGGATCGACGAGGAGCTGGCTGGCCTGGCGGGCGTCGACGTGGACCTCACCCGCGTTGGCTACATCGGCCACTCCCGCGGCGGCAAGGTGGCCTGGTCGATGCTCGTTCAGGACCCGACCGTCGCCCAGGCGATCGCGGGGGTGGATCCGGTCGACGGCACCGGAGGCCCCCCGGGGCAGGAGGGCGACGAGGAGCGCGTCGTCATGGGCATGTTCGACATCGACATCCCCACCCTGGTCATCGGCAGCGGCCTCGGCCCGACCGGCTTCATCCCCTGCGCGCCAGACGGCGACAACTACGTCCAGTTCTACGAGGCCAGCCCCGCGCCCGCCTGGGAGGTCGTCGCGACCGAGTATGGCCACCTCGACATGCTCGACGACAACTGCGGGCTCTCCTGCATCGCCTGCCCGCGCGGCGACGACCCCCCGGTCATGCGCGTCCTCACCGCCGCGCTGCTCACCGCCTTCTTCCGCGCCAGCCTCCAGGGTGACGAGGAGGCCTACACCCTCCTCACCGACGCCGAGGCCGCCAACACCCCCATCGAGACCCGCAACCGATAGCCAACCCCCTCATCCCCCACAAGAAAACCGAGTGGCCAGTCCAGTACACACCTGGCAACTGAAGTGACCACTCCAAACCCCGATACCGCCCTCATCTGGCAACTCCAGTCACCACCTGCCCACCCAACTCGCCACCTCGCCGCGTCCCCCAAATCGGCCTCATCCACCATCCCACCCCGTCATCATCGAAACGCGATCAATAAATTGACACACCCTGAAAACCTGGCACAGCACCTGCACTAGAACACAGGCAGAAGGAGGCTAGTCCCAATGGACGAAGGCAGCGAACCCTACCTTTTATAGCCCACCGGACCGCTTCGCCACCGGTCTATATCCCCTATTTCCTCCTTCGGACGGGCATTGCCCCGACAGGCCACCCGCCTACCACCTCGCCGCTGCATATGTCTCGGGCCTCATTTGAAGCTCTCCGCCGGCCCCCTGGGGAACACCTCAGGGGGCCGGCGTTTATTTTTCTTGCCGCTCGCCCATCCTCACCCCGAACCACACCGCTGAACCTTGGCGATGGATTCCGTTTGTGCTAGAGATGATGTGGGTCCACTAGAACGTGTTCTACCAGGGGGCGAGCGAGGGATGTCGAAGTACGATTACATCATCGTGGGCGGAGGCTCCGCCGGTTGCGCGGTCGCCGGGCGGCTGTCCAGAGACGCCGACTGCCGGGTCCTGCTGATCGAGGCCGGAGGCAGCGATCGCACCACCTTCTGCCGCAAGCCCGGCATGATCGCCATCGTCCACACCGTGCCCCAGATCAAGAAGAAGTTCGACTGGGGCTACTACACCAACCCCCGCAAAGAGACCCTCAAGCGCAAGATCCCCTACATCCGGGGCAAGGTCCTCGGCGGCTCCAGCGCCATCAACGGCATGATCTTCGTGCGCGGCCACCGCGCCAACTTCGACAGCTGGGCCGAGGACGACGGCTGCGAGGGCTGGAGCTACGAGGAGATCCTCCCCTACTACAAGCGCATGGAGAGCTTCGAGGACGGCGCGAGCGCGTACCGCGGCGGCGACGGCCCGGTCCACGTGACGCGCCACCATGAGGTCAGCCCGGTCACCGAGGCGTTCATCGACGCCGTCTCCGACGTGTGCCGCGTCGACATCACCGACGACTACAACGCCTACGAGCAGGAGGGCGTCGGCAAGGTCCAGATGTCCGCCCGCGACGGGGTCCGCTACAGCAGCTCCGAGGCCTACGTCCACCCCGCGATGGGTCGCCCCAACTTCGACGTCGTCCTCGGCGCCCAGGTCACCCGGATCGTCATCGAGAAGGGCCGCGCCACAGGGGTCGAGTACATCCAGGGCGACCGCACCGTCGTCGCCCACGCCGCCGAGGAGATCATCCTCTCCGCGGGCGTGATCGGCTCCGCCCAGATCCTCATGCTCTCCGGCGTCGGCCCCGCCGCGCACCTCAAGGAGCACGGCATCGACGTCGTCTCCGACCTCCCCGTCGGGCAGAACCTGCACGACCACCTGTTCTTCCCGCTCGTCTTCCTCGCGCCGCGCGGCGGACACCAGGGCACCCCGCTGCACTTCCTCGGCGGGATGCTTCAGGAGTACCTCCTCGGCAAGACCTGGTTCGGCAAGACCCTCTTTGAGAGCGTCGCCTTCGTCAAGACCGACGCCTCCCAGCCCATCCCCGACCTCCAGCTCCACAGCATGCCCTGGGCCTACCCCGCGCCCAACCAGGACAAGCCCGGTCGCCCCGACGTCGATATGCGCCCCGCGCTCACCGTCCAGCCCACGCTCATCTACCCCAGGAGCCGCGGCGAGGTGCTGCTGACGTCCGGTGACCCGCTGGCGGCGCCGCTGATCGACCCGCACTACCTGGAGGAGGAGGCCGACGTTGACTTCCTGCTGCGCAGCATCGAGCTGACCCGCGAGATCATGGCCAGCTCCTCCATCGCCGGGGAGCTGTCCGGCGAGCTGGAGCCCGGCCCGAAGTTCTTCCAGCGCGACGCGATGCGCAAGGAGCTGCCCAACCGCGTCTGCACCGTCTACCACCCCGTCGGCACCTGCCGGATGGGCGTCGATGAGCGCGCCGTGGTCGATCCTCAGCTCCGCGTGCTCGGCGTCGAGGGGCTCCGCGTCGCCGACGCCGCCATCATGCCCACCATCATCGGCGGCAACACCAACGCCCCCTGCATGATGATCGGCGAGAAGTGCGCCGACCTCATCCTCGAAGCCCAGCGCTGACCGCTCAGGGCTCCAGGCGGATCGCTGACCGCTCCGCGGGCTTGACGCAGTCCGCCTCCTCCACCGCCCCGAACTCCGGGTCCGGCTGAAACGTCGCGACCGCCTTGAACTCCAGCATCAGCGCCCCGCCCCGAGACACCAGCGACCCCTCGTGCCCCGAGATGCACATGTCGTGCAGGTTCTCCATGAGCGCGCCCTGCCCCGCCCAGACGAACTCCAGCCCACGAAGCCCGTCCACCCGCGACGACGGCGCGCGGAACACCCGCATCAGCTCCAGGAACCCGCGCGCGTCCTCCCCCCACGAGCAGGTCTGCGTGACGACGAGCAGCGCCTGGCCCTCCACCTCGACCTTCTCGGCCTCGACATGGTTCTCCTCGCAGAGCAGCGCGCTCCAGTCTTCGGGGCTCAAGCCATAGAACGGCAGCATGTCCCGCGTCCCGGAGACGATCCGATCCCCCTCCACGATCCCCGCCCAGAACCCATCCGTGGCCTCCGCGAACGCGTCGACCCGAACCACCAGCTCCTGACCAGCCGCCAACGGGAGCCGGGCCTCGCTGAGCCCTTCGCGCGGCGCGAGCGGCGACGAGGTGGACTGCAACGCCCAGCTCGCCTCGGGAGACGCGTCGGGCGAGCGCGGCGCGTCGAAGGGATCGACCGTCGCTGGCGTTGGGGTGGACGCGCAGCCCACCAGGAGAAGCATCAGACCACCTGCCACGAGATCCCAACCCCTGAGACGCATCCTCACCTCCGTTGCGTGCGCGCCGTCAACCGGCGCGACCAGCCGCAGGTTCTCATGAGACCTGGGGCGAGCACAACGCCTGCGTGGGCTCAGCGCGCGTCTTCGCCCACCCTGCGACACCTCGCGCGCTTTTTATCTCACCGTCTCGAAAACCATCCACGCCCAAACCATAGACAACAGGCTAAAAACAATCGACAGCAGACTAAACAAACACTTACACGCAACACGCGACCCCGTAGAGACGGGGCTCGACGATGTGGCACGGCTCCTGCTCAAGAGGCTCCCGACACGCAGCGCGACCACCACCCAGGAGGCCACCATGAGCGATCGCAAGAACACAAACGAGCTGGTGCTGTCCGACGGCGAGTACGCCTACACGCAGGACACGACGAGCGGCATCATCAAGATCCACACCGGCCCGCTGGTGATCAACATCCCCGGTCAGGACATCCCGGTGGTGTACAACAGCGAGACGAGCCGGTTCGAGCGGGTGTCGCTCCACGACGCGGTCAAGCACCACCCCATCGCCCCGCAGGGCTACTACTGCGTCTTGTGGAACCCCGCCGAGGACGAGCGTCACCCCGAGGACAAGTCCAAGGCGGTCGCGCCCGCGCTCCAGATCGGCCAACGGGTGAACATCCCCGGACCATGCACCTTCGCCCTCTGGCCTCGCCAGAGCGCGAAGGTGATCGAGGGGCACCACCTACGCTCCAACCAGTACCTCCTGGTCCGGATCTACGACGAGGAGGCGGCGCGCTCGAACTGGTCGTCCGCCATCGTCAAGCCCGCCACCGGCCCCGCCGCCGAGGACGAGCGCGGCGAGGGCGTCGTCGTTGAGGTCGCCGGGGACGTGCCGGAGGACTTGAGCGTCGGGCGTCAGATCATCATCCGGGGGACCGAGGTGTCGTTCTACGTGCCTCCGACCGGCGTGGAGGTCGTGGAGGCCGAGGGCCGCTACGTCCGCGACGCGCTCACCCTGGAGCGGCTGGAGTACAGCATCCTCGTCGATGAGGACGGCAACAAGCGCTACGAGCGCGGCCCGGCGGTCGTCTTCCCGCGCCCCACGGAGCACTTCTACTTCGAGGAGCGCGACCACGGGGAGCGGAGCCGGGTGTTCCGCCCCATCGAGCTGAACCCGATCCAGGGGATCCACGTCAAGGTGATCGCCGACTACACCGACGAGCTGACCGGGCGGAGCTACTCCGAGGGTGAGGAGCTGTTCATCACCGGGGAGGACACCCCGATCTACTTCCCGCGGCAGGAGCACTCGCTGATCTCGTACGACGGGCGCAGCAAGCACTTCGCCACGGCGGTCCCCGCCGGGGAGGCGCGCTACGTGATGCAGCGCAAGACCGGCGAGATCCGCATGGTCGCGGGCCCGACGATGTTGCTGCCCAACCCCTGCGACGAGGTGATCGTGCGCCGGGCGCTGACCGAGCAGGAGTGCGCGCTGTGGTACCCGAGCAACACCGAGGCGCTGGAGTACAACCGCAAGCTGCGGCAGCTCGCCACGCGGGCGCCGACGACCCGCTCCGGGGCGGTCTCCGAGGGCCAGGTGCAGCGCTCGAAGCGGCGCGGCGGCGGGCGCAAGGGGATGCGCAAGGAGAAGGGCGCGGTCATGGAGGCCAGCCACACCAGCTCGGACGTCGCGCTCATCGCGGCCGACGAGTTCTCGCGTGGCTCCACCTTCAACGAGCCGCGGACGCTGACGCTGATGACCCGCTTCGCCGGGGTGCCGACGATCAACGTCTGGACCGACTACGCGGTCATGCTCGTCAGTCGCAAGACCGGCGCGCGCCGCGTCGAGCAGGGGCCGATGACCGCGCTGCTCGCCTACGACGAGACCCTGGAGGTGCTCAAGCTCTCGACCGGGACGCCGAAGGACAACCGCCAGGTGCTGGAGACGGTCTACCTGAAGGTGCGCAACAACCGGGTCAGCCACGTCGTCTCGGCGCGGACCTCGGACCACGTGCCGGTGCGGCTGAAGCTGGCGCTCCGCGTCAACTTCGAGGGCGACGACCCGAGCCGCTGGTTCGCGCTGGAGGATTACGTGGGCTACCTCTGCGACCACGTCCAGAGCGTGCTCAAGGCGCAGGTGCGCGGCCTGACCGTGGAGGCGTTCGCCGAGCGGGCCAGCGGCCTGGTGCGCGACGCGCTCCTCGGCGCCCCCGACGAGCGCGGCGAGCGCCCCGGGACCGCCTTCGCGGAGAACGGGATGCGCTTGTTCGACCTCGACCTCCTTGAGGTGGAGGTGCAGGACGCCACGATCGCCTCGCTGCTGTCGCAGGCCCGGCAGCAGATGGTGCGGTCGAACATCGAGCTGGCCGCGGCCCAGCGCAAGCTGGAGGCGGAGCGTCGCCTGGAGTCCCTCGTGCGCGAGCGCGCCTCCATCGAGGCCGAGACCGCGTCCCACCAGGCGCGGCTTGAGCGCGAGCAGATCGAGCGCGAGCTGACGCTCAACCTCGAGCGCCTCACCGCCGCGACCCGCGAGCACAGCGAGCGGCTCGCGGCGCAGCAGGCCAAGGACGCCGTCGCCGACGCGGGCCACGAGGCGTCGCTGGAGCGCAAGCGCAAGAACGCCGAGTTCGAGCGCGGCGTCGAGGAGGCGCTCCAGCACCTGCGCGTCGCCCTCATCAGCGCTGAGACCCAGGCCACGGTGCAGCGGCTCGGCGCCGTCCAGGAGGGCTTCTCCGAGGCGCTCCTCGCCCTCGGCAACCAGGAGACCCTGGTCAAGGTCGCCGACGCGCTCAGCGTCCAGCAGCTGCTCGGCGGGCGCAACCTGCCCGAGGTCGTCACCCGCGTGTTCGAGAACACGCCGCTGGACACCGTCATGCGCACCGTTCAGGAGCGCGCCGCGGTCGTCCACACCAACGGCCAGAGCGGCCGCGTGACCACCGTCTCCGACAGCTGACCGCCCCGCCCTGGCCTCTCCTGAGGCCAGGGCGCCCCTCTTTCGACTCATATGAACTCGTGTTGACCTCACCGCCCATGAGTCTGGACCCATCCCAGGCCTCCTCGCATAGTTGATCACAGCAGGGATCGCGCCACGCGCCCACACCGAGGATCAACGCCTGAGATGAACACCCTACGACAGCTCATCACCGACACCAGCGCTCGGATCAACGCCGCGGTCGCCACCCGCCTCGACCGCGCCTTCGTCCACTTCGCGTTCCGAACCCCACCTGGCGCCGATCAGGTCCCCCCGGCCGACCGCATGACCGACCTGCTCGACGAGGCCGCGCCCTTCTACGACCGCGCCGCCCGCACCGGAGCGCTGTTCCAGCCCCCCTCGCGTCCCCGCGTCGAGATGGTCCAGGTCCGCTCGCGCTACGCGGGCCACGGCGCCGCCTACGACCTGAGCTGGCCCAGCGGCTACTCGCCGCTCCACCCCCGGTACGCCCAGGCGCTGGCGCAGTGCCCCGAGACCCGCACCTGCCACGCCCGCTGGTTCAAGCACGACGACCCCGCCCCGGCCATGATCTGCCTCCACGGCTGGGGCGCCGGGGAGTACACCGGCGAGCAGCTCGCCTTCCCCGTCCGCTGGATGTTCTCCCGCTGCCAGCTCGACGTCGTGTTGATGAACATGCCCTTCCACGCGCGCCGCAAGGCAGGCCTCGGGCGCTCCACCCCCGCGTTCCCCACCCCGGATCCGACGCGCTCGGTCGAAGGGTTCGCCCACGCCATCCAGGACGCCCGCACGCTGATCGACCTCCTGCTCGACCGCGGCGCCCCCTGGGTCGGGGTCATGGGGATGAGCCTCGGCGGCTACACCAGCGCGCTGCTCGCCACCGTCGAGCCCCGGCTCGCCTGCGCCGTGCCGCTCATGCCGTTCGCCTCCCTCCCCGAGCTGATCTGGCGCCATGGCCACGACACGCCGTCCCAACGCACCGCCATCGACGCGGGCGTCACCCTGGAGCGGCTCGCCCTCGCGATGCGCTCCGTCTCGCCGCTCGACCGCCCCGCCCGCATCGACACCTCCCGCATCCTCATCGGCGCGGGCGAGCGCGACGGGATCACCCTCACCAGCCAGGCGCGCAAGCTCTACGACCACTTCCAGGGCTCCCACCTCTGCCTCTTCCCTGGCGGACACCTCTACCAATACGGCCGCCGACGCGTCTTCGCGGCCTTCCATGACCTCCAACGGCAGATCCGCCACGATCGCGGCGAGCCCCTCACAATCGACCTCGCCGTCGCCGCCTGACCGCCTCTACGAGGCACCCCCCTCAGATTTTTGTGAGGCCGTGACAAGGTTTCTTGTCACGCCCCCTCCAGCCCACCGCTCTCTCCCACTGACCGAAGCGCTTCGTCACCTGGAGGAGAGAGCAACGAGGTCACCCACGACGTGGGTCAACCTCACACACCCCAGATGGGCCGCTCCGTTCGAGCTGCCTCTGTGAATATGAAAGGATATCTGATTATGTTGAACATCGTACGCAACACATCTGTCGCCATGCTCGCCCTCGCCCTCACCTCCTCGCTGATCGCCTGCGGGGATCTCAACGAGACCGAAGACAACACCAGCGGCAGCACCAGCAACAGCACGAGCAACGCCACCACCGGAGGCACCACCGGCGGCACCACCGGCGGCACCACCGGCGGCACGACGGGAGGCACGACGGGAGGCACCACCGGCGGCGACACCGAGTACGCCTTCGTCCTGGTGGAGGATCTCAGCACGGACATGTCGGGGGAGTCGCCCGGCGCCGACATCGACGCGATCTCCGTGACGATCAGCGGCGCCGAGACGTTCGCCTCCGGGATCACCGACTTCGGCCTCGGCGGCGGCTCCAACCTCGACCCGAACCAGGCGCTCGGCGCCCCCGACTCCGGCTGCATGGCCACCAACTTCGTCTCCCTCGGCGGCACCGGCGGCTACCTCATGGCCGAGTTCGGCGCGACCTTCAAGTCGGGCGACTCCGTCACCGTCTACGAGCTCGGCCCCACCACCTGCCCCGACCAGACCGACTGGGTGGACGAGGACTACCGCGTCTCCATCTCCGTCTCCAACAGCACCGATGACTTCATCGAGATTGGCGTGGGCGGCACCGGCCTCAACACCATCACCGTCCCCTGACGATGGGCCGCGGCGGTGGCGGGCGAGAGCCGCCCATCACCGCCGCGCTCGCGTCACGCGCGTCGCCAGACGACGCACTGGTTGTTCGCGGGAAGCCTGTGCACCACCGGCTCCTCCAACCCGACCCGGGCCGCGAACGCGTCCACCGCCTCAAACGCATGCACTCCCCCGGAGCGGGTTCGCTGTCGCAACATCGCGTCAAACCGCGCGTTGCTCTCGCTGACGTGCTCGCCGTCGTAGGTGAAGCAGTCGTAGACCACCAGCCGCCCTCCGGGGCGCATGACCTGCGCCACCCCCACCAGCCCCTGCTCGATCGTGTCCAGGCCCACCATATGAAACACGTTGATGGCGACCGCCCCATCAAACGACGCGTCGGGCCACGGCCCCGCGTCCAGATCGAGGGGCAGCGCCGAGGCGACCTGCCCTTCCAACCCCAGCGCCTCGCGCCACGCGTTCGTCGAGGCGATGGCGCGCGGATCGCGGTCGCTGGGCTGCCAACGCACCCGGGGGAGCCGCTGCGCGAAGTAACACACGTGCTGCCCCGGGCCGCTGGCCAGCTCCAGCACGCGCTCACCCTCCGTGAACACCTCCGCCAACACAGCGCAGATCGGCTCACGGTTGCGAGGAAAGGCGGGTGACTCAAGTCGCGACATGGGCGAACCCTCCGAGCAGCGATGGGATCTGTGGGGTGGACGACTGGAACAGCTCGCGGCCTGCCGCGGGCGCGCCTACTCGTCGTACCAGATGACGTAGGCGTTCAGGGCGATGCTGCCGCCCACCGGGTCGTTCCCGGCGAAGTTGGCGCTGTAGCGCAGGATCGAGGGGCGGTCCTCGCGGAGGCGATCGGTCAGCTCAAAGCGCATCACGTCCACCGGCATGCCGGGGCACCAGTAGGCGCGCCCGGGCGCCCAGTTGCCCCACTGCCCCGGCGAGACCCCCCGGTCTGCGGCGCGGGCGCATGTGCGCCCCTCGCCGATCCCAGGCTCCGACTCAATCCGAGCGACCCCGGCGCCATCGACGGTGAACACATGGCGGTGATCGCACCACTCGGCGCAGTTGCCCGCCTCCTGACCGTGCCCGCTCAGGATGACCGCCAGCTCCACGCGGCTCGCGTCGCCCACCTCGATCTCGACGGGCTCCTTGCTGTCGTTGTACTCGGCGTTGAAGGCCCCTCCGGTGAAGACGCGCTCGACACGGATGGCGCGGGGCTGGTCGCGGGTCGCGAAGCGCAGCTCCATCCGGGCGAGGCGCGAGGTCTTGCGCTCCCAGCCCGGCCCCATCTCCACGTAGAAGCTCTGCTCTCCGCCCTCGCGCATGTAGGCCAGGAACGGCGACGCGTCGATCAGCCACCGCCGCGTCCCGCGTCGCCAGTAGGGCGTGATCCAGCGCACCACCTCGCGTCGGTCGGTGCACTCCGCGCCGTCCAGGCAGTAGGCGATCCGCGCGATCCGGTCCCACTCCGAGCAGGCGAAGGGGTTGCGGTGCGGGCAGGTGACCTCGATGTCGAACTCCAGGGTGTCGAACGCGGCCATCTCCGCCCCGTCGGGGAGCGTGATGGTCTGCGTGAACACGCGCTCGGTGACCTCCTCATCGAGGAGGGTCACGGTCGTCACGTCCGTCTCGGCCGCGACCTGCTCTCGGAGCGCGGCCTTGTGGTTGAAGAACCGCCCCAGGTAGGACGCCATGACGAACTTGTCGCTGCCGCCGACGAACTCCGAGAGGCTCCCACCCGGATCCCAGTGCTGCTCGCGGTCGATCGCGAACACCAGCGGCAGCGGCGGCTGCGCCTGCCCGCGGTCGCCGAGGTCCACGATGGCGTCTTCGGAGAACATGTAGTTCAGGTAATCGGCCATGAAGGCCCCGACGCTGCCCTCGATCTCCGTGGAGCGGTCGGTGACGAAGTGAAGCCGCCGCTGCCACGACGCACGCACCTCGACGTCATCGACGTTGAGGGCGAGGTAGGCGTCGAAGCGCCGCTTCATCTCGGTCAGCTGTTGTTCGCGCTCGGCGGCGGTCTCCTGGAAGGAGGTGAAGAAGTAGTGGACGTTGTCCGGGCTCTCGGAGAGGAACTCGGCGATGTCGCTGTCCCAGAGCAGGTCGACGTACCAGGTGCCGCCGGGGTTGCTGCGCAGGTCCTGAAAGTAGTTCAGGAAGACGTAGGACTCGCAGCCGGTCCACTCCTCGGACAGGGTCCAGGCGCCGCCGTCGAGCGTGTTGACGGTGAAGTCGCCCGCCACGTCGAGGTAGCCGAAGCCCTCCGTCGCCTCCTTCAGAGTGGTCGGGGTGAGGCCAGCGGCCTCGCAGAAGTCCACCTCCGGCGGGGCGTCCGGCTCGGCGGTGTCGGGCTCAGCGGTGTCCTCAGCGCCGCTGTCCGCCGCGCCGCTGTCCTCGGCGGTGGTGGCGCCGGTGTCCTCGACGGCGCCCGTGTCCTCAGCGCCGCCGTTGCTGCTCAGGAGGCCGCCGTCGCCTCCGCCGCCACCCTCGTCACCTGAGCAGCCCAGGGCGCCGCCGCCGACAAGAAACATCAACACAGCCAGAAATCCGATGGAGCGCTTCGTCATGCGTTTGGCTCTCTACACGTGGTGGGCCTGATCGTCGTCTGCCTCGCTCGGCTCGCAACCGAGGGCGCGCACACACACCCTAGCGGAAAAGGGGCAGGGCGTCGATGGTGGCGCGCCTGGCCGCGGTCGCTGCGCCTCGACGCGCGAGGCGCGCCATGGAGCGCGGCGACCGTCACAGCCCGCTCCATCGCGCGAGGAGCCTGACGCGCGGTCGAGGCGCGCGGCAGGGGTTTTCGAGCTTCTTCGGCGAGGTCTCGACCGAGGCGCACACGAGAGGTCTTTACAGAGTGGTTTCGCTGCGTTACCTACAGGACTCAGCGGCGACGCATGCGCGCTCGCCGCGAGAGCGGATCACGACTTCACCGGGGGCGGCGCCTCCGAAGACACACCCAGGGGTGACGCACACCATGACCACCTTCGCCAACCCCGACGCGCTGCTGGAGTCGGTCGGCGCCGAGCTCGGCACCACCGACTGGATGACCGTCGAGCAGGAGCGCATTCAGCTGTTCGCCGACGCCACGGGCGATCACCAGTGGATCCACATCGATCGCGACAAGGCGAAGGCGGAGAGCCCGTATGGGGACACCATCGCCCACGGCTTCTTGACGCTGTCGCTGTGCGCCCCGTTCCTGGCGGAGCTGCTCCACGTGGAGCGGTGCTCGATGGGGATCAACTACGGCCTCAACAAGGTGCGCTTCCCGTCGCCGGTCAAGGTCGGCTCGCGGGTGCGCTGCCACGGGACGCTCGCCTCGGCGGACGAGGTCAAGAACGGCGTCCAGGTCGTCGCCCGGCTGACCGTCGAGGTGGAGGGGCTGGACAAGCCCGCCTGCGTCGCGGAGTGGGTGTGCCGCTACCTGCGCTGAGACATGACGCGGAGACCATGAACACGACCCAACCCACCCACGAACACCACACGGGACCGCCTGGACCGCGCGGCCTGCCGACCTGGTACAAGGTGCGCGACGTGCGCATCACCCCCAACGTCGTGCTGGCCCCGATGGAGGGCGTCACCGACCTCGTGTTCCGACGCCTGATCCGTGAGCTGGGCGGCCCCGGGCTGACCTACACGGAGTTCATCGCCTCCAAGGGGCTCAGCCGTGGCGGCCGCAAGGAGTGGCGCATGGCCGAGTTCGACCCCGACGAGCGGCCGATCGCCCTCCAGATCTTCGGCCGCGACCCGGAGACCATGGCCGAGGCCGCGCGGCTCCTTGAAGACGCCGGGGCGACGATCCTCGACATCAACATGGGCTGCCCCTCCAAGAAGGTGTGCAAGAACTCCGGCGG
>PBBL01000089.1 GCA_002716585.1 Myxococcales bacterium | reverse complement strand
AGGCTCCCGAGGGTGGCCTCGGGGCGGGTGAAGTCGATCAGGACGTCGGCGCCCGCCAGGGCGGCGGGCAGGTCGGCGGTGATCCGCAGCTCGGGCAGGTCGGGGTTGGCCGGGCAGCCGACCTGGGGGTGCCCGGCGACCTCGATGGCGCCGTGGACGGCGATCTCCTCGTCGCGCCGCCCGGCGTCGATGATCTCCTGCCCCATCCGACCCCCGGCGCCGAGGACGACGACGCGGGTGGCGCTCATGACAGGTACCCCTCTTCGATGAGGCCCGCGCGGACGCGATCCTGGAGGGCCGGGTTCAGCGACACGAGCGGCAGCCGCAGGTCGGCGGCGCACACGCCCTGCTGGGCCAGCATCCACTTGATGGGGACCGGGTTCGGGGCGCAGAACGACAGGCGCGCCAGGCGGCACACCTTCTGGTGCAGCGCCACGCCGCGCTCCCGGTCGCCGGTCGCGGCGGCCTCGACGGTGTCGTGGACGAGCTGCGGGTCGAGGTTGGAGACGACCGAGATGCACCCGTCGCCGCCGAGGGCGACGAAGGGGAAGGTGGTGAAGTCGTCGCCGCTGAGGAAGGTCAGCCGTCCTTGCGCCGCCTCGATCATGGCGGTGCCGAGCGCCATGTCGCCGCTCGCCTCCTTGACGGCCACGATGCTCGGGTGCGCCGCGAGCCGCCCGATGCTCTCGGCGGTCAGGCTGACCACGGTGCGCCCGGGGACGTTGTAGACCACGAGTGGCAGGCCGACGTCGGCCACCGCCTCGAAGTGGGCCACGAGCCCCGCCTGGTCGGGCTTGTTGTAGTAGGGGCACACCGCCATGACCGCGTCGAGCTTGCCGCCCACCGCGTCCACGACCTCGCGCGTCAGGCGCACGCTCTGCCGGGTGTCGTTGTTGCCCGTGTTGGCCACCACCGGGACCCGCCCCTTCGCCTGGTCCGCGACGATCGCGATCGTCTTGAACTTCTCCTCCTGGGTCATCGTGGCGGCTTCGCCGGTCGTCCCAGCCGCCACGAGGCCGTCGATCGACCCCTCGATCTGACGCTCGACGAGGTCGCGCAGGGCGGCCTCGTCGATCTCGCCGGTGGCGGTGAACGGGGTGATGATGGCGGTCATTGCGCCCGTCAGCTTGAGCATCGCTCTCTCTCCTGTCAGGTCGCGCACCACCGCTGGGCGTGGCGACCTCGTTGCCGCCGCCCGGTGCGCGTCTCATCGGTACAGAGATGCTCTTATCACCCTCCGCGCCGGGGGGCAATATCCGGGGCGCGGGGCGTCTCGCGGAGCGGCGTCGGCTACGCGCGCACCTGCTTGAGGGCCTCGCGCAGCAGCTCATCGAAGCTCAGCTCCGCGGCCTGCCCGCGCACCGCCTGGACGGTCTGGTCGGCCTTGGAGGCGGGGTAGCCGAGGTTGCTCAGCGCCGAGCGCAGGTCGTCGAGCATCTCGTTGATGCTCGGCTCGCCGTTGGGGCTGTCGCCGATGACGGAGGAGCCGGTGTCGAAGTCGGTCACCTTGTCGTTCAGCTCCAGGATCAGGCGCTC
This sequence comes from Myxococcales bacterium, assembly GCA_002716585.1. Taxonomy (GTDB): domain Bacteria; phylum Myxococcota_A; class Bradymonadia; order Bradymonadales. The sequence goes on along the minus strand of PBBL01000089.1, from coordinate 17,451 downwards.
GGCCGTCTTCTTGCCGATCCCCTTGACGCTCTTGAGCGCCCCGATGTCCCCGCGCAGCACCGCGCGGACGACCTCCTGGGCGTTCATGCTGGAGAGGATGCTCAGGCCGAGGCGAGGCCCCACCCCGCTGACGCCGATCAGCTTGGCGAACAGGCGCCGATCGGCCTCCTGACGGAACCCGAACAGGTCCAGCGCGTCCTCGCGGACCGACGTGTGGATGTGCAGCGTGATCTCATCGCCGAGCGCGGGCAGCTTGTCCAGCCCCGTCATCGGCATGTGGACGCGGTAGCCCACCCCGTTGACGTCGAGGATGACCCCCGCGAAGTCCTTTTGCACCAGGACGCCTCGAAGCATCGCGATCATGGTTGGCTCTCTCGTGGTGGTCAGGCGCGCTCGCGTGGGGTCGGGGCGGCTGGCGACGCCACCGATCTGCCAGCGCGGCCTGAGCCGTGCGTGGTGGTTGATTCGTTGCAGACCGCAGGCGTCGCCGCGGCCCAGCAAACACTGTACACAAGTACACCCACCCCGTCAAGGGTTCGCCCGAACCCGCGGAGAATGGGATGGGGAGTGTGAGGGAGGAGGAGGGAGGCGCAGCGACCGCTCACGCCGCGCGCTCACGCGTGAGCGCGCGGCGAGCGATCACTGGAGCTGCTTGCTCTTGGGCGGGGGCGCGGCGGCCTTCTTGGGATCGAAGGTCAGCGGCTTGCTCTGCTTGAGGACCTTGATCTCGATGCGCTTGTTCTTGCGACGCGCCTCGTCCAGCTCCCGGCCCTTGAGGTCGGTCGGATCGACGACCGGCTTGGTCTCGCCGTAACCGGCGGCGCCGAGGCGGCCCTTATCGACGCCCTTCTCGATGAGGTAGGCGCGGATGGCGTTGGCGCGGTCGACGCTGACCTCCATGTTCTTGTCGTCGTTGCCCTTGTCGTCGGTGTGGACCTGAATCAAGAGCTTCTCCAGGTGCTTGGCGTTGGTGAGCAGGAGGACGATCTTGTCCAGCTCGCCCTTGGCCTTGTCGGAGAGGGCGTCGCCGCGGCCGAACGGGAAGGGCTCGTCGAAGACGATGAGGTCGCCCTCAAGGGCCACGGTGGCGTCGCCGCGGTCGGGGCAGCCGTCGCCGTCCTTGACGCCGTTCCAGGTCTCGGCGGCGTCCTTGCACTGGTCGGCGCCGTCGGGCACGAAGTCCTTGTCGTCGTCGATGTCGGGGCAGCCGTCCTCGTCGTCGATGCCGTCCTTGTCCTCGGGGTGGTCGGGGCACTTGTCGGCGGTGTCGAGGATGCCGTCCTTGTCGTTGTCGGTGTCGGGGCAGCCGTCGCCGTCCTCGAAGCCGTCCTTGTCCTCGGCGTCCACCGGGCACTCGACGTCGGCCTCATCGAGGATGCCGTCCTCGTCGGCGTCCGTCTCGGGGCAGCCGTCCTCATCGAGGATGCCGTCCTTGTCCTCGGCGTCGTCGGGGCACTTGTCCATCGCGTCTTCGACGCCGTCCTGATCGTTGTCGGTGTCGGGGCAGCCGTCCTCGTCCTCGAAGCCGTCCATGTCCTCGGCCTCGCGGGGGCACCGGTCGTCGCGGTTGAGGATCCCGTCCTTGTCCTTGTCGCCGTCCGGGTCGAGCTTGGGGGGCTTGCGCGTCGGCATCCGTCCGTACACGAAGCCCAGGCTCAGCGTCGGCGCCGCCCAGTCGAGCGGGTTGTCGCTGGCCTGGCCCAGCTCATCCGGCGGGAGCGCCCCGCCGGTCGCCTCGTCGTTCAACAGCAGGAACTGGTTGAAGCCCAGCCCGAGGTCGATCGCCATCTCCTGCACCGGGATGTAGCGGAAGGTGAGCTTCGGCTCGATGATCAGCGCCGTCCCCTCGTAGCCCTTCTCCCCCGTGGGAGACTGGCCGGTGTAGCTGTAGCCGCCGATCGCGGTCTTGAGCCCGAGCAGGAACTCGAAGCGGTGCTCCGGGAACACGATCGCGGGCTCGACGCCGAGGTACCACATCGAGAACGACGTGTCGGTCCCGGTCGTGAACATCCCGCCGCCGACGCCCTGCACGAGGAACTTCTTGGAGATGTAGGAGCCGCCGTACAGCTCGAACTGCAACAGCCCCGCCGCGTCGATCGGCTCCATGTCGTTGCCGGGCAGCGTCAGCACCGGCTCGTTGACCTCGTCGAGGCTGGTGAACAGCCACCCGCCTCGCGCGCCCACGCCCCAGCCCGGGAACCACTCGATCCCCTCGACGTCTTCGTCCTGGACCTCCAGGTTGGTGTCATCATCAGCCGCCGCCGGGGCGACCTGCACAAGCGCCAGACCTGCCACGAGGCAGGTCAGCAGCCAGCGGGCCCATCCCGGCCCACAGTCGCTCGAACTCATGGACTACCTCCTTTCTTGAACCTCGCCGCCTACGGCGCGCGAGCTGTATCTGCAAGGGTTGCTCACAAACGAAACCCGGACCTTACGGCAGGGCTGGCGGAGTATATCCACATGCCCCCCGATGCACAACCACCCCCGCCGCCCATTTTTACGACCCCCGTCGCCCTGAAGGATGAACATTTGCCCCCCTCCGGCACCTGTGCTACCTCAAAAGGGGTGACGCAAGGACGCGCTCACCTTCAACCCCCCGTGTCCCATGAGCCAACGCATCATCGGCATCGATCCAGGCAGCCGCATCACCGGCTACGGCGTGGTTGAGCGCCGCGGCAACCGCCTCATCCACGTCGGCTCCGGCGCGATCATGGCCTACAAGACCTCCAAGGACTTCGCCGAGCGCATGGAGATCATCTTCGACGGCCTCCGCCACGCCATCGCGACCCACAAGCCCGACATCGCCTGCATCGAGAACATCTTCTACCACCGCAACGCCCAGTCCGCGCTCAAGCTCGGGCACGCCCGCGGCGTCGCCATGCTCGCCGCCCGCCTCGACCGCCTCGAACTCGTCGAGTACCAGCCCACCGAGATCAAGCAGGCCGTCACCGGCAACGGCGGCGCCAACAAGGAGCAGGTCCGCAAGATGGTCTGCCTCCTCCTCGGCATCCCCTCCCCGCCCAAGTTCGACGAGTCCGACGCGCTCGCCGTCGCCATCTGCCACCTCAACACCATCCCCCTCCTCCGCCAGCTCCGCCGCTAGCCCCCCCTCCCAGCTTTTTTCGCCCCCCGCTGAATCATCTCACCACGCGCCCGTCGAACCCCCCGAACACACGGGGCCGACCTGGCGCGGCCTGCGGCCTCCCGGCCACCGCGACCGCCTGCGCCTTTTTGACGATACAGGACCGAGGAACCATGCGACGACACCTGCTCACAGCGACCCTTCTCCTTGCGCTCACCCTGCCCGCCACCGCCATGGCCCAGGACGCCGACTGGACCCCCATCTCCACGGACCGCGCGCGCCACACCGCCGAGCTGGACCTACGCGCCGACGGCCTGGAGCTGCGCGACCTCAAGCGCATGGAGCGCCCCGTTGTCCTCGACGCCGCCCAGCTCCAGGTCCGCCTCGACGCCCTGGAGCGGAAGGTCGCCGCGCTGAGCGACGACCGCCGCGGCGACCGCCGCCGGGGCCGCGACCTGAGCGCCATCGACGCCGAACTCAAGCGCCTCCAGCGCACCGTCCAGCGCGCCGAGGCGATCACCTCCTACCGCGCCGATCGCGCCAACCGGACCACCCCGAAGCTCAAGAAGCGCCCCAAGCTCAAGCGCGACGTCCCCAACCGCAACAAGCTCAAGCCGATCCGGCTGCGCCACCTGTCACGCCCGGAGCTGGCCAGCGCCACCCAGACCCTCAAGCGCCTGCACCTGCACCAGCGCGCCGAGCTGCTCCCGACCCTCGTCCACAGCCGCCTCGTGAGCACCGACCAGCTCACCGAGCTGGTCACCCTGCTCCCGCGCGACAAGCGCCTCGGCGCGCTGACCACCCTCTACCCCCAGGTCAGCGACCCGGAGCACCTCCACCGCGCCATGGACCTCCTCTACCCCGATGAGCGCGTCCAGCTCAGCCGCTGGATCAACCGCCAGGCCGCCGCCGATCACCACAACCACGGCCGCCGCCCCACCCAGCGGACCCAGGCCGAGTTCGACGAGCTGCTGTCGGTCCTCAAGCAGGCGTGGCCCGACCAGCGCATGGAGGTCCTCGGCGCCCTCCTCCAGCACAACCGCTTCACCAGCGCCCAGGCGCTCGCCATCGCCAAGACCTTCTACATCGACCAGCGCGTGGACGCGCTCGCCCGCGTCTACCCCTCCGTCACCGACCCGGCCAACTTCCACGTCGTCTACGGCAGCCTCTACAGCAACGACGTCGCCGAGCTGGTCCGCCGCACCCAGAACACCCACCCCCGTCACGCCCGCCGCTGACCTCGCCGCGCCCCCCCACCTGCGCACCAGGTATAAAAATTCACCTTGAGCCTTGAGGCGATGGGCGCCCTGGCGCTACACTCCCCGGGCCGCACCAACGCGGACCCAGCAGGGAGCGAGCCGATGAACGGGAACAAGTCCAGATCGACCGAGGTCGGGTTTCAAGCCCCCGAGCAGGCCCGGGTGGCCTGGGAGCCCCAACAGCGCCCGGGCGCCGACCTGGAGCAGGCGGTGCAGATGCGCGAGGCGAGCGGGCTCTCCGGTGAGTCGCTGCTTCAGCACATGGCCCAGAGCCCGGTGCAGCTCAAGGAGGGCGACGCGCTCGCCCCCGTCCAGATGGAGGAGGAGGGCGCCGAGAACCTCCCCCAGGAGCCCTCTCCGGCGGTGCGGGTCCGCAACCGGATCTCGGATCCGCCCTACGGCTGGACCTCCACCTACGACGCCCAGGTCACCGACTCGGACGTCCGCATCAACGTCAAGGTGAAGCTCCTGCCCCAGGCTGGCGTGACCGAGGAGGACATCGCCAACGTCGATCGCCGCGCCACCGCCGCGTTCATCAACAAGTTCGACAACCAGTTCGTCTTCTCGGACGGCCAGCACGAGTTCCCGGTCCGCGTGAACGTGCAGTTCGTCGAGACGGGCGAGCACCTCTCGGTGCGGATCCACGCCGGCAACCGGCGCTCCAACCTGAGCAACTGGGCGCTCGAAGCCCCCGACGAGACCTACGCCCACGAGCTGGGCCACCAGCTCGGCCTCCTCGACGAGTACGTCGACGCGGGCGCGACCAACCGCGCCGACGCCTCCGGCGCCGGCGTCCACACCGACCACTCCATCATGGGGAACTACCACGCCGAGGGGCGCCGCGCCGCCGCCGTGCGCCAGCGCCACGGCGAAACGATCGCCAGCCACGTCGGCTCCGCCACCGGCCATGAGTTCACGGTCCGACCTCGCCGATGACGCTCACCCGAGCCCTCATCGGCGCGCTGCTGTGCCTCGCGGCGCTCAGCTGCGCCACCCCATCACCCAACCCGACCCCCGAGGTGACCATGACCGCTCAACTCCGCGCCCTCCCCGATCACCCCTCGCTGTCCGTGGTCGTGCAGACCGGCACCGAGCACTTCGGCAACGGCCTGTTCACCCTCACCGTCCAGGGTGACGGCGCGCTCCACCTCCTCCAGCGCCGCGCGGGCACCCCGCACAACTTCACCGACACCCTCTCCGACGACGCGCTCACCGCCTTCGGCGCGACGCTCGCCGAGCACGGCTTCACCCGCCCGCGCACCTCCGAAATGCCCCGCGAGCCCGGCGACACCCCCGTCCTCCTCAAGCTGCGCGACGGCGACCAGACCCTCTTCGAGGCCAACCTCTGGGAGGCCGACCGCTACGACGACCCCGACCTCGACGCGCTGCTCCAGGCCGCCGAGGCGCTCATCATCGAGCAGGTCGGCGACGGGGGTTATCCCTGAGCCTACGGGTGTGACGATTTCGGCATGGTCCGTGACCGTGGGAATGGGCTTTGCCACCCCCCCCCACAACACACCCGTGTGAACTCTGCACCGCCTTCGCCCATCAGCGGCCGCAGTAGCCGCGCATGACGACCTTGTTGGTCCACGAGAAGAAGCCGTGGCTGGTGCTGTAGCGGGTCTGTATCCCGGTGACGTGCCCCCCCGGGCACTTCGCCTGGAGGTCGGCGAACGCCTGATCGACGTACTCGGTCTGACCGACCATGCCGAGGAAGGTGAACTGCTCGGCGGTCGCCTCGATGACCTTGTAGCGCTCGGGGGGGCCTTCGAAGTGAAAGTCGCTCGTGTGGGTGACGTGGACCGAGTGGGAGCAGGCCGAGCCCGCCAACGCGATCGCCGCCACCATGAAGACGGTGCGCGCGCTCATGGCTCCTCCTCGATGAAGGTGTCCCCCTCCAGCCCGCCCTCCTCCTCGTCGTCCTCGACGTCGGGCGCAGGCGGCGCGGGCGCCGTGGGGTTGACGGTCACCGGCGTCGCGGCCGGGGCGACGCAGTAGCCCGTGGCGTAGACCTTGATGGAGTGGGCAAAGAGCGGGAAGTAGGTCACCTTCTCCATCTTCGTGAGGATCCCCTCCACGCGCCCGTTGGGGCACTTCGCGGCCAGCTCCTTCGTCATCTCGTTGACGTAATCGTTGTCGAAGTTCAGGTAGAGGAACACAAACCGAGACGCGTTCACCTCGACCGGCGTCCCCCGATCGGCCGGGACGCTGGTCGTCGAGACCGAGTTCAGGTGCGCGCACCCCGTCCCACACAGCGCCAACACGAGCGCCAGACACCACAACCGCTGCATCATCTCCCCTCCTCCACGCAGTAACCCACGACCTTGATCACCTCACCGCTCACCACCGGGTAGGAGGCGCTCTCACGGATTGAGGTCAGCCCCGTGATCCGCCCGCTCGGGCACTCCGCGCGGATCAGCTCAAGCACGGCGTCCGCGTACTCCTCGCGGAACACCGGGTTGCCCGTCGCGGGCCCCATCTGGAACATCGCGATGATGTCCCCGAGCGTGCTCAGGTTCCCGGCCTGGCTGCTCACCAGCGCCCCACCGATCTCCGCGGCCTGCTGGACGTTGACCCCGGTCTCACTGACCAGGATCTCAAACCGCCTCCCCTCAACCACCGCGCGCGAGTCCACCTCGCCGAGCTGCACCTGGTGCGCCTGGGCGCACCCGGCCAGCGCCGCGAGCGCCGCCACCAGCGTCAACCACCTCGTCATGTCCACCTCCTGTTGAACTCCGCTCCCCGCCGCGAGGGAAATGCATGAGCCGTACCACCCTCCAACCCCCGACAAGACGGTCGCGAGGCCGACGGCGTGGGGTCCTGGGTGTATCGACTCGACCACAGTGTGATGTCAAGGCGACAGCCGCCCGGTCCCCGACGAAGCTCACCCATCTTGTCTTTCATGATGCAATGGGCAACAATCGATCCAGACCCCCTGGCGTCCTCAGGGCGGTCAAGGAGCGACGATGCACATCGACCTTGAGGCCCTTGAACGATCCATCGAGCGCTGGAAACCCACCCTCGACGCGCTTGACCCGTGGCGCCTGCTGCGCCCGGACGAGATCGACCGCCTCTACGTGACACGCCCCAGGACCCCGCTGCGCTCGCTGATGCAGGAGCTGCTGCACGGAGAAGACAACACCAAGTGCGTCCTGTACGGCGCCCGCGGCGCCGGAAAGACCACGGAGCTGGATCGCCTCTCCAAGGTGCTCCATGAACGCTTCTGCATCGTCTCCGCCAACCTCGGCGACAGCCTCCCCGAGGGCTCGGGGACGCTCGCCATCATCATCCTCCTCGGCGCCGCCTCGCTGAGCGCCCTCGAATCCTGGCTCACACACCCCGACGCAGAACTCACCGCCCTGATCAAGGCCGACTCATCCAGCTGGCTGGCTCGGGCCAGGTCGCGCTTCAACGACGCCCTCAAGCCCCTCGGGATGGCGGCCGAGCAGGTCGCCGAGCTGGTCAAGGCGGTCGCTCCCCTGGTGGCCCTCTTTGAGCCAACAACCGCCGCAGGAGCCGCCATCGCCGTAGGCGCGGTCAAAGCCGCGCCCGCGATCTCCAAAGTGGCCAGCCGCTCCCGCGAACTGTTGAGGCGAGATAAACTCCTCGGACGCGTCGAACCTGGCAAGGAGGACGAGGTCAACGCGGTCATCGCCGCCGTCAACTCCATCTTGAGTGACCTGAGAGAGGCGAGCGGGCGCACGCCGCTCATCATCGCCGAGGGGTTGGACAAGCTCAGCGACCTCAAGAGCATCGAGACCGCCGTCGCGGACATCGACTACCTGCTCAAGTTCGAGTCGGCGCTGATCCTGAGCGGCCCCATTCGACTGAGCTTCGACCTCCAGTCCTACGAGATACACGGTCAGCGCCAGCTCAGCCTCCACACCCTCCCCAACGTCCCGGTCCTCCAGGTCCTCCCCGGCGAGGAGCCGAGAGAGGGGGACGAGGGCGTCGCGCTGCTGCTCGAACTCTACCAACTTCGTATGGCGCAGCTCACCAACCCCGACGATCAAGACCGCTACCCCGAGGAGGTCCTGCGGCGGGCCGCGCGGATGAGCAGCGGCCTGGTTCGCGACTTCCTCAAGCTGCTGCGTGGCGCTGGCGTCGAAGCGCAGAAGGAGGGCGCGGACGCCGTCACGAAGGACCACATGGAGGCGACCATACGCACGCAGCGCCAGACCATGCAGCGCTTCCTGCGGGACACGGACCTCGACCTCCTCAAACAAATCGCGCAGCGGGGCGTCCTGCCCACCAGCGAGCGGGCCGACACCCTCCTCTACGAGAACTTCATCGTCTGCTACAACAACGGCGACCTCCTCTACACCCCCCACATGCTCATCCTCGACTACGTCCAGAAGTACGCCGAGCCCGACCCATGACCCCCACCGCTCCAGCCTCCGACCAACCGCTCGCCGCGTTGGAGCGCGACCTCCACGCCCAGCTCCTGCTCACCACACAGCGCGCCGCGATCGTCGCCGTCGTCGCCCCCCCCTCGCGCAACCCCGAGCTGGAAACGCTCCGCCAGCGCGTCCTCGACCGCCACGACATCCCCGACGACGCGGTCATCGCCGAGGTGATCACGACCGACCCGGCCAGCGCAACTCGCCTGACCCACCTCAACCGCAGCCGCGACACGCTGCTGCGGGAGGCGCGGCTCATCTGGCTCCAGCCCACCTCACCCGCCGCAGAGCGCGCGATGCGCCGCCACGCCCCCGACCTGACCAGCGCCCTCGACCTGCACGTCACGATCCCCGCGGCCCACGACATCGCCCCCTGGGAGACCTGCCGCGAACAACTCCGCGCGCTCATGCTCGAACGCCACGCGCAGTTGGACTTCACCGGCCTCCTCCCCCCCACCTCGAACCGCACCGCGCTGCCGCTGGACGCGCTCTACCAACCGCTCATGGACGAGCGGCCGCCTCCGCTACCCGACCTGCGCCACCCCCTCCACGCCAAGGTGGGCTGCGTGGTCTTCGCCCACCCCGGCGCGGGCAAGACCACCTACCTGCGCCACCTCGCGCTGACCTACGCCCGCGCCCAACACGACCCGCTGCACCTCGGCCCCCTCACCCCGCTCCTCATCCCCCTCGCCGACTACGCCGTCATGCGCGAGGACCAGAGCCTCCCCTTCAAGGAGGGGCTGGAGGTCTGGCTCAGGAACCAGGGCGTCCCCACCCCGCCCGACCTGGAGCCCCACCTCGGCGAGGTGTTGCTCCTGCTGGACGGGCTCGACGATCTGAAGCAGGAGGCCGCTCGCCGGGACGTGCTCGACCCGCTGCTCGCCTGGCTCCGCGACGGGACCCTCGGCGCGGCGATCATCACCAGCCGCAGCTTCCTTGAGCCGGAGGTCGCCTCCGCCGTGGCGCCCCTCCGCCGCCTGGAGCTTCACCCCGCCGACCCCGAGGCGATCGGCCGCTTCGCCCGCGCCTTCATTCAGCTCCGGGGCGCTCCACCCGAGCGCGGCGACGCCCTGGCCCGCGAGCTGACCGGCAACCTCCTCAACCTGGCCCGCACCCCGCTGCTGTTGGCCTTCCTCGTCGCCCTCTACGAGCGCGAGGGGCGTATGCCCGACCGCCGCATCGAGCTGTTCCGTCGCCTCGGCGAGCTGGTCGTCGAGCAACGCGTCCGGGTCCGCGACCCCGGCGCCCGACAACTCGATCACGACGAGGCCAGGCGGATCGTCGCCGAGCTGTCCTGGTGGCTCATCCGTCAGAGCGGCGCCACGACCGACGAGGAGACCCTCCTCCACAAGCTCACCACCATCGAGGCCCGCCGCCACGAACTCGCCGAGGCCGAGCAGCACGCCCGACGGCTCCTCGACCTCCTCCGCGCCGACATGGCGCTGCTCGCCCCGCAACAGGACGGCCGCTGGGGCTTCCTCCACCCCTCGCTGGGCGAGTACTTCGCCGCCCTCCACGCGCTCCACGACGAAGGCTGCTGGGAGACGCTCCTGGCCGAACCCCTGCGCCCCTCCCACCGCGAGATCGCGCTGTTCGCCACCGACTGGCTCGCCCACAACGACCCTCGCTCCCGCAAGCTCACCACCTGGCTCGACGCCCTCCTCACCCACGCCCGCCCCCGCGGCCCCCGAAACGACCGCTCCCCGAGCCTCCTCGTCGGCCTCCTCTCCGACCCCCCGCGGCTCCCCACGCCGCGCCTCCACGCCCTCGTCGAGTGCCTCCTCTCCTGGATCTTCGGCGGCGCCGTCGCCCCCGACCTCTCCCTCCAACAAGACGTCGCCGCCCTCCTCTCCAACCCCGCGCCCCAGCTCCGCTCCGCCATCGCCTCCGCGCTCGCCGACCACCTCACCCGCGACCGCTCCAGCCTCACCCACCTCCCGCAGGGCGCCCCTCACGCCATGGAGAGCCTCACCGACGACCCCCCACCCCTCGTCGATCTGGCCCAGGCCCGAACCGGCGAGCTGGCCCAGCTCTACCTCGGCCCCATCCTCCACGGCCTCCCCGCCTGGTGCGACGCCTACGACCTCGCCACCGCCCGCGCCGCCTGCACCCGCGCCCTCCGTCAGCACCACGGCTGGCGCGCCCTCCTCGCGGTCCGCTGGCTCACCAGCCCATCCTCGCTCACCGAGGTCACCCCCACCCGCCTCCTGACGCCCAGGCTCGGCGTCGTGCCCTTCACCGGACGCGCCGATGAGCTGAACGACCTCACCACCTGGGCCAACACGGCGAACCCCATCGCCGTCCGCCTCATCTACGGCGCTGGGGGCAGCGGCAAGACCAGGCTCCTGACCCACTGGATCCGCGACCTCAACGAGCGCAACGAAGTCGCGTTCTTCGTCGACCCCGACGCGCTGCAACACCGCTCCGACAGCGACGCCACCGCCCGCGACCCCTGGCTCCAAGCGATCGCCGCCCACAAGCGCGCCTTCATCGTCATCGACTACGCCGAGCTGCGCCCCGGCCTCAACCAGCTCCTGCTCGACCTCCAGGCGAGGCACGAGGCCGCCCGACCCGACGAACACATCCGGGTCGTTTTGCTCGCCCGCAACGACCAGGACTGGTGGCGCGCCATCCAGAACGCCCACCCCGACCTCGAACCGCTGCTCACCGCCACCGCGCCGCTCCACCTCCGCCCCATGGCGCCCACCCCGAAGCAACGCGCCGCCGAGTTCAACCGCGCCGCCGCGGCCTTCGCCAGACAGCTCAACCGCCCAGCCCCCCCCACGGCCCCCGAGCTGTCCCAGCCCCGCTACCGCCACGTCCTCGATCTCCACGCCGCGGCCCTCGCGACCATCTACGGCGCCCCCTCCCCCACGACGGACCCCTTCGACGCCCTGCTCAACCTGGAGGGGGACGACTGGATACGCCGCCTCAGCCACCTCCCCCCCGAAGCCAGCCCCCGCGTCACCCAGGAGATCGAGGCGATCCTGGCGGCCGCGACCCTCCGCGGCGGCATCAGCGACATCGCGACCTTCAACGCGTTGGCGGAGCGACTCGCCATAACCGACACCCACACAGAGCCGATCATCAACCTCCTGTGTGTCATCTACCCCGGCACCCGCGCTGGCCTGGTCGCCCCCATGGAGCCCGACCGCATCGGCGAGGCCCTGGTGCTTCGGGTCATGCGCCAAACCGACAACCCCGTGGTCGCTTCAGCGCTGGAAGCCCTCCAGAAACACGCGTCCGACGACGAAGCTTGACAACCTCCAGAAAACCCAGGAAGGGTAGAGCACCCGATGCCATCAGGCATACCATTCGTGTTCAACGCGACAACCCCGTCTTCAGGAGGTCTCTCATGAGCAAGCCCAACACCAGGACTCCGATCAGCAACCTCGCCTCCGTCTGTGAGGCGCTGCCTGCGTGGTTTACGGACCACAGCGCCGCCCTCGTGAAGGAACTCGGCGAGGGGTATGAGGGCGGTCGGGGCGAGCAGCTCGGCGCGGAGCTGACGGCGGCGCAGGAGCACGTCGTCGGCGAGGAGCGCGACGACACGCGGGTGACCCTGGCGCAGCGGGACCTCGTGGCGCAGACGCAGACCTTCATCAGCGGGTTGGTGTCGTCGACGCGGCTGGCGTTCCGGGGTGACCCCAACCTGCACTCGATTGTGCGGGACATGACCACGTCGGCGCCGTCGCGGATCCGCTCCCTCAAGGCGGCGCAGAAGGCGTTGCAGCGGGCGACCCAAGGGATCGAGGCGCATCGCGCGGGGCTCGACGCGACGGTGCCGCGGTCGGCTCGCAAGTTGGAGCAGGCGACCGCGCTGCTCGGCCAGTTCGGCGACCACAGCAAGCTCAGCGCTCGGGAGGCCATCGAGACCAATCGGGCCTACCGCACGCGTCAGGACCTCGCCGACCGCGCGCTCGATTACATCCAGGTCGCCCACCTCGCCGCGGAAGCGCTTGAGCTGGAACACCCGGAGCTGCTTGAGGAGCTTCGCGTCATCTACAACACCCACAACCCCAAGCCGGTGTCGCCGTCCTCGGCGGACGATCTTCTGGACGGCGAGGCGCCCGACCTGAACAACGACGGAGAGACGCCCGACGGCGAGTGAGGCCGTGGAACCCCTCCCGCGGAGCCTGGAATCGCTTGAAACGTGCGGGGGACGACGCGTGGCGGGTTGGGGATGGCCCGCGACCCCGCGTCACCCCCTCCGACCAGTCGTCCGCCGCTCGTTGTGGTTTCGCGCGCTCTCCCTCGGCCATGGAAGACCTCGCCTCCTCTCGGGAACCCCTCACCTGCGCTCTGGAAGCGGTCCCCAGGCGACTTCAAGGCGTCCCCAACACGCCGCACAGGCTCCCCAACACGTCGCACGGGCTCCCCAAGGCGTTTCAAGAGGTTCCCAAGGCGTTTCAAGAGGTTCCCAACACGGGTGAACCGTAGCGAGTTCGGCGAAGCCTGTGACCGTCGCCCCAGGCAACCTCCCAGGTGACACCGCGCGTGGAATGGTCCACACTGCTCAGGGTAGAGCCGACGACGAGGGGGGACAGGGACCGCAAGCCGAGGCGCGCGATGAAGCTGGAGAACGTGGAGTGGAGCCTGCCGCAGAAGGCGCGGCTGTTCGCCCCGCTGGCCGGAGAGGCGGCGGCGCGGCGACGACGGCAGGAGGAGCGCGGCGGCGCGCTCGCCGAGGGGATGCTGCTGCTGTCGCGCCGCCAGCTGAGGCACGTGGACGGCGGAGAGGCCACGGCGATCTCGGTGCTGGAGCCGTTTCGGTTGCAGCTGTCCTGCTGGGAGGCGGGCGCCTCTCGGGTTGAGCTGAACGTCGTCGTTCGTCAGGGGGCCGCGGAGATCGCGTTCTCCGTGATCGTCCCCGCCGAGGCGCTCGGCGAGCCGCGGCCGCCGCGGCGCCAGAGCACGGCCCCTCACGTGAAGCCCGAGGCGTTCGCGCGGCTCTGGCCCGGCCTGCGCTACTTCGCCGAGCTGCACGGGGAGGCGCCGCGGCTTCGCCTGGAGCTGGGGGCGGTCACGGCGAGCGCGGCGCGCGATGACGACGTCGCCGCGCCCGACCACGTTCAGATCGAGCGCGACGACGAGGCGCTGCGGATCACGATCGACGACCCCGACACCTTCGGGCGGCGCCTCTTTGTGTTCAGCTTGAGCCAGTGGGTGCTGATCCCGCTCACGTGGTGCGGGAGCGCGTCGATGGTGACCGACCCGTCGTACACGAGCCAGATGGATCGCTTTGGTGAGTTCCCGCTGGGGTCGCTGGTGGCGCTCGGGGGGCTCTCCTGGCTTGGGCTGAGCCTGGTCGCGTGGGTGGTGACGGCGCTGCTGTTTCGACACCACACCGCCTGGCTGGAGGTGCGCGGCGGCGAGCTGCGCGTGGGCGGGCGGCTCCGCAGGACGCCGCAGCGCGCCCAGCTCGCGACCCACCGCGTGGACCAGATCTACGCGGCGCGCAGCCGCGACTTCAAGCGAGGCGTCGAGCACACGCTCCTGGCGACGACGCGCGAGCAGGAGCAGGTGACGCTGCTCGCCGGGCTGGAGGCGCCCGAGGCGTTCTTCGTCGAGGAGCAGCTGGAGCGCTTCCTCGGGATCCAGGACCGCCCGGTGCCCGCGGAGTCGCCCGACAAGGCGAGCTACCACACGCAGGAGGCCACCCCATGACGACGACGACCTACACGCTGACCCCGACCGAGCGGTACAAGCTGCTCGCCGTCATCAACGTCATCATCCCGGCGTTCCTGAGCGGGGTGTTCTTGATCGGGCAGCACTTCGGCCCCTCGCTCATGACGATGGCGCACTACGACGCCTACATGGAGGTCCACCCGGACGACTTCGACGCCACCGCCACGATGGCCAACCGCGTCCTGCCCCGGCAGGCCGTCGTCCTCTGGAACGACTTCATCGAAGACAACCCGATCGACGGCGAGGCGTACGTGCGGCGCGCGTGGGTGAAGCAGCAGCGGTTGTTGGACGAAGAGGGCGCGCGCGACGACTTCGCCGAGGCGTGCCGCCTAGGCATGGAGCGCGCCTGCGACTTCGCGAGGGGGAGGCTGCCTCCTCACTGAGAAAGGATGTCCAAGGCACCGGTCCAAATTGGAAATCGGGGACCCACGAGGGGCATAGGCGCCGAGATAAGAGAAAAAGGTCGTGCTGGCGGGGGTTGGTGGTGGTACCCGTGACCGGACCCCACCCCTCGGGCTTCGCCTCGATCATAGCCTCCCCTCGCGCTACGCGCTGAGTGCCCTCCCCGAAATTTCGGGGAAGGCTATACGGAGTTGAGGTGTGGGGGCTTACTTGATTCTGGGCGTTTGCCTTCCGGCTTGCGGCGAGTTAGATTGGGGTTGAACGTGTGTTCATGTATGGTGGGGGTGAAGTGGTGTGGAAAACAGAGAAGAACGTTTGGAAGCTACTTAAACCCAGAGCGCGTACGATGAGGCACGAACCAACCCGTACAGAGCGTGTCTTGTGGGAGTTGCTCAAAGCTCGACGGTGCGGAGGGTACAAGTTCAGGCGCCAACATTCGATAGGCCCCTACATCGCCGACTTCTACTGCAAGGCGGCGAAGCTCGTCGTGGAATTGGATGGTTCCATACATGAAGCAACCGCCGAGTACGATCAGGAGCGAGACGCCTTTATGAAACTCCAGGGTCTACAGATTCTTCGGATACAGAACGAAGAACTCCTCAAGTCTCCTGGGCATGTGCTGGCCATGATCATGGGCGCGTTGAACAAACCTCGTTCTGAAACACCTGACATCGAGTAAGCCCCCCACACCTCAACTCCGTATAGCCCTCCCCGAAATTTCGGGGAGGGCACTCAGCGCGTAGCGCGAGGGGAGGCTATGATCGAGGCGAAGCCCGAAGGGGTGGGGTCCGGTTCACGGGCACTGCCATCAACGCCCGCCATCACGAGCTTCCCCCCTTATCTCGGTGCCTATGGGCTGTCACGGCCCCCCGGCGCTCAGGAGTTGGCGACGAGCGGCAGGTCGCGCTCGTCGGGGAGGTCACCGACCAGCTCCTCGTAGCGTTGGACGCTGAGGTCGAGGTACGCGTCGTTGAGGTCGATGCCGACGTAGCGGCGCCCGTGCCGGATGGCGGCGATGCCGGTGGTGCCGGAGCCGTTGAAGGGGTCGAGGACGCGGTGCCCGGGGTCGGAGGCGGCGCGGATGATGCGCTCCAGCAGGGGCAGCGGCTTCTGCGTGGGGTGCTTGCCGAAGCGCTTCTCGGCCTTGCGGGGGGGCGAGAAGGTCCAGACGGACTTCATCTGCTTGCCGCCGTTCTCGGCCTTCATCTCTTTGTAGTTGAAGTGGTGCTTGGCCTTCTTGTCCCGCGCCGCCCAGAGGATCGTCTCGGTGGCGTGGGTGAAGTAGCGGCACGACAGGTTGGGCGGCGGGTTGGGCTTGACCCAGGTGAGGGCGTTGAGGATCTTGAAGCCGAGCTGCTGCATGGCATGCCCGATGCTGTAGATCGTGTGGTGGGTGCCCGAGACCATGATGGTGCCGTTGTCCGAGAGCGCCTGCTGGCAGGCCTCGAGCCAGGCGAGGTTGAACTCATGGTTGCCGTCGGCGCCGCGGGAGCGGTCCCAGTCGCCTTTGTGGACGGAGACCATGCGCCCGCCCTTGCAGGTGACGCCACCGTTGGACAGGAAGTAGGGGGGGTCCGCGAAGATGAGATCGAACGGCTCCTCCTGCCCCAGCTGGGAGACAAGCTCGATGCAATCGCCTTGGTACAGGGAGAAGTTTTCAGACGGAGCCAGGTAGTACGGAGACGGTTCTCCACCGGGCGCCGACCTCATGAGGCCGGACGACATAGACGTCCTCCTTTCGCGGGCGATCGACGCAGACGCAGCGGTCCATGGACCTTTGGCCCGTGTTGATCGCGCAGGTTGTGGTTTGTGCCTGTCTTGGCGTCCGTGGGAAGAAACTCGCGGGGTGGCCGAGCCTCCGCACGGTCGACCGTCTGGTCGACGCGATCCGAAGACTCGGCCTGGAATCGACGTCCTTGTCGAATGACCGATCAGTCCCCTTCCGTGCGCCAAAGCCCATCCCCCCTCCTGAGATCGGCTCCGACCCTGATCGACATACTCCGCGAGCCCTCAGACCCGTGATCGGGTCGAGCGGGCGCCACATCGTGTGGGGCACCCTGAGTGTTACGACGGCCCGGATCGGGTGTCAATTAAAATCCCTGGATCTTCCCTGAAAAATCCATGATTCGATCCATCTGATCAGGGCTGTAAAGCTGATCAGGAGATGTGTTTCGGGATCCATTTGATCAGGTCTGCATGGCTGATCAGGTGGCGGCGCGTGGGATCCACCTGATCAGCGCTGTATGGCTGATCAGGTGGCGACGCGACGCCTTCGTTTGGCGATCGAAGTCGATCACGACGATCTTCATGTGGGTTGAGATCGATCGATCTTCGGGTGATCTCGCCGCGTGATCCTGTGTGACGTGGATGATCCATGTGATCAGGTCTATAAAATTGATCAGGTTGTGAAATTGATGATCGATCGTGTGGGACGAGCCACGCTTGGATGGTCGGAGGCCGTGCAGGGTAGGGACCGGCGTATCGTGGGGGATTTGGCAGAGCCCGTGACCGTGGGGGTGGGCGGAGGCGGTGCAGAGTTCACACGGGTGAATCGTGACGGATTTGGCGAGGCCCGTTACCGTCCCCCCTCAGCTCGGCCCCGGTAGCCCCGGGCGGCGGT
>PBBL01000088.1 GCA_002716585.1 Myxococcales bacterium | reverse complement strand
GGGGGGGGGGGGGGGGGGGGGGGGGGGGGGGGGGGGGGGGGGGGGGGGGGGGGGCGCTCGGCCTCCTCGATCGCCTTGAGTTCTTGCGAGCGGCGGGCGGCGCCCGCGCGGGCGTTGGCCTCGAGGCTGCGGGCGAGGTCTTCGAGGGTCTCGAGCTGCTCGCCGCCGACCGCGGCGTCGCGGGTGGCCTCGGTGGCCTGGCTGGAGAGGTCGAAGGTGTCGCCGCCGTGGCGCTCGGAGAGGCGGGTGGCGAGCTTCGCGGTGAGCGCCCCGACGATGGAGCCGTGCCCCGCGGCCTCGGTCTCCTCGCGGAGCGCGGCGACCTTGTCGGCGTCGAGCCGGTAGAGGAGGTTGAGGGCGTTGGGGCTTTGACCGACGACGGCGACCTCCTCCAGGATGTCCACGAACAGGATGGAGTGCCCACGCGAGAGGGGGTAGGTCGCCAAGACGTTGACGCTGTCGTTGCCGAGCTGCAGCCTCCTGGGGTTGAGCTGCTGGAGGCGCTTCAGCCCGAAGACGAGGGCGAGCAGCAGGAGGCCGAGCATGAGGATGGAGCCCGCGACGCGCGACAGCGAGGGGAGGCGGCTGGAGTCCGCGAGCTGGAGCGGCTCGGGCTCGACCTCGGCGCTGGCGGTGTCGGCCTCCTTGGGGGCGTCGGCCTCCTTGAGGGCTTGCCCGGGCGGGAGGATCGGCTTGTAGGGGCGCTTCGCCTCCGGCTTCGCCTCGGCCTCGTTGGCCTCGTCGATGCCGGGGACGGGCGGCATGTAGCCCGGGGTGGGGGTGGTCTCGGTCGCCTCGGCGACGGTGGGCTCGGCGGCGGGCGGGGCGTCGCCTGTGTCGATGAGCGCGGGGGGCGGGGTGACGGCCTCGGGCGGCTGGGCGTCGGCGAGCTGGGCGTCGTTGGCGACGCCGTGCTCCAGCTTGAAGCGCGCGGCGAGCCCGAGGTCTCCGAACGGGATGAGGACGGCGGTGCCGCCCTTGACGGGGGCGACGACCCGGCCCTTGAGGGCCTCCTCGGCGTCGGTGTCAAACTTCAGACGGACCAGCGCCTGGCTGCGGTTCTCGCGCTGGGCGTAGCCCTTGGAGATGCGCGGGAGCTGGTCGACGTTGAAGTCGATCCGGCGGCCGAGGTCGCTGGCCAGCGGGATGTCCTCGTAGGTGATGCGGACGACGTCGCGGCGCATCTTGAAGGTGATCCGGTCGGCGGGGATGGGCTGGCCCGAGCGGGTCCGGGCGACGAAGGTGATGGCGTCGCCGAGGGTCTCGGCCTCAAACCCGACGATCTCCATGTCGTCCTGGGCGAAGGCGAGGGTCGTGGAGAGGGTCAGCGCGAGGGCGGACGCGACGAGGGCGCACGCGGCCCGAGCGATCCAGGCTGGGGTGGAGGGGGTTCGGGGGTTCCGGTTCATGGTCAACTCCGCGTTCCTGAGTCAGGCCGCCTGGGCCTGGTGGGTCGTCAGTTCGGACGGGAGGTCACCAAGGCAAGGCGTGTGCCAGGTTGAGAACGTCAAGACGTTGACAGGGGGGGAGCGGTCAGGGCTTGAGGCCGAGGATGCGCTCGGTGGGGGCGATGATCTCGGTGAGGCGGATCCCGAACTTGTCGTTGACGACCACCGCCTCTCCGCGGGCGACGAGCTTGTTGTTGACGAGCACCTCGAGGGGGTCGCCAGCGAGGCGGTTGAGTTCGATGACGGAGCCCGCGCCGAGTTCGAGCAGCTCCTTGATGGGGAGCTTGGCGCTGCCGAGGCGCACGGTGACCTCAAGCGGGATGTCGAGGATGAAGTCGATGTTGTCGAAGCCGCCGGAGCGGCCTGAGTTCGAGTCCACGTCGGGTGTGTTCATGGTCAGTCCCTGGGTTCTTCGAGCATGCGCTCAAGGATGCGGAAGTTCATGGTGCTGCCCTCGGCCTCGGGGGAGCCTCGGAACTTGGGCTGCCCCTCGACGGACGCGACCAGCGGGCCATCGGAGCGGTTGTTGAGGCGGATGACGTCGCCCTCTTTGAGCGACAGCAGGGTCTGGACGTCGATGCGGGTGCGCCCCAGCTCGATGTCGAGGACGAGGGGGATGTCGGGGATGTGCTCGACGAGGCGCTGGCCGGGCTGGCTGTTGCGGACGTGCCCGGGGACCTGGCTGACGCGCATCAAGCGGCTGCGCACCGGCTCGATGGTGGCCATCGGGAGGATCATCGCCAGCGGGGAGCGAAACTCCCCGATCGCCAGCTCAAAGACGGCGAAGACGACGGTCTCCGGTTCGTCGGCGAGGCGGCTCAGCTCGGGTCGGATGACGATCTGGTTGAAGTCGGGCTCCAGGTCCATGATCGGCTCCCAGGCGTGGGTGAGGTCGCGCTTGATGGGCGCGGCGAGCCGACCGAGGAGCTGAAGCTCGATCCGTGTGAGGTCGCGTGCGAGGGCGGGGGCCTCCGGGTCAAAGACGACCTCCGGGCCGCCGCAGAGGGCGTCCACGAGCGAAATGAGGAGCTGCCCGTCGAAGACGACGGCGCACCCGCCGGGGAGCGGCGGGAGCTGAAAGACGAACAGCCCGGTGGGTCGGGGGACCTGCATGATGAAGTCGCGGAACGTGATCAGCTCGACACTGACCGGCTGGATGTCGCAGGTCAAGCGCAGCGCGCTGGCGAGCGTCCTCCGAAAGCCCATCGCGAAGCGCTCGCCGATGATCTCCAGGCCCGGCATGCCGCCCGAGAGGTTGCGGCTCTGGGTCAGGTCGTAGCTCTGGATGGCGTCGGGGGCGTCAGGGACCGCCTCCGGCAGAGGGGAGGCCGCCATCGGTTCCTCGACGGGATCGGCGTCCGGATTTTGAGCAGGCTGAGCCATGGCTCCCTCGCGTGCTACTGGATCACAAACTCGGTGAAGTAGATATTCTTGGCGATGTCGCTCTTGAGCACATCGTTGACATCCTTGACGAGTGTCTTGCGGATGGTCATCTTGCGCTCGGCGCCCTGCGTATCAGCGAACGTCAGCTCCGAGGTCGAGGCGATGATGCGATCGCGCACCGGGGCGATCCGGGTGTTGAGGATCTCCGAGCCCTTGTCGCCGGGGACCTCGATCTCGACGACCATCTTGAGGTAGCGCGTGCCGCCAGGCTCCTTGAGGTTGACGATGAACGGCTCCATGCGGACGAGCTTGGGGGGGGCGCCGGGGTCCACCGTGGCCTCGGCGGGGGCGGCCTGGGCGTCGCCGCCGCCGCCGCTGTCGCCGAGCATGAGGTAGCCCCCGATGCCAGCGGCGGCGAGCACGTTGACCGCGAGGATGACGATCATGATCATCTTGTTGTTCGATGGGGGGGCGATCTCTTCATCGTCGAGGTTGTCGGCGTCTGCCATGGTGTCCTCGCTGCGCTGGCTGCTCGGGGGCCTCGGGTGGTCACCGCCGATGGGTTGATGAGGGTTCAACGGGCCAGACTGCGTCGTGGCCTTGAATGCACTATCGACAGATCGACCGGGCAGGTTGAATGGGATCGTCGATCAATCTTCAGGGATGCGCAGCTCGAAGAAGACGCCGTCCTGTTCCAGGCCGGTCTCGCCGAGGGGGCGGACGGAGCCGCTGAGGCGAGCGGGGGCCACGGAGGTGGTGGAGGCCATGTAGCGGACGACGTTGCTGCTGCGGGCGATCGCGAGTGTCCACTGGTCGGGGTAGATGTCTCGCCGCGCGGGTGGCGGCGCGTCGGCGCCGGGGACGACGCCGACGACGCGGACGTTGACGTCGAGCTGGGTCAGCAGGGCGCCGACCTCGCGCAGGAGCACCAGCGACTCGGGGCGGATGAGGACCCGGCCCGGGCGAAAGAGCAGCTCCCCGGCGAAGTGGATGGTGAGGTTGTCGCGGCGCTCCAGGATGTTGAAGATGCCCTGGTAGCGGGGGTGGCGAAAGAGGCGCATGATCTGGTCGAAGCGCTCGCGGTTGGAGCGGCCGCGCTTCTCATCGAAGAGGTCGCGCAGATCGCCCTTGGCCTCCTCCTCCAGCTCCTCGCTCACCTCCATGATCTCGTTCTCATCGCCCGGGTTGCCCGCCTTGGGGGGCTTGATGCGCTCACGCTGGAGCCGCTCGTCGGGGATGCCCTCGGAGAGGATCGCGTCGTCGGGTGACATCTTCCAGGAGGGGTCGCGCTTGAGCTGCGGATCGTGGTCGTAGATCGGCGGTGAGATCGGCGTGGACTTGATGGCCGACTGGGGTGAGCTGCTGGACATGTGGAGGACGCCGATGCGTTGGTCGAAGAAGCCGAAGGTGTCCTTGAGGGGCTTGGAGTCGAGGCTGGACATGGACAGCAGGAGGACGAAGAAGGTGATCAGGAGGGTGACCAGATCGGAGAAGGTCGCCATCCAGGCGTTGGGATCGACCTTGGGGCCGGAGGCCTCTTTCTTTTCGCGCTTTCCCATGGGTGGGTCCTCGATGTCCTACTCGTCGTGTTGGCCGCGGATCTGCTGGTCGCGCTGCTGAGCGGTCGGGTGCTGGAAGACGATGGCGATCTGGTCCTGACCGCCGCGGGGGTGATGGAAGGCGTGCCCCTGGGCGTGGACCTTGTCGGGGTCGAGGCCGCCCGCCTCGATGAGGTAGCGCTGGATGCGGACGGCGCGCAGGGTGCTCAGCTCCCAGTGGTCGCGCGTGGTGCTGTGGGGAGGGAGGGGGCCGCGGCTGGTGTGCCCCTCGACGATGAGGGTGCCGCCCATCTCCTCAGCGGCGCGGGCGATCCGGTCGAGGATGGGGAAGGCGTTGGGGGCGATCTCGGCCCCGCCGGGGGTGTAGAAGATCGCGCTGGAGAGCTTGAGCCTCGGGTAGAGGCCGCCGTCATCGACCTCGACGACGATCTTCTCCTCCTCGATGTCGACCTTCTTGTCCGCGAGCAGGACGTGGATGTCCTGGATGATGCGCTCGAAGATGGTGATCGGCTCGATGACGCGGCTGGAGTTGTGGAGGGAGTCGCCCTCCTTGTCGAACATCTTGCCGCTGGGCATGATCCCGAAGGAGCCAAAGACGCTGCCCAGCGCGACGCGCCGCTTGTTGTCGTCCACGACGGCCATGGTGGTGAGGAGGATGAAGAACGCGAGCAGGATCACCGTCAGCGCGGTGAACATCTGCATGAAGCTGTCACCTGGAGCGTCGTCCTCGGCCTTCTTCTTTTTTCGGGCCATGCCAGGGTGCCTCGCGTCGGGGGGGTTACTCTTCGCCGCCAGCGCGCAGCTTGGGAGCGAGGAACGCCTTGAGCTTCTGCTCGACCAGCCGGGGGTTGTCCCCGGCGGCGAGCGACAGGATCCCCTGGATGGTCAGCTCGCGCAGGAGCACCTCCTCGCTGGAGCGGACCCGCAGCTTGCCCGCGATGGGGCCGAAGATCAGGTTGGCGAGGATGGCGCCGTAGAAGGTGGTCAAGAGGGCGACCGCCATGGCGGGGCCGATGCTGGCAGGGTCATCCATGTTCTGGAGCATCTGGACGAGGCCGATCAGGGTGCCGATGAGGCCCAGCGCCGGGGCGAACGCCGAGAGGGTCTGGAAGATGTCCGCGCCCTGGCGGTGTCGCTCCTTGAGGTAATCGATCTCGATGTTGAGGATGTCGTCGATGGCGGACATCTCCTGGCCATCGACCGCGAGCTGGATGCCCTGGACCATGAACGGGTCGTTGACGCGCTCCAGCTCGCTCTCCAACGAGAGGATGCCCTCACGTCGGGCCTTCTGGGAGAACTCGACGATGAGCTTGATCCGCTCCTGGGGATCCGCCGGCGTGTGCAGTATGGCGTTCTTGGCGATCCCAACGGCGCTGATCATGTGCCCGAGGGGGAAGTTGATCAAACCGGCGCCGATGGTGCCGCCGATGACGATCATGGCCGACGCCGGGTCGACGAAGAGCATGATGCTCCCCCCGACCAGGATCGCTCCCACGACCAGGCCGAACGACGCGACCACGCCAATGACGGTTGCCAGATCCATGTGGCCTCCACCTTCTCTTCCTGTGAGGACTTCGTCACCCGGAACTCGGCGCGGGGTGCCCCGAGCCCGGCGAGAACGGCCACCGCTGAAATGGCGGCCCATGCCCCGGGCGCCGCGCTTCAGCGCAGGCGTGCCCGGTCGGAAGTGGTATCGGCAGGTCGACGCGGTGATCTAAAAAGGAACTGGCGCTGCCCTGGCGATGGTCGTGTCGCCCGTCGTGCCGGGGCGCTGGACCTGGAGCGCGTACGCAGCCTGTGCGAGGTGTGGCGTCCGAGGCGGCTTGACTCGATGGGTGTGCTGTTTATTACTTGGTTTGTTGAAATGGTGAATCATTGATTTTAGATGGTTCGCTTTGGCTTGAATGTTATAGATACATGAGGACCCATGCCGAGGTTTATCACCCGAATCGAGATACCGACCGACGTGCGCGAGAAGATGACGACGCTGCTGAACCAGCAGCTCGCCGACACGTTCGACCTGTACACCCAGACCAAGCAGGCTCACTGGACCGTGCACGGCAAGCAGTTCCACGCGTTGCACACGTTTTTTGATGAGTTCGCAGCTCAGCTCAGCGGTTACAGCGACGACCTCGCCGAGCGCGTCGCCATCATGGGGGGCGAGCCCCGGGGGACGGCGCGCATGATCGCCGCCCAGAGCCGCCTCGATGAGTTCCCGCTGGAGATGAAGGATGGGATGGACTACGTCACGGCGCTGGCCAACCGGACGGCGAAGCTGACCCAGAGCACCCGGCGGGCGATCGACGCCGCCTCCGAGTACGGCGACGAGACGACCGCCGACCTGTTCACCGAGATCACGCGCGGGCTCGACAAGTCCCTCTGGTTCCTGGAGGGCCACCTGCGCTGACCGCTCCTCAAGGCGTCGCCGTCAACGCGACACCGATCTCCAGCGGCTCCCCTCCCTCCACGTCAAAGGTCAAGCGCCCCCTGTGCGCGCCCGCCTCCAGCGGTCTTACGGTCACGTGGAGGGAGGTCCCCTCGCCGGAGCGGAGGACCATGGGGAAGAGGCGCTCGTGGTGGATGTCCACCTCATGCAGCCCCGTGGACTCCTCGACGACAGGCCCCTGGATGATCTGAACCCCTCCGCAGCGGTTCTCCCACCGAAACGTCGCGGTCTCCGTCTCCCCGACCGTCAACGCGTCGTTCCTGACGCGCGCGCCCGCGCTCGCCACGCACCCCCCTGGCGCCGAGGGGGGGAGCCCCTCGTCCGAGAAGACCGGCGCCTCCTGCGGGGCGCAGGAGGCGACGACCAGCGCCGAGGCGCCCAGGAGCCTCCAGCGCCCTACTCCCATGACATCCCCAGGCTCAACCCTGCGCCCAACAGCAGTCCGTCGATGGCGACCACGCGCTGCCCGTGGAGGGTGCCCACCACAGGCCACGTGACGACGCCTGACTCGGCGTAGAGACGCAGGAAGAGGCGCGACGACAACGGCGCCTCCAGGCTTGGGCTGGCGACGAGGGCGGCCCAGGGGCGCGTCAGGCGCTCCCGCTGGAGGCCATCCATGTCGGGCTCCCCCGACATGTCCACCACCCCGAGCAGCCCACCTGCGCGCAGGCAGAACCCCACCCGCGCGCCGCACGCCCCCGCCGAGACCCCGGCGATGAGCGCGCCCATCGACACCACGACGTGACCTTGAGGGCGCTGGACGTCCGCTCCCGCGCCCCGCAGCTCCACGTGCCACCCCAGCCGCTCCAGGCCTGGGAGCCCCAGGGGGTAGGTCTGCTCCAGGCCGAGGCCGCCGCCGAGCAACGCCCCCGAGAGCCCCTGGACGGTGTGCCCGCTCCCGGTCAGGAGCAGGCGAGTCGCAGCGCCTGCGCTCGCCCGCGGCTCCTGGCGATGGACCCCGCGGCCCACCGGGGTGTCGCCCCGCGTCACGCGCGTGACGCGAGGGAGGCCCCGCGTCGAGGCGATGAGCGCCTTGAGGTGCCGCTGAACAACGGCCGTGACGTGGGAGGCGTGGTCCGACGTGCGCGTCTCGACGTGGCGGCTGGCCTCGTCCAGCTCGACCACGACCAGCGCCAGCCAACGACGGCGGTGATCCTCATCCTCGTCACTCCATGGGATGGCGCGCTCCAGCGGGGCGGCGTCTCTGGAGCGCCGCAGCGACAGCTTCAGCCGCGTTGGTCCTGCGCAGGTGACGTCGAGGCGGGGATAGGTGTCCGCTGTGGGCTCATCCAGCATCCGGGCGTCGCCCAGCTCAAGCGTGAGCGTGTCGTGGAGCGCGGCGCGCTCCAGGCCAACGCACGGGTCGAGCCAGACCGCGAGCGGGCGCTCCGGGTCCGCCCTCACCGAGGAGGGGAAGAAACACGACCCGACCACGACCAGCCCGATGGCGCTCCGGGCTGTGCTGCGTCGAGCGCTCATGGCTCCTCAGCGGTGTCGTCGGGTGGGTCGGTGTAGCGGCGCATCGCGCCGCGGTGGTGCCCCTGGGGGTAGCGCCGCTCGTAGATCCTGGCGCGTTGCCGGGCCTGCTCCAGCCTGCCACAGCGCGCGAGCGCGGTCACCTCCCGCGCGAGCGCGTCCTCTTGAAGCGCCGCGGCTCCGCCCTGCCGCTGCAACCGCGCGAACACCTCCGCCGCTCGACAAGGCTGGCCCCTCAACAGGATGCGGCCACGCCAGAACAGCGCCAGCGGCGCTTGAGCGTCCTGGGGGTAGCGTCGCTCCACCGCCTCCAGGTAGGCGAGGGCGCGACCGGGCTGCCCTGCGAACCGCATCACCTCGGCGGCGCGGATCAACGCGCTCGCCCCCTGGATCTCCACCGGCTCGATCGTCGTCAGGAGCTGAGCCGCCTCTTTGAAGCGCCTCTCCTCCGCGAGTTGACCCCACCCCACCGCGGGCTTGTCGATGCCCTCCGGAGGCTCATGAGCGGGCGGCGCGCCTGCGGCGGCTTGTGGCTTCGCGGGGCCTCGCCCGCGCCTCTCCGGGGTGGGCGGCGGGTCGCTCGACTCCGCGCGCGCCTTCGGGCGCTCAGGAGGAGCCGAGGTCTCGGCGAGCGGGTTCTCTGGTGGGGGTTGAGGCGTCTCGGTGGGCGCGCGCGGAGTCGCATCGTCACCCTCGGGCGGCTCCTGGTGCGTCGCCACGCGCTCGTCGGGGCCTTCGGGCGTCGTGGCGCGGTGAGGTGAGGCGTCAGCTCGGGGTTGTCCGGGGAACTCCCCCCCTTCGCCTGAGTTCAACGTCCAGGTGCCGCCGGGGGCGTCCACCCGAACCCGGCCTTCGCTCACCTGCACCTGGACCTGCCCTCCCGAGCGATGCTCGACCGAGAAGGAGGTGCCCAGCACCGTGACGCGCGCGGCGCCAGCGCGGACGACGAAGCGGCGCTTTGGGTCGGGGGTCACCTTGAAGCGGCTGCGTCCTTCCTGGAGGTTGACCAGGATCAGCTCCGGGGAGGACGCTTCCACGATGAGCGAGCCAGGGGCGTCAGGGACGGCGACGGAGCCATCCGAGAACCGGACGGTGGGGTCATCGGGTTCGCCGGGCGCCGCAGGCCCGAGGCTGTGGTAGGCCACCAGGGCGAGCAGCGCGGCGACGACGAGCGCGCCGCCGCCGCGGGTGAGGAGGTGGCGACGCCGCAGCCGGTCGACGCCCGCGCGGTTACGCGCGGCGCGGGCGTCGTCCCACTGGGGCCGCACGGCGTCTCGTATCGCTTCGTAGCGCTTGGCTCGGTCAGTCATGCCACACCTCCTCAAGAAGCTCCTGGGCCTGGCGGATCCTGCGCTTGATGGTCCTGGTGGAGCAGTCACACAGCAGCGCGATGGCGTCGAGCCGCTCACCCTCAAGGTGTTTCAGGGTCCAGGCGATGCGCAGCGCAGGGGGGAGCGTCTCCAGCGCGCGGAACAGGGCGATCACCTCGGCCCGGGTCTGTGGAGACGCGCCCGGATCGGGGATGGTGTGGAACGCGTCCCAGGTGTCGAGGCCGACGAAGCTCCACATCCGACGCGCGCGCAGGCGACGATGGGCCTGGCGCACCGCGATGGTCGCTAGCCAGGACTTGACGGCGTCGCGCTCCTTGAGCTGGTGCATCTTGCGGTGCGCGGTGAAGAACACCTCCTGGATGAGGTCATCGACCTCATCCGGGCGCCCGAGGAGGCGCAGGCCGATGGACGCCACGTAGGGGGCGAATCGCTCATAGAGCGCGTCGAAGTCCACGCGCACGTCGTCCTGGGGGGCGTGGGCGTCAACGCTCACGAGCCCCAGGCCTGACGCTCTGGGTGGGGGGTGGCTCATCCTCCTCCGTCACTCACTCGCCGCACGGGCAGGTGCAGGTGCAGGCCCCGCCGCTGCTGCCGTCTGTGGTGTTCGCGGTTCCGCCGCCGCTGGTGCTGCCGCCGCTGCTGCCATCGGTCGTCGCGGGGTCGCCGCCCGAGCCGCCGCTGGTGTCACCGCCGCTCCCGTCGGTCGTGCTCGCGGGCTCACCGCCCGAGCCGCCGCTGGTGTCTCCGCCGCTGCTCCCGTTGGTCGTCGCGGGGTCGCCCCCGGAGCCGTCCGAGCACACGGTGATCTGCTCACCCGAGTCACCTTCGAACGTCTGGCAGCCCCCCGTGCTGTCCCCGGACGGGGGGGGGGCGTCGGCGTTCCCGCCGCCGTTCTCGCACACGGTCTGGGTGTTGCCGTCTGCGTCGATGTGCGTGATGCAGCCGCTGTCGCTGCCCCCGCGGCCAAAGCAGTGGGTGGAGCCGACGCCCGCCGCGTCGAAGGTGGTGACGCACGTGGAGCCACCCTCCGAGCAGAGGATCAGGAACTCACCGTCGGGGCCGCTGGTCTCCATGCACCGCGCCCCTCCGTCGCCAGCGGGCACGCTCTCCTCTTCGACCTCACAGGCGATCAAGCCGACCATCACGACGAACCCGATGCACCCCAACCCGAACCGTACGCTGTTCATATGGAAACCTCCATGGTGTCGTGCCCCACACGATGGGGCCTTCACTCCCATAGAGGGGGGCGCGATGGCAAACGGGACACCGGGAGTTGAAAAAAAGTGGGTCGGGCCGGAGAGGAGGCTGGCTCAGTTCACCTCGATCACGAAGGTGCCGTCCACCTGACAGCTCGCCGGGCCGCTCCCCGAGAAGGTGCCCTCGATGTTGCCGCCGGGGGTGACCACGCCGCTGTAGTGGCGCAGGATGATCCCTCCCTTCCAGTCCTCCTCCGTCGAGATGTCGACGCAGCTGCCGTTGATCTGGCCGTCGAGCGCGAAGCCGCTGACCGGGGTGAGGAGGGTGATCTTGTCGTTGTTCGCGCCGCTCTGCTCAACCCGGAGCGCGATGGACGGCCCCAGCTTGAAGCTCCCGTTCAGGTCCTCGTCGAGGCACCCCTCGCGGGTGCCCTCGCCGGAGATGACCCACTCTCCTTCCAGGACGGCGGTGCCCTCGCCGAGGCTGCACGTGTCGCCGTAGAGAGCCTCCAGGGGCTCGCAGGCGAGCCCCCCGAGCAGCGCGCAGGCGAGCAGCGACGTCAGGGCGAGGTGGGCGATGGCGGGGTTCGTGTCGCGCATCAGAACATCACCCCGATGCCAAAGTTCAGGGACTGCGGGTTGGGCTCGTCGTTGAGGGTGACGAAGGTGATGTTGTAATCGACCGACACCGAGACGCGCAGGGCGTAGGTGCGGAACAGGAGGAAGCCCGCGCGGGCGAAGGTGCCGAAGCCCCAGGCGCTGTCGTCCATGGGCTCGGTGCTGGTCTCGGTGACCACGGCGCCGGTCTCGACGTCGGGCGGCCGCGTCTCCGAGATGAAGCGGATGCCCGCGCCGCCGCCGACGAACGGGGCGAAGTCGCTGCGGCTGAGGATGTAGTAGGCGCCGACGTCGATGGGCATCTCGAAGTAGCTGGCCTCCTCGTCGCTCGTGGTGGAGAAGCGCAGCCCCCAGCGCGGCTCGATGGCGAAGTCGTTGGTCTCGAACCAGTAGCTCACGTCGAGCAGGATGCCGGTGCCCGCGTCGCCGCCGTAGCCGCCGCCGATGGGGGCGATGCCGCCGACCCGGAGCCCCAGCCCCCGGTCGCCCTCGCGGCGCTTGGCGGGGGGTATCTCCTCCTCGGTGATGTTCCCCAGCTCGGCCGTCTCCTCGGTGTTCGTCCCCCCGAGGATCGCGGTGGCCATTCGCGTTGCCACCTTGTCGAGGTCCTCCACCCGATCCACGTTCATGCGCTGGGTGCTGAGGACCGAGCCGGTCGGCACATCGACCACCGTGACCGTCGCGACGATCTTCGCCGAGCCCAGCGCGCTGAGCGCGCCGAACAGGGCGACCTCGGCGCCCACGGCGCGGCCCCGGTCGCGAGCGCACGGCACGTCGCCGCACGGCTTGCCGGTGGCGGCCATGAACGCGGCGCTGTTGCGGGCGCTGATCTCGGCTTGCAGGATCTCCTTGAACGTCTCACCGACGTAGGACTCAACGCCGCGGGTCGCGATCGGGGTCACCAGCCACTTCTGGTCCTGGGCCTCGGCCTGCTCCGGGGCGAGCCCGATGAGCAGCGTGCTCGCCGCGATCCACAACATCAACGCCTGTCTGTTCATTGGTTCGACTCCTGTCCAGGGGAAGCCCGCGCTTGATAGGGGCACCACACGCCACGATGGTTTAGCACACTCCGTGCCAGGCGAGCGGGAGAACACGGGCTGCCCCGCGTGGGCGGGCGCGGCGGCGTCCAGGCGCTCCGGCGCTCGGGGTGGCTGTCGGCCTGGGTGTGACGAAGGCGCCACAGATGTGGAGTAGAGATGCACCGATCGAGGTCGGCGCCGGGGGGGTTGTGGGGGGCGGCGATGGCTGGTAGAGGTGGACGGTGAGCCAGGAAAGGCGACGGATCAGGTGCAGGCATGGAGGCAGGCGACAGCAGCGGAGGATCGGCGGCGTACTGGGTGCGGCGCGCGGTCAGCTCGATCATCGTGATCTGGGGCGTGGCGACGCTGGTGTTCGTGACGCTGCGCCTGGTGCCGGGCGACCCGGTCGAGTCGATCCTGGGCGAGCAGGCGCTGGAGGTGGACAAGGAGAAGCTGCGCCAGTGCCTCGATCTGCACCTGTCGCTCCCGGTCCAGTACGGCCACTTCATGGTGGAGGTCGCCACCGGGACGTTCGGCGAGCTGTGCGACCAGAAGAACGTCACGGTGCGCGACAAGCTGCTGGAGAGCATCCCGCCGACGCTGGAGCTGGCCGTGGCCAGCATGCTGATGGCGATCCTGATCGCGATCCCCCTCGGCGTGATCTCGGCGCTCAAGCGCGGCACCTGGATCGACGCCGGGGCGGCGTTTGTGTCGCTCCTGGGGCTCTCCATGCCCAACTTCTGGTTGGGTCCGATGTTGTTGATCCTGTTTAGCATTACGCTGCGGGTGTTGCCTGACCCGGGCGCTGGGATCGAGGGGCTGGCGGGGCTGATCCTGCCCGCCATCACGCTGGGCACGGCGCTGTCGGCCAAGCTGACGCGGATGACCCGGACGAGCGTCCTTGAGGTCCTGGGCCAGGACCACGTCCGCACGGCGCGGGCCAAGGGGCTGTCGGAGCGCGTGGTGGTGGCGCGGCACGTGCTGCGCAACGCGCTGATCCCGGTGACGACGATCGCCGGGCTTCAGCTCGGGGCGCTGCTGACGGGCGCGATCATCGTCGAGAAGGTGTTCGCGCGGCCCGGGCTGGGGTCGCTGCTGCTCGAAGCGATCGAGATGCGAAACTACCGGGTGGTGCAGGGCTGTGTCCTGGTGATCGCCCTGACGTACGTGGTGGTCAACCTGTTGACCGATCTGCTCTACACCCGCATCGATCCGCGGGTGTCGCTCACCCGCTGACTCAAGGAGGAGTCTGCCGTGATGCTCGACCTCCGTTGGCTCGCTCGCTCCCCCACGGCGCTGTTCGGCGCCCTCGTGCTGACCGCCGTGCTGGTCTGCGCGCTGTTCGGACCGCTGCTGGCGCCCTACGCGCGCAGCGACCGAGACGTCACGCAGCAGCTCCAGGGGCCAACCGCGACGCACCCCTTTGGCACCGATGAGAACGGCGCGGACATGGTCACGGAGGTGATCCACGGCGCGCGGGTCGCCGTGCTGGTCGGGCTGGGCTCGGTGTGCGTGTCGCTGCTGGTGGGGGTGTCGCTCGGGGCGCTCAGCGGCTACCTGGGCGGCTGGGTGGATGAGGTCATCATGCGGGTGATCGAGATGCTCCTGGCGTTCCCCGGGATCCTGCTGGCGATCCTGATCATCTTCATCACCCAGGAGCCGTCGCTGCTGACGGTGATCTTCGCGCTGTCGCTGACGGGGTGGACCGGCTACGCGCGCCTGGTGCGCGGCCAGGTGCTCGTGGAGCGTGAGCGCGACTACGTCGAGGCGGCGCGGGCGCTGGGCCTGCCGACGCCGACCATCCTGGCGCGCCACATCCTGCCGAACGTCCTCGGCCCGGTCATCGTCCAGGCCACCTTCGGCATCGCGGGCGCGATCCTCGCCGAGGCCTCCCTCTCCTTCCTGGGGCTCGGGCCGCAGAACACCGCGAGCTGGGGCGCGCTCCTCAACCAGGGGGCCAACTACTTCCTGATCGCGCAGCACATGGCGCTCGTCCCCGGGGTGGCGATCATGCTCACCGTCCTGTCCATCAACTTCATCGGCGACGCCCTCCGCGATCACCTCGATCCTCGCCTGGCGACCCAACCTCAATCCTGAACCCGTGTTGAAGGGGCAGATCATGCTCAACGGCCACGCCACAGACGAAGAACTCCACCTCGCGGTCGGGCAGATGCTGCTCGTCGGCTTCCACGGCACGGAGGAGCCCCCGGACACGATCCGGGCGGCGCTGACGACCGGGACCGTGGGCGGGGTGATCCTGTTTCGCCGCAACGTCGAGCCCGGCGAAGACGGGCTCCTCAAGCTGGCGCAGCTCAACGCGCAGCTCGGCGCCTGCCACCCCCAGGGGGGTCCGCCGCCGTTCATCGCCGTCGACCAGGAGGGCGGGCGGGTGATGCGGGTGCGCGGCAGCGGCGTGACGCCGCTGCCGCCGATGGGGCGAGTGGGCGCCACGGGCGACCGCGAGCTGGTGGCGCAAGTCGGCGAGGTGATCGCGACGGAGATCGCGGCGCTGGGGTTCAACCTGAACTTCGCCCCGGTGCTCGACGTCTTCACCAACCCGGAGAACACCGTCATCGGTGACCGCGCCTTTGGCTCCGACCCGCACGCCGTGGCCGAACTCGCCGGGGCGTTCACGGTCGGCCACTACGTCGCGGGGGTGGTCCCGTGCGGCAAGCACTTCCCGGGTCATGGGGACACCGTCGCCGACTCGCACCATGAGCTGCCGGTCGTGTTGCACGGCCCGGAGCGCCTTGAGGAGGTGGAGCTGATCCCCTTCGCGCGGGCGGTCGGCGCGGGCATCCCGATGATCATGACCGCCCACATCCTCGTCCCGGCGCTGGACGCGCTCCACCCCATGACCCTCTCGGAGGTCGGCCTCAAGCGCCTGCTGCGCACCGAGATGGGCTACGACGGCGTGGTGATCACCGACGACCTGGAGATGAACGCCGTGGCCGAGCGGTACTCCATCGAGGAGATGGTCGAGCTGGGCGTGCGCGCGGGCGTGGACATCTTCCTGATCTGCCACACCGAGGCGCTGTGGAAGCGCGCCTACGCGCGGCTCATCGAGCTGGGCTCGGGCGACGACGCGCTCCGTGCGCGGATCCTGCGCTCCGCCGAGCGCGTGCGCCGCGTCAAGGCCAACATCCTGCCCGGCGCCCCCTACGTCGCCCCCACCTCTCTGGACGCGCTCCAGCGAGAGCTCAACACGCCCGAGCACCGCGCCGTAATCGAGCGGGTCGAGCGGTGAGTGTGGAGATGCGGGTCCTGATCTGCTACTTCTAAGGCCGGAGCGGTCTCAAGGGCAGCATCAGGAGAGCAACGCGGTGAATCAGAAGTATAGTGTGATGACGCTGGCCGCTTTGGCGCTGGCGTGTACGGTCGGCCTGGGGGCCTGCGGATCGGAGGACACGGGGGCGGGCGGCGAGGACACCATGTCCTGCGAGACCGACCTGCAGTGCTTCAACGGTCAGCGCTGCGTGGAGGGGGCCTGCGTCGCCGTCAACGCCAGCGGGTCGGACGCGGGCGCGACGACAGGCGGTCAAGACGGCGGTCAGGACAGCGGCGCCCCGGAGGACACGGGCGCCGCAGAGGAAGACACCACGCCGATGATGATCGAGATCGGCGACCCGTGCGACGATGGCGACGACTGCCCCAGCGGGTACTGCATCGAGGCGGCCGAGGGGGAGGGGCAGCGGGTCTGTACGGACTTCTGCAGCCCCGCCAACCCGGAGAGCTGCCCCGAGGAGTTTGTGTGCGCGGCGGTGGCCAACAGCGGCCAGGATCGGGTGTTTCTGTGCTTCCCCGAGTCGGACTTCCTCTGCACGGCGTGCGAGACGGACAACGACTGCGGCGGGCTGTCGGACAAGTGCCTCTCCTACGTCGATGGTGACTGGTGCGGTCGCAGCTGCGAGACCCAGGACTGCCCGGACGGGTACGACTGCATCGAGGTGGAGGATGGGAACTCCACCTCCTACCAGTGTCGGAACCAGGCGAACGCCTGCTCCGAGTGCTTCGACATGGACAACGACGGCTACGGCGTCGGCGTCAGTTGCATGGGCGAAGACTGCAACGAGAGCGACCCCTTCATCAACGACGGCGCGGAGGAGATCTGCGACGCCAAGGACAACGACTGCGACGGCCTGTTCGATGAGGGCTTCGACCTCCTCGGCGACCCGAACAACTGCGGCACCTGCGAGACCGTCTGCTCCTACGCGGGCGCCGAGGACCTGTGCGTCGACGGCGACTGCATGATGGGCGAGTGCGATGAGGGCTTCCACGACCTCAACGGCGACCCGGCGGACGGCTGTGAGTACGCCTGTGACTTCATCTCCGACGAGGACCTGCCCGATCCGGGCTACGTGGACGCCAACTGCGACGGGATCGACGGGTTGATCCCGCTCGCGGTCTTCGTCGACCTCGAGTCGGGCACCCAGGACGGCCTCGGGACGATGGACTCGCCGCTCAACGACGTCAACGCCGCCATCGAGATGGCGAAGGCCAACCCGGCGCTGAGCCAGGTGTACATCAGCGCCGGGACCTACGAGGGCCGGGTCGCGCTGCGCGGCGGCGTCAGCGTCTACGGCGGCTACGCGGGGAGCCCGAACTGGACGCGCTCCAACGACAACACGACCGTGCTGCGCGGCGACTTCGTCGGGGTCGAGGCGATCAACCTCGACGGGCCGGTCGCGGTGGAGGGGGTGACGATCCGCTCGCGGAACAACTCCATGGTCGGCGGCAGCAGCTACGCGGTGTTTGTCCGCGACAGCAACCAGGATCTGGTGCTGCGCGACGCCGTCATCGAGGCCGCCGCGGGCACCGCCGGGGAGGCGGGGAACAGCCCGGACCGAGGCGCCGACGGCAGCGGCGGGTCGCGGGGTGAGAACGGCTGCGACGGGTGCTCCGGGGCGGGCAACGGCGGCGGCGGCGGCACCGGTCAGTGTGGCAACGGCGGCGGCGCGGGCGGTCGCGGTGGGCACGGCAACGACGGCTCCAACGGGTCGGGCGGCGCGCAGGGGCCGGGCGGCGCGAGCGGCGGCGGCGGCGGCGGCGGCGGCGACGACGCCTCGGTCTGCTTCGGCGACGGTGAGCGCGGCGGCGCGGGCGGCGGCGGCGCCAACGGCGCCAACGGACAGAACGCGCAGGCGCCCGCGGGCCAGGAGCAGGGCAACGTCAACGCAAACGGCTACTGGACCGCGGGCTCGGGCAGCTCCGGCACCGCCGGTCAACACGGCGGCGGCGGTGGCGGCGGCGGTGGCGGCGGCGGTGGCGTCTCGACGCTCGTCTGCAACCGGGATCGCGGCGGTGGCGGCGGCGGCGGCGGTGGCGGCGGTTGCGGCGGAGGCGGTGGCGGCGCGGGCGTGG
>PBBL01000087.1 GCA_002716585.1 Myxococcales bacterium | reverse complement strand
CGGGCGAGGTCGGCCCGGGTGGCACATCGAGTGCTCGGCGATGAGCCGGGCGCTGCTCGGGGATCACTTCGACATCCACACCGGGGGCGTCGACAACTGCTTCCCGCACCACGAGAACGAGATCGCCCAGAGCCAGGCCGCCACCGGGGCGCCGTTCGTCAACGTCTGGCTTCACAGCGAGCACCTGCTCGTCAACGGGCAGAAGATGTCCAAGAGCCTGGGCAACTACACGACGCTGCGCGATCTGATCGCGCGGGGCTGGTCTCCGGTCGCAGTGCGGTACGCGCTCCTGTCGGCGCACTACCGAACGCAGATGAACCTGACCGACGCGCTGCTCCACGCCAGCGTCCAGTCCGTGGAGCGGATCCGTGAGCTGCACCGCAGGCTCACCGACGACCCCATCGAGCCCGACGCAGAGGCGCCCGAGCTGGTCCGCGAGGCCCGCGAGCGGTTTCGGGGCGCGCTGTTCTCGGATCTGAACCTCCCCGAGGCGCTCGGCCACCTGTTCGTGCTCGTCCGCGAGGTCAACGCCCGCCTGGACGAGGGCCTGCTCACCGCAGGCGAGCAGGCGGCGCTGCGCGCCTGGCTTGAGGAGGACGTCGACGCGGTGTTGGACGTCCTCCGCGTCGAGGGCGTCGAGGACGACCGGGGGGAGCAGGTCGCTCGGTTGGTGGCGGCGCGGGAGCGCGCCCGCGAGGCGCGGGAGTGGGCGAAGGCGGACGCGCTCCGGGCGGAGATCCTGTCGCTCGGCTACGCGCTCAAGGACACGCCGGAGGGGCCGGTGTGGAACCTCCGCCTGGGGTGACGGCTCTCGAAGCCTGCGCGTGTGTCCTCATCGCTCAACACCCGCCCCCATCGCGCCCCTGGCTCACCGCCAAAGGCGTGTGAGCCAGGGCTCTACGCGCCCGCGCTCTCCGGCGACGACCTCCAACAGCTCACGCGCGAGGGATCAGGCGCATCTTCATGCCGTGCTTGGGCGACATCGTGACGGCGCGCCTCGGCACCACCGGGTGCCCCGGCACGCGCTCCAGCTGAAAGCGTTGCAGCACGGCGGCGAGGATGAGCTGCGCCTCCATCATGGCGAAGCGCTTGCCGATGCAGCTGCGCGTCCCGGCGGCGAAGGGGACGTAGGCCCCCTTCGGGATCTCCGACTCGTGCTCGGCGCTGAACCGCTCGGGGCGGAACGCGAGCGGCTCGGGCCACCAGCGCGGGTCGCGGTGGGTCCAGTAGAGCCACACGATCACCTCCGCCCCAGCCGGGACGACGTACTCGTCCAGCTCCGCGTCCTCCTCGGCCACGCGGCTCACCACGTAGGCGGGCGGGTAGAGGCGCATCGACTCCTTGAGCACCGCCTCCAGCCAGGGCAACCGCTTCAGATCGTCCACCGTCGGCGCTCGCCCCCCGAGGACCTCGCGCAGCTCCTCCATCAGCTTCGACTCGACCTCGGGGTGCTCGCCCAGCAGGTAGAAGGTCCAGGTCAACGCGTGGGAGGTCGTCTCGTGGCCCGCCACCATCAACGTCATCAGCTCGTCGCGGAGCAGCTTGCGGCTCATCGGGCTCCCCGCGTCCTCTCCGGTGAGGCGCACCATCACCGACAGCAGATCCTGGCGGTCCTCGGTGACCCCCGACGCCAGTTCGCGGGTGCGTGCGTCGATCAGGCCATAGATCAGGTCGTCCATGTCCTTCAACGCGCGCTCCACGCGTCGTCGCGCGGGCGACGGGACCCAGGGCGGCAGCCGAAGCGACGGCGACGTGAACCCGTCACGGATGGTGTCCATCGCCTCCGCGACCGTCCGGATCCCTTCGATGTCGTGATCAAAGAAGGCCTTGGTCGCGATGGAGAGGGTCAGCCCCATCATCTCGTCGCTGACGTCGCGCACCTCCCCGGCGCTCCACCGATCGAGCATCGCCCGCGTCGCCTCGACCATCATCGGCGCATGCGACGTGAGCATGTCCTTGCGGAACGCCGGGTTGATCATCCGCCGCTGCGTCTTCCAGAAGTCGCCGTTGCTGTTCAGCAGCCCGTCGCCGAGGAACTCCCTCAGCAGCCGCGCCGAGGTCCCCTGCGTCGCCTTCCCATAGCGCGACCCCTGGACCTGAAACACCTGCCGGACGTGCTCGGGGCGTCGGATGACGTAGATCTCGGACTTCCCCAGGCGGGCGTAATAGATGTCCCCGTACTCCTCAAAGCGACGCCGCACGAGTTGGGCGATGTCGCTGATCGACTTGAGGTACTTCAACACCGCGATCGGCGTCTTCAAGCTGAGGGGCGGAGGGCCAGGGGGTCTCATCAACAGGCTCGGGTCACGCATATCGGCTCCGGGGCGACGCGGTTGAGGTCACGCCCCTCAACATCATCACCCGCCCCCCATCCGCAAGGCAGAATGTCACCCCGAGGCCGCTCCGTCAGGACGACTCGCCGTCCCAGTAGGGCACGGCGCCCTCCGCGCGGAAGTACCCGGACACGAACCGCTCCTCGCGATCCCCTCCCGGCGCCGCCCCGCCAAAGACGCCGACCTTGTCGGAGTCCGGGTAGATGGTCAGGTCCACCGGGTGCATCGTGGACAGGCACAGGTAGCGCAGCTCCTGCTCGCCGGTATTCGTGAGCTTGTGGGCGTGCCCCGGACCGACCGGCAGCGCCACGTAATCCCCAGCGCGCACCGGGCAGCGCCGCTCACCGAGCTGAAGCGTCCCCTCCCCCGACAGGATGAACAGGCACTCCTCGTTGGCGGCGTGGTAGTGCAGCGGCCACGCGCTCATCCCCGGCTCCAGCTCCATCCAGCTGCACCCGAGCTGCCTCCCCCCGACCGCCGCGCCGAGCTGCCGCCGCCGCGCACCGTACGCCCCGACGTGATCGGTCTCCTTCGCCTCAACCTCGTCCACGTTGATGATCTGCGGGTGTCTCATGTCGTCTCTCCTGGTTTGGTGGTGATGACCGCGAACAGTCGATGCGGCACGTCGAGCGGATCCGGCCACGGCGCGATCGCCTCGGCGTGGAGCGCGTCGAAGCGCTCCACCTCCTCCTTCTCCATCCCCGCCACCCCGCCGCTCGCCCGGATCCGCCCTCGCCACGCCGCGTGGGTGTAGCGCTGGGTCACGTCCATCGAGAAGGTCTCGGGGGCCTCAAAGCCCGCGCCGTGCACGTCGCGCAGCCACTGCGGGTAGAAGCCGTCGCGGCTGTGGGCGAACACCGGCGACCACGCCTGGGTCCGGGCGTGGTCCTCCAGCACGCGCGAGGTCGCGTCGAACACGCTCCCCGGCAGCAGCAGCCAGTCCAGGTGGACGATCACCAGCGCGCCGCCCGGGCGGAGCCCCCGCCACGCCTCGGCGGCGGCCTGCTCTCGCTCGAACCAGTGCCAGCACTGACCGGCGACCACGAGATCGAAGCTCTCCGCGGCCAACCCCGTGTCCCGCGCCGGGCGCTCGACGAGCCGCACCGCGAGCCCTTCGTCCGCGGCGGCCTCGGCGGCGACCTCCAGCATCGACGCCGAGACGTCCACCGCGGTCACCTCGCACCCCTGCGCCGCCAGCCGCCGCGCGACCGTCCCTGTCCCCGTCCCCAGATCGAGCGCCCGCTGACCGGGGCGCCCCAGCCCATACATCGCCTCGATGCGCTCATAGAAGACCGCTGGAAACCCCTGGCGATGGCGCAGGTAGTCCTGCGCCCTTCGACCGAAATCGACGTTCATGTCCGACTCCCGTGTGTTGTCGTGGGTTGATGCGGCTGCGCAGCGCGCTGTTGTCACGGGCAATGTAGGGCGGGCTGGTCGGGTTGACCATCTCGATTCAACAATCGACCACCTCCGCTGCAAACGATTGACTGGTCGTCCTTGAGACTCGCGTCGTCACCTTGGACTGAAGGCGCTGCTTGCCCCGCTGGTGCCGTTGTTACCCGTGTTGGCGACGCGTCATCTGTGGTCGTTCGGGTAAGGCTATGGAAAAGGTGTGAAGCGCGGTGGAGTGGATTCGGGGGGTATTGGGCCGTTTTGTTGCGCGTGGAGCACCGCTTCGTCATCTGAGGTGCATCGCGTCCACTCCTGTTGTCGCGTCAGCCAGTGGACGACGTCGCTGGTGAGCGGACAGATGGCGCCGTCCTGGTAGACCGCGCACCCAGGCCCTCCGGTTGTGACGGCTGGTTGGTAGACCGGGCCGATCTGCGTCCGCTCACCCATGCTCCTGTCGAGCGCGCAGGTGGTCGTGATGGTACGGCACACACCCTTGTCGTCATTGGCATCCAGCGTGGCGTCGCACCCTTGGACGTAGATCGCTCGGTCAATGGCTTGTGTGGATGACCTACCGGGGTCCTCTTCGACACAGGCGGTGAGCGTCAAGCACATTGTGATCAGGACGCACCAGACAAAAATGGTTCTCATGTGTTGGAGACCTCCAGTTGAGCACATATGAAACACTGGTGGTTTCATGCATATGTGTCAATACGTCATGGACATCAAAGGTGTCGGCGAGGCGATTTGAGGCGTGAGTGAGGAGGTGAGAGGGTGCATGCAGGAGAATACCATCACGTTCAGCGCGTGATGTCGTGCATGCACCTGTTGAACAACTCAGGTTGATCACGTGAACACGCTGCATACAGCCGTTTACAAGCTTGTAAACGGTTGCATGCAGCGCATCACACCAAACACCACGTTGAGATCCGCAGGATGCAGGTGCATCACGCCAAAAGCAATGCTGCAGGAGCCTCTAAGGGCCACCTTTAACCGCCTTGACGTGCTCTTTGTAGGTCTTCGAGAAGGTGTGACGGCGCGAGCCATCGCCGCGGGCGACGAAGTAGAGGAAGCCAGACTTCTTCGGGTTGGTCGTCGGGGCGATGGCGGCGCGTAGCGCGGCGCGGCCCGGGTTGGCGATGGGGCCGGGCGGCAGCGCGGGGATGACGTAGGTGGAGTAGCGGCTCTTGGGGTCGCGGCAGAGGGCCGGGGTCGGTTTGGAGTCGTAGATCTCGGGGCCGTAGACGCAGGTGGGGTCGCTCTGGAGGCGCATCTTGCGGTCGAAGCGGTTGTAGAAGACCCGCGCGATGATCGGGCGCTCGTCGTGGACGATCGCCTCGCGCTCGATGATGGAGGCGAGCGTGACGAAGCCGTGGACGTCGAGGCTGTACTGCTCCGACAGCTCGTCCACGAGGAGCTGCCCCACCGACGCGGTCACCTCGCCCCACACCTGCTGGTGGCGGGCGATCATGCGGTCGAGGATGGTGCGGACCGAGGTGCCCTGGCGGAAGAAGTAGGTGTCGGGGAAGAGGTAGCCCTCGACGGACTCGCCGCGGATCCCGTGGGCCTTGAGCAGCTCGGGGTTGCGGGCTTCGGCGAGGAAGACGTCGCGGTTGGCGAGCCCGAGCTGCTCGACGCGGTCGGCGACGTGGTAGATGGTGTGGCCCTCGGGGACGGTGAGGCGGACCTGCTCGTCGCTGCCGCCGGTGGTGAGGAGATCGACGAGTTGGATGGGGGTGAGCCCGGGGGGGACGCTGTAGGTGCCCGCGCGCAGCTTGCTGTCGAGGCCGTCGCGGACGGCGTAGATCTTGACGTAGAGGGGCAGCTTGACGAGGCCGACCTGTTCCAGCTGGGCGCTGGCCTGATCGAAGCTCGCCCCGGAGGGGATGACCACGACGGTCTCGTTGGCGTCGGGGTCGCTGATCGGGGTGTGGAGGTACCAGGTGTAATGGACGTAGAGGGAGAGGCCGACGAACGCGACGAGGAGCGCGACGCTGGCGAGGCTGCTGAAGCTGGCGAGGCAGCCACAGCCGAGGTCTTCTTCCTGAGGTTGTTCGGTCATGATGTCTGCGCGTTGGCCTGCGCCTCCAGGTAGCCCTGGAGGATCAAGCTGGCCGAGAGCTGGTCCACCACCTGCTTCCGCCGCGCGTGGTGCATCCCCGATTGCTTGAGCACGCGCTCAGCGGCGACGGTGGTGAGACGTTCATCCCATTCGTGGATGGGCAGGCCGGTGACCTCCTGAACCCGAGCGAGGAGCGCGCGCACCTTACGCACGGCGCGCCCTTCCGAGCCGTCCATGTTGAGCGGGATCCCCGCGACGATGGCGGAGACCTCGCGCTCGCGGCAGATGGCGGCGATGCGTTCGATGTGGGCGTTGTTGCGCTTCACCTGGATGGTCTCCAGGGGCATCCCGGTCCAACCCATCTCATCGCTCAACGCGACGCCGATCCGTCTTGTTCCAATGTCCAGCCCCAGGGTCCTCATGATCGCCTCACGGTCCGTCTCCGGGGCCAGTGTACCCACATCAAGGCCGACCACACAAAAGATAGCTGGCGAGTTGGGGTCGCCCGCGCCGTGGGGCCGGTTTCTTGCCGCCCCCCGCGATGTTCGTGTATACCGGTGCGGTGAGTGATCCAGAAGGTGCTTCTTCTTTTCAGGAGGTGATGAGATGCCGAGTTCCCAGCAACGCGGGCCGTTCCGGTGGACGTGGACCCTGGCGGCGCTGACCTGCGCCGCCGCCATGGCGTGCACGCCGCCGCCCGCCGCAGACCCCGAGCCGCAAGAGGTCAACTGCGAGGAGCAGTGCCCCTGCGAGTGCGACTGCCCCGAGCCCACCGCGGCCAAGGAGGAGGGGGACGACGAGGAGAAGAAGACCAAGGCGCCCTACCCCTGGGTGCTGATCGGCTCGGTGCAGGTGGCCGAGGGCGACCTCGACCTCGACGTCGCCAAGCGCAAGGTCACCGGCCAGCGCTACGCGCTGCGCGAGTGCTACATCCCGGCCCTCAAGGAGAACCCCGAGCTGGCCGGTGAGATGGACGTGCAGTTCACCGTCAGCGGGAGCACGGGCAAGATCATCGCCTCCATCGTGCGCAACTCCACCATCGAGGACAAGGGCGTGCAGAAGTGCATGACCGACAAGATCAAGAAGTGGACCTTCCCCAAGAGCGAGGAGAAGACCTCCGTGGTGAAGTTCACGATCGGCATCGTGCCCATCAGCTTCTGAGGCTCGCCCGAGCCAACCCCGCCGCGCCCTGCCCCCGCGACGCCC
Organism: Myxococcales bacterium; assembly: GCA_002716585.1. Lineage (GTDB taxonomy): Bacteria > Myxococcota_A > Bradymonadia > Bradymonadales. The sequence continues at coordinate 89,284 of PBBL01000087.1, read as the reverse complement.
CCAAGTTGCCCTCCCCCGAGATCTGCCCTAACGTGATGGGACGACGTAGGTGCAGCGCGCAGGTGCGGTGATGAGCATAGACATCGGGCGTTTCGCCCTCCATACCGCCATTCGAAGTGGGAGCATGGGGGAGGTGTGGGCCGGGGTCCACACCCTGGATCAGACCCCCGTGGCCATCAAGGTGATCCACCTGCCGGAGGGGGACCGCGACCTCTACCAGGCGTCGTTTCGGCGCGAGCTTCAGTCCATCGCGCGCCTGAACCACCCGAACATCATCGCCGTCTTCGACTATGGGGTGCTGCCGGGGCCGCTGCCGCCGACGCCCCACGGCGTGCTACGACCAGGCAACCCGTACCTCGCGATGGAGTTCGCCAGCGGCGGGTCGCTGGTTCGGAACCTGCCGCAGACGTGGGGCGAGCTGCGCCACGCGCTGCTGGCGATCCTCGACGCGCTCGCCCACGCGCACGCCCGCGGCGTCCTGCACCGGGACCTCAAGCCCGGCAACATCCTCGTCTGCGGCGAGCGCGATCTGAGGCCGGGGCTCAAGCTGGCTGACTTCGGCATCGCGCAGAGCATGACGGGGCCGTCGCCGAGCGGCGAGGACATCATGACCTCGCTGACCCGCGAGATGCCGACCGGGACCCCGAGCTACATGGCGCCGGAGCAGTTCCAGGGGGCGTGGCGCGACTACGGCCCCTGGACCGACCTCTACAGCCTGGGGATCATGACCTGGCAGATCGTCTGCCGGGCGCTGCCCTTCACGGAGCGCTCCTTCCACGAGCTGGGGTTGAGCCACATGCAGCGCGAGCTGCCCGCGCTGCGCCCTGGCTTCGAGGTGCCTCACGAGTTGGAGGGCTGGATCCGGCGTATGACGGCGAAGTCGCCGGAGGCGAGGTTCCAACGGGCGGTGGACGCGGCGTGGGCGCTGGAGGAGGTGGGGATGCGCCGCGCCGGGGTCGGGACCACCGCGCCAGCCCCGATGCGCTCCTACCTGGAGACCCTCCCTCAGGTGTCGAGGCCGCTCGGGGGGGTGCTCGCCGAGGACCGCGACCTGCCGCCGATCACGCTCCCGCCGATGGGGAGCTGGCGCGTCGAGGCCGAGGCGTTCGCCGAGCAGCCGGACGCCTCGTCCAAGCGCCTGCTGCGGCGGCTCGGCGGGATTGGCCAGGAGCTGTTCGGGCTTCGCGAGATCCCGATGGTGGGCCGCCACCGGGAGCGGGAGGCGCTGTGGGAGGCGCTGCGCCAGGTTCACCAGCGGCCTCACGCCCGCGCCTGCGTGATCCGCGCCCAACCCGGGCAGGGCGCGAGCCGCCTGGCGAGGTGGCTGGGGGAGCGCGCCCACGAGGTCGGCGCGGCGACCCCGATGCAGGCGCGCCACGCCGCCTACGACACCATCCAGCACGGCCTGGCGCGGATGCTCAGCGACCACCTGCGCTGCACCGGGCTGCCGCAGCGCAAGATGCTCAAGCGCCTGGAGCAGCAGCTCCGCGCCCACGGGATCGAAGATCCCTTCGCCTGGACGCGGCTCCAGATGATGCTCCGCCACCAGGGCAAGCCCGACCCGGAGCTGTCCAACACCCGCAGCACCACCCGCAGCCTTCAGCCCGACGTGCGCTACGGGCTGCTGAACCGGCTGGTGACCCAGTTCTCCCACCGGCGCCCCGTGCTGATCTGGCTGGACGACGCCCAGTGGGGGCTGGACAGCCTGCACTTCGCCCAGCACCTGCTCAAGCACCAACGCCCCGGGGAGACCCGGGTCCTCCTCGTCCTGACGGTGAACGACGCCGCGCTGGAGGACCAGGCCGTGACGCGCCGGGTGCTGACCGGGCTGGAGGCGCGCCCGGAGGTGAGCACCCTGACGCTCGCCCCGATCGAGCCTGAGCCCTTCCGGGCGCTGGTCCACAGCCTCCTGTGCTTGTCGGAGCCGCTGGCGCAGGAGGTGATCGCGCGGGCGCACGGCAACCCGCAGTACGCGATCCAGCTCGTCGCGGACTGGATCGGGCGAGGGGCGCTGAAGCTGACCGAGGAGGGGTTTACGCTCCTGAGCCAGGCCCCGGTCGTGTTGCCCGACGACATCAGCGCGATCTGGACAGGGTTTCTGGAGCGGTACCTCAACGACAGCGAGGAGGGCGTCCAGATCGCGCTGGAGGTCGCCGCGGCGCTGCGGGTCGAGGTGCCGGGCGACGAGTTCGCCGAGGCGTGCCGCCAGATGGACATCCAGCCACGGTGGCAGGCGCTCGACGTGATGGTGGCGCACCGGCTCATGGAGCGCCGCGACGACACGTGGGTCTTCACCCGCGCTCAGGTGATCGAATACTTCGAGGGGGAGTCGCGGCGCGCGGGGCGTTGGGCGCAGGTCCACCTTGCCTGCGCCGAGATGCTGGCCGCGCTCCACTCGCCGCACCACCCGGGCATCGCCGAGCGCCGCGCGCGGCACCTCATGGAGGCGAGCGACTACACCGGCGCCAGCGACGCGCTCCTGCTGGCCGCGCAGGAGGAGACCGAGGCGGGCGGCTACGAGCGCGCCATCGAGCTGCTGGACACGCGCCTGGCGTTGCTGGACTCGCTCTCCACGCCCGAGCGCAGCCTGACGCATGGCCCGAGGCGGCTGCGCGGCTGGACCGCGCGCGCCGTCGCGCTGGGCTACAACGGCGAGACCGACGCCGCCGAGATGTGGGCCGAGCGGGCGCTGACCGCCGCCCAGGAGGCCGGGCTCACCGAGGAGATCGCCGAGGCGCAGCTCGCGCAGGCGCTCGTCTGCGAGCTGCGCGGCGAGGTGGAGCGCGCCTGGGATCTCAAGACCGCGGCGCTCGACCACTTCATCACCACGCGCCAGGCCAGGCGCGCCGCCGAGCTGCTGCTGCGGATGGGCGAGCTGATGTTGCGCTCCGGCCAACTCCAGAAGGCGCTCGCGGCGTTCAACCGGGCGCACGACCACCTCACCACCGACGCCCTGATTCGGGGCGAGGCGCTCGCGGGCCTGGGGCACGTGTACCGCCAGCGGCTCGACGGTCGCCAGGCCCGCAAGCTCTACCAGAAGGCCCGCGCCTGCTTTCAGCGCGCCGAGGAGTGGCGAGAGGACGCCAACTGCGTCGCGGCGCTCGGCCACATCTTTCGCATCGAGGGCGACTTCGAGGCGGCCGCCGCGTTCTACAGCGAGGCGATCCAGTCGCTCCAGCGGCTCCACGCCCCCGAGGCGCTGATGGTCGAGCTGACCTTGAACCTGCTGCTGTTCCAGAGCAACCGCCACATCGAGGCGCGGACCCGGGTGCAGAAGCTCCTGCCTCACCTGAACCAGACCATCCACCGCTCGGCGCGCGCGGTCGCCTACGTCCTGATGCTCCCTGGCGACGCCGCCGCGCGCGACCCTGGCGCGTGGAGCGACCACCTGGGCGAGGCGGAGCGCTTGCTGGAGGTGACGCGCACCATCGACATCGACATCGCGCAGACCGCTCGGCTGGCCGGTGGCCTGATGCATCCGAGCCACCCCGAGTACGCCCGGCGGGCGTACGCGCTGGCGATCCACCACTTTGAGATCCTCGGGCACACCAGGAGCGCCGAGCCGCTCCGGCGACGCCTGGATGACGCGTGAGCGCCATGGCCTCGACCACCCTCCTCCGCCGCCTGATCCTCGCGGCCACGCTCACCACGGCCTGCGCGACGTCGCCGCCGCCGCCCTCACGGCCGCTGGAGCTGCCGCCCCCGGACGTTCAACGCGGCGCGCCGCCGTTCTATGGGGAGGCCCCCTCGCGACGCGCCGGTGAGCTGCTGGGCGACCGCCTCACCCTCAACGAGCGGTTCCCCGACGCCCCCATGACCGTCTACGTCGTCGTCCGCGACGAAGCGGGCTACATCGACGAGGAGGCCTTTCTGAGCGGCGTCACCCACGCCTGGGGCGAAGCCGGCCCGCTGCGCCCCGTCATGACCCGCGAGCGCGCCAGCGCCCTCCTGGCGATCGAGGTCAGCCCGCACATCGTCACCGCCCACCCCAGGCGCCCGATGGTGTTGATGATCCAGGGCGCGCTGCTCGACGACGAGGCGCAGCTGCTCAGCGCCGTGGCCGACTTCCCGATGCTCGACGCGGACAGCGACGTGTGGCGCACCACGCTGGAGGAGGTCAAGCACCCGGGGCAGCGCATCGGGAGCGTCGCCGTCAAGGCGGCGAGCGGGCTCGCCGACCGCAACGAGGCGCTGTGCCTCGGCCCGATGGCGGGCGGCGTCGATCCCACCACGCGCCCGTTCGCGCTGGAGCACATGGAGGGGCTGCTCTCCAGCCGCGTGGCCACGGGCGCGCTGGGGGACTTCCGGGTCGTCCTCGACCCCGCCTACGACCCCCCCTGGCTACGTCAGGAGCTGGCCGAGCTGTCCCGCGCCCGCGGGACCACCCCACGCCCCTGCCAACACCGGATCTGGACCGCGCTCGCCCGCGCCACCCACCAGGGCCCGAACCACATCGCGCTGTCGTTCAACGGGCATGACTGGTTCCCGCTCATGCTCCCCGACGCGATCACCCGCGCGCCACGCTTCGGCGCGCTCCTCACCCCCCAGGAGACGACCACCCTTGAGGGTCAGCCCGCCGCCACCCACCTCGCCATACGCGCCGCGATCGACGCCGAGCGGTTCGGCCTGAGCGACTGAGCGCGGACACAGGGGCGAAGCTGGGATCAGGGGGCGGTGTACTGGAGCTTGACCAGCGTGTGGTAGAGCCCGCCGCGCTCGATCAGCTCCTGGTGGCTCCCCACCTCGGCGACCTGCCCCTTGTGGAGGACGACGATCGCGTCCGCCTTCTGGATCGTGGACAGGCGGTGGGCGATCACGACGGAGGTCTGCTCGGCCATCATCGCCTCGGTGGCCTCCTGAATGAGCGCCTCGGTCTCGGTGTCCACGTTGGCCGTCGCCTCATCCAGGATCAGCACCGAGGGGCGGTGCGCCAACGCGCGGGTGAAGGTCACGAGCTGGCGCTCGCCCACCGACAGGTTGTTGCCCCGCTCCTTGACCGGGTGCGCGTAGCTGTCCTCGTAGCGCCCCAGCAGGCGCCCGAGGCCGACGATCTCGGCGGCGTGCTCGACGTCGGCGTCGGTGACCGAGTCCACCCGCAGCGTGATGTTGTCGCGGATCGTCCCGGTGAACAGGAAGCTGTCCTGGAGCACCACCGCGAACAGCTTGCGGAGGTCGTGGAGGCGGTAGCGGCGGACATCCACCCCGTCGATGAGGATCTCGCCCTGCTGGATGTCGTACATCCGGGTCAGGAGCGAGATGATCGTGGTCTTGCCCGCCCCCGTGTGGCCGACGAGCGCGACCTTCTGACCGCGCTCGATGGTGAACGAGACGCCACGCAGGATCCAGTTGTCGTCGTTGTAGGCGAACCAGACGTCGCGGAACTCGATCCGCTCCCCGATCGCCTCGATCGGCAGCGCCTCCGGGGCCTCCTCGATCACCTCGTCGGTGTCCAGGAGCTGAAAGAGCCGCTCGGAGCTGGCCATCGCGGACTGAAACAGCGTGTACTTCTGGGACAGGTCGCGGATCGGCACGAAGAACTTCTCGACGTACTCGATGAACGCCACCAGCACCCCGAGCGTCACGACGTCCTGCACCGTCTGCCCCGCGCCGTACCAGATCAGCCCGGCGATCGCGATGCTGCTGATCATCTCCACGAAGGCGTACAGGATCGCGTCGTAGCGGATCAGGGCGATCGCCGCGTCGCGGTGCTCCTGGTTGATCGTGTCGTACTCGCGCAGCGAGCGCTCCTCGTGGGCGAAGAGCTGGATGATGCCCATCCCGGTCACCGCCTCCTGGAGGTTGGCGTTCAGCCGCGCGATCTTGACCCGCGCCTCGCGGTAGGCGCTGCGCATGAGGCTGCGAAACAGGAAGGTCGCCCCCAGCAGGATCGGCACCACGGCGAACGTCACCAGCGCCAGCTGCCAGCTCTTGACCAGCAGGATCACGACGATGACCGACAGCGTGATCAGGTCACCGATGATGGTGATCATCCCGCTCGACAGCGCCTCCTGGAGCGAGTCGATGTCGGTGGTGAGCCGCGTCATCAGCCGCCCGACCGGGTTCTTGTGGAAGAAGGACAGCCGCAGCCGCTGGAGGTGGTCGAAGACGTCGCAGCGCAGGTCGCGCAGCGCCTGCTGACCGGCGAGCTGCATCAGGTAGAACTGCGCGAAGCGCAGCCCGTACTCCAACACCAGGGTCACCGCGAACGCCCCAACGATCCAGCCGAGCCCGTCCAGCTGCTTGGGGATCAGGTGGTCGTCGATCGCGAGCTGGAGCAGGTGAGGCTGGAACAGCGTCATCGCGCTGGCCATCGGGAGCAGCACCAGGCACCCGATGAACAGCCACAGGTAGGGCCGGACGTACCCCGCCAGGCGCCGCACCAGGTCGCGATCGACGACCTTACCCAGCCGCTTCTCCTCATGGAAGCTGGCCCGTTTGTCCTCGCGCGCCGCGTCGTCGCCCTTGGCGTCGGGCTGCTGGTCCTGTCTGGCGTCGTCGCTCATGACTGGTTCAGCTCCTCCTCCAGGCGTTGGCGCTCGACCATCTCAGCGTAGACGCCGCCCTCCCCGATCAGCTCGCGGTGCGGCCCGCGCTCGACCACGCGCCCGTCTTCGAGCACGATCACCTCGTCCACCAGCTCCAGCGCGTTGAACCGGTGGGTGACCAGGATGCTGGTCCGCCCGCGCATGATCCGCGACAGCTCATCGAGGATACGCCGCTCGGTGCGGGTGTCGACGCTGGCCAGGCTGTCGTCGAGGATCAGGATGGTGGGGTCGAGGAGGAGCGCGCGCGCGATGGTGACCCGCTGCTTCTGCCCGCCCGACAGCGTGATCCCGCGCTCGCCGACCATCGTCTCCAGCCCCTGCGGGAAGGCGGGGATGTCGTCGGTCAGCCCCGCGATCCGCACGGCGTCCTCCAACGACAGCCCCTCACCCGCTCGCTGCTCGCCGCGCGTGGCCGCGCTCGCTTCGCGGGCGAGCAGCCCGAAGCGGATGTTCTCCTCGATGGTGGTCGAGAACAGGAACGGCGTCTGGGGCGCGTAACCGATGGCGCCGCGCAGCGTGTCCAGGGTCAGCTCCTGGATCGGGACGCCATCGACCCGGACCGTCCCCTCGCTGGGGTCGCGCAGGCGAGGGACCAGCTGCACGAGGGAGCTCTTTCCGGCGCCGGTGCGGCCGACGATCGCCACGGTGCTCCCGGCGGCGATCGTGAGGTTGACGCGGTCGAGCGCGACCGTCCCGTCCTCGTACGTCAGCGAGACGTCCTCGAAGGCGATCTCACCGCGCGGCCCAGGGCCGTCCAGCTCCAGCGCGCGGGCTCGCCCCAGGGGAGGGTCGGCGACGGAGGGCTCGGTGTCGAGGACGTGGCACAAGCGATCGAAGCCCGCCATCCCGCGCTGCCACAGCGCGATCACCCACCCGAGCGCCATGGTCGGCCACGCGAGCCGGACGATGTAGGCCGAGAACTCCACGAACTCGCCCAGGGTGATCTCCGCCTCGACCACCAACGAGCCGCCGAAGCCGAGCACGATCAGCGTGCCGATCGCGCCGATGGAGCCCATGTAGGGGAGCATCGCGCCGCGGACGAGGGCCAGGGACATGTTCGCGTCCAGGTAGGCGTCGCTGGCCTCGCGGAACTGGGCGCTGGCCTCCGGCTGGATGGCGAACGCCTTGACCACCGACATGCCCGAGAGGTTCTCCTGCGCCTGGCTGCTGATGTCGCTCAGCTGCGCCTGAACCCGCTGGGTCCGCGTGTAGAGCGCCCGCGCGAACAGGCGCATGACGATCAGGAACAGCGGGTAGGGGGCGAGCGACCAGAGCGTCAGCTTCGGGCTCACCTGCATCATGAGCGTCAGGATGATCAGGTAGGCGACCGCGGTGTTGACGATGTGCAGCGAGCCCAGCCCGAAGAGGACCCGGACGTAGTTGACGTCGTTGATGGTCCGGCTGACCAGATCGCCGGTCGCCGAGCGCTCGTAGAAGGCCGTCTCCAGGCGGGTCAGGTGGGCGAAGATCTGGTTTCGGAGCACGTACTCGACCTGGCGCCCCCCGTTGAAGACGAAGATGCGGCTCAGGATCCGCGCACCGGCGGCGCCGACCGCGAGGAGCACGATCCACAGGACGTTGCCCTGGATGAGATCGAAGTTGGCGGCGGCCCCGGCGGACTCCGCGTCGCGCAGGTGCTGGATGGTGCCGCCGATCAGCGACGGGATCTGAAGCGCGAGGACGTTGGTGGCGACCAGGAAGACGGCGCCGATGAGGAAGTTCCACCGGAACATCCAGAACAGCGCCGCGAGCCGCTTCATCCGGGGCCAGGAGACAAGATACCGACCCTTGGGCTGATTGGAGGGATCACTCATGCGCAGGCGCTATCGATCGTCTCGGTGGTGAGGCGTGACCTCAAGGTGTCGAAGGGAGGCGGGCCCGAGACAGCGGCGCGCCGCCCATCGAGCGCCCCTCCGGGCGAGCTGAAGGGGGCGTCAGCGGATCTTCAGGCCGCTGCGCTCAAAGCGCACGGCCGTGCCGCCGTCCTCCCCCCTGGGGACGTTGCTGTACAGCAGATAGATGGGCTTGCCAAGCACCTGGGCGCGCTCCGCGGTCCAGAACAGGCGCTCGCTCATGGCGTGGCCGCGGTTGTCGCCGATGATGAGCAGCTGCGACTCCTTGACCCGGATCGGCTCGACGCTCGCGTCGGGCGGCGGGGTCGCCTGCCCGGCGATGAGGTAGGAGCGCCCGGCGTTGCGCTCGATGTAGACCGGCGTGCCCGCGACGTCGGCGTCGTTCATGTAGACCCACTGCTGGAGCGGCTCGCCGTTGACCCAGACCGCCGTCCCCTCGAACAGGACCTCGTCGCCCTCCTGGGCGATGATCCGCCCGAGGCGCACGTGGTTGCGCTCCGCCCCTTCGTCATCGACGCGCAGCACGACCATCTCGCCGCGCGCGGGGGCGCGGCTCCAGAAGGCGGCGCGGTCGACCAGGAGCACGTCGCCCGACTCCAGCGCCGGGTACATCGAGTCGTCGTTGACCTGGACGATCCCCCAGAGCGCCTGGGTGGACAGGTGGTAGGCGCCGTAGACGGGCACGAAGGCGGCGAGCAGGAACACCAGCGTGTAGACCACCGGGTGGTTGAAGCCGCGCAGCAGGTACTCGCGGCCCTGCTGCAGCTCGACGTCCCGCAGGAGGCCGACCAGGCACATGACCGCCATCAGCTCCCAACCGGCGATGAACACCAGGCCGGGCCAGAAGGGGAAGAACTTGAGCAGGGACCAGGCGCCGATGAAGATCGCCAGGTAGATCAGGAAGAACGCCGCCGAGATGGCGGCCGCGCGCCCCTTCCCGACGTAGAGGTAGCCGAGCGGCGGGTGGAGCATGGTCAGCGCGATTACAGCCCACCGACTCCGGGGCGCGGTCTCGCCCTTGTATTCGCTCTCGATGTCCTGGTGGAGGTCTGTCACGGTCTCAAGCCCGCTCTTCACACGCTCCGGTCTTCCATACGCCAGCAGCGTGACTTACATGGACCACCACCCAGTGTAAGGGTTCACCCCCAAGGGTTCAAGGACGCCTCGCGACAGGGACGCTCAAGAAGGCGGCAGGAATGAGTTGCGCCCCTTCGCTGCTTCTTGTTAACTGAGGAGCAGGTTGAGAAGGAGATTGAACATGCAGCACTCCGATCTGAACAACACCTTCGCCCGGATGGCCGAGGCGATGCGTCAGGAGCAGGGCGCGGCCCCCGACCGGGCGGCCCGCAACCTGAGCGACTGGAACCGCACATTCACCGACGCCCCGCGCCTGCGCGAGCGGGCCCAGGGCGTTCTTGATGTGGTCCGCGCTCGTATCAACGAGGTCGCCGCGCCCAGCGAGCCGCCCCCCGAGATCCCCGATCTCCAGGAGGTGCTCGCGAAGGCGCAGCAGACCGCGCAGAAGATCGGGCGGATCCGCGCGGGCCTCCAGATCGGGCGCGAGGCGATCATCATGTACCGCGACGCGCTCCGCGGCCAGCCGATCACCGGGCGCAAGGTCTGGGGCGCGTTCCGCCGCGTCAGCCGCGCCAGCACCCGGTCGGCGTCCGCCGCCTGGCGCCGCAGCATCCACATCGTCGCCCTCGACACCGCCGCCCGGGTCATCGCCTGGCGGACCGCCGACGCGGCCCGCGAGCAGGTCATCGCCCGCGCCATCCACGGGGTCTCCAAGCGGCTCGCCGGGCGCGCCGCCTACGCCCTCACCGCCGTCGACACCTTCAAGGTGATGCACCGCGACATCAAGCGCTACAACACCGGCGAGCTGTCCCAGGACGACTTCTACATCAACTGCGCGCTGACTGGCGTCAGCCTCGCCGCACCCGTCGCGGGCAGCGCCATCGCCGGACCCCCTGGGGCGACCGTCGGCCTGGTCGTCTCGATGGGCGCGGGCATGCTCAAGCGCTGATTCACCCCCACGAGGCCATGACCCACCCTGCCCTGCCGATGAACACTCGCCCCCGAACGCGCCTCTGGCGCCTCATCGCCGCCGCAGGGCTCCTCGCCCTTGGCCTCTCCTTCGCCACGCCCGACGCCGCGTTCGCCCAGAGCGACCGCGAGCGCGCCCGCTCGATCGTGGTTGAGGGCCAGAAGAAGTTCAAGGCCGGGCAGCACCAGGAGGCCGCCGCGCTGTTCCTGGAGGCGTTCCAGCTCGATCCCCACCCGGTCATCATGTACAACGTGGCCCGCAGCTACGAGGAGGGCGGGGAGCTGATCAACGCCCTCCAGTACTACCGGCTCGCGCTCCAGCAGCGCCCCTCGCGCGCCGTCCGCGAGGAGCTGCAACACAAGATCGACGAGATCGGCGCCTTCCTCAAGGAGCAGGGCGTCGACATCACCCGCCTGGAGACCGCCGAGTGGGACCCCATCGGGCTGATGACCGTCCGCACCGAGCCGCCGGGCTCCGAGGTCAGCATCGACGACGTCTGGGTGGGCGTCGCCCCGATCGAGAACCACAAGCTGTCGCGCGGCGAGCACCGGGTGAAGATCACCCGCCGCGGCTTCGCCCACGAGGAGCGGATCCTGAACGTCATCCCCGGCAAGACCTACATCATCAACGTCGAGATGCAGCCCGAGGCGCTCGCTGACACCCGCGTTGACCCCGGCTATCTGGAGCTGCGCGCCCCTCGGCGAGGGCTGATGGTGTTCATCGACGGCGAGCCGCTGGCGACGACGCCCATGGGCCGCCTGGAGCTGACCCCCGGGGAGCACTCCATCTCGGTGGAGGGGGCCGACTACCCCACCTGGGACACGCGCGTGAACATCGCGAGCGGCGAGACGACCCAGGTCGCCGCCGCCAACCCGACGGCGACCGTCATCGACCAGGAGGACACCTCGCTGCTCAGCCAGACCTCCTGGGGGATCGTCACCATGGGCGCCGGGGTCGCCGTCCTCGGGGTCGGCGGCGTGTTCGGCGTCCTCGCCCAGAGCGAGGCCAACAACTACGCCGACAACCGCTCCGAGTTCGGGCGCGCCACCTACCGGGACAACGCCCAGTCCTACGCGCTGACGGCGGACATCTTCTACGCGCTCGGGCTCGCCACCGTGGTCACCGGCGGGCTGATCGTGCTGCTCGACTCCGACACGGAGCAGGCCCCGCCGGACGACGTCTACGACGACAACCTCGTGCTGCACGACCTGGAGCTTGGCCCCACCGTGTTTGAAGGGGGCGCCGGGGTGAGCGCCCAGGGGCGCTGGTGATGTCGCTCCGGGTCGTGACGATAGCGCTCACCTGGATCGCGTTCGGGGTCGTCATGACGCTGGCGCTGCTGTTCGTGATGGCCTACCGCGGCTTCATGATGCAGCAGCTGATGATCGACTACGGCATGGTCCTGGTGCTGATCACCTCGCTGTTGATGGTCACCGCGGTGTTGTTGCGGTACCGGGCGGGGCTGATGATGCTCTCGCGCGGCCAGCTCGATGAGGCGCTGCGCTACTGCCAGCCCCGCTCGACGGTGACGCTGACGGTGGGCCGCGACGAGGCGGCCATCAACCGCTACGTCGCCGCCGAGGCCCACCGCCGCCGCGGCGCGGCGACCGCGGCGCTCGCCCTGCTCGACTCCGAACACACCACCCCACGCAGCGCCTCGCTGAGCCGGATGCTGCGGATCGCCCGCGCCGCCGCGATGATCGACAGCGGCCGCGCCGAGGAGGGCAAGGCGCTCCTCGACGCCGTTGAGCCCGAGATCCGCCGCAAAGAGGTGCGCGCGGCGCTGAAGGACGCGCGCGGGCTGCTCGGTGAGCCGCCCCTTGGCGCTTGACGCGGGCTGTGGTACCACGCTCAACACGCCTCCCCACAGCATCACCCCACGGAGAGAGGCAACCGAGACGGAGGCCGTGGACCCCATGTCGGACCTGGCGATTGGCGATGACACTGTCGTAGCGATCAGCTACACGCTCAAGAACAGCGACGGGCACGTGCTCGACACCGCATCGCTCGGGCAGCCGCTCACCTACGCCCACGGCACCGGCGCGGTCCTCCCCGGCCTGGAGGCGGCCCTCGTCGGTCACGTCGAGGGGGACACCCTCCAGCTCATCATCCCCCCGCAGCAGGGCTACGGCGAGCGCGCCCCGGACATGACCCGCGAGGTCCCGCGGGACGTCTTCCCGAGCACGCTCCGCCTGCACCGGGGGATGCCGTTCGCGCTGGAGTTCAAGGACAGCGGCCTGTCGTCGCAGCTGTGGTACGTGTCCGAGGTGCACCGGGACAAGGTCGTGCTGGACGGCAACCACCCGCTGGCGGGCGAGACGCTGTACATGGACGTGCGGGTCGTCTCGGTCCGCCCGACCGAGCCAGGCGATCACGACGCCGAGGACCTGGCCCGGATCGAGGGGTGGGGCACATGAGGCGACTGCTCCTGATGAGCGCGCTGGCGCTGCTGGTCGCCAGCGGGTGCGGCCGAGACGAGGCTCGCTACCGTTGGGAGCGGGCGCTGCTCGCGGCGGATCGGCTCGCCGACCACGAGGACTACCGCGCGGCGCGGGAGGCGTACGTCCACCTGAGCACCGGCGACATGGCCGAGCCCGCCCGAGAGGCCGAGCTGCGCTACGTCCAGTACCGGCTGGCCTGGCTCAGCGAGCGGGAGGGCGACTACCGCGCCGCCGTCCTCGGCTACCAGGAGCTGTGGGGCAACGAGCAGCGCGACGAGATCGCCGCCAAGGCGATGTACCGCGTCGGCTACATCTTCTACGAGCCGCTCGGGCGCCGCGAGGACGGCCTGGAGGTCTGGGAGCGGGTCATGACCGCCATGCCCGACACCATCGCCGCGGGCAAGGCGCTGCGCGAGATCCTCAGCCACTACGATCGCGAGGGGGTCCCGCGCGAGGCGCTCAAGTTCATCGAGCGCCTCTACCCCAGGCTGCACGACACCCCCATCGACGACAACCTCATGTACCGCTACGGGCAGCGCCTGCGGGCGCTGGGCTCCGAGGATGGCGCCGAGAAGGCCTTCCGCCGCGTCATCGACGACCACCCGACCAGCGGCCTCGTGGACGACGCCCAGTGGGAGCTGGCCGACCTCTACCGCGCCCAGCAGCGGTTCGACGACGCGCTGCTCATCCTGCGCTTCATCACCGAGAACCGCGAGGAGTCCTGGATCGTCGGCTCCTACGACTCCGAGTACGTCGACGACGCCCGCTTCCAGCGCGGGATCATCCTCCTGGACGCCCTCAACTCCCACGAGGAGGCCGAGCGCGAGTTCTGGCGCTTCCTCGACGAGTTCCCCGAGAGCATCCTCCGCGACGACGCCCGCTGGAACATCATCCAGAGCCGCCTCGCCCGCGAGGATGGCGACGGCGCCCGCGACGGCTGCGCCGAGCTGACCGAGGTCGAGCCCGAGTCGCGCTGGGTCGATGACTGCGAGACGATCGTCGCCGCGCTCAACCAGGGCGCCTCGCCGCGCTCGCTGAGACGGGAGGCCGCCGACTGATGGTCTTGGAGAGCAAGCTGCGCCCCGGCGAGGCGATGATCCGCGTCGAGGGGGTGACGAAGTTCTACTTTGGTGAGCCTGTGCTGCGGGACATCAACCTGGAGGTCCCCGCCGGGAGCAACCTCGGGCTGATCGGCCCGGGCGGCTCGGGCAAGAGCCTGCTGCTCAAGATCGTGGCGGGCCTGGTGGAGCCCGACCGGGGGCGCGTGTTCGTAGACGGGCACGACATCCAGGCGCTGTCGATCACGGATCTGGCGGCGCTCCGCTTCAAGATCGGGATGCTGTTTCAGAACTACGCGCTGTTCGACTTCATGAACGTCAGCGAGAACATCGCCTTCCCGCTGCGCCAGGCCGGGGGGTTCGAGGAGGACGCGATCCAGAAGCGCGTCAAGGAGCAGCTGGAGCTGGTCGGGCTGCCCGGCATCGGCCACCAGTACGCCAACGAGCTGTCCGGCGGCATGAAGAAGCGCGTCAGCTTCTGCCGCGCCGTGATCACCGAGCCCCCCATCCTGTTCTACGACGACCCCACCGCGGGCCTCGACCCGGTGACCAGCTCCAAGATCTTCATCCACCTGCGGCGCATGCAGCAGCGCGGCGGCACCACGGCGATCACCATCACGCACGACATCGAGGGGCTCAAGGACATCTGCGACGCCTTCGCCATGATGGAGCGCGGGCGGCTGATCTTCCACGGCTCGCGCGACGCGATCGAGGACTGCGAGATCAAGCTCGTGCGCCAGTTCTGGGAGGGGGTCAGCGATGATTAAGGCGGTCAACCGCGGCCTGGAGCTGTTCGGCGCCTGGTTCATGTCCATGGCGTTCGACGTCGGCGGCATCTTCGTCATGTTCGCCAGGATCGTCCGGGCGATGCTCCCCCCGAAGCTCGACGGCCCCGAGACCTGGACGAACCTGTACCGGGTCGGGGTGAAGTCGTTCCCGATCGTCGTCGTGACGGCGATGTTCACCGGCGCGATCATGGTGATCCAGGCGGGCCTGTACATCGAGCAGTACGGCGCCTACGGGCTGCTCGGCTGGGGCGCCGGGTTCTCGGTGTTCCGCGAGGTCGGCCCCATCATGATCGGGCTGATGTTCTCGGGGCGCGTCGGCGCCAACAACACCGCCGAGCTGGGCACGATGATGGTCACCGAGCAGATCGACGCGCTGCGGGCGCTGGCGATCAACCCGGTGAACTACCTGGTCGTGCCGCGCTTCATCGCCATGATCCTGATGCTGTTCCTGCTGGTGATCATCGGCGATCTGACGGCGGTCATCGGCGGGGCGATCACGAGCCAGTACCTGCTCGGCGTGGACATGGAGCTGTTCTACTGGTCGCTGGTGACCTACGTGACGCTCGTCGACTTCTCGTCCGGGCTGATCAAGGCGCTGGCGTTCGGGTTTGCCATCGCGGTCATCTCGTGCCACTTTGGCATGACCGTGCGTGGCGGCGCGGTCGGCGTGGGGCGAGCGGTGAACAACTCGGTCGTCGCCAGCGCCATCGCGATCTTCGTGCTCGATTACTTCCTGACCTACCTGATGAAGTGAGCGCCGTGGCCAGCAGCGAGCCCACAACCCCGACCGACGCTGACGAGGAGCCCTCCACCGGAGGAGCGCGCGCCCTCGTCGAGGGGCTCCTGTTCGGCGTCGGCGACCCGATCGTCTACATCGGGCAGACGCTGCGCGGCTTCGCGGACGTGTTCCGCCGCACCCTCATCTTCATCCTCCAGGGCAAGATCCGGTGGGGCGAGGTGGTGCAGCAGTGCCACGAGATCGGCAACCGGTCGGTGATCTTCATCATGTTCACCCTGGGCTTCCTGGGGATGATCCTGGTGTTCCAGGCAGGCTTCCAGGCGCAGCGGATCACGGGCGACCTGAGGCCGCTGGGCGGGCTGTTCCTCCAGGTGCTGCTGCGCGAGTTCGCGCCGACCATCACGGCGCTGATGATCGCGACCCGGGTCGGCACCGGGATCGCCGCGGAGATCGGCTCGATGGTGGTCACCGAGCAGGTGGACGCGATGCGGATGAACGCCGCCCCGCCGGTGCAGTACCTGATCGTGCCGCGCTTCATCGCGGGCACGGCGATGATGATCGCGCTGGTCGCGATCGCCATCGTGGTCTGCTTCATCGCCGGGATGTTCACCGCGCTGTACGGCTTCAACGTCAACCCGAGGACGTTCGTCAACTTCAGCTTCGTCACCTACGCGGACCTGATGATCTGCATGTCCAAGGCGCTCGCCTACGGCATGGCGATCCCCATCGTCGCCGGTCACACGGGCCTCGCGACCCACGGCGGCTCCGCGGGCGTCGGGTGGGCGACGACCCAGTCCGTGGTCAACTGCTCGCTCACGGTGGTCGTCCTCGACTTCCTCCTCTCCGGGCTGAGCTACGTCTTCCTGTCGATGTAACCCACCATGGATCCCTTCACCCTCCAGCTCCTGCTGCTCGTCGGCAACCTGACGGCGACGCCGCTCCTCATGCCCACACCGAGCGCCGCGACGATCACCCCACACGCGGCGACGAGCGCCCCCGTCACCCCACTCGCCGCCGGGTCCACCTACGAGGCCCCTCCGCGCCGCTCCCCTCCGACCATCATCATCCGCACCCCGGTCGGTCGTCAGTTCTTCGTGCTCGGGTTCCAGTCCAGCTACTGGCTGGGCACGGGCTCCATCAGCGCGCTGGACGGCAACGGCGGCGTCGCGGAGCCGGTGGGGGACTTCACCGACCACGGCGTCGGGATCGGGCCGCTCTACATCGGCCTGCTCCACGTGGTCACGAACCGCGTCCTCTTTGAAGGACGCGTGGGGATGGGGGCGCTGTGGTTCGCCAACGACCGCCTCCTCAGCAACGACCTGAGCGCCGAGGGCGAACCCCACCTCGGCCTCCAGATCAACGCCGAGATCCGCGCCCGCACGGTCACCCCGGGCGGCCTGACCGGCTCGCTCGGCCTCAACCTCCTGCGCGCCAGCCTCCCCGACTCCAGCGGCGGGCTCCTCGGCGTCTCCCCGACGGTCGGCTACTTCTCCTGGGACGAGGGCTACAGCGGCTTCTGGCTCGTCGAGGTCGGCTACAGCTACCCGCTGATCAACGGCATGACCCCCGAGTTCAACGACGTCGGCTCCGAGCACCCCATCGACTCGACCTGGCAGCAGTTCACCCTCTCCTTCGAGATCGGTTACTGAGCGCGTTTGCTCCGGGGTTCGCCGACCCCTATAGTGGTGTGCACGATACTCAACGCCTCACAGGCGAAGGACGCGATATGGTGCACGACCCCCAGACCCAGAGGTGGCTCTACCCGTTGCTGTTGGGAGCCCTGTTTGTCGCAGGCTTTGTCACCCGCGGCTTCATCCCGACCGACACCGAGCCCGACTCGCCGCCCCCTCCCCCTTCCGCGCCGGAGGCGCCCGCCACGGCGCCCACCCCTCCCCCTGCTCCAGCGGTTGAGGGCTACGACAAGGAGAAGGCGGACAGCACCTACCTGCTCCAGACCCCCGGCGTGGTCTCTCGCGACACGCGGGAGCGCGATTACGGGCTCGGGCCGAACTACTTTACGCGGCTGGAGGCGCTCCCCGAGGTCCAGCCGGGCGAGATCACGACCTTCGAGCTGTGGCGCTACGGGGGCCAGGGCAAGACGTCGTTCTGCTCCATGGAGCTGCCTCGACCGTTCCCCGAGTGGATCGCCCACCTGGAGGCCCAGAAGCCAAAGCTGATGGAGCAGGTCGAGGCGTACATGAGCCGACGCTTC
This sequence comes from Myxococcales bacterium, assembly GCA_002716585.1. Lineage (GTDB taxonomy): Bacteria > Myxococcota_A > Bradymonadia > Bradymonadales. The sequence continues at coordinate 71,601 of PBBL01000087.1, read as the reverse complement.
GACCTGTCGGGCGCGGCGAGGGCGGACGGCGCGACGATGACTCGCGGCAAGCCGATCATGCAGGGGCCGACGGCGCGGCTGGCGAAGGGCGTCGAGTCGTTCGAGGCGCTGGCGGCGCTGGACGCCGACGCGATCCGGGCGCGGGATCTGTTCCCCTACAAGCCGCTGGCGCACCCGCTGCAATCGATCGGGCACATGCTGTTTCCGGACGAGTGGGTCAAGGCGCACCCGGAGCATGCGCGCGTGGACGTGGACTTTGACATCCCCACGGCCTACCTGCCGGAGTTCCCCCCGCCGCTGTTCCTGACGACCCACAAGGAGCTGGGCGACGTCTCGCGCGGTCGGGAGATCACGATCGGCAACTACTACGAGATCTTCAACGGGCTGCTGACCCCGGAGCAGATGGAGGGGGTCAAGGAGCTGCTGCGCCCCACGCCGACGACGTGGTTCAACCAGACCCACCACCGGGTGACGCGCGAGCCCAACGCGGGGGTCTCCTGCATGAGCTGTCACACCAACGGGCACACCAACGGCGCGATCGCGCTGGGACCAGACGCGCGCCCCAACCTCAAGCGTCTGCGGACCGACACCCCGACGCTGCGGGGCATGTTCAACAACCTGACGCTCTCCTCGAAGCGGGCGATCCGGGGGCTGGATCACTTCGCCGAGGTCGAGGAGTACTTCGACGGCGACCCGGGGATGGCGCAGGCGATCGGGCCGCGCGGCGTGCAGGCGTCGGTCAACTCACGGATGGGTGACTTCCAGTCGATCATCGACTACCCGCCCGCCCCGAAGCTCGGCCCGGACATGCGCCTCATCCGCAGCAAGGCGACGCCCGCCGAGGTGCGCGGCGAGGAGCTGTTCCACGGCAAGGCCAACTGCGCGAGCTGCCATTACGGCCCCGGGTTCACCGACAACCAGATGCACGACCTCCAGGTGGAGCGCTTCTACGTCGGCCGCCCCGAGGGGGCGATCAAGACCTTCGGGCTGCGCGGCATCAAGGACTCGCCGCCCTACCTCCACGACGGGCGCCTGATGACCCTCGACGACACGGTGGAGTTCTTCAACCTCGTCTTCAGCCTTCAGCTCACCGCCCAGGAGAAGGACGACCTGGTCGCCTACCTGCTCTGCCTCTGAGCCCTCCTTGCATTCGCTTGCCGCTCAGGTGCATACCGAATGTGTCCCGCTGACACCGACGCACCAGGGCAGGCCGAGCCATGATCGATCCACCACCCCCCTCTCAACCGACCCGACCGCCGCCGACCGCCGAGCACCGCCGCCTGGCCGCCTCGGACGCCTACGAGGCCCACTGGAAGCGGTGGGGCCCCTACCTGAGCGACCGCCAGTGGGGCACCGTCCGCGAGGACTACAGCGCGCACGGGACCGCCTGGGAGCACTTCCCCTTCGAGATCGCCCACCAGCGCGCCTACCGATGGGGCGAGGACGGGCTCGCGGGGTGGTCCGACAACCACCAGCGGCTGTGCATGGGGCTGGCGCTGTGGAACGGGCAGGACGCGCTCCTCAAGGAGCGCCTGTTCGGGCTGACCAACAGCCAGGGCAACCACGGCGAGGACGTCAAGGAGCTGTATTACCACCTGGACGCGACGCCGTCGCACAGCTACCTGAAGATGCTCTACAAGTACCCGCAGGCGGCGTTCCCCTACGAGGAGCTGCGCGAGGTCAACGGACAGCGCGGGATCCACGACCCGGAGTACGAGCTGCTCGACACCGGGATCTTCGCCGAGGACCGCTACTTCGACGTCACCGTCGAGTACGCCCGCGGCGGGGTGGACGACCTCCTGGTCCAGGTCACCGCGGTGAACCGTGGCCCTGAGGAGGCCGCGCTGCACCTGCTCCCGCAGCTGTGGTTCCGCAACACCTGGTCATGGGGGGACAGGAGCGCCCGCCCGGTCATGACGCGGACCAACGATGACCGGATCGACCTGGAGCACGAGACCCTGGGGACGCTCCACCTCTACGTGGCGGACGAGGCGCGGGTGCTGTTCTGCGAGAACGACACCAACGTGGCGGCGCTGTACGGGATGGAGGCCGATGGGCCCTTCAAGGACGCCTTCCACGACTACGTCGTCCGCGGCGACCACAACGCGGTCGCCACCGAGGAGGGGACCAAGGTCGGCCTCTACACGCGGCACGCCGTCCCGGCGGGGGGCCAGGTGGTGCGCCGCTACCGGCTCCGCGCGGAGACGACGCGCGACGCCTTCGCCGACTTCGACGCGACGCTGCGTGGGTGCGTGGAGGAGGCGGACGCCTTCTATGAGCACCTCCAGCGCGAGATCACCGACCCGGACCGGCGCATGATCCAGCGGCAGGCGCTGGCGGGGATGGTGTGGACGAAGCAGTATTACTTCTACGACATCCACACCTGGCTGGTTGGCGACCCCGGGCAGCCGCAGCCGCCGCAGGAGCGGCTCGACGGGCGCAACAGCGACTGGGACCACCTCTACAACGACGACGTCATCTCGATGCCAGACAAGTGGGAGTACCCATGGTACGCGGCGTGGGATCTGGCGTTCCACTGCGTGCCGTTGGCGCTGATCGACGCGACGTTCGCCAAGCAGCAGCTCACGCTGTTGACGCGCGAGTGGTACATGCACCCCAACGGGCAGCTGCCGGCGTACGAGTGGGCGTTCGACGACGTCAACCCGCCGGTGCATGCCTGGGCGAGCTGGCGGGTGTTCCAGATCGACCGCAAGCAGCGCGGCGACCAGGGCGACCTGGAGTTTTTGGAGGCGGTGTTCCACAAGCTGATGCTCAACTTCACCTGGTGGGTCAACCGCAAGGACGCCAACGACAACAACATCTTCCAGGGGGGGTTCCTGGGGCTGGACAACATCGGGGTGTTCGACCGCAGCAAGGATCTGCCGACGGGGGGTCACATCGACCAGTCGGACGGGACGAGCTGGATGGCGATGTACAGCCTCAACCTGATGCGCATGGCGCTGGAGCTGGCGCTGCATGACCGGGTCTACGAGGAGATCGCCAACAAGTTCTTCGAGCACTTCCTGCACATCGCCCGGGCGATGACCCGCTACAACACGACCTGCGGCTTTGGCCTCTGGGATCCGGACGACGCGTTCTACTACGACGTGCTGACGTTGCCGGACGGGCACCAGATCCCGCTCAAGCTGCGGTCGATCGTGGGGCTGATCCCGCTGTTCGCGGTCGAGACGCTGGAGCCGGAGCTGCTGGAGCGGCTGCCGAACTTCGCGAAGCGGATGCAGTGGGTGCTGGACCACCGCCCGGACTTGAGCCGCCTGGTGTCGCGGTGGCACGAGCCGGGGCGCGGCGAGCGGCGGCTGCTGTCGTTGCTGCGAGGCCATCGGATGAAGTGCCTGCTCAAGCGCATGCTCGACCCGGAGGAGTTCCTGGCGCCGCACGGCGTGCGGGCGCTGTCGCGCCACCACCTGGAGCACCCCTACGTGTTCGAGTCCAACGGCGAGCGCTACGAGGTGCGCTACGAGCCAGGGGAGTCGCGGACGCACCTGTTCGGGGGCAACTCGAACTGGCGAGGACCAATCTGGTTTCCGATCAACTACTTGCTGATCGAGTCGCTCCAGAAGTTCCACCATTACTACGGGGACGAGTTCCGGGTGGAGTACCCGGTGGGTGCGGGCGAGGAGGCGACGCTGCTGGAGGTGGCGGACGCGCTGAGCGAGCGGCTGATCGGGCTATTCGAGCGCGGCGAGGACGGGGTGCGGCCCGCGATGAGGGATCACCCGAAGATGGCGCGCGACCCCCACTTCCGCGACAACCTGTTGTTCTACGAGTACTTCCACGGAGAGGACGGGCGGGGGTTGGGGGCGAGCCATCAGACGGGTTGGACGAGCCTGGTGGCCAAGCTCATTCACCCGAGGCAGCCGATCAAGACGTAGGGAGGTCGGCGATGAGCACGCGGCGTCCGTCGATGCGCACGCGACCCTCCGCGATGAGGCGGACGACCTCAGGGAGGAGGCGGTGCTCCTCACGCTGGACGCGCGCGTGGAGGGTCTGCTCGGTGTCATCGGCCTGGATGGGGACGACGGCCTGGGCGATGATGGGGCCGGTGTCGACCCCTTCGTCCACGAAGTGGACGGTGCAGCCAGTCCAGCGGACGCCATAGTCGAGCGCCTGGCGTATGGCGTGCAGCCCGGTGAAGGAGGGCAGCAGCGAGGGGTGGATGTTGATGAGCCGCCCGCTCCAGGCGCGGACGAAGTCCGAGGTGAGGACGCGCATGAAGCCCGCGAGCACGAGCAGCTCAACGCCGTGTTGTTCGAGGTGCTGTTGGAGCAGCGCCTCAAAGTCCTCGCGGCTGCGCCCGACGTGCGGGACGACGTGGTGGGGGACCCCCGCGGCGCCGGCGCGCTCAAGGGCGCGCACGCCGGGGACGTTGCAGATGACCACGCCGACGCGCGCGGGCGCGTTGGCCGAGGCGCAGGCGTCGAGGATCGCCTGGAGGTTGGTGCCGCTGCCCGAGGCGAGCACACCGACGGTGAGGGTCATGGTAGCTCCTCAAGAGGGGACAGCGCTGTGGGGCTGTCGTCGCGGGAGGAGGACTAGCAGACCCTCACCGGGGTTGCAACGTCGAGGCGGCGATGTGGGGCGACTCAGGAGTTCATGAGCTCGTCCACCCGCTTGCGAGCCCGGTACTGGGCGAAGAGGGCGAGGAAGGCAAAGATAGCGCCAGCGACGAGGATGCCGATCATGAGGTTGAACATGTGGACCTCCCTGTTGGGTCATGGGTTCCGTTGGGGCGCAGGGACCTGTGGCGTCACTCCGCAGCGAGGCCGCGAAGCCGCACGGGTGGGGTTGCCTCCAGCGGACACGCGTGCCTGTGTCGAAAGCGCCGGAGGAACCGTCCCTTCATGTTACGCCTATGTGACAATGTAGGACGTTCAACCACAATCTCAAGGGCTTAAGGTTGATTTTCTTCATGTTTCAAGGGCGTTGCCCGTTCGGGGGCGAGGGGGGGTGGTGTGGGAAGGGGGTTGACAGGGGCTGGAGACTGAACTAGTGTCCACCACCTGAATGACGCGCAGGGCAAAGTTTCTTGTAAGGCACTTGACGAAACCTGTGTGAGTCTGAAAGAACATACGGCCGACTCAGAGACGGTCGAATGGCAGAGGGTACGACCTCTGTAATTCAGTAAGGAATCCATCAATCAAGGCGTGTCTGCTCCGGGGTGGAGCAACCAGGGGCACGCCCACGGTACGGAGTAAGGGTCATGCAACATGACATCGTACACGGCCCATCTCACGCGCTGATGCGGGTGAACCTGTCCCCGGGCGAGACACTGATCGCCGAGGCTGGCTCGATGGTCACCCGTTCCGAGAACGTGGGGATGGCGGTCAAGCTCAACTCGAGCAAGAAGGCCGGCTTCTTTGGCAAGATGATGGCGATCTTCGTCGCCTTCATCCGCAAGGCGCTGGGCGGAGACTCGTTCTTCGTCAACCACTTCTCGGCGACAGGCGCGGAGGGCAACGTCACGATCGCGCCAGCGCTCAACGGCTCGATCGAGCACCGCACGCTTGGGGCTGGCGAGAACCTGATGCTGACCCAGGGTTGTTACCTGGCCTCCACGGAGGGGATCGACCTCCAGATCAAGTGGGGCGGCTGCAAGGGGATGCTCTCAAAGGAAGGGGCGTTCTTCGTCGAGGCCTCGGGCCCGGGCGAGCTGTGGTTCAACTCCTACGGCGGCATCTTCCCGGTGCAGGTCAACGGCACCTACATCGTCGACAACGGCCACATCGTCGCCTTTGACTCCAACCTGACCTACACCCTCAAGCGTGCCGGCAAGGGCATGATGGGGTTCCTCGCCTCGGGCGAGGGGCTGGTGTGTGAGTTCCAGGGGCAGGGCACCATCTACCTGCAGTCGCGCAACATCGGCGCGCTCGTGGGTTGGCTGACCAAGATTTCCTGAGGAGGCTCGGACCATGCAAATCGATATCATGTATCAGCCGGGCGCTGCTCTGGCTAAGTGCACTCTCCAGCCGGGCGAGACCCCGCTTCGGGCCGAGGCGGGTTCGATGGTGGGCATGAGCCCCGGCATCAACATGGAGACCTCCTCCGGCGGGCTGCTCAAGGGCATGAAGTCCCTGCTCGGCGGTGAGTCGTTCTTCACCAACAAGTTCTCCGGCGGCGGCGAGGTCCTCCTCGCGGCCGCGCTGCCCGGCGACCTGTCGGTGCTCAACATCGGCCCCGGCTCCGGCTGGAAGATCGCCAAGGGCGCCTTCGTCGGCTGCGACGACACCGTCAACGTCGAGACCAAGTTCGGCGGCTTCAAGGCGATGTTCTCCGGCACCGGCCTCGCCCACCTCGAGACCAGCGGCCAAGGCCAGGTCCTCGTCGGCGCCTTCGGCGCCGTCGAGCGCGTCCCCGTCAACGGCAAGTACATCGTCGACAACGGCCACATCGTCGCCTGGACCGAGGGCCTCGACTACAAGGTCTCCAAGTCCGGCAGCGGGATCATCGCCTCCATCCTCTCGGGTGAGGGCATGGTCTGCACCTTCACCGGCCAGGGGGAGGTCCTGATTCAGACCCGTAACGCGGATGAGTTCGGTAAGCTCATCGGCCCGATGATGCCCCCGCGCTAAGGAGAAACCCATGAAGCACCAGATTCTTCAAAGCCCTGACTTCGGGATGCTCGACATCGTCTTCGAGCAGGCTGGCGAGCAGATCGTCTCCGAGGCCGGCGCCATGGTCGGCCAGGACAGCGCCGTCCAGATGGAGACCAACATGCGCGGCGGCCTCGGCTCCGCGCTCAAGCGCAAGATGCTCGGCGGCGAGTCCCTCTTCCAGAACACCTTCACCGCCTCCGGCCCCGGCGAGCGCCTTCAGATCGCTCCCCCCACCGAGGGCGACATCATGCACGTCAAGCTCGACGCCAGCACCGGGCCCATGATGGTCCAGTCGTCGGGCTACCTCGCCAGCACCCCTGGCGTGAACCTCGATACCAAGTGGGGCGGGGCCAAGGGGTTCTTCTCCGGCGCGGGCATGTTCCTCATCAAGGCCGAGGGCCAGGGCGACCTCTGGATCTCCTCCTATGGGGCGATCCACCGCGTCGACGTCGGCTACCCCAACACCCCCGGCGCCAACGGCTACACCGTCGACACCGGCCACATCCTCGCCTTCTCCGCGGGCGTCGACTACACCGTCACCAAGGTCGGTGGGCTCAAGTCGCTGCTCGCCTCCGGTGAGGGCCTCGTCGCCAAGTTCCACGGACAGGGCCAGGTCTACCTCATGACCCGGAACCCCGGCGCCATGGCGGCCTTCATCTTCCCCTACCGCCCCGTGCAAAGCAACTGACCGCGTCGCGAGGGCGGCGTCGTCTTCCGCTCGACGCCCCCTCTCGCCGGTGCCTCCATGCACGCCCCTCTCGCGCTCCTCCTCATCATCACCACGCTCCTCCTCTCAACGCCCCTCTCTGCCCAACCCGACCCCACGCAGCCCGAGCCGTCTCCAAGCGAGCCGCTCCCCCCTGCGCCCGATGAGCCCCTCCCCCCACAGCGCACCCCGGCCGAGGAGGCCGCCCAGGCCCAGGTCACCCGCGCCCGCAAGCTCGCTCGGCTCCAGCGCTACCCCGAAGCGATCGCCCTCGTCGAGGAGGCCTACCTCACCCTCGAAGACCCCGAGCTGCTCCGCATGCTCGGCGAGTGGCACATGGCCACCCAAAGCTACGACAAGGCGGTCGGCCTCTTTGACAGCTACCTCGCCGACCCCGCCGTCGGCGACATGGCCAAGGAGCCCGTCCGCCTCAAGCGCGACGAGGCGCTCGCCGCCCTCGGCCTGGAGCGCGAGCAGGAGGAGGACGAGGACAAGCCCGACCCGGGTTGGACCTTCTTCCCCTCGGGCTCGAACACCGCGGGGCGGATCTACCTGATGCTCGGCGGGCACCTCACCCAGAACAACAGCCCCTCCTTCTCCGTGACCGTCGGCGAGGGCGCCGACGCCCGCAAGGAGGAGTACACCTGGGCGCACGGAGGGCTCGGGGTTCGGTTCGAGGTCGGGACCTACGTCATCGACAACCTCGGGGTCGGCCTCTCGGTGAGCAACGACTGGATGAGCTGGGAGCACCGCGCCCCCACCCTGCCCTTCCAGACCACCCTCTACAGCGGGGTTCGCCCCGAGCTGGCGGTCAACGGCCGCTACTTCTTCGAGGCGGGCTTCTTCCTCGGGGTCGGGGTCGGCGGTGACCTGATGTGGCTCACCGAGGGCACCTCCTACCAGGAGGCCTGCGCCGCCGCCGAGGCCCAGTGCGTCGAGGACGAGGACGTGGTCATCGAGGAGGGCGTCCAGGGGTGGCGGCTGTTCGTCGGCGGGCTCGCGGGGTACCGCACCGAGCTGGCCGAGGACTGGACCATCGGCGCCGAGGCCGGGCTGCGCTACATCCCGGTGTTCGTGACCCGGACCGACCTCGCCGGAGAGCTGCCCTCGTTCACCGACGGCTCCACGATGTTCAACTTCGCCGTGGTGGTCCACACCAACCTGTAACGCGAAACCTTTGCGCCCGGGCGGGGCTGGAGCGGTTGATTTCCAGGCGGACACCCCTCATAACAGGGGAGTCGACGTGTGAACAGGGCACGTGAGCAGGGTGTCGAGCCGTGATCGAGTTCCAGGACATCTACAAGAGCTTTGGACCCAAGCATGTGCTGCGCGGGGTCAGCCTGACGGTGAAGGCTGGCGAGGTGTTCTTCATCATCGGCTCCTCCGGCGCGGGCAAGTCGGTGATGGTCAAGCACCTGATCGGGCTGCTCAAACCGGACAAGGGGCGCGTGCTGCTCGACGGGGTGGACATCACCGACCTCACCGAGCAGGAGTTCTACCCCATCCGCAAGCGCTGCGCGATGGTGTTCCAGAACTCGACCCTGTTCGACTCCATGTCGCTGCTCGACAACGTGGCGCTGCCGATCCGCAAGCACCGCAAGGTGTCGCTCAAGGTGGCGCGCGAGCAGGCCCGGGAGAAGCTGGCGCTGGTCGGCATGGACAAGGTCGCGCACCGCTACCCGGCCGACTTCGGCGACGGGATGCGCAAGAAGGTCGCGATCGCCCGCGCCTTGACGCTCGACCCCGAGTTCGTCATCTTCGACGAGCCGACGACCGGGATCGACCCCATCAGCGCCAACATGGTGGACAAGCTCATCCGCCGCCTGTCCGACAAGTTCGGGGTGACGAGCATCGTCATCAGCCATGACCTGAGGTCGATCTTCGGCATCGCCGATCGGATCGCGATGATCTACCAGGGGCACTTCCTACTCGACGGGACTCCGGAGGAGTATCGCAACAGCGACAACCCGATCGTGCAGCAATTCATCCAGGGCCTCCCCGAGGGGCCCATGCAGGTGTGACGAGCGATGCAGAAGAAAGAGACGGCCATTGAGGTCAAGGTCGGCGCCCTGGTGCTGTTCAGCACCGCGCTGCTGGTGGCGTTCGTCATCATCCTCGGCGACTTCTCGTTCGACAAGGGGACCATGATCTACGTCGACTTCGACAACGTCGGCGGGCTCAAGCCCGGGGCGGACGTGGCCATCAGCGGGATCAAGGCCGGTAAGGTGCAGCGCCTGGAGTTCATGGGCGGCGCCCCGGACGAGGATCTGGGCCGCAACCTGATGGTCCGCGCCCACGTCATGATCGAGCCCTCCATGGCCAAGGCGGTGCGCCGAGACAGCGCCTTCTACATCACCACCCAGGGCGTCCTCGGCGAGAAGTACATCGAGATCCTCACGCTCGACATGAACGCCGAGCCGGTCGCCGTGGGCGATCAGCTCCGCGGCGTCGATCCGCCGCGGATGGAGCTGCTCATGGCGCGCCTGGACGACATCGCCAACGAGCTGGCCGACCTGATGAGCAACAAGGACATCCCCGTCGGCGACCTGATCCGCAACACCAACGCGCTCATGGCGAACGCCAACGGCATCCTCACCGACAACCGCGACAACATCGACTCCATCATCGGCAACGTCGAGAAGGTCTCCGGCGACGCCGTCGAGATCGCCGACGCGGTCAAGGTCGGCGTGGGCGACGGCAGCGAGATCCGCACCTCGCTCGTCAACGTGCGCAACCTCACCAACCGCCTCAACAACGAGCTTGGCCCCATCACCCGCAAGCTCAACCGCACCCTCGACAACGCCGAGAGCGTCTCTGTCACCGTCAAGGACATCACCACCGGCAAGCAACCGGCCATCGAGGGCGCCATCGACAACCTCTACGCCACCTCCGCCAACGCCAAGCTGATCAGCGACGACGTCAAGGTCACCACCGACGCCATCCGCGCCGGTCGCGGCACCATCGGCGGGCTCGTCACCGACCAGGAGATCTACGACGACCTCAAGGAGATGCTCCGCGAGCTCAAGCGCCGCCCCTGGAAGATCATCTGGAAGGAGTGAGCCTCCTGCCTGGCGATTGTGCCAGGCCCCTGACGCGCTTGATCCCGTAGGAGAGGCGCGGTTGTTCATCGATGGTGCTGGAGAGGGAGGGGAGGGCTTTGGAGAACAACCAGTCTTGAGAGGGTGGTGTCTTGAAGTGGCCCTGGCTCCTGAGCTTGAAAGAAAGAGAGGCCCGTAAGTACGCCTGGAGGACGAAAAGATGTTCAACGCTGAGGACGCCCAGAAGCTCGTCGATGAACTCGTCGCGCGATGGAACGCAAAGAATCCCGAGAGCTTCGCAGCGCTGTTTCGCGACGACGCGGTCTTCATCGACGTCGTCGGGAACACGATGCTCGGACCAAAGCAGATCGGCGAAGGCCACGCCCGCCCCTGGTCAACGATCCTCGCCGACGCCGTGCTCACCGCGGACGCCGTCACGCTGCGCGCGGTCACCCCTGATGTCTGCACCGCGGAGATGCGCTGGGTCACGACAGGGCACCGCGCGCCGACAGGCGATGAGCTGCCCCCTCGCCGCGGCGTCATGCTGGTCGTCATGGGTCCTGGATCCGAGGGCCTCGCGATCGTGCAGGTCTGCAACGCCGACCACTCCGCGACCTACCGAAGGGGTGACGACCGCCCCGGTCCACCTCCCAACACCCACTGAGGGGCTTCACGCGGGGCCTCTGTGCGTCACGAAGCCACGTCGCCGCCCAGCCACCTCAAGATTGGCTGGATGACCAGCTGGTGCACCGCGGCGCCGTCGTCCAGACCCTCCAGCGGCACGGTGATGTGCTGAAACTCCATCGTCTGCCCGTTCACGGTGAGCGTGTGGCGCTCCCCGTCGTTCACTCCGGGGTTGGCGTTGACGTAGCGGCGCGCGGGCTCCCAGTCCTGCCCCGGAGCGGCGCTGCGCCAGACGCGAACCCACACCGTGGACGCGCACCGCTCGGGCGGCTCGAAGGTCTCCGGGTCGGGCTCGGTGGTGCCGTACTCCAGCCCGGTGTCGCTGATGATGTAGACGATGATCCGGTGCGCATGGGTGGGGGTCGCGTGGTCGAAGGACGCCTTCCAGGCGTACCCCGGCACAAGATCCCAGGCCCACCCGTTGCCCGGCGCGAAGAAGGGCTGATCGAACCGACTCCGGGGAGGGTAGTGGCCCAGGACAGGAGCCCACCGGTGAAAGCTCGCGCCGTGCTTCGCCAGCTCCTCGTAGATCAACCCCATGATGTCGATGGTCAGGCGCTGGTAGGCGTGAATCAACCGGTAGGCCTCGCGCACTTTGTTCAACGTGGTGCTGAGCCCGTCATGTCTGTCATCCGTCATGGTCGCACCGATCCAGGTTGAGTGGCACGCGGCGGCGAACTCAGGGGCGCGCAGGAAAAAGCAGCGCGTCAGGGGCCAGCTCGCGTGTGTTCATCGTCAGGAACCGGGTCCACCATAACGTGTATCGGCGTTTCAAGGCCAGGCGAGGTACATCATGGCGCTCACCGTCGGTGGTGGGCGGTGGCGACGGCTTGCACCTGCGCCTCCGCCAGGGACGACGTCGAGGCGTCCCCTGGCAACGCGAAGCTCCAGGGCGACGCGCCCCCATGAAGCGCGGCGTAATACTGGATGGCGGGCCAGAAGCGCTCGGCGAACTCGCGCGGCGCCATCCAGGGCGCCTGCGTGTCCAACGCGGGCACGTCCTGGGGGACATCATCGCAGCGGACCGCCACGGTCAGGCGCCCTACCTCGCCGCCCTCATCGCGTTGGGCGAGGTGGACGTGGAGGCGCCCTGCGGTGTGGGGTGCCTGGCTCAAGGAGACTTGAAAGGGCGAGGCGAGGTCGAGCGTCGCGTCTTCGGCGCGTAGGGTGCCCGCTTCGGTCAGCTCAAGCTGCTGCTCCAGCGCGTCTCGGTTCCAGCGACGCGGCGCGGAGGAGCCAAACGAATCCAGGAGGCGGCTCCCCAGCAACCCCACCCCAAAGGCCATGTACGCCACAGCCAGCAGCGCGATCAGCGCGACCCCCAGCGTCTGCGTCGCCAGCATCAGCGCCCCCACGCCGCCAAGCGTGAGCATCAACGCTGCGATCACCAGAAACGCCGCGTTGACCGGGTCATGGCGAAACAGGCGCACCCAGCGCGACGAGCGGAGCGTCGTGGGCAGCGGCGTCGCGGGGCTCAACGTGAAGGAGCGCGGCCCCTGCGGCGGCGCCGCCTCCGAGGAGGCGCTGCGCGTCATCGTCAGCGGCGCTTGCGAGGCGGGCGACTGCGCCTCGGGGTTCAACCCAGCGAACTGGAGCGCGTCGTCCACCACCTCCGCCAGCTCCACCCCGATCGTCGCGAGGAGCGGGTCGGTGTCGGCGTGAACGTCCGTCAGGCGCTCAGGGAGGCTCCACCGACGTTCACCCACGGCGACGACGTGACGCTTCCCTTGAACGAGGTACGTGACCGGGAACTCCGAGCGCCGCTGGAGCGCCCGGGACAGCCCGACCGCCAGGCGCTCCCCTCGGGCACGCAGGGTGATGGTCACCTCGGGCTCCAGACCCCGCGCGCTCGGGTCAGGCTCCGTGAAGTCCAGGTTGACCTCCAACGTCTCGTCGGGGGCGACGTCAGGCCAGGGGCTGAGCTTGAGGTTGAGCGTGTGGCCCTGGAACAGGTTGTTCAGTCGGTCGTTGGTCTCATTGGAGAACGAGCGGAGCACCTGCCCATTGGGGCAACGCGCGGCGACACGCGCCACCAGGCGCATCCAGACGAGCCAACGCAGCTCTCGGAGGACGGTCAGGCGCTTGAGGGTGTCTCTGCTCTGCCGAAGTCGGCCCGTGAGGAGGAGGAGCGGCCAGAACAGCCAGATGACCGGCATCAAAGGCAGGACCATGAGCCAGACGACGATCTTCTCAAAGCCGTACAGCGGGTTCCACTCGGGGACCGTGTCGTGCGCGGACAGGTGGTAGAGCGCCATGGCGGTGCTCTGCCTGGGCTCCTGGGTCTCCTGGTTCATCGCAGGTCGATCACCACCGGGCAGTGGTCCGAGACCTCCTCGCAGTAGATCGGGCAGCTCGGCCCCGGCTCACACCCGACCTCCGCACAGGCTCCGCCCACGTAGACTCGCCGAGGCGGCTCCCAACTCAGCACGTGGTCCAACGGGGAGCCCAGGCACCCGTCTCGGCGGTCCCAGTACGACGTGCAGGCCAGCCCCCTGGAGCCCCAGCTCATCCCAAGGTCAGCGCTCAACCGAGCGAGCAGGCGTCGGTCCTGCTCTCCGGTGGAGTTGAAGTCGCCGAGGAGCACCACCCGATCGCCCGTGGCGAGCAGCTCCTTGAGGACTGGCCTCAGGGCCTCCAATTGCCGACGACGGGTCTCGGCGTGATCGCCGCCCGCCTTGAGGTGGAGCACCACCACGCGAAGCAGCGGGGCGCCCTCCCCATCCCCGATCGGGCGCAGCACCGCCTCCAGGGCGGGGCGCGCGCCACGGTCGGTGACGGTCTGCCGGTGCTCGCGCGCCTCGACGAGGCGAAACAGCGCCGTGTCGTACAGCACCCCGACGCGCTGGAGGCTGATGGGGGAGGACCAGACGAAGTCCCAGGACGGGCCGAGCCGGGCGCGGGCCTCTCGCCGAAAGCGCTCAGGCGCGATGATCTCCTGAACGCCTACGGCGCCCGCGCGCAGGCGCTCGATGTGGGCGAAGGCGCCTTGTGCCTGGCGTCCGTGCTTGGGGAAGTTCTCGATGTTGAAGCTCGCCACGCGCTGCTGGGGCGGCGTGGACGCGCAGTCGTTCAGGATGAACCCCAGCAGGATCAGCAGCGCGAGCCCCAGCGCCACCCGAACCGCGCCGGTGAGCAGGGACCCCAACCCGCTCATGTCGCCGGTCTGGCTCAGACGCGCCGCGCGCTCAACAACCCTCACCCAGGACGCCGTGTGTCGCTTCATGTTCCCTCCAGGCAACCGATGGGGAGAAGGTAGGTCCGCCGCCTGGAGCTGGCCAGGACATCGATCGGGACAACCCGCTCAGTCGGCGGCGCAGGTCAGGCGCCAGGCGCGCAGCACCTCGGCCACGCTCCACGCCTGGGCGATGCAGCCGCGCGGGGTGTGCGGGGCGTCTCCGTCGAAGATCTCAGCGACGCTGCCGATCCCGTAGGTGCGCAGGTGGTCCAGCGCAGGTTGGAGTAGGCGCCGCGCCTGGGCGCGGTCACCGAAGACCCTCAGGTGCGCCTCGGCGAAGGGTCCGAGGAGCCAGCCCCAGGCGGTCCCCTGGTGGTACACGGCGTCGCGCGCGTCCGGGCTGCCGCGGTAGGCTGGCGCGTAGTCGGGGTGCTCGGGGTCGAGGCTCCGAAGCCCGGCCGAGGCCAGCAGGCGCCGGGCGCAGACCGAGACGACGCTGCGCTGCTGCTCCGCCGTGAGCGGTGAGTTGGGGAGCGACACCGCGAGGATCTGGTTGGGGCGGAGCGTCGCGTCGTGACCACCCGGCCCATCGAGCACGTCGTAGCAGTAGCCCAGCTCCGGGTTGAAGAAGCGCGCGAAGCCGCGCCGCGCCGCCTCCGCCATCGGTCGCCAGGTCGCGGCGTCGCGCCCGAGCACCTCGGACAGCTCCACCATGATGTCCAACGCCCTCAGCCACAGCGCGTTGACCTCCACCGGCTTGCCCATGCGGGGCGTGATCACCCGACCCTCCACGCGAGCGTCCATCCACGTCAGCTGCACCCCCTCCTCACCGGCCCGCAGCAGGCCATCGGACGGATCAACGCCGATCCCGTAGCGGGTGCCCTCGGCGTGGTGCGCGATGATCGACTCCAGCACGGGCCACAGCTCCTCGATGAGCTGCGCGTCACCCGTCGCTTCGAAGGTCCGGGCGATCGCCGTGATGTACCACAGCGTCGCGTCCACCGTGTTGTACTCGACCTGCTCGCCTTCGTCGTCGGGGAAGCGGTTGGGTAGCATGCCCCGGTCCACGAACTGCGCGGAGGTCCTCAGGATCGACGCCGCCAGCTCCGCCCGCCCGGTGGCCAGGGTCAACCCCGGGAGGCTGATCATGGTGTCGCGCCCCCAGTCGCCGAACCAGGGGTAGCCCGCGAGGATGGTCGTGCCGTCGGGCTCGCCGCTCACCGGGCGGTGGACGATGAACTGATCGGCGGCGAGCGCGAGCTGCTTCAGCGTCGCGGGGGGCGGCTCCGGGGTGACGGCGGCGTACCGCTCCAGCGTGCGCCGCTCGTGCGCCTGCCGCGCCTCGTAGGCCACCGCCGGGTCCAGCTCCGGCGCCTCCTCCGTCGAGCAGACGACGGAGCCCTCCTCGCCGGGCTCCAGCGCCAGCGTGAAGGTCGCCACGTGGAGGATGTCGTCGAGGTAGGGGAAGCCCCGCTCGCGCTCGCTGCTGAGCAGGAGCTGGTGGTGCCAGGTGTGGCGCGGGCTCGCCTCGGCCGCGGCGCTGGCGAGCAGGATCGGGGTCGCGCCGTCGTAGGCGGTCACGCGCACACCGGGCTCGCAGGGCTCGACCCGCATCCGCCATCCGGCCGAGGAGCTGGTGGCGTGGTGATCGCGGTACCCGACCATGACCTTGATCCGCAGCGTCAGCGGCGCCGTGCCACGCACCAGCCTCCAGGTGACGTGGGTCGTGTCTCGCCCGGGGCTCATGAAGACGCGCTTCTCCAGCAGCGCGTCCGCCACCGCGTAGGTCCAGACCGGGGTCGTCCCCTCCAGCGCGAAGGACTCCAGCAGCTCATAGCCGTGGGGCTGGACCACGTCGCCGCGCCACCGGTTGGTGAACAGCGGCCAGGTGCGCCCCGCGTAGTCGGCGACCTCGTCCATCCGACTCACCATCATGATCCGGCCCAGCGGAGGCGACTGGGCCGAGACCAGCAACCCGTGGTAGCGGCGGCTGTTGAGCCCCGCGACGGTGCCCGAGGCGTAGCCCCCCAGGCCGTTGGTCACGAGCCACTCCAGCGACTCCGCCGTGATGGTCCCACACGCGTGACGCCCCCACCGGGAGCTGGGCAACCTGGTCTGCGTGTTCATTGTCGATCCCCTCCTGAGCTCTCAGGATGTCATGAGCGAGGCGCGCCGCGTCCTCCCCCGCGCGCTCGCTCGATTTCAACGCCGCGGCGACCCCATTCGGCCAGGTCATCATTTCCCCTGGCAGAATGTGGCCTGAAAGCTACACTATATGCCGAGCCACATGGCGTCCACCACGGAGGATCTGCATGACACCGCTCCACAGCTTGAACCCGCGCACCACCACACCACACCTCGGGAGGCTCCTCGGCCTCACCCTGGCGCTCACCACGGTGATCGCCTGCGGCGGCGGCGAGTCCGGGGTCGGCGCGGGTACAATCGGCGGCTCGACGGGCGGCACCAGCGACGGCACGGCGGGCACCGGCGCCACCACCGGCGGTACAGGCGCCACCACCGGCGGCGCGACGGGCACGACCGGGGGCACCACGGGTGGGACGACCGGAGGCACCACGGGAGGCACGACCGGGACGACGGGAGGAACCACTGGGGGAACGACCGGAGGCACCACGGGTGGAATGGGCGGAACCACCGGTGGAACCACCGGCGGCCCGGACTGCGTTCAGGATGACGCGTGCGCCGAGGGTGAGATCTGCGTCGATCAGGTGTGCGTCGCGGGGTGCCGCGACGACGCGGGGTGCGATCCCGCGCTGATCTGCCTGGACGAGGCGTGCGTCGAGGGGTGTCGCGGCGACGATCAGTGCGACGCGGGGAGCATCTGCGAGGACAACGCCTGCGTCGCGGGGTGCCGCGACAACGCGGGGTGCGACGTTGGGTTCGCGTGCGTCGACGCGGTGTGCCGGGAAGAGATCATCGTGTGTGAGGACGACGCCAACGAGCCGAACAACGACGGCACCCAGGCCACGCCGCTCCGAGACGGGGACAGCTACCCGGAGCAGGTCCTGTGTCCGGGGGATGAGGACGTCTACGCGATCAGCGTGGGGGCGAACATGACGCTCACGGTGCGGATGGAGCTGACGCGCAGCGAGGGCGACCTCGATCTGGAGCTGCTGAACACATCCGGGGAGCGGATCCAGGGGTCGCGGGCGTGGCCCAACAGCAACATCCTCCGCTACACGTCCACGCGCGCCGGGACGCTCCTCGTGCGGGTCCTGGGCGTGGACGCCGAGCAGTCCAACAGCTACCGCCTCGGCGCGACGCTGAGCCGGGATGACACGCCGATCGAGTGCGACGACGACGCGCTGGAGCCTGACAACACCCCAGCCCAGGCCACCGCGCTGGCCCACAACGAGGCGCGCCCGCTTCAGTCGCTGTGCCCGGGTGACCGCGATCTGTACGCGGTGCACCTTGAGGCGGGCGACACGTTGACGGCGCTGCTCTCCTTCGAGGCCGCGGACGGCGTGCTGGAGCTGAACCTGCTCGACGCGGCGGGCGATCTGCTCTGGCCGTCCGAGGCGTGGCCCGAAGGCAGGCTCCTCACCTTCACCGCCGAGCAGGGCGGCGATGTCCTGTTGGAGATCCGTGGGGCCGACGACGAGACGCTCAACACCTATGGGATCACGGCGCTCATCACCCCGGAGGAGATCCCCTGTGACGCCGACGCGCTGGAGCCCAACAACTCCATCGCCCAGGCGACGCCCGTCTCCGACGGCGATCGCTTCTCCGAGCTGACCCTCTGCCCCGGCGAGCGCGACCACTACCGGGTCAACCTCGACGCGGGCGCCGAGCTGATGGCGAGGATCGAGTTCACGCGCAGCGAGGGCGACCTCGATCTGGAGTTGGTCGACGCGAGCGGGGAGCGGCTCCTTGAGTCACGGGCGTGGCCCAACAGCAACATCCTGCGCTACACCGCCGAGCAGCCCATCACGGTCTACGCCCGCGTCTTCGGCGCCGACGCCGGGCAGTCCACGGGCTACGCGCTCCAGATCGCCGTGGACAGCGACGAGGTGCCCATCTGCGACGACGACACCTTTGAGCCGGACAACACCGCCGGGCAGGCCACCCCGCTCAACGACGGGGACAGCTACCCGAACCAGGTGCTCTGCCCGGGGGACGAGGACCGCTACGCCGTCAACGTCGACGCGGGCATGACGCTCACGGTGCGGATCGAGCTGACGCGCAGCGAGGGTGACCTCGATCTGGAGCTGGTCGACGCGAGCGGGAGCCGCCTCCAGGGGTCGCGGGCGTGGCCCAACAGCAACGTGCTCTACTACACCGCCGAGCGCTCCGGCGTGGTCTACGCGCGCGTCTTCGGCGCCGACGCGGAGCAGCTCAACACCTACCGGCTGGAGGCCTCCCTCACCAGCGACCCCATCGTCTGCGAGGACGGCGACATCTTCGAGCCCAACAACAGCTCGGCGGCGGCCACCGAGATGCTCCCCGGGCTCTACCAGGATCTGACCCACTGCTCGGGGGAGGAGGACTTCTACGGGGTGGACCTCGCCGAAGGGGACACGCTGAGCGTGACGATGACGTCCAACGCCGAGACCAACCTCGACCTCTACCTCTTGAGCCCCTCGGGGCAGACGCTCGACGCCTCGACCTCCAACGGGAGCGCCGAGCAGGCCGAGGTCGTCGCCCCGTCCGCCGGGCGCTACCGGGTGCGGGTGCGCGCCGTCTCCGGCCCCGACGACGGCATCCGCTACAGCATGACCGTCGACGTCGAGCCCGCGGTCATCGGCCCGCTGTGCGACGACCGCTACGAGCCCAACGACACCGTCGCCCAGGCGAGCGACGTCCCGACGGTGGTCGGCGCCGCGTCGTGCGCGGGCGACGTCGATTACTACGCCTTCGACGTGGATCAGGCGGGCAGCGAGGTGCGCGTCTTCGCGCTCACGACCGTGCTGCTGCCCGTCACCATGCGCTACACCCTCCTCGACGAGGACGGCGTCACCGTGCTCGCCGAGTACGTCGGCGACGACAACCCGGCGGTGTTCTCGGGCGTCGCGCCCGCCGCCGGGCGCTACTACATGCGCGCCGCCACCGAGGGCGACAGCGAACTCAGCTACACCCTCTCGTGGAGCCTCCTGGAGCCCGCCAGCTGCGACGAGGACCCCTACGAGCCCAACGACACCACCGGGCAGGCCACGCCCCTCTCGGGTGAGCTGGGCGACACCATCCTGTGCAGCGACGACGTTGACGTCTACCGCGTCACCCTGCCCGACCCCTTCACGCGCCTGACCATCCTCACCCAGCTCACCCAGCGCGACGCCGTCGCCAGCGTCGAGGTCATGGACTCCAACATGAACACCATCGGCTCCGACGACCTCAGCATGGGTGGCATCAGCAACATCGGCTTCCTCGCCTACGACGCGGGCACCTACTTCGTCCGGGTCCAGCAGCAGGGCGGCGGGGCGATCCTCTACAACATCTCGGAGAGCCGGGTCGCGCTCCAGAACTGCGATGACCGCTTCGAGCCCAACAACACCCTCGCCGAAGCGCCCGCGATCACCCCGGGCACCTACGCCGACCTCGGGATCTGCTACGAGGCCGACGAGCTGGACCTCTACCGCGTCCAACTCAGCCAGGGCGACCGCCTCGACGTCACCATCCGCTTCACCAACGCCGACGGCAACCTCGACCTCATCCTCCTCGGGCCGGGCGGCGCCCCCGTCGCCACCTCCATCACCGACAGCGACGACGAGTCGCTCTCCCACAACGCCACCATCAGCGGCGAGTACGTCATCCGCGTCGAAACCTTTGACACCAACTCCAACGCCTACACCCTGGAGGTCGGCGTGGACTGATCTCCGACGGGTGGCTACTGCAGTAACCACCCAACTGACCCCACCCAGGCGGCAACTCCAGCTGCCACCCCTATCCCATCCCCCCCGTTCAAGCCCGAAACAACGGCCTCCGACGCACATTCACGCCAACACGTGTCGTTGGCAGCGCTCTTGCATGGGCTCTCCCCAGGAACCTGGATGGGAACGGACAACATGTCACAGATGGGCAAGATGATGATGAACAGGACATGGACACTCCTCCTGAGCGCCGCGATCGCGGCGATCGCGGCAGGCTGCGGGGGAGATGGGGCGAGCGACGACGCGCAGCAGGGCACGACGGACGTGTGCGCTGAGGCGACCCAACACCTGGCGACCTGCTTTGAGCAGGAGGTCGAGGAGCTGCCCTCGGGGTGTGACGAGGCTCAAGCCAGCTTCATCCTCGACGCCAGCTGCGACGAGCTGTCGACGAGCCTCGGCAAGGCCGACGCCTGGTGGTGCTCGCCGTGGACGCCGCCCTGGGTTCTTGGGTGTGGCGAGGCGGGAGGCGGGGGCGGCGGGAGCATCAACGCGCCCGAGGTGACGATCAACGGCTACGTCGGCTTCGCCTACGAGGGCTTCCTCGGGCAGGGCGGCAGCTCGATCTCGTGCGCGCTGGTCGTGGTGACCGACAGCGACGGCGCCGAGGTGGCCCGCACCCACTCGGAGCGCGGCGGCTCGTTCGAGGTGACCGAGCCGCTCCCGGCGGGCGACTACACCGTGACCGTCTACGACCGCCTCGGCGAGGGCGAGGAGAACATCACCTACCTGGCCGGGTACAAGCAGGAGCCCGCGATCAAGACCGTGACCTTCAACGGCTCGGACACCGTGCGCGCAGCGTTTGAGCTGTCCTACCTGCGCAACGGCCTCGATCCGGACTTCAACGAGGGCGAGAAGACCGAGGACCTCGTGCAGCGCTGCGCGACCGTCCACCACACCTTCCAGGTGAAGGACACCTGCGGGCAGGAGCTGGCGCCCTACTACGACGTCCGCCGCGACTGGGTGGTGACGCTCACGAGCAAGGACGGCGAGGTCGCCCACAGCACCCCGCTGTGCCAGCCCGCCGACGGGGACCACTGGTCCTGGGACGGCTGTGGCAACGGGGAGCCGGGCAGCGACGTCATCCTCAACTCGTTCGGACACGTGCTGCCTGGCGAGTACACGATCCGCTTCACCCGCGTGGATCTGCCCGACCGCAACAACCTCGACCTGGAGGACGAGCTGCGCTGGCGTACGACCGAGGAGATCGCTGAGTCGCTCAGCTTCTCCTTCGAGGAGGCGCCCGACAGCCTCTCGCTGAGCCTCGACGCGCTCCTCGATGGCCCGCTCGTCGTGACCGATCCGTGGGCGGACGACTGCGAGTGACGCCGCGGGCTTGACCCACCCACCCCAACCCTGCCATCCTCCCTCACCGTCAGGCACACCGAAGCGTGAGGGAGAGAACCATGCAGACCCCCAAGATCAACCCCTACCTCGACACCATCTACGCCCCCGTCCGTGACGAGCTCACGATCGACGAGCTGGAGGTGATCGGTGAGATCCCCGAAGACCTCACCGGGATGTACGTGCGCAACAGCCCCAACCCCCGCTTTGAGCCGCCGGGCCGCTACCACTGGTTCGACGGCGACGGCATGCTGCACGGCGTGGCGTTCCAGGGGGGCAAGGCCACCTACCGCAACCGCTACGTCCAGACCCAGGCGTTCCAGGTCGAGGACGAGCGCGGCGAGGCGGTCTGGGGCGGGATCCTCGACCCCGCGCAGATGGGGCTGCCCGGCGGGCCGATCAAGAACACGAGCAACACCGACCTGGTCTGGCACAACGGGCGGCTGCTGTCGCTCTGGTGGCTCGCCTCCGAGCCCTACGAGATCGCGATCCCGTCGCTCACGACGGTCGGGCCGTGCGACTTCGACGGGCAGCTCTCGTGCGGGGTCTCAGCTCACCCGAAGGTCGACCCGCGCACGGGGGAGCTGGTGTTCATGGACTTCTCGGTCTTCAAGAAGCCCTACATGCGCTATGGGGTGCTGTCGGCGGACGGGACGCTCAGCCACATGACCCCGATCGAGCTGCCCGCGCCGCGGATCGCCCACGATCTGGCGATCACCGAGAACTACACCATCCTGCTGGATCTGCCGCTCGGCTGGGATCTGGACCTGATGCGCCGCGGCAAGCGGCGCATCACCTTCGACCGCGAGACGCCCGCGCGCTTCGGGATCATCCCTCGCCACGGCGACGCGAGCGAGCTGCGGTGGTTCGAGGCGGCGCCCTGCTACATCTACCACACGATCAACGCCTGGGAGGAGGGCGACACGATCGTCCTGACCGGCTGCCGGGTCGAGAACCCCATGCCCACCGGGGACGACTGGGACGGGACCATCCCGCGGCTCTACTTCCTTGAGCTGCAGCCGTTCATGCACCGCTGGACCTTCAACCTCAAGACCGGCGAGATCAAGGAGGAGCGGCTGGACGACATCCCCAGCGAGTTCCCCCGGATGAACGACGACCTGCTCGGGAGCCGCAGCCGCTACAGCTACAACCCGCGCATCGCCCCGAAGGAGACGCTCCTCTTTGACGGGCTGATCAAGTACGACACCGACACGAACAACAGCGTCCAGCTCAGCTACGGCCCCGACCGCTTCGGCAGCGAGGCGGTCTTCGTCCCGCGCCCCGGCGGCGAGGGCGAGGACGACGGCTGGATCGTGACGCTGCTCTACGACGTGGCGGACGACAGCTCGGAGTGCGCCGTCTACGACGCCCAGGGCTTCTCCGACGAGCCGATCGCCCGCGTCCTGCTGCCGCGGCGCGTCCCGGCGGGCTTCCACGCCTGCTGGGTGGATGACCTCAACCCCCGCGCCTGACCCACCCCACCGGCGCCCCGGGTCGGGGCGCCGCCCAAGACACCGCTTCAACACGAGACTTCACCATGGACAACGACGCGATTGTACTCCTGGAAGGCGCGCGCACCCCGGTCGGCGCGTTCACGGGGAGCCTCTCCCGGCTGACCGCCACCGACCTGGGCGTCGTCGCCGCCCGCGCCGCGCTGGAGCGCTCGGGCGTCGCCCCGGAGCAGATCGACGCCGCCTTCGTCGGCAACGTCATCCAAAGCTCCAAGGACGCCGCCTACATCGCGCGCCACGTCGCGCTCAAGGCGGGCGTCCCCGAGCGCGCCCCCGCGCTGACCGTCAACCGGCTGTGCGGCTCGGGCCTGGAGGCGATCCTCCAGGCGGCGCGGGCGCTGAAGCTCGGCGAAGCGACCGTGGCGTTGGCGGGCGGCGCCGAGAACATGAGCATGACCCCCTACGCGATCCGCGGCGTGCGCCGCGGCCAGGGCTGGAACTTTGGCCGCCAGGACGTCGATGACGTCCTCTGGAGCGCGCTCACCGACACCGAGGCGGGCTGCCTCATCGGCGAGACGGTCGAGCACCTCGCCGCCGAGGAGGGGATCACCCGCGAGGAGGCCGACGCCTTCGCGCTGCGCAGCCAGCAGCTCGCCGCCGCCGCCCAGGAGCGCGGTCGCCTCGCCGCCGAGATCGCCCCGGTCGAGATCCCGGGTCGTCGCGGCAAGGTCACCCGCGTGGAGCAGGACGAGGCGATCCGACCCCAGACCAGCGCCGAGGCGCTCGCGGGCCTGCCCCCCATCTACCCCCACATCGGCTCGGTCTGCTCCGCGGGCAACTCCAGCGGGCTTCACGACGCCGCCGCCATGCTCGTCGTGACCACCGCGGGCAAGGCCCGCGAGCTAGGCGTCAAGCCGCTCGGGCGCCTCGTCTCCTGGGGGACCAGCGGCGTCGCCCCCCGGCGCATGGGGCTCGGCCCGATCGAGGCCTGCCGCCAGGCGCTGGAGCGCGCCAGCGTCACGCTGGACGAGGTCGCCGTCATCGAGATCAACGACTCGTTCACGGCCCAGGCCGTCGCCGTCGAGCGCGCCCTCGACCTCGACCGGGAGCAGATCAACCCCAACGGGGGCTGCCTCGCCCTCGGTCACCCCATGGGCGCCACCGGCGCCCGACTCGCCCTCACCGCGCTGTACGAGCTGCGCGAGCAGAGCGCCCGATACGCGCTGACCACCCTCTGCATCGGCGGCGGCATGGGCATCGCCGCCCTCTTTGAGACCATGTAGGTGACCGCTCATGACCCTCCCGACCCCTCCCCGCCTCGACGCCCGGTGGCTCCACCTCGCGGCGCTGCTCCTGACGCTCTGCGCGCTGCATCGCGTCGCGGACGCCCAGAGCGACGCCCGGTGGCCCGAGCCCTTCCCTGCCCTTGAGGGGCAGGAGCAGCGCCCGGAGGACGCCGCCGTCATCGTCGGGGTTGAAGATTACGTCTTCGTCGCCGACGTCCCGGGCGCGGTCGCCAACGCCAACGACTGGTACGTCTACCTCCGGCGCGTTCGCGGCGTCCCGCGCGGGAACATGGTCCTGCTGCGCAACCAGGAGGCGACCCGCGAAGGGCTCACCGACGCCTTGAAGGAGGCCACCGACCGGGTCGGCCCCGGGGGCACGCTGTGGTTCATCTTCGTGGGGCACGGCGCCCCCTCGGAGGACGGCAGCGACGGCGTCTTGATCGGCGCCGACGCCCAGCAGAACCCCCGCAGTCTCTACGCCCGCAGCCTCACCCGCGCGGAGGTGCTCGCCGCCCTCGGCCAGGGCCCCCAGCAGCAGACCGTGGTGCTGCTCGACGCCTGCTTCAACGGCCGCGGCGCCGACGGCTCCGTGCTCATCCCCGGGCTCCAGCCCCTGCTCCCCGTGGCCGAGAAGGTCGAGGGCCAGGATTCGGCCCTGATCCTGTCGGCGGGCGGCGCCGATCAGTTCGCCGGGCCGCTGCCCAGGCTCGACCGCCCGGCGTTCAGCTACCTGATGATCGGCGCGCTGCGCGGCTGGGCCGACGCCAACGGCGACCAACAGGTGACCGCCGCCGAGGCGCTCGATTACGCGCGCGACACCCTCCGGGTCATGGTCAAGGACCGCCAGCAGGATCCCCAGCGGGTGCTCGGCTCAGGCTCCCGCGTCCTCTCTCAAGGGGAGATGGAGGCTGGCCCCGATCTGGACGCGATCATCCTCGCGCCCAACCAGCCCAACGTGCTCGGGGGGCTGGGCGCGTCGGTGACAGTCAACCAGGCGGGCGCTCCCCCCAACATCGCGCAGGCGGGGCTCATCCGCTTCAGCATCGGCCCTACGCTGCTTGGAACAGGCGTCTTCAGCGGTCATGAGCTGATCGGCGGGAGCGTCTCACTCGGCGACCAATCCGCCTTCGTAACCCCGAAGCTCGGCAACATGAACGAGACAGCCCAGGCCTGGTCCGGCTCGCTCTGGTTCGCCGGAGTGAACGAGGGGTTTGGCTTCAGCACAGGGCTCGACTTCCTCTGGAGCCGGGATCTGGAGTCCACCATCCTCATCTACGCGGACGATGAGCTGGACGCCGATGAAGCCGCGTTGGAGGCGAGCGTGCGCCAGGGGCGCGACTACGAGCTGCAGAGCGTGTTCATGGTCGGCACCCAGCTTGAGCCGCACTACCGCCTCAAGTTCGGGAGCTTCGCCGCAGCCTTTCAAACGGGCGTCGGCTTCTACCTCGGGTCGCTGTCCATCAAGGGCATCAAAGAGGAAGAGAACAGCACCGCGCTCAACTTCCTTGAGTTCGACGAGTCGGTCTTCTCCTTCTGGCTCACCTGGCCGGTCAGGGCGACCGTCGAGTACGAGGTGACCGACAACGTCGGGGTGGGGCTGATGTACAGCTTCTTCATCTACCCCTCCAACATCCAGCAGCTTCAGACCGGCGTCACCCTCGGGTTCTGACGTCAGCCCTCGACCACCTCGATCACCACCTCGGCCCCCTCCGGCCGCTCCGACCAGCCTCGCAGCTCCTCCTGAAGCGCCCGGCTCGTCTCCAGCAGCCCCTCCGGCTCGGCGCAGGACTCCACCCCAAGGATCACGTCCCAGGGCTCGGGTAAAAAGCGCCCACGAGGGCGCAGCCGCGCGTTGTGGCGCTGCTCCAGCTCCAGGATCAGCCCCAGCGTGTGCCCGAGGAGCCACCCGCGGACCTCCGCGCGGACCTCAGGGTCGTCGGCGACGGCCCGTAAGCGAACCTGAAGCCCGGTCGGGGCGCCCACCGGCTCAAACAGCTCCGCCCACCCCCCCTGACCGCGCATCGCGGCGTCGATCACCACCCGAGCCCGGCTCCACTCCCGACGCAACACGCGCGACGAGGAGCGGGTCACGTGCCTGGCCGTGTTGTAGGGGTGGACGCTGGAGAGCACCACCATCCGATCGCGCCGCTCCGGCCTCCACGCCTCCACGACCCGCTCATTCAGCCCCACGGGCTGCGTCACGTCCCACCCCTCCAGCGCGGCGAACGTACGCGCCAGCCAGGCGCCCGGGTCGCCCTCGGGGGCCGCGCCCTCCCGATGCGCCCACGCCGCAAGGATCGCCCAGCTCAACCCCCCGAGGTAACCCAACGCCTTGATGTCCAGGTCGCGCGCCCTGGCCCAGCCCTTGAGCGCCCGCGTCCCGGCCCGCATCGCCGAGGCGTCACCCCAGGCCTCACGCAGCCGCTGCGCCTCGAACAGGCCGTTGACCGCCTGCTGCGCCCCGTCGTCCAGCCGCGCCAGCGCGTCGGGCGGCCACGACAGCGGCGCCTCCGGGCTCTCCCCGGGGGGCGCCTCGGCGTACTGGAGATCCACCTCGTGCCCCTGCACCAGGCACCGCAGCGTCTCACCGCCTGGCCCACCGATCCAGCGCCCTCGCGACAACCCCACGCCGCGCACCACCGCGCCCTGAAGGCTCTCCAGCGCCCGCTCGCGGCCCTCCCCGGCGGGGCCGACCACCACCAGGTCGAGGTCGCTGCCCCGCACGTCCAACCCGAGGCGAGTCGAGCCCATGACGTGCACCGCCGCCCCAGGGGTCGCCGCCTCGACGGCCACACGGACGCGCGCCACCGC
This sequence comes from Myxococcales bacterium, assembly GCA_002716585.1. Classification (GTDB taxonomy): domain Bacteria; phylum Myxococcota_A; class Bradymonadia; order Bradymonadales. The sequence goes on along the minus strand of PBBL01000087.1, from coordinate 44,610 downwards.
GGCCTCCCGCGCGTCGTGCTCCGCGTCGCTCAGCTCCACCTCCGCCAGCGGGCGCGCGAGCGGCCCCTGAGGCGAACGCCCTGCCCTGCCCAGAGGCACGACGTGCCTCACCTCAAAGGGGTCGTCCCCTCGGCGGCTGATCAGCGCGATCGCGCCCGCCTCGAACTCCACCGGACGCCACGCCTCCTGCCACCCCCGGCGCAGCGCCTCCACGTGAGGGCCGTTTCGCAGCGACGCCACGGTCAGGTGCGGGGTGAACCCGTCTTTGCCCCGGAGGCGCTGCTCGTGGCACCGCGGAAAGAGCCTCTCCAGCTCCCCCTGAAGCGCCACCAGCGCGTCATCCGGCAAGGTGTCGGGCCTGAGCCAGACCGTGGTGCTGGCGCGGTGCTTGAAGGCGCTCAGCTCCGCCAACTCAACCGTGAAGGGCCTCGCCGTGCGCAGCAACGCCTCCAGCAGCGCGGCGGCCTCCGCGAACCCCTCGTCGGGGATGAACCCGTAGAGCAGGTTGATGTGCGGCATCCATCGAACGAAGCTCCGGTCGTGCTCGGCGCGGATCGCCTGGATGGGGGGCCACGCCGCCTCGGGCGGGAGCAGGACGACCGCGCTGCGGTAGGTCGGCCCCACCTCCATCTGCGCCGGGATGAGCAGCGCGTCGCGCAGCGCGACCGACACCCCGGCGTGGTCCGAGGCGAACAGCTCGCCGCCGACCCACGCCTGCCCAGCCAGCGCCTCCTCCCCGACGCGCCGCGCGCTGACGGCACTCAAGCGCGCCTCAGGTGACCGCACCAGCACCCGGTCGTAGCGCCGGGGGATCCCTGACTGCGAGGTCCAACCCGCCAACGCGTTGCGCACGGGGTCGTAGGTGAAGCCCGGGTCATCGGGGCGGAGCGCCCCCCAGGCGTCAACCCAGCCCTCCTGCCCGAAGGCCTCCAGCTCGTCGTCCGCGCAGTTGAAGTCGCCCAACACCAGCGCGTCGCCGGGTCGCTGGGCCATGTGGTCGAGGAGGACCCGGATCTGCCGGGCGCGTCGGGCCGCCGCCGTGTTGGCGCGGCTGCTGGACAGGTGCACCACGGCCACCTCCAGCGGGAGGCCCCCCAGGTCCAGCGTCGCGACGAGCAGCCGCTTGTGGCGTGAGTAGGCGGCGCACGACAGCGCCCTCACCGGCAACCGGCTCAGGAGCACCTGTCCGTGGTTGTCGATGTCCGGCCCGCCAGGCAGCTCCGACACCGCGTAGCGTTCGCGCACCCAGGGTTCGCGCAGGAGTTGCTCCAGAAACCGCGCCGTCACCTCCTGGAGGCCGATGATGTCGGCGTCGGCCTGGCGCAGCGTCTCCAGCAGCGCCTGCCACCTCACCGCGGTGGGGAGCTGCGGCGCGAGCTGCTCGGCGAGCACGTTGTAGGTGACGACGGTCACCAGGCCAGGCGCGCCGGGGGCGGCCTGCGCCGCTTCGGCCGACGGGCTCCAGGCGCCGCTCCGCGCGTCGAAGCGCCTCGGCTGACGCGCCTCGAAGGTGACCTGATCCCCCGCGCGCAGTTCGGGCGCCCGCGCGTCGTCCCGCGCCGCGGGGCGGCCGCCGCTGATCAAGTCCACGCGCGCCTCGCGATCCCAGACCGTCTCGTCGCCGCGACGGATGGCCCAGACCCGGTGCCAGGGGATGTCGCCGTCGGGCACGAACTCCAACAGCGGGATCTCACGCATGCCCGAGAACCGCTCCTCGTAGACCACCGCGTAGGCGTGGGGATCCAGGCGCGGATCCCATCGGATCTGGTTGTAGATCTCCCGACTTGTCTTCAGCTTCTTTGAGTTGTCCGCCATGGTCCGCGCTCCTGCCTCCGTGAGCCACACGGGGAGGCAGAGGATAAGACCGCTCTGGATGGACGCAACCCCGAGGGCGAGCGCTTCATGGGTGTGGATTCAGGAGGTGGTCAGTTGGAGCGCGAGAGGAAATCAAGGGCGTGGGGTTGACATTCACCCTGGGAGGCCTTTCAATTGAACCACCCACGACTTCCCCCCCGAAGCGCCCCTCCTCAACACAACCGCCGTTTTTACTCACTCTACTCCGAATCTTCCTCACAATCGTCTTCTTCATCAGGTTGGCACCTGACGCGGACGTGGAAGTGATCGGCGTGACCCGGGTAGTGTTGTAGCATTCCCCCGGTGCCGTACCCCTTGGGGTACTGGAAGATCCAGCGCAGGCGGCGCTCGGAGACCCCCTGAGAGAGCGCGTAGCGGTAGAGCGCCCCTTGCAGCTCGTAGTCCATCAAGATCACCTTGATCTTGCCAGACTGGAGCAGCTCGCTGATGAGGTGCCAGGTCTTCTCGGGCTCAAGCGTCTCGGGGGTGGCGACCTGAAAGCGCCAGGTGATGTCGTGGTCGTCCGTCCCGATGGGGGTCTTGATGTAGTAGCCGACGTCCACGTCGCGCCCCACGCGGTGCGAGAGGTGTCGCGCGATCGGCCCGCCGTGGTTGTGTGAGATGTCCCCGACCTGCAACCGGGGCGCGTCCGGGTACGCCTGGTGTGTGCTCACCAGGGCGCGCCGGAGCGTGTGTATCAGGGTCTTGGTGCCCCAGGCCCGCGACGGGGTCCGGACGCGGTAGCCCGGCCCTGAGCCGAGCCGCGTCCAGTAGTCGAGGTGGCCGCTGCGCCGATCGCAGCGGCGACGCTCCCGATGGATCCGCAGCGCCGTGCCGACCTTGAGGCGCCGCGCGTCCACGCGCCAGTTCCACGACACGAGGTCGTCCACGCAGACCTTGTAGGCCCAGGCGACGCTCTCGAAGGTCTCACCGAGGTGGGCGAGGTGGACGTGGTGGCGCTCATGGCGAGGGTGGCGCCGGGGGATGAGGAGCAGCATGGTCCCGCGCTCGGGCTCGTCGCCCTTCCCCAGCCCGTTGAGGCGGCGGATCTCGTCGGCGGGGCTGCCGAAGCGCTTCGCGAGCATGCGCACCGACGTGCGCCGCCGCGCCTGGACCTCGATCGGCGCGAACCCGTCCACCGCCCAGGAGGCGACGTCCATGATCCGCTCCGAGAAGTCATGTTGAGCGTTCGGGGTGAGGATCGCCTCGGCGCGGCCTGCGCCGAGGAGCACCATCAGGACCGCCAGGCCCGGCAGGAGGCCTTCGCCCCAACGGCTCGACTTCTTGTTGCGCGACATCGCTCCACCTGCTCTCTGAATTCGCACGGACACACACGACCAAGACGCGCTCAGCGTAGCACCCCGGCGCGCCTTGTCGAGAGAACCGCCTGCGCGGCCTGGGGCGGACGCGCTACTGCTCGTCCTCCTCCTCCATCATCTTCTTGTCTTCGGTCGGGGAGTGCTCGCCGGTGGCGCCCTCAACGTAGCCCATCGCCTCCAGCTGCTCCTGGAGCGCGGGGTCGATCTCAGCAAAGTCGGCGTCGATGGCGGCGTTGGAGCGCTTGTCGGTGTTCACCCACCACTGCGTCTTGTCCCCCGCGCCGAGGAACATCCCGAACAGCCCCCGGATGTAGGCGAGCGCGATCGGGTGGGTCTTGACCAGGTCGTTCTTCTGACGGCGGTCGGTGGCCATGTCGTAGAGCTTGCCGTCCATGCCGTTGGTCTGCCAGTGGTAGCGGCCCGCGCGCAGCGCCTTGCGGCGGTACATGAAGTCCGACAGCGCGACCCGCGGGCGCGGCACGCTGGCGCCGTCGAGCACGTCCGTGAGGCTGACCCCCTCGACCCCCTCCAGCGCCTTGACCCGCAGCGTCTCCAGGATGGTGGGCACCACGTCGGCGGTGCTCACGACGTGCGGCAGGCGCCGCCCTCGGGCGAACCGGGCCGGGTAGCGGACGAACAGCGGGCTATGCACCATCTCGTCGTAGAGGCTGTGCCCGTGCCCCACCGAGCCGTGGTCCCAGAACTCCTCGCCGTGATCGACGAGCACCACGATGAGGGTGTCGTCGTAGACCCCCCGCTCCTTGAGCGAGGCCACCAGCCGCCCGAACTCGTGGTCGTTGTAGGCGACCTCGCCGTCGTAGAGGGCTTCGAGGTACTGACGGTCGATGGCGCTCGTCTTCTCGGGGCTGGACTTGATCTCGCCGAGCTGGTTGCCGGTGCTCTGGGGGCGGATCCGACCCCGGTACTTCCCACCGTGCCAGTGCTTGGTCTTCCAGGGACCGGGGGCGGAGTAGGGGACGTGGGGGTCGATGGTGTGCATGTAGACGAACCAGCGGTCGTCCTCGTTGCGGTCGATGAAGCGTAGGGCGTCATCGACCAGCTTCTCGGCGTCGGTGCGCTTCGACTCCCGGATGTAGTTGGTGTAGTAGTTCCACCCCTGGTTGAAGCCGAACTTCTCCGACACGTACCCGTTGGCGATGAACGAGCCGGTCCGAAAGCCCTCCTGGCGGAGGTGCTCGCTGATCATGGTCACCCGCACCGGCAGCTTGCTTGAGCCGTCCTTGGTCTGGTGGGTGTCCGGGTAGAGGCCGGTGAGGATGGTGGCGGTGGAGGGCTTGGTCCAGTTCTCGGCGTCGTAGGCGGCGTCGAACAGCGAGGCGTCGCGCGCGAACGCGTCCAGGTTCGGCGTCGGCACTGAGCTTTCAGGGTTGTAGACGCCCAGCTTGTCGTAGCGCAGCGTGTCGATCAGGTAGACCAGCAGGTTCTTGGGGGGCCGCTTCGGCTCGGTGGGCGCGATCGCCTCGTCCTCCTTGTCCGGGGCGTACAGCGCCGCCTCCCAGCCGAGCAGCTGCTTGCCGACCTCGAACTCCCCGCCCGCCTTCACGGACAGCTCGACCACCTCACCGGCCCACGCCCCGAGATCCACGACCCGGCCGTGCCACCGCCCGGCGCCGTCGTCCGCGACGCGCTCCTCCAGGAGCACCTCCGCCTGGCGACCGTCGGCCATCATCGAGACGGTCACCGCGGCGCCGGGGTGGGCCGCGCCGTAGGTCAACGCCAGCTTCGGCGCATGCTCCGGGAGCTGAACGCGCCAGGTCATCGTCTGGGGCGTGCTCGCCGCGACCACCTCGCGCATCGCGTCGCCCATCTGCACCTTGCGGGTGACGATCTGCCGAGGCAGCCCCTTGACCTCCGCCCCCGGGCGCAGCACCGCGACGCCGCTGACGTGAGCGCGCTGCTTGCGCCCATCGACCGTCGCCGAGCTCTTGAAGCGCATCATCAGCTGGTTCTCGCCGTCGCGCGTGTACTTCGCCGGGACCTCGATGACGTACTCGCTCCAGTCGCTGTCGATCTCGATCTCGCCGAGCCCTTCGTCGTTGAGGTAGACGCCGACCTTGTTCGACTTGCGCGGCGCCTTCATCCGAACGACGAGGCGATCGAACCCACCCTGGGTCTGGTTGAAGAAGAAGCGCGCGGTCTTGGAGTCGACCTCGATGTAGCGCTCAGCGCCCTCCTTGCGGATCTCCGGGCTCCACCCGGCGCGCCAGCCCCCGTTGGTGTGCTTGCGGGCGCCGACGGCGCCCATATCAACCCACATGCTGCCGTCACGGCTCAGCTCGGCGAAGTGGGCGAGCCGGGAGAGCGGGTAACGCAGGCGCGCGGCGCGCTTGAGCTCCTCCACCGGGTCGGGCTCGGGCTCGGGTTCTGGCTCGGGCTCCGGCGCGGCCGCCTGGACCGCGCTGCTGTTGCTGGTCAGCTTGCCCTTGTCCTCTTGAGCGTTCTCCGCGGGCGCCCCCCCCGAGGAGCACCCCACGCTCACCAACACAGCCACAACCCAGATCGTGAACCCTGCTCTCATCGCCGCCTCCTTGCGTCCGCCGCGCCCTCCCTGGGCACGCATCACATTGTCAGCTAGCGAGCATAACCCCAAACGTCGCCCAACCAATTTCTCATCGCCAGATGGGCGTCACCCGAGCGCCTCGCGTCACGGGTGCTCACAAGAGCACGCGTCGGGCGCCGGGAGCGCCGCCTGCTCCGAGTCGCCGCGGTAGATCAAGGTCGTGCGCAGCACCCGCACCTCCTCCACGTGGCACTCGTCCCACTCCCGATCCTCATCCGGGCTCCACCCCAGCGCCTCCTGCACCTCGTCCGGAAGCTCCGCGTCCCCCTCGAAGACCACCGAGGTCGTCGTGACCTCCGCCGTCGTGATGGTGTCCACCACCGTGGGGGCGTCCAGCGCCGACGTCTCCAGCACCTGCTCGCGGGTGTGCACCGCGTCCCGGCGGACCTCGACGAAGGAGCCCGTCTCGGGATCCTCGTAGCTGGTGACGTCGCTGACGGTGTCCACCTCCGGCTCCCCCAGCGCGGTCACCCGGAGCGCCTGGCAGCCGCACGACCCCTCGCCCGACAGCACCTCCGGCTCCAACGCGTCGTCCTCCCAGCCGTCGTCCGTCAAGTCCATTGAGGACTCGTAGGGATCCTCGTCGGAGGAGGTCTCGATCCCGCTCAACAGCTCAAAGAAGCGCGCCTCCACCTCCGGCGCCAGCCCCGGCACTGGCCGCGACTCCCCCGGCAGGTTCGCCACCTCGTCGAGGCGGCTGCGCGCCGACTCCAGATCACCCTTCGTCAGCGCCTCCAGCCCTCGCAACAGTCGATTCTCAAGCGCAGACATAACCCCTCCCTGCCGCTCGTCGCCCTACGTTGTGTTCCATGGCCCACAAAGGCCTTGACCTTCGCCTCACAGTGTCGCATCATTTGTTCAGACGTGTCAACCGTTCAGATCGGTTGAACAACATCGGACCACACCATGACCCAACACAACCCCACCGACGAGGGCCTCTCGCTTCACCAGGCGCTCCTCACCCGCCGCTCGAACCTCCCGCCCGGGGCCTCTCCGCTCGCCCATGCGCCGCCCGAGCCGCAAGAGGATCCAGACCCCGCCTGGCCGCTCGCCTCCGCCCGGATCACCACCGAATCCCGCGAGAACATCGAGCGCGCCCCCGAGGGGACCCGCTTCTACTGCGTCGCCTCCGAAGGCGGCGACGTCCACTGCGCCGCCTCCCGCGGCCAGGGCGACCTCCCCTCCGAGGCCCGGAGCACGCTCGCCGGGCAGTCCGTCGAGCCCATCAGCCCGAGCTACCTCGGGACCGGCCATCAGCAGGTCGCCCGGCTCGCCGGGCTCACCTTCGACGAAGCCACCGCCCGCGTGGGCTACGTCGACGGCGAGGGCTACGGCCTCTCCATTGAGAAGGTCGACGCCTGCGAGCGGCGCTACACCTGGCGATCCGCCTTCAACTGCAAGGTCAGCCCCGACGGGAGCCGCACGCTGCCCGACCCCATCGCACACGTCATCCAGAGCGGCGTCGAGTCCTCATTCCCCCCCTGCCCCTGCGAACCCACCGACACAGATCCCCACACCCCATGACCTCCCAAGCCTGCTCCGATCGATCCCGACGCCCAAGCCGCCCTGAACACCTGGCAGAGTGATAAAGTCACGATGACCAGGCAAACAAGAACAACCTGGATCTCAACCGCGACAAGACCTGACACTTCAACCAGAAACCATGAGCAGCTCCGCCCTCGCGCCTCCCTCATCGATGAGGGGTTGACCTCACCGCCCATCTCGACCATCCTTGGCCACGTCAAAAGGCGTTCCCGGGCTCCTTGAGCACAACACACGCCCTGAACCTGCCCACCGGGTGAGGTTCGTCTGTGCCTGTGCCTGAACCCATATGTGGATTGTGCGGTCATTGTGGCTTGATCTGCCATAGATGACCCCTCCACAGTGAACCTGATGACCTGCACACACCAGGTTACCGCTGGAGCCGCCGCTCCAACGGTCCCTGGGCTGGCAGGGACGCTAGCCTCTCGGGCCTGGTGGCTGTCGATCGGCATGGACGCCGATCCAGCCAGGCCTGAACCCCTCCTCCTCCAAACCCACGACGCACACGACGCGGGTGCTTCTCAAACCCGACCCGGTCGGTTAGGTTGTGGCCTTGACCCGGGCTCACGCTGAGGCGCGAGCCCCTGACGCAGGACACACGCCATGCACGACGCCCCACCTGGCCTCGACGCCCAGCGCCTCCTCTCCCTCGCGAGGGTCGGGGCGGTCGCGCTCTCACCCTGCGGCGCCTGGCTCGCCGTCGAGGTCCAACGGCTCGACCCCGAGGGGGGCCGCTTCGTCTCCGACCTGTGGGCGGTCCACCTCGACGGCTCCTCGCCCTCGCGCTTGACCCGCGGCCGATGGAGCGACTCCGCCCCCGCCTTCCGGGCCGACGGGGCGCTCGGCTTCCTCAGCAACCGCCCCACCTCCGAGGGCAAGCCCGGCGAGGGTCACGACAAGCGAAAGCAGGTCTGGATCCTGCCCGCCCACGGTGAGCCCACCCCCCTCACCGATGAGCCGCTGGGGGTCACCTCGTTCCAGTTCGCCTCCCGCGGGGATCGGCTCGTGTTCATGGCCAACCTGCTCCCCGGGGTCGCCCTCGACGAGCAGCGCGACGCCGCCGAGGACCGCCGCAAGCACGGCCCCTCCGCCCGGCGCTACACGACCATGCCTGTGAGGCGCTGGGACCACTGGATCCCCGAGGCCGCCCCCCACCTCATCGCCACCGACCAGGCCGGGGAGGGGCGCACGGACCTCACCCCCGACCCCGACCGCGCGTACCGCTACACCTCCTGGGACCTGAGCCCTGACGGGTCGATGGTCGCCGTCGCCGCCAGGATCCAGGCGCCCGACCGGATCCCCTCGGGCCACCTCCGCCTCATCGACACCGCCTCGGGCGACGCCCGCACCATCCCGCTCGCCGAGCCCGGCGCCAGCGTCGCCTCCCCGCGCGTCTCGCCCGACGGCCGCACCGTCGCCACCATCCACAACGTCCGCTCCGCCGAGGCGGTCGGCGCCAACCGCCTCTGGCTCGTCGATGTTGACTCCGGCGAGGGGCGCTTCGTCGCCCGCGACTGGGATCGGTGGCCGACCGTCTGGGGGTGGACGCCCGACGGCTCGCAGCTCCTGATCACCGCCGACGACCTCGGGTACGTCCCGGCCTACGCCGTGGACGTCGCCACCGGGGCGCGGACCCGCGTCACCCACCCCGACGCGGGCGGGACCCACGCGCACCTCATCAGCGCCCCGGACGGCGCGCGCCTCGTGGGCGTCCGCAGCCGCATCACCCACCCGCCCGAGCCCTTCACCGTCCCGCTCGCCGAGGGGCAACAGCCCGAGCTGCTCGCGTCGCTGAGCGGCTTCTCGCCCGAGGAGGGCGAGTCGATCGCCCACATCGAGTACACGATGACCCCCTCCACCGACGGCGTCGCCTGCCAGAGCTTCCTCGTGCGCCCGCGACACGTCACGGCGCCCGCGCCGATGGTCCTCTGGATCCACGGTGGCCCCATGGGGCAGTGGGGCGACGGGTGGCACTGGCGCTGGAACTCCCTCGTCGGCGCCTCCCAGGGCTACGCCATGGCGCTCCCCAACCCCCGCGGCTCGACCGGCGCCGGGCAGGACTTCATCGAGGGGATCTGGGGCAACACCTGGGGCGGGCAGTGCTTCGACGACCTCATGGCGATCACCGACGCCCTGACGGCCCACGACGCCATCGACGCCGAGCGTGTCGCCGCCATGGGCGGCTCCTTCGGCGGCTACATGACCAACTGGATCGGGACCCAGACCGACCGCTTCCGCTGCCTCATCACCCACGCCAGCATCTTCTCCATGGCGATGTTTCAGGGCGTCACCGACCTGCCCGCGTGGTGGCGCCTGAGCATGGGTGGGCTCGACCCCGTCGGCCACCCCGAGGCCTACAACCGCTACTCCCCGGAGCACCACGTCGACGGCTGGACCACCCCCGCGATGATCCTCCACGGCGACCTCGACTACCGCGTCCCGGTCGGCGAGGCGCTCGCGCTGTTCGAAGCGCTCCAGGTGCGCGGGGTGGAGTCCGAGCTGATCATCTGGCCCGACGAGAACCACTGGATCCTCAAACCCAGGAACATCGTCTCCTGGTATGAGCACGTACTGCGCTTCCTTCACGCCCACCTGGGCGCCGAAGCCACCCCTGACCCCGAGGCGACCTCATGAACGCGTCGACCACCACCGATCTCTTCCTCTCGCTGACCCCGGACAAGGTCCTCGAAGCGGTCGAAGCCGCCGGGCTCCACTGCAACCCGGTCTGCTACCCGCTCAACTCCTTCGAGAACCGCGTCTACGAGGTCGAACTCGAAGACCGCACCCGCGTCATCGCCAAGTTCTACCGCCCGGGCCGCTGGACCCGCGCCCAGATCCTCGAGGAGCACCAGTTCCTCACCGACCTCGCCGAGGCCGAGGTCCCTGTCTGTCCGGTGCTGCCGTTCCCCGACGGCTCCACCCTGCACACCATCGACAACATCCTCTACACCCTCTTTGAGCGCCGCGGCGGCCGCGCCCCCGACGAGGTCACCGACGCCCTCGCCGAGCGCCTCGGCATGCTCTGCGCCCGCATCCACAACGTCGGCGCGTCCCAGCCCGCCCCCCACCGCGTCGAACTCTGCGCCGACATCTACATCCGCGACAACCTCGCCTGGCTCGCCGAGAGCGGCACCCTCCCGCTCCACCTCAAGAGCCGCTACTTCGACGCCGCCAACCGGATCGCCGACGCCGCCGACGCCCGTATGGACGGCGTCCCGGTCCACCGGGTCCACGGCGACATGCACCTCGGCAACCTGCTGCTGCGCGACAACACCTTCAACGTCCTCGATTTCGACGACATGGTCACCGGCCCCGCCGTGCAGGACCTCTGGATGCTCATCCCTGGCCGCGACGCCTGGGCGCGCCGCCAACGTGAGGCGTTCATCGAGGGCTACCAGCAGATCCGCGACTTCGACCGCGCCACCCTCAACCTCATCGAGCCCCTGCGTGGCATGCGCCTCGTCCACTACGCCACCTGGCTCGCCAAGCGCTGGCACGACCCCATCTTCCCCCGCACCTGGCCCCACTTCGGCAGCGAGAAGTACTGGCAGGAGGAGACCGCCGAGCTGGAGGACATCGTCGAGCACCTCCGCGTCGAATCTGGCGACGCCCCCACCGAGGAGCCCGTCGAGCTGACCAACAAGGACTACTTCTTTGACTGGGAAGACAACTGAGCCAACGCACCTGGGCGTTCCGGCTCACGGTAGGGCGAGCATGAGCCACATCAACGACCCGGTCACCGCGGTCGCGACGATGGTCCGAACGACGTTCCAGCGATTCCAGGTGGCCTCAAAACCAGCTCGGGCCGCGGTCACCGCGGCGTCATCCATCGTCGCGACGTTCAACGCCTGAAGCCGGTTGTTGAGCGGGACGTTCACCAGGAACGTGGGCAGGTGCACCGCCAGGAGAAAGAGCGCCGCGGCGCCCCCCAGGAGCGCGAGGCGCGCGCCGCTCAGCTCGCCCAGCCCCAGTCCGAGGGTCACGAGGGCGCCCAGCAGCGACCCCAGCCACACCACCCCGAACAGCGGCTGCGAACCCTGAATGACGCCGTCGATCGCCTGGAACGCGCGAATGAAGTCGCCGTCATCGAGGCGCGCGATCCCAGGCATGACGACAACGGCGAAGGCGAACACGAAGCCCGCGAGCAGAGCGCAGAGGAGGGCGGTGAGGATGAGCGAGACCTTGAACATCATGACGTGTGGCTCCCAAAACGTGGTGTGCTGGTTGTCTGTGTGCTGGTTGTCTGTGGAGGTTCGTGGGGCGGCGAGGAGCGCCGCCCCTGGAGTTCAGGACCAGGCGCCGCCGCGAGCCGCCTCGCGGGCGTAGTCCCGGAAGTCCCGCGCGGGCCGCCCGAGCGCCCGCTCGACCCCATCGGTGGTGTGGGCGTTGCGACCGTCGAAGATCTCGGAGAGGAGCCACTGGAGGAACGCCGCGGTCTGCTCCGGCACGCCCGCCGCGTCCAGGCCCGCCCTGAACTGCTCGAAGGTGCACTGGACGTAGCGGACCTCCCGCCCCGACGCCGCCGCGATCTCCGCGGCGACCTCCTCGAAGGTGAGCAGGCGCGGGCCGGTCACCTCGTAGAGTTGACCGACGTGCTCGTCCGGGTGAAGCAGCGCTTCGGCGGCGATCTCGGCGATGTCATTCACGTCGATGATCGGCTCGGGCACCGCGCCGACCGGCAACGCCACCACGCCGCTCTTGACGGCGTCGAGCAGGAAGCCCTCGCTGAAGTTCTGGGCGAACCAGCTCGCCCGAATCAGGGTCCACTCCAGCCCCGACCCCTGCACCAGCCGCTCACAGGCCTGCGCCCCCTCCTCACCGCGCCCGGACAGGAGCACCGCCCGCTTCACGCCCAACCCCCTGCACACGTCGAGCAGCGCGGCGATGTCCTCGACGGCGGACGGGATCGCCAGATCGGGGTGGTAGCAGATGTAGACCGCGTCCACCCCCTCCAGGGCGTTGCTCCAGGTCGCGCGGTCGCTCCAGTCGAACGCCGGGGTCGCCCGACGCGAGCCGATCCGCACCTCCGCGTTGGCGTCGCGCAGCCGCTTCACCACGCGGCTCCCGGTCTTGCCGGTCGCCCCGGTCACGAGGATTGTTTCCTTGTTGTTCTGCTTATTCATGGTCAGGCTTGAGGTGGTCATCGTCTGTCTCCTTCCTTGTGGAGGCTTTGAGGTTCATCGCCCCGAGTTCATTGCAGCGGGGACGATGTGTATGTTACGCATGGCCATCTGGCCGATCCATCACACTTGAGCCACAAAACATTGCAGATCGTCCAGAATGAACCTTGGAGGAGACGCCATGATCGCGACGCCCCAACCGCGCGCCTCGCTGGAGGCGGTCCAAAACCCGGTGAGCAGCGCGCTGCACCACCTGAGGCTGAGCAGCGCGCTGTGCTGCTTGTCGGAGCTGAGGGGGGAGTGGTCGATCGAGATGCCGACCGAGCCCGGGACGCTGATGTTCCACATCGCCACATCAGGCAGCTACTGGTTGGAGGTGGAGGGCGTCACGCCGCACGAGCTGCGCCCGGATCAGCTCGCCCTGGTGTCTCACGGGGAGGGGCACGTGATCGCCAGCGACCTGAGCCTGCCCAGCGAGGAGCTGTTCGCGCTCCCCGTCGAGCGCGTGAGCGAGCGCTACGAGATCCTCCGGTACGGGGCCGAGGGGGAGCGGACGACGCTGATCTGCGGCTTCGCGCGGGTGGAGAACCCGATCGCGGCGCGGCTGGTGGCCTCGTTGCCGCCGCTGGTCCACATCGACGCGCTGGCGACGCCACAAGGGGCGTGGTTGCAGCAGACGCTGCGGCTGATGACGCACGAGGCCAGCGTCATGCAGCCCGGCGGCGAGACCGTGGTGGCGAGGTTGGCCGACGTGCTGGTGATCCAGGCGCTGCGCCTGTGGATGCAGGGCGGCGAAGGGCTGGGGTCGCCGTGGCTCAGGGCGCTCCACGACCCCCAGATCGGGCAGGCGTTGGCGCTGATCCACGAACACCCCGGGCACCCCTGGTCGGTCGGGGAGCTGGCGGAGCGGGTGGCGATGTCACGCTCATCCTTCTCGGCTCGGTTCAGCGACGTCGTGGAGCAGACGCCGATGCAGTACCTGACCGAGTGGCGCATGACGATCGCGCTGTCGATGCTGACGGGCGAGGAGGTGTCGGTCGCGGAGGTGGCCGAGGCGTGCGGTTATGGCTCCGAGGCGGCCTTCTCCCGCGCCTTCAAGCGCGAGGTCGGCGTGCCACCCGGCGCGGCCGCGCGCGGCGCCGAGGTGCCCGCGCGGTGGGCGACTTGAGCGGCGGAGGTCGGTCTGCGATGCGCCCCATCGCCGTCCACCGGTGACGGATCGCTTTGAGTAGGGCATGATGGGCGTGACACGCCAGGCTTGAGTTCACCAGGAGGCGCCGCCGCGATGTCGATCAAGCAGGTCATCCTCTACCGCCGCGATCTCAAGATGCGCAAGGGCAAGATCGCCGCCCAGGTCGCCCACGCCTCGATGAAGGTGCTCCTCAACCGCGCGGCGCCGGTGCCCGAAGGCGGCGACCCGCAGACCCTCACCCTCCAGATGACCCCGGAGATGACCCGTTGGGTCCGAGGCCGCTTCGCCAAGATCGTGCTCTCGGTCGAGGGCGAGGAGGAGCTGCTGGCGGCCTACGCCGAGGCGGAGCGGCGGGGGCTGCCCTGCGCGCTCATCACCGACTCGGGCAAGACCGAGTTTCACGGCGTCCCGACCCGGACCACGGTGGCGATCGGACCGGCCTCGGCTGACGCGATCGACCCGATCACCGGGCGTGATGGGCTGATCCCGACCCGGCTCGCGTGACCCCGCGCGGCGCCTCCCCCGAAAAAATCCTCCTCCCCCTGTCACACATCAGAGGTCACCGCACCAAGAGGGCGGCTGAGGTCAAGGGACCTCGGCGGTAGCAACCCAACCGATGGTGACTGCTTTGTTGAATTCACGATGTGTCCTCGCGATGAGCTTGTCTCTTTCCCTTTTGATGGCGTGCGGCCCCGAAGGGGTCGATGAGGAGGTGGCGCGCGCCGAGTCCTCGTTGACGGCGCTGCGCGGCGACACGACCGAGGATCCGACCACGGGCGACACGCACGCCCACGACGAAGACGACGACCTGTGCACGAACTCCAACGTGGCGCCCGCGACGCTCTCGGCCGCGGTCACGGTCCAGGAGTCGTCCATCACGATCACCGCGAGCAACATGAGCGACGAGCCGCGGTGGGTGCGCGTCACGCTGCACGCGCTGCTCGGCGAGACCGCGCCGAGCGCCATCCGCGACGCGGTCGTGGTCCCAGCAGGCGGGACGATCACGACGCAGGTGGACGCGCGCGAGCTGGGGGTTGAGGTGAGCCGCTTGTGGCTCCCGGTGAGCCTCAAGGCCGAGGTGGAGGTGCTCGACGCGACCGGCCAGCCCACCGAGCGCGTGTTCGCGCGCGGCTCGTTGGGCGCGCCGCTGCCGGAGGGGGCGCTGGAGAGCGCCGCGCTCTCCGTTGACCTGGGCGCGACCACGGTCCGCGGCCAACGCGGCGCCGCCGAGTTCCTGGCCGTGCTGCCTGGCGGCGCGGGGCGCGACCTCATCCCGACGGGCGACCCCGCGCTGGCGGACGGCGCCCGCGCGGACGCCGCGACCGGCACGGGCGGCCTGCCTGAGCCGCCGCTCGGCGTCCAGAGCGGGATCCAGAACTACAGGTTCTGCTTCCGCCTCCCGGTGAGCCTCGCCGACGCAGGCTTTGGGGAAGACTATGGGGTGGATCCGACCAACCCGTGGGTGGCGCGGGGGATGCTGGTTCGGGTGTTCGCGCCGGGCGGGGTCAAGAAGTTCGACGGCTACCTGGACGGGCAGGGCTGCACGACCGAGTTCTCCAGCGGCGACGACAGCGGCTTCGTCATCTTCGGGTACACGCGGGCCCAGATCGCCAACAACGACCTGGTGGTCTACAACGACAACAAGCTGCTGGGGGCCGTCGCGATCTGGGGCGCCAACCCCGGTCCGAGCGGCACCAAGGTCTACACCTTCCCCGACCACGAGCTGTCCAACCTGCTCGCGGTCTCCGCCTGGACCCTGGCTCGGTTCAACGGTGGCCTCTCGGGCGAGACCTTCAAGGTGAACGCCGCCTGCCGCCCCGACGGCTCGCAGTGCTGCAACTGCTCCTCGGGTGGCGAGCTGTGGGTCACCAGCGACGACCGCAAGTTCATCATCGGCCATGAGCTGGGCCACCGGATCCTCGGGTTCTACACCGGTGGGTACGACAACGACTGCTCCTTCGACCTATTCGTCAACCCGCTGAGCCCGATGGCCTGCGATGCGGGCCCGGGCCCGGGCGGCCACTCCATGTGGTCGGCGGAGTTCGAGTCCTGCGCGGCGATGGAGGGGTGGGCCCACTTCGTGGCCACCGCCGCCTTCAACGACACCACGGAGCAGGACGCCACGATGCAGTACTGGGGCGGCAGCGACCCGACCATCAACGTCGAGAACGGCCCGAACGGTGGGCAGACCGCCTACTACGACACCATCTGCAACATCGCGACGCCCTCCACGCTGGGCGTCGAGCTGGACTGGCTCCGTCAGTGGTGGGACTACCGAACCAACACCAACGTCGGTGACGCGGGTGTTCGCCCCTCCAACGGCCAGATGATGGACGAGATCAGCGCGTCGCTGCCCTGGACCAACCAGACCACCTGGACCAACCTCACCCAGGGCATCGAGGACACCTCAGGCGCCGATCAGAGCCAGCGCTGGACCGACATGGGCACCTGGAACGGCATCGACTGATGCCCAGCCTCCACGGGAGGGCGCCCGCCCTCCCTGTCGCTCACCTCCTGCGCCCCCTACCCCAGCTGCTGATGCACCGCCTGCACGATCCACCCCGCGAAGTCGGGGTTCTCGTACGCCTCCCCCATCAAACGAAGCGGATCGTTGTAGAGGGTGTCGCTGGCGACGATGCTGCGCCAATCCAGCGCGTCGGGGTCGGCGCCTGGGACCCCAGCGTCGCGCATCACCTTGAGGAACTCATACGCGAGCAGCCCCTGGCCGATGGCGGTCGGGTGCACCCCGTCGAGGCTGAACAGGCCACCCTGACGCAGCTGACCGTCACGGTCGGCGTGGTAGAACTTGGTGTTCACCTGCGGGTACATGAACTGGATCGCCTTCGGCATGGTGTAGGTGGGGTGGCCGCCGTTGCGCTTCCACGCCAACGCGCGCAGGCTGCTGGCGATGTCCACGACGTGGTATCGGGCCTTGTCGCCCCGATTGATGAGCAGCTCGTTGGCGCGCCTCACCTCGTCGCGGATCGTGGCGTTGTAGGCGTGGATGCAGCGGTCGATGTGGAGCGCGTCGTGGAGGGAGAGGCGAGAACCGCCCTTGTGGGCGTACTCCACCTCGAAGGGGAAGTAGGTGTAGTACTTGAAGTAATAGCCGTCCGGCACCTGGTGGCCGTCTTCGTCCTCAGGGAACGCGATGAGGCTGGTGGGGCCAACCCCCTTGGCGAGCGGCGCGATCGTCACCTCGGGCACGGTGCCGATGAAGACGCGCCAATCGGCGGCGACGTTGTTGGCCATGCAGTCGGAGACGCGGCGCATCAGCTCGCGGTAGTCCGCCTCGAACACGCTGGGGTGCCACAGGTTGTAGGAGATCTCCGAGGAGCCCGGGACGACGTCGTCCATCGACGGGGTGTGGGTGATCGTGGCGCCTCCGGGGCCAGGATCCTTCTGGAAGACCTTGAGGCGGAGCACGGTCGCCAGGGCGTTGTTCCCGCCAAGCCACAGGATGACGTTCTCCACCCCCTCGGTCTCCGCCGTGTGCTTGAGCCAGTCGAGCTGGCTGAAGTCGCGGGTGTCCTGAGGATCAGGGCGCAGCACCCGGAGCGCGTTGCGGTAGAACGGCGCGCTGGGGAGGTGAAAGAGGCCATCGCCGCGTTGACTGGCCGCGATCCGCTGCCGACAGACGTTGGGCGTGACGTTCCAGGCGTCCGCCACGGTGAACCCATAGCAGGCGACGTTGCCAAACCCGGAGGCCGGGGGGTCGTGCGGCTGCTCCTCGTGGAGGGCGTCGCGCTCGTAGAGGTCCTCGGCCTCGTCGAACAGCGCCCGGATCCGGTTGAGGGCGAGCGCCCACTCCAACCCCCGGATGTTGGCGCCGTAGCGCCCTTCCAGATCACGCAGGATCCACTCCAGGTCGACGAACAGCCCCGGGCCGTCGTGGGGGTAGCGGACGTGGCTGTAGCCGCCCCACCCCATCGCGTCGTGGATGAGCTTGGGGTAGGCGAGCTCGCCGCGTGAGGCGCGCCCGGAGATGAAGCCCTGGGAGATGCTGTCGCCGATGACAAATGATTTCATGGGGACCTCTTGGTGCTTGGTGCTGATGGAATTGTGTTACCTCAGCCAGCTCCCGGAGTCAAATTGTCCTCCCGAGCACCGCGGCCGTCGCCCGGATCCCGCACACAACCAGCCACCCCACCCCGCGCTGCTCGGAGCGCGTGGCGCGACAAGCAGGCAGCCCCACCGCGATCCACGCGACGGCTCCAACTCAAGGGCAGCGCTCCTGGCGCGTCAGGAGCTGCGTCGTGAGCGCAGGGTTGCTCAAGGGGGTGCGCGACGCGACGAACACCGCCCGGATCAGGAACGGGTTGTCGGGCGGGGTGGTCCAGTCGGTCGGAAACTCCTCATGCCAGGGCTGGGTCGTGGGCAGGTAGACGTGGGGGAACAGCGCCCCAAGCTCGCGCCACAGCCAGGCCCGACTCGGCCTGCACCCGCGCCCGGACAGCGCGTTCTCCCCCACCTCGGGCGGCTCCTCGTGGAAGGTGACGGTGTCCTCAGGCCCGAAGCGGACGCAGGTCTCCAGCAACAGCAGCCCCCGGCTGCGCTCGGCCAGAAAGCGCAGCGCCTCCGCCGGGCGCGCCAGGTGGTAGAGCACCCCGTAGCAGTACACGACGTCAAACCGCGCGTCGCCGAGCGCGTCCGGGTTCGGGGAGTCCAGATCCAGCTCCAGCGCGCGGATCCCCGGGTAGCGACGCCGGATCACCTCGACGCAGCGCGGCCTCCCCTCCGTGATGGTCATCGCGCAGCCTCGATCGAGGAAGTACCGCGCGTGATCGCCGATCCCAGCGCCCACCTCAAGGACGCTCCGCCCGGACAGCGGCAACCCGAGGCTGGTCAGGTGCTCCAGGCGGCGTTGGTTGTGGCGTTGGTAGTGGAGGCTCTGAAACCGCCACCACAGGTCCTCAAAGCCTCTCAGGTCAAGCGTGCGTCCGGTCACCCGTCCTTCCTCCCGACCGCGAAGCCCCGGCACTGCTGCAGCGACGTGGGCTGCTCGGTCAACGCCCACCCCTGCACCTGCGCGAACCCGGCGGCGCGCATCAGCGCCCCCAGGCAGCTCAGCGTCGGCACCCACCAGTTCGACGGGTTGTTCCCGTACTGCGCCTGGGGGTAGAACTCCGCGACCACGTGCCCCCCTCGGTAACCGCGCCCGAGCCCGCCCTGGTAGGCCGAGAAGTCGTCCAGGATCGCGGACTCCACGTAGAGGGCGCGGTCGCACACCGCGCTCACCCGGTCGAGCCCGAGCAGCGGGTACCTCAGGTGGTAGAGGACCCCGAACAGGAAGACGACGTCAAACCGCCCCAGCCGCTCCTCGCTGATCTCGTACACGCTCATGTGGTGGCGTGCGCAGGAGGACGCGTCCAGCCCCAGCGCCTCTCGGCAGAGGTCGAAGCTCTCCCAACCCGCCGCGCGCGCCCCTTCATCGAGGAACCCGAGGTGATCCGAGAAGTCGTCGATCGCCACGACCTCCCGCGCCCCGCGCCGCAACGCCTCGAAGCTCCAGAACCCATCCCAGGCCCCGACGTCCAACACCCGGAGCCCGTCCAGCCGCTCGGGGACCCCGTAGGCGTCAGGCTGAAGCGGCGCCCAGCCGGGCGTCACGACGCCGCCCGGCAGCTCGATCCGGTGGTACCAGTAGGGGTGCGCCTCGACGCGCGCTCTCAGCTCGTCGGTGTCCATGTCGCTCCGATGCCCATCAGCTGCCAACCGGGGACATCATAACCGGGAGGTGACCCGCGTGGCGAGCCCGCGGCCCGGTCGCCGACGCTTGACCAGGAGAGGTCGCTCGATCACAACATGACGCTGAAACCAGGACACCTCAGCCAGGGCCACCACCATGAACGACATCGTGACGCTGCTCTCCAACCCGACCGAACCGACCGCCACGGGGGCCTGGTTTGAGGCGCTCGCCGAGCGCCTGCTGCGCCGAACGCGGCTCATGATCGGCGCCCGGCCGCACCGCCTGCTGGAGATCGAGTTCTACTACCACGGGGCCGGGCACGAGGATCCGTTCGCGCACTGCGATCCGCTCCAACAGAGCACCGCGCGGTGGTACTTCCACCGCGATGAGGGGTCGTACCGAGGGGGCAGCTTCAAGGGGCTGGACATCAGCTTCGGGCCGGAGGGGGAGTTCGGCGGGATCTTGATCCGAACCATCGAGGCGGTCGGCGGGGCGATGGTCAACGGGTGCTCGCTGTCGGTGGACCACGCGCTGGCGGTGACCGGCTACGAGAGCGTCGCGGCGCTGGACGCCGCCATCGACGGCCGCTCGGTGTGGGACGCGTCCAGCCCGCTATCGCTGGTGCCGGACGAAGGCCTGGAGCCACGCGGGCGCATCTGGGCCACCGGGCGTGTGGGGCTGACGCTCAAGCGCATGGCCCGACACCCGACCATGCCCGAGTTCTTGATGAAGCCCTACCGCTTCTTGACCGAGCCGACCATCAAGAAGGGCAAGGCGCACACCATCATCGCGATGCACCAGGCGGGACTGGACGTCGAGGCGATCCGCGCCGCCACCCGCAGCCCCCGTAAGACGATCCAGGGCTACCAGGAGGCCTACGCCGAAGGCGAAGCGGGGGGTGAGCTGACGCGGTATCGAGGCAAGGGGTTCAAGACGCGCGACCTGTGCGTCGCCCACGGCATCTGGAGCCGCGTCTACGGCGCCTGAGGTCACTCTGGCAGCAGATCCTCGACCATCACCTCCACGGTGATGGTCTCTCCTTCGCGATCGAGCACCAGCGTCCGCGACTCGCCGGGGGTCCCGTGCAACAGGCCGCGGACCGCGTCGGCGGTGAAGGTGGTGACGCCCTCCCCGTCGATGGAGAGGATGGTGTCACCGAGGGCGATGTCGCTGTCTGCGGCGTCCGAGGGGGAGAAGATCATCTCAACCCGCGGCCCCTCCTCACGCATCGTGACGTCGACGCCGACCTTGTGCCAGGTGTCGGTGGGGATGTGGGCGTCGTCGGGGTAGGGCCAGAAGCGGAACTCGCTGTCCGGCCCCCGAAACTCCGTCAGGAAGTGTCGGTAGTGCGGGTAGCCCAGGAAACCCTCGATCACGACGTCGGACTGAGCCAGCAGCTCCTTGATGTGGAAGTCGTCGGGGATGACCACCACCCACTCGTCGCGCACGACCACCTCCCCCAGGTGGAACTCGGGGATTCGGGTGACGAACGACGCGTCGGTGCCGTAGTTGGTGGCCCACTTGTACCCCTCCAGCCGGGGCAACGACGATCCGTGGGCCTCCTCCACGCGATCGAAGAAGGTCTGGGTGATGATGCTGACCCCCGAGCCCGTGTCGGTCAGCAGCGGCAGCTCGACGCCGTTGCCCAGGCCGACCCGCGCCACCGGCAGCTCGTTCTGACGCTCGTAGGGCATGACGAACGGGGTCACGCCGTCCATCCCAGGCGGCGGGGTGTCGGGGAGATCCTTGTAGAACCAGGCCCGCTGCTCGCGGTAGTCGATGTAGGTGTTCAGGCGGCGCAACGTGGACTCGCCGAGGAGCACCTGGATGTCCAGGCCGATGTAGGCCTCCGCCTCCGCCAGATCACACCCCTTGACGATCCCGCCGCAGACCGCGGTGGTCTCCAGGCCGAGGTACTCCGACGAGAACGGGGTGACGCTCCCCTCGGTGAGATCCACGTCGAAGCAGGTCACCTGGGCGCCGGTGTCGATCAGGAACTCGATCTCCTCTCGCCCCTCGGTGAGGTCGTCGTCCTCCCAATACCCGCGCATGATGGGCTGGCCGTCGATCGGGAAGAAGAGGGGCGCGCTGTTGGCCCAGAACGCGCCGCCCGCTGGCTCGTCGCAGGTCAGCGCGGCGCCGTCGATGATCTCAGCGTCGCCTCCGACGTCGTCCGAGGCGCCGGTGTCATCGCCAGGCGCCGTATCGGGGGTCACCCCGCTGTCCTCCGGCGAGGCGGTGTCGGCCGCGGATGTGTCCTCGCCGCCCTCCGCGGTGTCGCTGGAGACGCCGACGTCCGCGTCGCCCGAATTGGCGGAGGCGCTGGTGTCGTCGTCGCCACACCCGACTCCGAGCGCGAGGCTCACGAGCGTCAAGGGCAACAGGAGCTGTCTGGCGATGGTGTGCATGACGTCTTCATCCGGGCAGGTGGGTTCTGGCGATCACGGCAGCGGCGGGAGCAGGTCTTCGATCATCACCTCGACGGTCACCGCCTCGCCGTCGCGCTCCAGCTCAAGGGTGCGCGTCTCCCCCGGGGTGCCCATCAGCAGCAGGCGGACCGCGTTGGCGTTCATGTCGACGACCTCCGCGCCGTCCACCGACACGAGCCGATCGCCGCGCGTCACCCCCTGGGTCGCCGCGTCGCTCGGGGAGAAGACCATCTCCACCACCGGCCCCGCCTCGGAGCCGATGACGTCGACGCCGACCCTGCGCCAGGTGTCGGTGGGGACGTGGGCGTCGTCGGGGTAGGGCCAGAAGCGGAACTCGCTGTCCGGCCCCCGAAACTCCGTCAGGAAGTGTCGAAAGTGCGGGTAGCCCACGAACCCCTCGATCACCACCCCGTTCCCCTCCAGCACCGCGCGCACGTGGTACGCGTCGGGCACGACCACCGCCCACTCTCCCGAGACCTCGCCGTCGCCGAGCTGGAGGCTCGGGAGCCGGGTCACGAACGCCTCGTCGCGGCCCAGGTTGGTGACCCACTGGTACCCCTGGAGCTTCGGGAGTGGCTCGCCGTAATCGGCCTCGATCTGGTCAAAGAGGGTCTGGGTGATGACCGTCGCCTCGCTGCCGGTGTCCATCAGCAGCGGGCAGGACGCCTCGGTGCAGCACCCGGGGGGCTGACACGCCTCCTCCATCTCGCCGCGCTCAAGGAGCGAGCCTGTGAGGGTCACCCCGAACCCGACCTGGGACACCGGGAACTGGTTCTGGAGCGCATAGCTGAGAACGCTCGGGGTCTCCGCCTCCATGGTCGGGGGCGGCGAGTCGGGGGCGGCGGGGTAGAGCCAGGCCAGGAGGTTGCGGTAGTCGATGGTGGTGTAGAGCTGCATCAACATCGACTGCCCCAGGAACACGTCCACGTCCACCCCGACGAACGCCTCGAAGTCGGCAATGGCGCGCCCCTTGACCACCGGCTCGCAGAGCCGCAGGGTGTCGAACTCCACGACGTCCCCCTGAAAGAACGCGACGCTCCCGCCGGTCAGCCGCGCGTTGTAGCTGGTGATCTGCGTCCCGGTGTCGATGATATAGGCGAGCCGAGGCTCATCCAGGACCAGATCGGGCTCGCCGTCCAGGCTCTCGATGGTCGCCTGGAGCGTGCCTCGGATGATGGGCTGGCCAGTGATGGGCAGCTCCAGCGCGGCGGCCTCCTCCCAGAAGCCGCCCAGCTGCTCCTCGACGCAGGTCTCCTCAGGGGCGTCGGGCTCAACGTCCGCGCCGCTGTCGGGCGCCCCGGTGTCTTCGTTCATGGCTGTGTCCGCGACGGCCGTGTCGACGCCCTCGCCGGTGTCTGCGGTGACCGAGGTGTCCTGGGAGTCGCCCGCGTCCGCCGCGGAGGTCGCGCCGTTTGAGGCGTTGGACGCCACGGAGGACGAGGTGTCGTCGTCTCCACAGGCCACGAGGAACACCAGCGCGAGGAGGGCGGTGAGTCCAGGCAGGCGCGTTCGGGTTGCGTCCATGTGTGTGGTCCCCGTTGGGCAGGTTGTCTGCTGCGTTCGGCGCGAGCGCTCTGGACGAGTTTACGCAGGGCGCCCGTCGCAGGTCAACGCCGAGGCGGCGACGTCGCCTGCGCGGGTTGCCCTTCGCCGCGCGCGCTGGAGAGGGTTGAGCGCGCGATCAACAGCTGCCCTCCCCAGTACAGCAGGATGATCGGGTAGCGCGACCCCTCGATCGGCGCGTGGAAGCGGTCGAGGGCGATCATGCTGTCCGACAGCGCGAACGCGACCGCCCCAGCCAGCGTCAGCCAGGGCTCCCACACGGCGCCGCCTGTCGCCTCGACCCGCGCCGCGGCGCGCCACATCATGACGCAGATCGCCGTCGCGTAGACCGCGATGGGGAGGGTCATGTCGCCGAGGCCAGGCTGGAGGACGGTGAACAGCGTCACGCCCCAGAACGCGAACGGGATCGCGAGGTGCAGCCGGAGCCCTCGCTCATCGGTCACGAACCCGGCGATGTAGGCCAGGTGCCCCAGCAGGAACACCGCCACCCCGGGCAGGAACAGGGTGTCGCGGAACTCCAGCAGGATGTCGGCGATCACGCACAGCCCCAGCCCCAGCCCGACGAGCCCGGTCATCCGCCCGCGGGGGGCCTTCGCCACCACCCACGTGATCAGCGCCAGCACCGGGAACGCCTTGACGGAGACGCGCAGCCAGAACAGATCGAGGAGCAGCCCCACGACAAAGAGGCCCACCGCGACCAGGGCGAAGGTGCCCGCGGTGGGGAGGAGGCGTTGGGCGATCGAGCGGGCCTGGGTCATCGGGTTCACCGTGCTGAGAGCCGTCGCCTATTGGAGACCCACCCCGGCGCGTTGTCAATGCGCCCACCGAACCCGGTTTCGTGGCATAGTGTGTGGTGTCGGCGGCGCGACGCGCCACATCACCCCGTGCAGCACCCGAGTCAAGGCATGGAGCAGGACGCCCCATCAGGTTACCTGGAGCTGATCCGCTCCAACCGCGACTTCCGCCTGTTGTGGCTCGGGGACGTCATCTCGCTGCTCGGCGACTGGTTCAACACGATCGCGATCTACACCTTGATCGAGCAGCTCACCGGGAGCCCGTTCGCGCTCGGGCTCGTGTTCGTAATCAAGATGGGCTCCTACGCGCTGGCGTCGCCGCTGGCGGGCGTCATCGCCGACCGCACCAACCGCCGCCGCCTCATGATCGGCGCCGACCTCCTCCGGTCCGTCGTCGTCCTCGGCTTCCTGGCGGTCGATGGGGTCGACGACCTGCCGCTCCTCTATGTGCTCATGGCGCTCCAGATCGCGATCGGCTCGGTGTTCCGACCGGCGCGCAGCGCGTCGCTGCCGAACGTCGCCCCGGGGCCGCAGCTGGTGACCGCCAACGCGCTCATGGCCGCGACGTGGTCCTCGGTGCTGGCCCTCGGCGCGGGGGCGGGTGGGCTGGTCACGGGCTGGCTCGGCGTCGACGCCGTGTTCTTCATCGACGCGGCGACCTACCTCGTCTCGGCGAGCCTCCTCTGGCGCGCGACCATCCCCCAGCCGAGCCTGTCGGAGGGCGGCCCCCGCGAACCGCTGCACCGGGTCGCCTGGCGGCAGACCGTCGCGGGGTGGCGCTACCTCCTCAGCCACCCGCCGGTGGCGCGGATGGCGCTGGCCAAGTCGTTCTGGGGCAGCGGCGGCGCGGCGATGGTCTACATGCTCGCGCTGCTCGGAGGGGAGCTGGGCGCCTCCTCCGAGGCGGTCGGGATCGGGCTCCTCTTCTCGGCGCGGGGCCTGGGGACCGGCCTCGGGCCGGTGGTGGGGCGCGCGCTGCTCCGAGAGCAGCGGCGCTGGCCGCTGGCGATGGGCGCCTGCGTGTTGGTCAGCGGCCTCGTCTACAGCGCGACCGGCTGGATGGCCTGGACCCTCTGGATCATCCTGCCGATCGTCGTCGCCCACGCGCTGAGCGGCGCCAACTGGGTCTTCTCCACCGTGCTCCTCCAGACCCGCGCCGAGGACGCCTTTCGGGGCCGGGTGTTCGCGACGGAGTGGCTCATCCTCACCTTGAGCAACGTGGTCACCATCACGCTCGCCAGCCTCCTGTTGGAGCACAAGCTGCTCACGCTGCGCCAGGCGCTCCTCAGCTTCTCCGCGGTGATGGTCGTCGCGGGCCTCTGCTGGTTGCTCATCGTCGTCCCCGCCGAGCGCCGCGCGTCTCCACAGTCGGTGCACACCCCCAGACCTCTATAAACCAGAACAAAACCAGACACTCGTTCCATAAAACCAAACAACAAACCCCTGGTCGCCGGACGCGAAGCGGGCACAATGCAAGAAGACGGTAGACAGCCGATCCCTTGTGGTATAGAGGTACGCTACCTTTGCTCCCATTGGAGCCCCAAGCAACCCTCCACCCATTGAGGATGACATGCACATAAGACGCTTCAGTATCCTCCTGATGGCCCTGTGCGCGGCGCTGCTGCTCACGACGGGCTGTGGGGACGAATCAGACACGCGGCCCGACGGCGTGCGCTACTCGGGCCTCAACGGCCTCGGCGAAGCTCCCGACGGCGACGGCCTCGGCCTCGGCGAAGGCCCAGGGGTCGGCAGCATCGGCCTCGGCGAAGGTCCGTCCATCGGCGCCCCCAACTCAGCATCGGTTGGCGGCGGCGGTGGCGGTGGCGGCGGCAGCACGTCCGGCGGCGGCAGCACGCCCGGCGGTGGTGGCCCGTCCGGCGGCGCCAACTGCGACGACGCCTGCGACATCGTCGTCGAGTGCTTCCAGGGTCAGGTCTCCGCCGGCGAGTGCGCCTCGCTGTGCGCGCAAAGCTCCGACTCCGACATCGAGTGCGTCATCAACAACTCGAATGATTGCGGTGCCGTCTCGGCCTGCTTCAACTGAACAACAACCCATCTCAAGATTACACATAGGAAGGAGGTCATATCATGCGCCAACTCACCATCGCGTCCATCTTCACCGCTGTGCTCATCGGCATGCTCGCCCAGACCGCGGCGGCCCAGGACAAGAAGATCGTCGCCAAGGGGGATGACCCCGGCGACATGGCTCTGATGTTCAACCTGAGCTCGGTCCTCAACGACGCCCCCACCAACTTCGACGGAATCGGGGTTGGCTTCCGGTACGTCATGGCGCCTCGCCTCACCATCCGCGCCGGGGCCGGGATCGACCAGTCCACCGACGAGAGCGAGGCGGGCGGCACGACCGTTGAGAACAAGTCCAGCCTCTACGCCCTCGAGGGCGGCGTCGAGTACATGATGTTCCAGACCGGCGCGGTCGGGGTGTATGGCGGCGCCATCCTCCAGTTCGCCACCGGCAGCGACGAGCCCGAGGGCGGCCCCGACATCAGCACCCGCGCCTTCACCCTCGCGGGCGTCTTCGGCGTCAACTACTTCCTGTTCGAGCAGCTCTCGCTCGGCGCGGAGTACCGGCTCGGCTACACCCAGCTCCGCCGCGAGAACTCCGACACCGACCAGATCGACACCAGCTCCCGCATCGGGACCGGCTCGGCGGGCTTCATCCTCAGCTTCTGGTTCCAGTAAGCCACACGCCAGCGCTCGCCGCGCCCCATAACACACCGCGCGGCGAGCGCCTCACCGCTCCGAGAGCGGCCCCTCGCTCGGGCATGCGTCCTCAAAGCCGACCCGACACAGCTCCAGCAGCCCCTCACACGCCCCCCGCTTCCTGCACTTGCGACGCCTGATGCGCTCCACCCGGCGAAAGTACCGCCGTGACGCGCTCGGGCTCCGATCCACCCCCAGCCCGTCACGGTACAACACCCCGAGCTGCACACAGGCGCTCTCCTTGCGACGGCGACACGCCCGCTTCAACTCCGGCAGGCGCGCCGCCCAGCTCACCTCCTGCGCGCCGTCCGGCCTCGGGGCGTGGCCGCGCAGGTAGAGCAGCTCCAGCTCAACGCAGCCCTCCCCCTGGTGGGCGCAGGAGCGCCTGTAGAGCCCCGCGGCCCGAGCGCCCCACCCCTCCTCCTCAACCCACAGGCACGCCTGCGCCAACCCCGCGACGCAGGCCCGCTTGTACAGCTCCTGAGCCAGCGAAGGGCGACGCGCGCTCAGCTCCATCATCAGCCCGGCGGTGAGGCAGGCGCGCGCCGTGCTCTGGCTCATCGAGGCGCCGCCGCGGCAGGCGCGCTCAAGCAGCTCGGCCTCACGGGCCTGGAGATCGAGCGGGATGGGCAGCTCAGGTCGCCGCGTCAGCTTCGCCAGGCGCGCGCAGGAGGCGGCCTGCCCCAGGCGGCACTGTCGGTCAAGCTGCCGCGCGCCGACCAGGAGCGCGGCCTCCGCCGCGGCCCGGTCCGGGCGCGGCCCTTCACTGAGGAGCGCGTGGAGCGCCAGACAAGCCCCGCTGTTGCCCTCGTCGCAGCGAGCCTGGTGACGACGGCGCATGAAGCGCTGCGCGTCGATCGCCTCCTCCACCGCGCCCGCCTTGAGCCAGAGGCGGATCGCGGTCCGGCACGAGGCCGCGGCGCCGAGGTAGCACGCCTTGCGGTAGAGCCGCAGCGCCTTGCCGCGATCGAACTCGGGGCGGCGCTTCTGATTGAAGACCCCAGCCAGACGGGCGCAGGCTTGCGGGTGATCGTCGTCACACGCTTGCGACAGCAGCCCCATCGCGACCTGGAGGTCCCCCTCCGGGTCACGGAGGACGCGCTGGGCGACCGCGTAGCAGGCGTCCACGTCCCCCTCGGAGCAGGCCGCGCGCTGGGCGCGGCCCGTGACCCGCCGCGCCACCTCCACGCGGGTCGGATCGGGCTCGGCGTAGCGCCCCTGGGTGAACACCTGCGCGAGGGCGCGACAGCCCGTGAGGTCGCCCTGGGCGCAGCCGCGCTCCAGGAGCTGAACCGCGCGCTCACGCAGGCTCCGCGCGATCGGCGCGTTGATCGGGCCTCCGATCCCGAACTGGTGGAGGTCGCTGAGTTCCAGGCAGGCGCCCGCGTCCCCATCGCGGCACGACCGCCACAGCGTCCGGGCGTGTCGGGGCGCCGCCTCCTCCCACGAGGGGGGCGAGTCGTCACCACCCGACGACGCACACCGTGGCGGGGCGCCGCGCTGGTCGAGGTCGCAGCTGATCGGCTCGGGGAGGCGGCGGGGCGCGGTCGGGGGCGGGGCGTCCGGGTTGCAGGCGCGCGCGTAGCCCCATTGGCACGCCAGCGCCAGTAGGCCCGCGCTGGAGGACTCCTGCTCTGGATGGACCTGGGCGAGGTTGTAGCAGCCACGCGGCTGCCGGTGGGTGTGGCAGGAGCGCTGAAGGAGGAGGCGAGCCTGAGTCGGGGCGGGGGGGAGCCAGTCGCCGCGGTGCAGCAACAGCCCAAGCTCAAGGCAGGCGTGGCCCCACTCCAGACGGCAGAGGGTTTCGAGGTGGCGGCGAGCGGCCTCGACGAGGAGCGTGGCGCGATCGGGGTCCACGGGGACGCCGACGCCGTCGCGGTAGAGGAGCGCCAGCGACAAGCAGCGGCGGGCGCTGGACGCCTCACACGCTCGGAGGCGGGCCGTGAAGACGGCCTGCGCGTCGGGTTGACCGAGGCGACCGTCGAGGTGAAGGGCGGCGAGCGCCTCGCAGCCAGGCGCCCAGGAGGCGTCGCAGGCTCGCTCGAAGTAGCGCGCCGCCTGCTGCGCGGGGCGCCGCCCCGATCGCTTCGCGTACCGCTCGCCCTCGGCGTAACACTCCTGCGCCGTGGCGCAGTCGATGGGCTCGCTCCGCGCGGCGGGCGCTCCCCCCACCACCCCGAACCACGTGAGGGTGATCATCCAGATCGCTCGCGTCATGTTGGCCTCCTCTGTGCCTGAGTGCGTGTGAACATCCCAGGACCCACCAGGGTCCTGCTCAGAGGGGGTTATCGCCCGCGTTCAAGCGATGTTGCGTAGGAAGTGAACAAAAAATCAGCGAGGAGCCCGCGGCCCTCCTCTACTCCTCCCATTGCGGGGGCACCTCTGGTATAGAAGCCCGTGAACCGTGGAGGAGGCCACCCGTGACCCTGACCAGCTTCATCACAGCCGCCCGAGGCGCCGAGGACCTGCTCGCCGTCGAAATCGAAGCCTTGACCGGCGTCCGTCCCCGCGTCGTGGCGGGCGGCGCCTCGTTCGACGCGCCGCTCGGCGCGCTCTACCGCGTCTGCGCGGGCTCTCGAATCGCTGAGCGGGTGCTCCTGACGTTGGGCACCTTCGAGGCTCCCGACGAGGACGCCCTCTACGCCGGTGTTCGAGCCATCGCCTGGGAGCAGCACCTCGCCCCGGGCAAGACCCTGGCGATCCGGGCCACCACGTCGAGGTCGCGCCTCCAGCCGTCCCACTTCATCGCGCTGAAGTCCAAGGACGCCGTCGTGGACACGCTCCGCGACGCCAGACAGCGGCGCCCCGACATCGACCCCCGCGAACCGGACGTGCAGCTGCACGTCCGGATCTTCCGAGACCGCGCGACCGTCAGCCTCGAACTCGCCTCGCGGCCTCGCCCCAGACGCACCCGAGGCTCGGACCAGTACCCGATGAGCGGCGGGCTCGCCTCGGCGATCCTCATCCACATGGGGTGGCCCGCGCTGGCCGCGCAGGGGGCGGCCTTCGTGGATCCGCTCTGCGGAGACGGGCGCCTCGTCATCGAAGCGGCGTCCATCGCCCTCCAGCGCCGCCCGGAGCGCGCCTCGCTCGGCCTCCTGTCGTGGAGCGGCCACGACGCCGACCTCTGGGAGGAGGCGCTGGCGGCGCTGGGACCTCAGCGCCCAGCCCAGGCGACGATCCTGGGATCGGATCCGTCGGGCGATCAGGTGGAGGAGGCCCGCGCCGCCGCCCGCCACGCCGGGGTGGCCGACGGGGTTCGGCTGGTTCGGCGCGACCTCGCCGACGTGAGCGCCCCGCCTGGTGTCGGTGAGGGCCTCGTCGTCACCAACCCGCCCTATGGGCAGCGGCTGAACGAAGGCGGCGCGCTCGGGCCGCTCTACGCGGAGCTGGGCGATCGCCTCAAGCGCGGCTTCCCAGGCTGGACCGCCGGGGTGATGACCGGCAACGCGCTCCTGAGCAAGCGCGTCGGCCTCAAGGCGTCCGAGCGCGTCGAGCTGAGCAACGGCCGCGTCGACTGCCGCCTGCTCGTCTACCCGCTGCGGGAGCAGGCCCCCGCCGCCGACGAAGGCCCGGGCTGGCGCAAGCCCAGCCCGGACGCCGGGATGCTGATCAACCGGCTCCGCAAGAACAGGACGCGAATCGGGAAGTGGGCGCGCCGCGGCGGCGTGACCTGCTATCGGCTCTACGACGCCGACATCCCCGAGTACAACATGGCGATCGACTGGTACGACGGCGCCGCCCTCATCCAGGAGTACCAGCGCCCCCCTCGGGTCGATCCCCAGGTCGCCGAGATCCACCTCAGCGACGCCCTTCAGGTCGTCCCCGAGGTGCTTGAGATCGACCCCGAGCAGGTGTTCCTCCGGGTCAGGCGCCGCGGCGGCGGCGCCGCGGGTCAGTACACGCGGCGCGGCGACGGCGACGGCGAGCAGCGGCAGGTGCAGGAGGGCGGGCTCAGCTTCCTGATCAACCTGGTGGACTACCTCGACACCGGGCTGTTCCTCGATCAGCGGCAGATCCGAGCCCAGCTGCGCGAGCTGGCGGGCGGGCGCCGCTTCCTCAACCTCTACGCCTACACCTGCACCGCGACGGTGTACGCGGCGGCGGGCGGCGCCTCACACACCACGAGCGTCGATCTGTCGCAGACCTACCTGGACTGGGGCGGGCGCAACATGGCGCTCAACGGGTTTGACATCGACGGGCGGCGCCATGAGCTGATCCGCGCCGACTGCGGCGAGTGGCTGCGCGCCCACGCCGACCGCCGCTATGGGCTCATCTACGCGGCGCCGCCGACCTTCTCTCGCTCTCGGCGGGCGGACACCTTCGACGTCCAGCGCGATCACGTCCAGCTCATCCGCGCCGCGTCGCGGCTCCTTGAGCGCGACGGGGTGATGATCTTCTCCAACCCCTTTCAGGACTTCGTCATGGATCATGACGCGCTCACCGGGCTGGACGTCACCGAGATCACCGCCGCGCACCTGCCGCGGGACTTCGCCCGCACCCCGAAGATCTTCAACGCCTGGCGCGTCACCCGCTCCGCGTAGCGGCCCAAGCGCACACCTCTTTATCGCGCGTGTCTGTAACGCCGCGGCCTCCCACCCCACAGTAGAGGCGGACGGTCTGGAGGCAAGCCACCATGCAGCACGGCGTCATCGGAGTCGGGGTACTTCTTCAACAGCGCTATCGGCTCGTCGAGTTGATCGGGCAGGGCGGGATGGGCTCCGTCTACAAGGCCCACGATGAGGTGCTCAACCGGGTGGTGGCGATCAAGGCGCTCGCCCCGGAGCTGATCCACAACCCCGAGGCGGTGGCCATCTTCGACCAGGAGGCCCGCGTGCTCGCCAGGACGACCCACCCCAACCTGGTGTCGGTCTACGACGTGTTCCAAGTCCACGAACACGCGTTCATGAGCATGGAGCACGTGGACGGGCTGTCCGGCGACGCGATCGTCGCCCGGTACCCGGAGGGCGTCCCGCTGGACGACGGAATCCAGATCGCCACCCAGCTGCTGGCCGTCCTCTGCTACCTCCACGAGCAGAAGATCATCCACCGCGACATCAAGCCCAACAACTTCATCGTCCAGCCCGACGGGACGCTGCGGCTGCTCGACTTTGGCCTGGCGCGGGAGCTGGAGCTGCTGGTGCAGCGCGGGACCCGGGTCCGAGGGAGCCCGGCCTACATCTCCCCCGAGCACATCCTGGGACACGACCTGACACCACGCAGCGACCTCTACAGCTTCGGGGTCACCCTCTTTGAGCTGTTCACGGGCCGCCTCCCATTCGAGCGCGGCGATCTCGCCTACCACCACGCCCACACCCCGCCCCCGGCCCCCGAGGAGCTGCGGCGGGATCTCCCTGCGCCCATCGCCCAGCTCATCCGCGGCAGCATGAAGAAGTCACCGGAGGAGCGCCCCACCTCGGCCCGCGCCGCGCTTCGGATGCTGGTCAACGGCCTCGGCGCGATGCGGCGCTCCTACCCGCCGACGGTCGTCAGCCTCCTCAACCTGGAGGTCCCGCTCCAGATCACCGGCGATCTCGGTGAGCGCTCCACGAGCCCTCAGCGCACCCTCCCAGGGCCGGTCGGGCTCAGGCTCTCCGTCCAGCCCCCTCTCCCGGCCGACGACGCGCCCGCCCCTGTCACCCAACCCCCCGTCGCCCCAACACGCGCGTCGCTCGACCCACTCCCCTCCGAAGCCCGCAGCCCCCAACGCGGCGCGCTCCTGCTGGCTGGCGGGGTGCTCGCGGGCGCGCTGATCGTGTGCGCGGTGTTCTGGGTCATGTTGGCCTCGACAGACGCCCCACCGCCCCACCCCGCCACAGGCACGTCACGCCCAGCGATCACCACAGCTCCGGGCGACCCCATCGAGGCTCCAGCGGACGCCCCGGCTGCGGAAGCCGCCGTCCAAACAGAACCTCACCTCAACGCGGAGGCATCCTCTCCGCCACCCATCGAAGAACAGGCCACCCCACCGCGAGACGAGCCGCCTGGCGCCGAAGATCCGCAGATCGCAGGCAAAACAAGCCCCGAGGAGCCGCCGCTCGCCGAGGAGCCGCCGAGCCCCGAGGATCCGTCACTCGCAGAGGAGCCGACCGACCCCGCGCCGCTGCCCCTGTCGCGACGCGACGCGGCGCTCGCGCGTCAGACCGCGCGCCGACGCGCGGCCACGGCACGGGCCGCGAGAAAAGAGACCGCTCCCACACCCGACCCTCCCGCCGCGACGGCGGACAAGGAGAGCGCCCCGCCGCCCTCGGCCACCCCCTCCGAGGAGACCTCCGTGGTCACCCGGGCGACCACCCCCAAGGAGGAGCCGCCGCCTCCGACCAAAGCGCTCGACGCGCTCGCTCCACCAGGCCGCACCGCGCCCCAGTCGCCTCCAGACACCACCACCACGCGCCCGTTCGCGCCGAGCAAGCCAGACCCCAAGGACAAGTCAGACAAGGCCGCGACCGATCAACCGAGGCGCGACGTCCCCTTCGGGTTTTGAACACAGGCCGACGCGCCTCGATGGAGAATCACCCATGCGCCCCAACCTATCCGCGCTCGCGTCGCTGGTCGCGCTGCTCGCGATGGCGACCCCCAGGGACGCCGCCGCGACCCCGTGGGTCCTGCCCGAGGGGCTGACCGTGCTTCGCCTCGGCGGCGGCGTGGACTTCGCCGACAGCGAGTACCTGCCCGACGGGACCCACCAGAGCTACCCGCTCGATGGCCGGTTTGAGAGCTATTACGCCGAGATCGAGGGGCGCTACGGCCTCGCCAAGCGGCTTGAGGTCGGGCTCAAGCTCCAGTTCAAGGGGGTGAGCTACAACTCCGATCCGCTGCTCAACCCACCGGACGACGCCAACCCCGGCCTCCGCGACTACCGCGAGGAGGTCATCTCCTTCTCTCGCCGCGACATCGGCCTCGCGGACATCTACCTGAGCGCGAACGTTCAGCACCTCACCGGCGCCGTCAACCTCGCCTCCGGCCTCGTCCTGAAGCTCCCCTCGGGGTACCCCTCCCCCCAGGAGACGTTCGCCGACGGCCAACCCAGCCAGAACGTGCAGGACGACGTCACGCTGGGAGACGGCAAGACCTCGCTGGAGTACCGACTCCACCTGGGCCGCTTCTTCAGCTCCACCCTGACCCTGTTTCAGCTCAGCGCGGGCTATGAGGCGCGCTTCAACGGGCCGGGGCACCGCGCGGTGGGCACGCTCAAGCTGGGCCAGGGCGTCGAGGAGCGGCTGTTCTTCTTCCTCGGCGCCAACACGGCCATCACCGTCTTTGAGGGCGAGCCGATCGGGACCGGCTTTGTCGCGGTCGACCCCGAAGTCTCGGCCCTCGACTTCACCGCGGAGAACGTCGAGGTGATCGACGCGACGCTGGACGCCAGCTACCTCACCGCTGAGTTCGGCGCCCTGCTCCGCCTCGGCGACCGGGAGCTGACCCTCTCCGTCAGCCGCGTCCTGTGGGGGAAGAACTTCCCTGAGCTGACCAGCGTCGGCCTCGGGACCATCCTGATTTTTGACTGACCCCGGGCCACACATCGTGCTGGCGCGCCGCAGGTCGGTGTGGTACGGAGTGATCCACACCACGCGACGAGGCAACGACGCCCATGAGTCAGATGTCATGATTGCGGCCTGTATGAGACAGCTCACGCTGGTGGCGCTCTGCGCCTTGTGGGGCTGCGCCTGCCCATCGGAGCCCGCTCCGAGCGAGCGCTCCGAGCCCCCCGAGCGCCCCGCGCCCCGCGCCACCCGGAGCGCGGAGGAGCAGGCGCCGCGCGCGCCCGAGACCGCTCAGGACATCAAGCCCGACCCGGAGGGGCTCAAGCTCCCCGATGAGGTGGACGACTTCATCCGCGACCGCATGCGCCAGGTTCACCTGCCTGGCCTGACCGCCGCGATCGTCATGGACGGGCGCGTCGCCTGGACCGGCGCCTACGGGCTCGCCCACATCAAGGAGGAGCGACGCGCCACCCCGGACACCCCCTTCCTGATGGCCTCTGTCTCCAAGACGGTCGCCGCCGTCGCCGTGATGCAGCAGGTCGAGGCCGGGCGCATCGACCTCGACCAGGACATCAACGACCTCCTCCCCTTCCGGGTTCGTCACCCCGAGGCGCCTCGCGCGCCGATCACGCCGCGCATGCTGATGACCCACACCTCAGGCATTGAGGACAACTGGGACGTCATGGAGCGGTTCTACGCCAAGGGCGACTCCCCCGAGCCCCTGGAGCGCTTCCTGCGCGACTACCTCACCCCGAAGGGGCGCCATTACCGCGACCACAACTTCGGCGAGTCGCCCCCCGGCGAGGAGCACAGCTACACCAACATCGGGACGGCGCTCCTCGGGCTCCTCGTGGAGTCGGTGACCCGCTCCCCCTTCGACCGCTACTGCCACGACGCGATCTTCGCGCCGCTCGGCATGACGCGCACCTCGTGGATGCTGCGCGACCTCGACCCCCGGCAGGTCGCCACGCCCTACGGGTGGACCGGGGTGCGGCTCCAGGCCAACGCCCACTACGGCGTCCCCGACTACCCCAGCGGGCAGCTCCGCAGCAGCGCCCGCGACATGGGTCGGTTCCTCGCCATGATCACCCGCGAGGGCCGCGGCCCCTCTCGCCGCGTCCTCAAGGCCCGCACCGTCCGCGACATGCTCAAGGCCCAGATCCCGGAGATCGACACGACCCAGGCCCTCATCTGGGGCCGCGAGGAGGACGGCGACGACGTCCTCCTCGGTCACGAGGGCTCAGAGCGCGGCGCCACGACGCAGATGTTCTTTCGCCTGGAGGATGGGCTCGGGTACGTCCTGCTCGCCAACGGCAGCGACGAGAGCGACGAAGGTGACGAGGACGAAGACGCCCAGGCGGAGGCGCTCACCGAGATCGGCACCCTCCTCCTTGAGGAGGCGGAGCAGCTCGCCCCCTGACTACCTCCTCAAAAGCGCCGCTTCACCGTTCAGGCCTCAAGGGGCTCGCTCGACAGCGGCTCAAAGCACCAGTGATCTCTGTCGGCGTCGTACTCCACGACGCGCAGCCGGATGTGATCGCCGAGCCTCATCGTCTCACCGGCGCCTCGCGTGAGCTGGACGCGCGCCGGATGCACCTGGACCTCCGCGCTGTCGAGCTGCTCAAGGTGCGCCGTGTAGATCTTGAACTCCAGCGGCGGGTCGTCGAGCTGCACGTACAGCCGCGAGCTGCGCACCCCCAACACCGTCCCTTCGTGAACGGGTCGCTCCTCCAGCGGTCGCTCCAGATCGGCGGCGAACCACTGATCAAGCGCCAGCTTGTGCACCTGCCGCTCAATCCGACGTTGCAGGCTCCGCGCGCGGTTCCCCGCCTCAATCACCTGCTCGCGCAGCGCCTCGTCGCGCGCGTTGTCGTCGCCTGGCTGTGGCCCGGTGAGCTTCTCGATCAGCTCCTTGTGGGTGAAGATCCCGACGATCTCCCGCATGGGTGACGAGAAGCGCCCGTACTCGTCCGCCGCGAGCCCGTAATGAGGCCCCTTCTCCAACGAAAACGACGACGCGGACCCCAACAGCATCGCCTGACGCTCAACCGCCGCGCGGAGACGCTTCGTCTCCGCGGCCCTGGGCAGCCGAGCGATGTAGTCCGCGAGCAGCTCCTCGCCCGAGCCCCGCCACCCCCACACCGCCGGGTCCAGGCCGAGCACCTCCACCAACGCGTCCAGCCGCGCCTTGAGCTTCTCCAGCTGGGACTCCGAGGGGCGAGGGTGGACCTTGAAGATGGGCTGAACGTGCGCCTCTTGGGGTGCGCTGAGCAGGCGCGACCCCTCCATGTTGCACAACAGCGACAGCTGCTCGTTCCACCGCTCCACCGCGTTGCGGCGATCGAGCACCGGGTGGAAGCGCTCGCCCCCTTCGGTCAACTCGATGTGGGCCGAGGTCCTGTCAAAGCGGATCACGTTGCGCTCGTCCGCCCTCGCCATCAGCAGCTCGCCCAGCTCACGCATCAGCCGCAGGCTCTCGGTGAAGGGCTGATCCGCCAACTCCCCCGCGCAGCCCGCGTCGTGGAACGCCTGCACCCCGTCGTAGGTCAGCTTGCGGCGGCTGCGGATCAGCGCCCGCACGAAGCGCACCTCGCGCGGCGCCCCCTTCGCGTCCAGCCGCGCCTCGAAGACCAGCGCCCGGCGCAGCTTCCCCTCGTTGAGGGACACGAGCCCCTCCGAGAGGGCGCGCGGCAGCATCGGGACGCTCATCCCGGGGAAGTAGTAGCTCGACCCCCGCGCCAGCGCCTCTCGAAACAGCTCCGTGCCAGGCCGGACGTAATACGACGCGTCGGCCAACGCGTAGCAGAACCGGTACCCGTCTCCGTCGCGCTCCAGCACGAGCGCCTGATCCAGATCCCGCGAGCCGACGTTGTCGATCGTCACGAACGGCAGCCCGGTCCAATCCTCCAGCGCGGGGTCGTCCAGGCCAGGGTTCGCCACGAGCGCCTCCGCCTCGTCGATCACGGCGCGCGGGAACGTCGGCTTGAGGTGGTGCTCCTCCATCAGCCCGTACAGCGCCCCTCGGGCGGTGCCTGGTCGCGCGAGCACCTCCGCGATCCCAGGCGCCCCACCCTCCGAGGCACAGACCTCCACCGTCGCCCCGACCTCCAGCGGCTCCGCCGCGTCCAGCACCAACACCTCGCGGGCGACGTAGCGCGCCCGCGCGACCAGGCGCCCCTGTTCATCTCTCTGGACCTGGGCGATCCAGCGCTCCCCTGTCGTCGTCATCGCTCTCACACGGCGAGCCCGGTCGCCGCGCGACCGGGCGTTCAGCCCCTCGGCGGAGGCGCGTCACTCCGGCCCCTTCGTCTCGCCATGGTCGTCGCCGCCAGGCGGACCGGGCGCGTCGTCGCCAGCCTCTTCTTTGTGCCCTTCGCCCTCATGCCCATCGGCGTGAGGCGCCTTCTTGTAGGCGTCCAGGTCACCCGGAGGCGCCCCACCCGGGACACCTTTGGGCATACCCGGCATGCCACCACCATGGTTGTGACCGTGGGGATCGGGCTCGGGCCGCCCATCCAGCTTGGCCTGCGCCCGTTGCAGCTCGGAGAGCGCCAGCTTACGGCGCGTCGGATCGAGATCCAGCTCCAGCGCCTTCTCCAGGTGCTTCTTCGCCATCGCCCACTTCTCGTCCTGCATGTAGACCTGACCGAGCTTGAGGTACAGCTCCGACGCCTGCGCCTTGTTGTGGGCCTCGACCTCCTCGATGTTCTCCAGGATCGTGATCCGCGCCTTCTCGGTGTCTCGACGCGTCATGTGGACGTTCGTCAGCTCCTTGTAGGCGTTCAGGTTGTGAGGGTGAAGCTCCAGGGCGGTCTTGAGGTTGTTCTCGGCGCGCTGCATGATCTCGCGGTCGAACTCCGAGAATAGCTCCTGAAGCTCCTCGGGCGAGGGCTGCTTGTAGGTCTCGGGGTCCTCGGCCTTCTCCCTGGAGCGCTTCCGCCCCACGTTGAGCGCCATGCGCATCTGGATCACCCCCAGCGCCGTGTAGAGCCTCGCGTCAAAGGGCCGCACCTCCAGCGCCTTGATCAGCGCCTGCTCGGCCGCGTCGCGCGATTGGCCGACGCCCAGCACGTTGGCCAGGTTCAGCAGCGCGAGGTCGTTGCGGGGGTGGATCGCGAGCGCCTCGCGGTAGGCCTCCTCCGCCTGCTTGAGGCCACCGGCCTTGAGCCAGACGTCGCCGCGCGCCTTGTAGAAGTCGCTCGCCGTCACCAGGGCGTTGCCGTACCCCATGACGCCCACCAGGACCAGCGGCATCAGCCCAGCCAGCGCGACGCGCTCCAGGCCGCTCGCCCCAGACGCGCTCCAGCTCCGCCCGAGCCCCTGCTCGCCGCCACGCAGGACGGCGTCGCGCCCCAACGCGCCGAACGCCACCGCGAACACCAGGCCGGTCGCGGCGTGATGAAGCGCGCTGTCCACCACGGACATCACCAGGACGGCGCCCAGCGCCCCCACCCACGCGGCGACCACCTCCGGGCGGGGCAGGTGCGGGCGCTCCTCCTCCGGGCTCGCCCCGAGCGCCCGCGACGCCCCGAGGAGCACGAGGAGCACGCTCGCGAACAGCGCCGCGAGCCCCCCGAAGCCCAGCTCCCCCGCGAGCTGGAGGTAGCTGTTGTGCGCCGAGCGAAACATCGGGTACGACTCGAAGTTGCTGTGGTACCAGGGCTGCGAGCGATCGAGGTAGGCCATCGACTTGAGATCGAAGCTCCCCTCGCCGACCCCCACCGCCGGGTTGGCCAGGAACATCTGTGAGCCCGCGCTCCAGGCGAAGCGCTGCGCGTCCGCCGACATGGGCGGCGCGTCGCGACCCCAATCCGCGGCGGTCACGACCAGGTTCTTGCGCTCCAGATCCACCCCGCGGAGGCGCGCCACGCGCTCCATCCGAGCGTCGAGGTTCTCCAGCGCCCCGGCCCGGGTCGCGGCCTCGCCCGCGCCCATCAGCGCCGCCGCCACGCCGAGCGCGACGAGGGGGCGCGTCAGCCCCGTCAGCCCCTGCGGGCGCTTGAAGGCGGCCACGAACGCCACCCCGATCGCCGCCCCCAGCCCCGCGACCAGGTACGCCATCGGCGCCTGCGCCACACCGACGTAGAGCGCCACCAGCGCGAGCCCGATCCCGGTCACCACCCGGCCCGCGATGTGCTGCTCGTCCTGCCCCACCGCGATCGCCAGCAGCGGCACCACGCAGGCCAGCGACAGCGCCGCGGTCCTCTCGTGATCAAAGGCGCCGTACACGCCGTCCAACAAGATGTGCGGCCCGTGCGCGTCCGTCTCGAACCCCATCGACTGCAACAGCCCGATCGTCGCCGCCGCGCCCGCGCCGATCGCCAGCGCCGGGGCCAGGTTCTCCAGCCGCGCCGCCTTGGACGCAGGCCCCGCCAGCGCCAGCGCCACCCCGAACAGCGCGAACCAGCGCCCAGCCCCGGCGATCGCCCCCGTCGGCTCCACCGCCCACAGGCTGCTCACCAGCGCCAGCAGCCCCAGCAGCGCGAGCGGCAGCAGCATCGGCCAGCCCCTCACCCGGGCGCGCTGCCCGAGCAGCGCGCGCACCGCCAGCGCGCCCAGCAGCAGCGCGCCACCGCCCACCAGGAGCGCCTCCTTGAGCACCTCGTAGGTGGTGAACCCGCTCGCATACACCGGCAGAACGGTCACCGCGAGCACCAACACGACGACGTCCTCGAAGCTCCACCGCGAGACGCCGACGCTCGCCTCCTCAGATCCCGACATGTTCGCGCCCTCCATTCATCCACACCCTCAGACATGCACCTCCGCGACCCGCGCCGCGGACTTCAGACAATGAAACCGCGCCCTGGGCGCGGTCAAGAACCTCGTAGGATGGCATGCACGAACCGATCCTGCTCATATCCTGACACCTCCCGGCGTCCTGCCCTCAAGAGCTTGACACCTGACCGGCTGGTGGGCGTAGATACGCGGAGGATCCACCGGGGGCCACGCGCCTCCACCGAGCAGCCTGGACGCAGCGATGATCAGAGCCATTACCATCACCCTCACCGTCGCGCTGATGCTCACCTCATGCGTTGAGTCCGACGCCAACTTCGACTTCGAGGGCGACGACTTCTACTACGGGTGCAGCGCGCTGGAGGACTGCGCGGATCCAGACGCCTACGTCTGCTGCTTCAACGGCCTCACCGCCGAAGACACCCAGTGCGTCGGGCGCTGCGTCCCCCAGGCCCAGTGCGAGGCCGGTCAGGACACCCGACAGTGGTGCGAGCAGCTCGGGATCGGGCGGTAGCTCATACCATATGAACTCGTCTCAGTCGCACCCGATCGCGGCGGACATCTGCTCAAAGCGCGACGCCAACGCGCCGCGGAGCGACGGCTCCAGCGAGCGCATCCCGACGTCCAGCACCCGGCGGCCCACCTTCAGCTCCCGACACGCCCCGTCCCGGTCCTTGTCCGCGGTCAACGCGGCGGCGGACGCGAGGTACCAGTAGGGGTTCATCGGCTCGTAATAGCGGCTCTCGACGCAGTTGACCCGAGCGCGCGTGATCAGCTCCTGCGACGGCTCCGGGGTCGCCTCCAGCTCCTCGATCGCGACGCCGCAAGCGTCGCGCGGGTTGTTGAAGGTGGGGTCCTCCGGGTCGGCGGGGCGCAACACGTTGCCAAAGATCGCCGTGGGGTACCTGGCGAGGTCGGGCGGGTACTCGCGGGGCATGGCGACGCCGTGGCCGATGAGGGCGCCGAAGATGATCGCGACCGAC
The DNA here is from genome assembly GCA_002716585.1 of Myxococcales bacterium. Lineage (GTDB taxonomy): Bacteria > Myxococcota_A > Bradymonadia > Bradymonadales. The sequence continues at coordinate 3,606 of PBBL01000087.1, read as the reverse complement.
AAGCCGCCGAGGGCGCCGAAGATCATCCCGCCGACCCGCTGGGCGCGGTCTTTGAGGGGCATGACGTAGCCCATCCCGAGCCCGGCGAGGAACCCGCCGAGGTGGGCCGCGTTGTCCACGCCCGGCATCAGGAGCCCGAACAGCGCGATGAAGCCCATCCAGGAGAGGAGCTGGTTGCGGATCTCCAGCCCCATCGGGTTGTTGACCTTGTGCCCCGCCGCGATCCCCACCCCGATCAGCCCGGTCAGCGCGCCCGACATCCCCACGGACGGGGTGGAGAAGGTCGAGACCGTCTCGGGCGTGAACAACATCGGGATCGTGATCACCTGGGCGAGCTGGGGGGCGAGCGAGCTCCAGAGGAAGCTGCACAGCGTCGAGACGACGCCCGTCAGGAGGAACGCCGTCAGGTAGCGGGCGCGACCAAAGGAGTTCTCGATGAGCGGGCCGACGATCCACAGCCCATAGAGGTTGAAGCCGATGTGGAGCAGATCACCGTGCAGAAAGAGCGCCGTCACCAGCCGCCACCACTGCCCCTCCATGATGTAGGGCGGGAACATCGCCCCGAAGTGGATCAGCGTGTAGGTGCTGGGCGCGATGATCGACGTGCCGCCCGCCACCAACCCCATCAGCGCGAAGACCATCACCGCGAGCACCATCAGCCCGCGGGTGATCGGCTGCTCCTCGGGCAGGATGGCGTCGAGCCAGCGGTGGATCGGCCCATAGGGCTCCAGCGGCTTCTCGCAGTAGGGGCACTCGGTGTACTCCACTGGGACGCTGCCGCGACAATAGCCACATTTTCGGTGCTTCAGAGGTGCAGGCATGGGATCCACCGGGCAGGGGGAGGAGGGGAGGGCAGGTTCATGAAGGGGGCGCGAAGGTCAGCTCACCGTCGCTCAGATCGACGGCCACGGCGTCACCCTGAGACGCATCGCCGGTGATCAGCAGCTCGGTCAGCGGCGCCACGAGGCGCGCCTGGATCACCTCGACGATCCCCACCACCTGAACGCCTCGACACGCCTCGACCAGGTGCTTCAGCGCCGCGTCGGACCAGCTCAAGCGCAGGCCGTACTCCGCGGCGATGCGCTCCGACACCTGCTCCAGGTGCCGCTCCACGAAGAGGGCGAAGGACTCAGCGCTGTCGTCCTCGTTGAGCGGCCGAAACGGGATGAAGGCGTCCACGTGCCCCTTGAGCCGCGCATGCAGCTCCTGGCGCGACTCGCGAAACGCGCGCTCCGGGTTGGCGTCGCCGCCCCCGTCGTCGCTGCCAAAGCCGATCCGCGTCGCGGCGCGGCTCTCGGCGTCGGTCGTCACGTTCAAGATGAAGATCGCCTGCCGAGCGTCGGCGCTCAACCCCCGCGTGTCGCTGATCTCCCCCTCGTTGAACACCCTCAGGAGCCTGTCGAGCACCCGCGGGTGGGCTTTGTCGATGTCTTCGAGCAACACCACGCTGCCCGGGCGCCGCCGCAGCGGCGTCACGAACATGTCTTCGTCTTCATAGCCCACGTAACCGGGCGGTGAGCCGATGAGGCGGCTCAGGGTGTGCGCCTCGGCGAAGTCGGTCATGTCGAGGCGCAGGAAGGCGCGGGCGTCGCCGAACACCTCCACCGCCAGCATCCTCGCCAACGTCCCCTTGCCGACCCCGGGTGGCCCGAAGAAGACCAGCACCGCCAGCGGCCGCGCCTCCGCCGCGGGGTTGAGGCGGCCCGCCACCAACGCGCGCGCCGTCGCCTGCACCGCGTCGCGCTGGCCGAGCATCTCGCGCTCCAGCCGCTCCACGATGCCGCTCCACCACCCGCTCTCCCCTCGGATCAGGCGATCGACCGGGATCCCCGTCCGGTGGGCGATCTGGTGGGCGACGTGCATCCGGGTCACCTCGGGCACGCCGTCCGCCGTGCGCTGCTCGGGGATCTGAGATGGCCCCACCGGGTGCGCCGTCGCGATCGCCGCGTCCATCAGCAGCTTCTTGGCCTTGTCGGGCAGGCGCTGCTCGGGCAGGTAGCGGCTGGAGTACTCCATCGCGCCCTCGATCGCCTCCGCCTGCACCTTGACCTTGTAATCCTCCTCAAGCTCCGCCGACAGATCGCGGAGGATCGCCATGGTCAGCTCGGGCTTCGGCTCGCCGATCTCGACGCGCTCGAAGCGGCGCTTGAGCGCCGGGTCCTGCTCCATCCATCGGCGGTACTCCGCCTCGGTGGTCGCGCCCACGACGGCGATCTCGCCGCTCGCCAGCGCCGACTTGAAGTGGTTGGGGATCTCGGCTGGGCTGTGGGAGCTGGTTCGCGGCGCGAACACGGCATGCGCCTCGTCGATGAACAGGATGACGCTGTTCTGCGCCTCGCTCAGCAGCCCCTTGATCCGGCTCTCCAGCTCACCTCGGTAGCTGGTGCCGCTCATCAGGCTCGCGCCGTTGATCTCGACGACCCGCTGGTTCTGGAGCGGCCCGGGGACATCGGCGTCCGCGATCCGCTGCGCCAGCGCCACCGCCAACGCCGTCTTGCCCACGCCCGCGTCGCCGGTCAGCAGCGGGTTGCGCTGCTCCTTGCGCAGCAACACGTTGATCACGCGCTGCAGTTCCCGATCGCGCCCGATGATCCGCGGCAGCTTCCCCTGGCGCGCCTGGAGCGTCAAGTCGCGACCGATCATGTCCAGCGTAGGCGTCGGCGCCTTCGACTCCCAGGAGCTCTTGGCGTTGACCGCGCGGCCCACGTCGATCGTCCCCTCCAGCACCCGCGGCTCGCCCAGCGCCTTGACCACCTCGGGCTCCAGCCCGAGCGCCTGCACCAGCTCCAGGCTGCTCCCGCCGTCGTACAGGAACGCCTGCACCAGGTGCGGCTCACCGACCAGCTCCTCCGCGTCCTCCTTCCGAGCCCGGGTCCGGGCGTAGGAGAGCATCCGCACCATGCGCGGCGTCAACGTCTTGCGACCCAGGATGAAGTCGGGCAGCGGGCCTGCCTTGACCCCGATGATCCGCAGCAGCTCCTCGCGCAGCCGCGACGGCTCCAGGCCGCGCGAGCTGGCCGCCCGCCACATGACGCTCTCCTTGACGCTGCACAGCGCCGCGATCAGGTGGGGGGTCCCCAGGAACGGGGTGCCGCTCCGCGCGGCGAGCTGCATCGCGGCTTGCAGGAAACCCCAGGCCACCTCGTTGAACGCGTCGCGCTTGAGGCGGTTCTTACCATCAAAGAGGCGGTCGCCGCCGCCTTCGGCGAGGCGCTTGATCGCCCACCGGACCGAAGCGGACTCGGTGACCTCGGCGCGCCACATCACGGCGCGCAGCAGATCCTCCTCGGTCACCCGCGCCGCCTTGCGCGCGCGCGCCTGCTCGCAGGCCTCCTCCAGGATCCGCGCGAAGGAGCGGCTGAACGCGTCGCGCTCCAGCTCCGCCGGGGTCTGGCTGCGATCCTCGATCTCGCGCCCCAGCTCCTTGAGACGCGCGAGGACGTCCTCGGCGGAGACGGTCCCGACGGTATTGCTGGCGATAACCTGACCCAGCTCGTCGTGACCGTGCTCCAACAGCACAATCATCAAATCGAGCGGCAGGTAGATCCCTCGCCCGATCTCCTTGAGCCATCGGGTGATATCCCGCATCACCCGCTGTGCATCAGG
>PBBL01000086.1 GCA_002716585.1 Myxococcales bacterium | reverse complement strand
GGAGATGACCTTCAGCGGCACCTACAAGATGTTGTCCAGCGCCGACTGGTATCCCAACACCCACGACGTGGAGCTGACGGTGAACCGCTTCGAGCTGGCTGGCAGCGCGGAGGTGGACGCGCGGGTGGATCGGGCGTCTGCGGCCGACCCTTCCAACTCGCGCGAGCTGACGGTGAACGTCGCGGACAGCGTCGCGATGGCGAGCGGGTCGCGGATGAACGTCAAGAAGCTGACCGTCACCGGCACCAGCGACGCGGTGTTGACAGGCTCCGCGCGGGTGGACGCCGATGAGATCCAGTGGTCCGGCACCGATCTGGAGTTCACGAGCAGCTCGGGTCGGTTCGTGGTGGACGGACGCGGCGACTACCCCGGGGACGGGGACGGCGCGGGCGCGAACTCGGGCACCCGCGGAGGTTCGGGCGGTGGCCACGGCGGTGACGGGGGCGCGGGCAACAGCCAGCCCACGGTCGGCGGGTGGCACGGCTCTGCGATTCGACCTGTGACGAAGGGCTCGGGCGGCGGCGACGGCTGCGGCTCGTCCCAGGGGGGGCGCGGTGGCGGTGTCATCCGCGTTCAGCTGACCGGCACCCTGAACTTCGACGGCTACATGACCGCCAGCGGCGGGAACGCGACGACCAACGCGGGTTGCAGCGGCGGCGGCGGGGCGGGCGGCTCGGTGTGGATCACCACCGCGAACCTCCGCGGGACGGGCTACCTCTACGCGGACGGCGGAAACTACGTCAACACGACGTACGACGGCGGCGGCGGCGGCGGTGGCCGCATTTTCGTGGATTACACGGACGCGACCGGCTTCGGCCGCTTCGATTACGCGAAGGCGGCCGGTGGATCGGGTCAGGTCCGCGGTGAGCGGGGCACGGTGGCCTTCTACGAGCGCGACGTGCGCGATCTGACGATCATCCAGGGGTGGCGCTGGCAGAGCGGCGACGCCCCCTTCAGCTACCGCAACCTGGACATCAAGCGCACGGTCAGCAGCAGCTCGGATCCCTACGCGCTCGTGCGCGACGATGGGAGCGACACCCGGGTGGACGTCTCGCAGCTGTTCTCCATGGACTCGCTGTCCGAGTGGCGCTCGACGGCGCCGTTGTTGGACCTGCGTGTCAAGGACGCCAACCTCAACAACGGCAAGGTCTACAGCGACGCGGCCATCGCCTGGGGTGTGTCCGGGGAGGCGGTCCTCAACTCGTCGGCGCTGCTTGAGGTGGCGGACCTGAAGATCTGGAACGGCGGCGACCTGACGTTCAACTCCAGCGGTCGCATCACGAGCCCGGATCTGGAGCTGGATCGTCTCGGGACGGTGACGATGAACAGCAGCGGGTCGATCTACGGCAACGTCCTGGGGACGGTCAACAACCTGCTCCTGGTGAGCAGCTCGGCGCGCATCGACGCGGACGGCTACGGGGACGCCTCGTCCACTGGGCCGGGAGAGGGCGCGGACAGCAACACGCGGGCGGGCGGCGGTGGTGGCCACGGCGGCTTCGGGCGTCAAGGGCAGAGCGGCGGCGCGGGGGGGACCTTCCACGGCAACCTCATGGCGCCGATCTCCAAGGGGTCGGGCGGCGGCAACGGGTGCAGCAACGCCGCGGGCGGCCCTGGCGGCGGCGTGATTCGCCTCGTGGTGGTCGATCGCTTCTCCAACAACGGCACCATCGAGAGCAACGGCGAGCGGGGGTTGACGGCGAGCGGCTGCGGCGGCGGCGGCGGCGCGGGCGGGTCGATCTACATCGACACCAACCTGTTGCAGGGCACGGGCTACTTCCGGGCCGACGGCGGTTACGGCGGGAGCACGACGTACGACGGCGGCGGCGGCGGCGGCGGCCGGATCTTCATCCAGTTCAACGACTGGAGCGGGCGCGCGACCAGCTACCGGGCGCGGATCGAGGTGGACGGCGGCTACGGCTACAGCGCCGGGTACGGCACGGTGGGCACGGCGGCCTACTACGACAAGGCCAACGAGCACCTCTACCCCTACGACGGGTGGCGCTGGGAGCAGGACTCGGCCCCGTATGACTTCGGCGGCCTGACCTTCTACAACAGCACCGCCATCACCAGCGAGGAGCCGAGCGTCGAGGTGTCGGTCTCGGGCGACTGCACGTTCGGCAGCTCGGCGCAGTGGATCACCACGAACGCGGATCTGCGCCTCGACTGCACCAACCTGACGATGAACAGCAGCTCGCGGATCGACGGGACCGGCCGCAACGTGTCGATGCTCGGCACGGGGAACTGGACGTTCCAGGGCGGCTCCAACGTGATCGCGGACAACCTGACGGTGCTCGGCGCGGCCAACATCACGATGAACAGCAGCGCGCGCTGGTACGGCAACATGCAGGTGATCGCGAACCGCCTGTCGCTGACGAGCAGCTCGGCGCAGCTCAACGCCACCGGCTTTGGCGGCGGCGGCACCGGGAACGGCGTGCTCTCGGGCACGCGCGGCGGCGGCGGCGGTGGCTACGGCGGCTTTGGCGCGAACGGCCAGAGCGGCGGCGCGGGTGGCGGGACCTACGGCACGCTGGAGGCGCCGGTCATCGGCGGCTCGAACGGCGGCAACGGCTGCGGCAACGCCGCGGGTGGCCGCGGCGGCGGGGCGATCCACCTCGTGGTCGCGCAAGAGATCGTGAACAACGGCTACTTCTACGCCGACGGCGACCGCGGGAGCACGGCGAGCGGCTGCGGCGGCGGCGGCGGCTCCGGCGGGGCGATCTTCGTCGAGACGACGAGCCTCTCCGGGAGCGGCTACATGCGCGCCGAGGGCGGGTACGGTGGGAGCAGCTCCTACGACGGCGGCGGCGGCGGCGGCGGCCGGGTCGCGCTGTGCACCTTCGTCAATACGTTCACCCCGAGCCGCGTCGAAGTGGACGGCGGCTACGGCTACAGCGCGGGTTATGGGCAGGGCGGCACGATCTACGCGAACTGCGACCCCGACCTGCCCCAGGTGGCGGTCACGGCGGGGCGCGGCCTCTTCTCGCCGCCCACCCTCCAGCATGCGCCCGGGGCGACGGACGTGGTCGTGGCGCAGTTCCAGCTCACCGAGATCCTGCGGCAGCACGACACGACGGTGACGTCGGTCACGATCACCGGGGACGGCAACGGCAACGAGGCGACGGACATCACGAGCGCGAAGCTCTACCTCGACGTGGACAACGACGGGGTGCTCGACGCGGCCGACACGCTGCTCGGCTCGGGGAGCTACGCCGCGAACAACGGCACGGTGACCTTCTCGGGGCTGAGCGTGTCGCTGCCGAGCAACAGCGCCATCAACCTGTTGGTGACCTACGACTTCGCCGAGACGATCGCCAACAACCGGCAGTACCGGGTGAGCCTGGCCAACTACCTGGCGGCGGACATCGAGCGCTCCGACAACCAGGAGGAGGTGCCGCTGTACGGCACCCCGGCGCGCGGTTACTACCAGCGCATCTGGCAGACGCCCCCGCCGTACGTCTCCTGGTTGTCCCCGCGGCTCGTTCAGCAGGGCGTGGACAGCTTCATGACGGTGTACGGCAGCTACCTCGGCGAGGCGACGCGGGTGACGCTGGACGACCCGGCGGAGACGGAGCTGCCGCTGCTGCAGGTGGTGAGCAACGGCCGCCTGTCGGTGCGGGTGCCTGCGGCGGCGCCGGTCGGTCAGTGGAACGTGAAGGTGACCACCCCCTACGGGACGAACGCGACGAGCCGCAGGCGCCTGACCATCCGGGCGTCGTGCGACACCGGCCTGTTGGGGATCTGCTCGGCGGGCTACGACGACGGCGGCGGCTGCCAGGCGGTCTACAACCCGGGGCAGGTCAACGAGACGTGCAGCAACGGCATCGACGAGGACTGCAACGGCGAGGATCTGGATTGCCGGTACGTGGACGGTGACGGCGACGGGTTCAGCCCGGCGGAGGGTGACTGCGACGACACCAACGGGAGCGTCTTCCCGCGCGAGGGCTTCGGCTGCTCGGCGGGCGGCTCGAACCTGGTGTTGACGGGCATCCCGCGGGCGGTGGACACCTACAGCCCCTACGACGACGGCGCCGACGACAACGACTGGACCTTCAACCCGGGCACGAGCTGGTACCAGGCGGCGGGCGACACGCTCATCGACTCGGCGATCGTGCTCACCGGAGACGGCGACTACGCCGAGGTGGACGACAGCGTCTTCCTCAAGCCCTTCGGGGACGAGCTGACGGCGGGCGCCTGGGTCAACTTCGATCAGCTCCCGACCGATGGCAGCGTGCTCGTCTTCTCGAAGGGGTACAACACGACCGAGAGCTACGCGGTCTACTACGACGCCCAGACCAACTGCTGGATCGCGGTCATTACGACGAGCGCCGGTCGTTACACGGTCGAGGCGCCCTTCACCTCGACGGTGGGGCAGTGGGTGCACCTGGCGGTGGCGTACACCGGGAGCCAGCTCATCCTGTACGTGAACGGCGCGCCGAGCGGCACGGTGGCCTGCTCAGGCAACGTGGTCTACGACGCGGCGCCGCTCTTCGTGGGCGGCGGTCACGCGGCGCACGGCTCGTTCCGCGGGCGCATCGACGAGTTCGTGCTGTTTGGCCGCCCGGTCATCCAGAGCCAGCTGACGGCGATGATCACGGCGAACCGCCAGCACCAGCGCTACGTCTGGGCTGACGGGTCCGGCCCGGTGGTGCGTTTCGCGTACGACAAGGGGCCGAACGAGTTCAACAGCCTGATGGCGGGCCGCTTCACCGGCGGCTGCCGGATCACGGGGCGCTCCAGCGCGGCGAACTTCCCGAACTTCGTCTCGATCGTCGGCACGACGGAGGCGGTGGACATCTACGACGCGGTGAGCGACCGCCTCTGGATGCGCCTGTGGGCGAAGGGGATCATCGCCAACGGCGGCATCGACCTCGACAGCGTGGATCACGTCTCCATGGCGGGCGGGCGCCTGTTCCTGGGCAGCGGCACGAGCGTCGGCGGGGTGCTCGTCGTGGACTTTGTCCGCGACACGATCGAGCGTTGGACCGCGGACGGCGTGTCGAGCTTCGGCGGCGGCGTCGGCCAGAGCAACTACGCGCTGGGCTACGGCGCGGTGAGCACCGGCGGCTTCAAGCTGCCCAGCAGCCTGGTTCGCCGCGTCCGCTCCTGGTCGCGGATCGAGAACGACGTCGTGCGCAACTACACGGCGTTCGCGGACGACCGCGGGGTCTACGTCGTCAAGGGCTCGGAGAGCCCCTACATCTCGGGGGCCTACTTCCCGGAGTACGACACGTCCAGCGCTCAGGCGGCGGCCAATTACGGCTTCCTCGCCGGCTGCGGGATACACCCGCTGGGCGATGACCTGTACTTCGGCATGATCCACCGCGACAACCGCGCCTGGGACATCGCGGCGCGGATGCCTTACAGCTTCGTGGACGTGGACGCGAGCACGCCGCTCGCGACGGTGTACGACAAGATGAACCCGGCTCAGAGTTCCTGGGTCTGGGGCTCCGCCGCGCACCCGTACTACAGCGGTAGCATCACGTTCGACATCGACTGGACCGGGGTGGAGGACATCGCGATCCTGGAGGGTGGGAGCCGCCACAGCAACGCCGGGGCGAACGATCACCTGATCGCGCTGGCGACCGGCGACGGCGTGGCGCTCATCAACCAGGGGCCGGGCGCCCCCGAGGTGCAGTGGCTCAAGGGCGAGGGCACCGGGGTGAGCGACGGCACCAACTTCCACGTGCTGCACGGCAACGTGGACGGGTGCACGGCGGTGTCGTTCCGCAACGGCGAGCTGATGGTCGGCACCAACGGCGCGGGCCTGACGCGGCTGGTGTTTGACGAGGCCGACTCCAACGCCTGGAAGCTGGAGGAGTACTGGGACGCGAACACCGAGGTGTCGCTGCCGAGCAACAACGTCACGGCGTGCGCGGCGGGCAAGAACCTGCTGATCGCCACCGACCTGGGCGTGGCCGACATCAAGTTCCCCGAGCCGAGCGTGTGCTCGACGGGGCTGCCGGGGGTGTGCGACGAGGGCTTCGAGTACCTCGTGGGCAGCTCGCTGGCGTGTGTGCAGACCGTCTTCCCGGGCGGCGAGATCTGCGACGGCGAGGACAACGACTGCGACGGGGTCATCGACGAGCACCCCGACCCCGACCTGGGGAGCGTCTGCGACATCCAGGAGCCGGTCATCGAGCAGCCCGCGTCGTTGGCGGTGGAGACGCTCGACTGCTCGGGGGCGTCTGTGGTGCTGCCGGAGCCGCTGGTGCACGACAACACCGACCCCGAGCCGGTCCTGGTGAACAACGCGCCGGAGAAGTTCCCGTTTGGTCGGACCACGGTGCTGTGGACCGCGACCGATCGCGACGGGTTCTCCTCGACGGTGGCGCAGTTCGTGGACGTGAGCTTCGCGGGCTCGCCGGAGCTGCAGGCGCCTGCGGCGGTGACGCTGGAGGCGACCAACCCGGCGGGGACCCTGGTCGATCTGGGCGTCCCGTCGGCGACGATCTGCATCCCGGGCGGCGTGACCGTGACCAACGACGCGCCGGGCAACGGCCGGTTCGTGGTGGGGACGCACACGGTGACGTGGACCGCGGTGGGCGCCCAGGGCGCCCCGACGACGCAGACCCAGACGGTGACGATCACCGACACCACGCCGCCGATCATCGACGCGGGGGCGGACCTGATGTTCGCCGGGGCGGCCAACGTCGTGTTGCCGACCCCCTCGGTGAGCGACAACGGATCGCTCGTGGGTCAGCTGACGGTCATCAACGACGCCCCGGCGGTGTGGCCGACCCAGCAGTGGGTCACGGTGACCTTCACGGTGACCGACCTGTCGGGCAACTCGGCCTCGGACACCATCCGGGTCTTCGTCACCGAGGAGGAGCCGCAGGCGCCGGTGTTGACCTTCATCGCGCCCGCCGAGGTGGCCTGGTACCGGCCCCCGGTTGAGCTGGTGGCGCAGGTGGACGACGGCGACTGCGACACGGCGCCTCAGGTGGGCGTCAACTCCCAGGATCTGAGCTTCGACGTCGAGGCGCAGCCGGACGGCACCTGGGTGGTGCGCTCCGACCGCGTCTCGGACGGCTACCACGCGCTCAACGTGACGGTCGTGAGCGGCTGCTCGGGGCTGTCGGTGCAGGGGTCGCGGATGTTCGGCGTGGACTCCGGCGGGTTGGTCATCGACTACAACAACCTGCCGGGCGAAGACGCCGACCCCGACGCGCCGAACACCTGGCCGGGCCTCTCGGCTGACGAGGAGATCAACATGACCGCGCTCGTCCAGGACACGATCCTGGGCCAGTCCAGCGGCCTGGCCTCGGCGGAGGCGACCGTCGAGGTGGACAGCACCGGGGAGATCATCACGATCCACCAGGAGACCTTCTCCATCCGCATCCCAGGCATCGTCGAGTCGGGTATCCCGGCCTCGCCGGTGGTCTTCTGCAGCGTCGCCCCCTACTGCCAGGACGGCAAGCTGATCCTGTCTGAGCTGGAGGGGACGCACTTCACCCTCCGCCTCAAGGTGGTGGACGTGGCGGGGAACGAGTACGTCGAGGCCTACCGCTTCGGCAGCTTCGGCCTGCGCGAGGCGATCGTCCAATGGCGCGACACCGCGGCGGCGGTGGGCACCGACGACCCGGACGCCGCGATGGCGCTCGAAGGGGTGGTGGCCAAGCTCGAGGGGGCGCTCGTCGGGTACGACAGCGCCTACTACGGCAACATGTTCCTCGGGCTGGAGGACGCCGAGGCGCTCGTGTTCGAGGCGAGCCAGCGCGACGCGGCGATCAACCTCGACCAGATCATGCGCCTGACCGCGCGGCTGGCGGTGGAGTGGCTCCAGGTGCGTCACACCAACGCGGTCACCGCCAACGGCGACAACGAGCGGTTTGGCGAGTCGCAGGAGTACATCACCAACGCCCGCGCCGCGGCGCCGACCTCGGCGTCGGTGGCCTTCCTGAGCATGGCGCAGGCGTGGTTCTGGTACGAGGAGGGGATCACCACGCTCGGCCTCGCGGCCGACTTCGGGCGCGCGCCCTACGGTGGTGAGGCGTTCGCGGACGCCAACCGGGTGATGGACCTCATCCTCGCGCAGATGGACGCGTACATCGCCTACGAGGTCGATGTGGACGTCTACCTGCCCGGCAAGATCGACATGGAGGCGGTGCGGCTGGAGCTGGGGGACGTCAAGGCGTTCCTGCAGCGGGTGGTCGATCTGGGCGACAACAGCCTGTCGGACATCGAGCACGTCCAGGTGCTCCTCGGCCTGACGAACGCCGCCGAGGCGCTCAAGGAGGCGGAGGAGGAGACGACCTGGATCCGCAACTGGCAGTGGGGGCTGACGCAGATCGTCTGGATCTACGTCAACCGCGACCTCTACAACGCCGCCTCCTTCCTGCCAGGCAACGATCCGCTGATCGTCGAGGGGTATCAGTACCTCGGCGAGGGCGAGGGGTACCGCGATGACTTCCAGGCGGATGAGTTCATGGGGCTGCTCGTGGACTCGCGCTGCCGCGTCATCGCGATCTACAACCTGGTCTACGAGCCCGACGTGGACGTGCCGTCGGCGTGCTGTGAGTACATCCGGTACGCGCAGACGCTGTCGTCCGGGGTCCCGGTGCCGACGGCCTGTCTGGCGACGGTCGAGGTGCAGATCGGGGCGGCTGGCTTCGACGGGCAGGAGATCACGGTCCAGGCGGGGCAGCAGGTGCGCTGGGTCAACGGCGACAACCTCGCCCACACCGTGACGAGCGGCACGCCGGGTGGTCCGACGCGCGACCCGCTAGACAGCGGGGTGCTGGCGCCCAACGCGGTCTTCCAGCACACGTTCACGGAGCCGGGGACCTACGATTACTTCGATGAGCTCAACCCGGCCTTCACCGGGAGGGTGATCGTGAACCCCTGATCGGGGAGCAGGAGCCCAGAACGCGCGACGGCCGCTTGAGTCAACTCAAGCGGCCGTCGCGCGTTTGGCGCCGCTCCTCGCCCGCGAGGAGCGGCGCTCACTGCCAGAGGTAGGGCTTCCACAGCTCAGCGGCCTGGTCGTCCTCGCGGTTGGGGACGCTCAGCTGCATCCAGTAGGGGGCGTAGGGCTTGCGCACGAGGCGCATCCCGGCCTCCTCGGGCGTCTGGTCGGCCTTGAGCTGGTTGCAGGCGACGCAGCAGGTGACGATGTTGGTCCACGACGTGGGGCCTCCGGTGCTCCGGGGGGTGACGTGGTCCAGCGTCAGCTGGCTGGCGGGCAGCTGCGTGTCGCAGTACTGACAGGTGAAGGCGTCGCGCTTGTAGACGTGATGCCGGCTGAAGCGGATCCCGAGCTTACGCCAGGACACCCGGCGGGTGAGCCGGATGACTGCGGGCAGGTTGTGCTCACGGCGCGCGGAGCGCACCGCGCGCGTGTAGTGGGCCAGGACCTCCACCTTGTGCAAGGTGACGAGGGTCATGGCCTTCTGCCAGCCAATGACGGTCAATGGCTCGTAGGTCGCGTTGAGGAGGAGTGTTCGGGTCATCATGGTCCACCGCCTTCGTTGATCAGGGTTCAGGTCATATCTCTGGCATGTCGCGCTCCAGGTTGACGTAGGTTGCCTGGCTCCACCGCACCGCGAGGGTGTGGCGAGTGGAGACGGCAGGAGTCGAACCTGCCTGGCTTGTGAGCGACGGCGATCAGGCCGTCCCGACGTTCCGACGTCGGCGCGTCTCCAGGTCAGTCCCTGGGCGAGGACCTTCGTACCCCTATCCGCCGGAGCCGAAGGTGAGTTCCTCACCCAGAGACCAGGGGGTCGGCCGGGGTTTGAACCCGGACACCGCTCACGGGCGCAGGTGGCATCGCACCAGGCGCCCGAGAGGTCAGCGCGCTCACCGGTTGAGCGACAGACCCATCGCGGAGTCGAGCCGCTGGCTCGCTCCGCAGGTGTCGTCCGCGCCGTCCCATACCCCTATCCGCCGGAGCCAGGACGTGCGGACGACACCAACCGATCCCTCAGGAGTCGAACCTGAGCGGCAGCGCCCGACGCGCTGGATCGTTGTCTCGGTGTTTCAGTGTGTGTTGACCACGGTGAAGTCCGTTGCACGCGTGGTGTGTGGTTCGTTGTGGGCGATTTGAGTCAAGCAACCATGTTCATTTGTTCGCTGTTGACACACCTGCTCTCGACCCATTCAGCGGAGCCGGGGCGAGCTTGCGCTCGCTTCGTGGCGTGGCCGGTGGGGTGTGTCGTGGTTTTTGCGCCAGATAACGAAAAAGGCCCGGTCACAGGTTGTGACCGGGCCTTTCCAAAGACCTTTAAACCCTGTGTGGGTCGATCACCTCATACTCGCCCCCATTCCGAGTGACGGCGCGCACAGATCAAAGCGAATACCGGCGTAGGTACCCGTGGTGGGCATTACGACGCGATTGGTCGCACACCACAACCGTTCGGGCTGCCGGCTATTCGTTTGGGTTTTATGTGCTCTTGTGTGTTGCACGCGTCTCGGTCTCAGGTGAAGGGTGAGGTGGTCTGACACCACGTTGGTTCCGAGGCAAAGGCTAGGAATCGGTCTCTACGATGTCAAGGGCGATGGTTGGATTTTTCTGGCTCGGGCGATGGATGGGGTGACAGGGTGCGGGCGCGTCCGCCATGGTGGGGTAGGCGCGCACAAGTGATTGAATGTTCACGGTTGCGGCGTCGGCGTGGGTGTGTTGTAATGCATCGTGGTGGCTATGTATTAGCTTGAACGTCGCCTGGCCTGCTGGCCAGCCTGTGGCGTTGTCTGCCCTGGGCCGGACGAACCACATCAGGTTCCTCCCTCGCCCTCTCCCGAGGTGACGCCTCGATGACATCCCTGAAGAAACCAACGCGGCTCCAACATGGGGTTCGGTGGGTTGCTCGGCTGTTGACGCTCGCTGGCCTGTGGCCGCTGCTGGCGGGTGGCCTGCTCCACATCGACCTCTGGAGCGCGCCGGGGCTGATCCTGGTCACGCTCCTGGGGGTCGGCCTGGCCGCCGCGGTGGTGGCCTGGCGCTCCGAGGGGATCGGCGGCGCGCTGCTCGCGATGAGCGGCCTGGCGCTCGGCCTGGTGGCCTGCATGGCGTTGGAGCAGGTGCAGCTCCTCACGCTCCTTGGCGTGGGCGCGCCGCAGATGATCGCGGGCGCCTTGCTGATGGCCTGCTGGTTCACCGAGGAGGAGGCCCCGGTGAAGCTCTCGCCTCGCGATCTCCGCGGGCACTACCCGACCTCGCTCCACACCTTGTCCATGAGCTTCATGAGGCCGTGACGGGGCGCTCGATTTTTTTTCGTCACCCCCGCCACGCCCTACCCGCTTTGTTATTGAGCAGAACGCCTGGTGTTGACCTTGGCCCCTCTGAAGGTCACTCGCCCGCCCCCTCGCGAACCGCCCGGATCCTGGATCCGGGAGCAAACGAATTCAGGGCACAGGCTTCTGCTTTCCTTTTTCTTGACCGTCCACGTCCACGCCGAGCGTCACCAGCGGGTTGGTGAAGTAGCGCTGGGCGCGGGCGTTGAGCACGGAGACGGCCTGGGCGGCGAGCATGACGAACAGCAGCCCGAACAGCAGCAGCTTGACGTGCTGCTGCGCTCCTGTGTCCGGTGACGTGGGAGAGACAACGATCGGTTGTCGGTCTGTCCTGTTCATGATCGCCTCCTGCGACGCCCCATCGCCTTGAACCAACCACGGGGGGCCTGCTGATCGCGCGTTGTACGCTGTTTCAGCTTGAATGCAGCAGCCGTGCCACCCTCCGGCGTCAAGGGAGTGACGGTCGCGCATCCATGGGTAACCCTTGGAACAAGTCCATTTCAGACTACATCGGAGCACATCCTCGGGCAAATTTATTTGCGGCGGCCTGGAGTCTGGACAAATCGCCCTCAAGTGTCCGACAATCCATGCTGGATTCAACGCTTGAGGTTGTTGTTTATGGATGTGCGTGTGTACGGTCGAAGCGACGTCGGTCGCGTCCGCTCCAACAATGAAGACAGCCTCCTGCTGGGCTGGCCCGCCGTCCCGGGGGTGGGCGTGTTCGTCGTCGCGGACGGCGTCGGGGGCGAGAAGCACGGCGACGTCGCCAGCGAGATGTTCGCCCGCGAGGTCGGTCGACGGATCACCCAGGTCGGCCAGGAGTTCGGCGGCTACTCCGCGTCAGGCGCGAAGGACAACCGCGAGCGCCTGCTGCGCCTGCTCGCCTCGACCACCGAGCAGGTCAACCGCCGCATCCACACGCTGGCCCAGCAGGACCCGGAGCTGACGGGGATGTGCACCACCGGCGTCACCATGGTCCTCACCCGCGAAGGGGTGTTCGTGGCGCACGCCGGGGACAGCCGCGGCTACCTCGTCCGCGGTGAGCAGGTCTACCAGCTCACTGAAGACCACACGCTCGCCAACCAGCTCCTCAAGAAGGGGCTCCTCAAGGCCTCCAGCCTCGACGACTTCCCCTACTCCCACGTCATCACCCGCTCGTTCGGCTCCAAGGACGAGATCGAGGTCGACACCATCTTCATCGAGCCCGCCCCTGGCGACCGGTTCGTGCTGTGCACCGACGGCGTCCACAACTACATCGACGGCGACGAGCTGCGGGAGTTCAGCGGCCGCTTCACCGAGCCCGAGCACCTCGTCGAGCACCTCATCCAGGAGGCCAACGCGCGCGGCGGCAGCGACAACCTCACCGCGGTCGTCGTCGAGATCGGCGCCTTCGAGCGCGACGACGAGACGGCGATCGACCTGGAGCGCAAGCTCGACTTCATGCGGCGCCTCTTCCTCTTCAAGGACCTCACCGACGAGGAGCTGATCCGGGTGATGCAGAGCGTCTACTCGGTGCGCAAGTCCAAGGGGGAGTACATCATCCACGAGGGCTCCAGCGGCGAGGAGCTCTACATCGTGATCGAGGGGCTCGTGGACGTGCTCCTGGAGGGGCGCTACCTGACGTCGATCGCCCCAGGGGGGCACTTCGGCGAGATGGCCCTCATCGACGACCACTTCCGCTCCGCGTCGGTCGTCGCCAAGACCGACGTGCTCCTGCTGACCATCCGCCGTGACGACTTCATCGCCCTCATCGAGAACGAGCACGAGCTGGTCAAGAAGCTGCTGTGGGCCTTCCTGGAGAACATGGCCGGGCGAGTCCGCGACCTCTCGTGCGAGATCGTCGACCTCAACGGCCAGCTCAACGCGCTCAAGAGGGGACGCTGAGCGATCCTCATGGCGCCACCCTCCCTCAACCACCACCTCGCCGAGCTGCGCCGCGTCCTCTTTGCGCTGCGCGACCGGGGCGTCGATCCCAACGAGCTTCAGCTCGCGCTCCGCTACGCCAACGCCCACCTGGAGCCCCTTGGGCTGTCGCTCGTCGAGCGCCAGCGCCTTGACGCGCTGGAGGCCCTCGCCGACGCCGCCCTGGAGCACGCCTTCCTGCGTTGGGAGGAGCCCGCGATGGCCGAGGCGGCGAACAGGGACCTCTGGGAGGTCTGCGATCGCCTCCGGGAGCGGGTGCCTGACCTGGGGCCGCGGCGACCGGCGGAGGCGCCCCCCGTGGTTCACGCGGAGGACGACTCGAGCCCGGTGGTGTGCGTGTCGTGGCTGGGGCTTGAGGTGACGTTCCCGGCGCGCGACGGGGTCGCGGGGCTGCGTGAGCGGTTGAGTTGGGTGGTCGTTGAGGTGGACGGGGCTCCCTGGGTCCGCCTCTACTGCGATCATGACCTGAGCCAGGAGTTTCGCGCTGAACCCGGTCGGAGCTGGCGGCCGACCGACGCGATGGCGCTCCGGTGGTGGGTCGAGGCGCCTGGTGGGTGAGCCCGTCACCTCGTGGCGACGTCGTCCTCGCCAAGGAACGCCATCGCCCGCTCCGTGATCTCGGGGAGCGCCGACACGAGGCCGTGGTCGGAGTCCACCTCCACCAGCTCCACGTGATCGCGGCTCGCGGCGTACTCGCGCGAGCCCTCAAGCGGGACGATGACGTCCCGGGTGCCGTGGATGATCAGGGTGGGGCAGGGGACCTCGGGGAGCGGGGGGTGGGTGCGCGCGTCGAGGATGAAGCGCCACCAGACCGCGATCTCGCGCCCGTCCGCGTCCTCAAACGGCCACTCGCCCTCCGCCTCCCACCGCGCCCAGGCCTCCTCCCCGAGCAGCGCGGGCCACCGCTCCATCAGGTTGAAGCCCGGACACAGCAGGAGCAGGCGCTCGACCTTGTCCGGGTTGAGTTCGGCCCACCGCGCGGCGACCCACCCGCCCATGCTGGAGCCGCTCAGGCGCCACCGGGTCCCCTCGGGGGCCTGGGCGTGCGCCTCGGTCATCGCCTCAAGCGCCGCGGTGTAGGTGAGCCTGGCGAAGGAGGGGCGGTTGAGGTTGAGGAGCTTCAGCGTCACCCCGCGCGCCGAGAAGGCTCGCGCCATGTGGGTGCCCTTGTGGCTCCGGGGGCTTGATGCGAAGCCGTGCAGGTGAGCGTAGCGGATCATGAGGGCCTCTCAAGGCTCCGGGGCGCGCAGCGACCCGTGGACGATGTAGTTCATGGCCGCGTGGACGACCTCGGGGTGGTTCATGCCGAAGGTGTGCTCGACGTCCAGCGCGATGAAGTCCTCGGCGCCGTCCATGCGGGCCTCCTCGACGAGGACCGTGGTGTCGCGGTGCCCCGCGATGATGGCGAAGGGGAACGTCGGGCGAGGGATGTCGAGCGCCTTGCGGGTCGTCAGCTCCGTGAGCGCGGGTCCCATGACGGCGCGCACGAGGGGGTTTCCCTCCCACCGGTTGGCCTTGAGGGCGCCGCGGCTCGGCGGGAAGATCATCGCGCCCCGCCCCAGCCGCAGGCGCTCCCGCCAGGGGCGCGGCTCGGGGGACGCGATCGCGGCGCGCACGACCGCGGCGCCCATGCTGTGGGTGATGAACGAGATGGTCTCGACGGAGCGCAGGTTGTCGAGGAGGCGGTTGAGCTGCGCGGCGTTCTCACAGATCGGGCGGCGCGTGGACGGGTAGTTGATGTCGATCGCCTCGTATCCGGCGTCGAAGACGGCGCGGGTCAACCCCCGCATCGACTCCTTGGCCCGGATCAGCCCGTGGAGGATGAGCACCGCGTGGCTGCTCTGGGGCTGGATGTCGCGGTTGAGGCGGAGGCGCTCGAAGGCGGTGCGGCAGCGGGCCCAGGAGCCCTGAGCCAGGCGTCGGTCCTTCGGATCGAGCAGGCGGCAGCGCTCCGACCCGACGAGCTGCTGGATGCGCCACCCGCGCAGCACGAAGACGTCACCCCAGAGCTGCTTGCCGCCGAAGGTGGGGATCGGCGCGCTCAGGCGAGGCTGGTGGCGCTCGATCAGCCAGTCGAGCCTGAGCCGCTCGCAGGCCGCCCAGGTGCCTGAGCCGATCAGGTGATCGGCCGCGCGGACCTGAACCACGCTCCGGCCGTGGCGGCGAGTCTGGGTCAGCGTGACGCCGAGGAGGGTGTCAATCCGCTCAGGTGAGGTGTCTGGTGGCATGGTCTATGCTAAAATCAACCCAGGACTCGTGGAGAAGGCGATAGCGGCGTCTCCACGCCGATGTCGCCGCGATTCCAGATGTTGAGATCTTAACATGACACGACGCAATGTGAACCCCCGGGCGCCTCATTTCCGCGCCCTGGGGTGGTGTATCATGGCAACCTGCCTTGGGGTTCCTGCGCTGACCTGGTTCGCGGGCTGCGCGCCGCCGGACACCGACGCGCCCGAGGAGCCCCCGGCGCGGTCGCTGGAGCGCGAGGTGGTCTACGGCGTGGATGACCGTCAGGACGTCTACGCGCACCCGGACGCGGCGCTCCAGGCGCTGACGCGCGCGTCGATCGTGGCGCTCGTCGATCCAGGCAACCTCGACACGAGCGACCCGGACAACATCCAGGTCGTCGGGCCGCCGCTGAGCCTCACCCAGGCGCTCTGCCCGGACGAGCGGTTCCGCGATCAGCCCACGGGGGCGCTGTGCTCGGGGACGTTGATCGACGACGACCTCGTGCTCACGGCGGGTCACTGCGTGGAGAGCCAGCGCGACTGCGAGGGGCTGAGGTTCGTCTTCAACTACCTCCTGGAGGGGGAGGACGAGTTCGCGACGATCACCTCGGACGACGTCTACGGGTGCAACGCGTTGGTGGTGCAGGAGCTGACCAACGCGCCGATGGACTTCGCCATCGTTCAGCTCGATCGCCCCGTGAGCGCGCCGCACGCCCCGGCTCCGGTCCACCTCGTGGACGAGGCGCTGGAGGAGGAGGCGCCGGTGACGGTGATCGGCTTCGGCTCGGGGCTCCCGGCCAAGATCGACACGGGCGGGCGAGTGCTCGACCCCCGCGCCGACACGCTGGACTACTTCCGAGCGACCACCGACACCTTCGGCGGCAACTCCGGGTCGGGGATCTTCAACGCGGACAACGAGGTGGTCGGGATCCTGGTGCGCGGCGCCCCCGATTACACCTTCGACGGCGGCTGTCAGGTCGTCAACGAGCTGGACGACGACGGCGACTTCTGGGGCGGGGAGGACAGCACCTACGTCATGCGCGCCGTCGAGGCGCTGTGCGCCACAGGGTGGCCGAGCGAGCGGCTCTGCGAGGACAACGGCGGCGGTGAGTGGTGCGACGCCTGCGCGGGCGACGACGACTGCCTCGGCGGGTGGTCGTGCCGCGGCTACGCGGACAACCCCGACGACACCTACTGCGCGCCGCCGTGTGGGGGGCCGAACGACTGCCGCATCGACCACGCCTGCGTCGGCGGGTTCTGCCAGCCCGCGCTGACCAACAACGTCTGCTCAGGCAACACGGTCTGGGCGGTGGACGTCTGCAACAACCTCGCCGAGCGCGAGCAGACCTGCTCGGACGGGCGGGTGTGCAGCGCCGGGGCCTGCGTGGACGGGGCGACCGACAGCGATCTGGCGTTGAGCCCCGATGACGTGCAGATCATGCCCGAGACCCCCGTCGAGGGCGAGCCGCTGACCGCCTTCGTGGTCGTGCGCAACATCGGCGACGAGGCGTTTGTCGGCGAGGCCAGCGTGCAGTTCTGGCGCCGAAACGAGGACGGGACCGAGGAGCTGCTCGATGAGCTGCCGCTGGGGTTCGGTGGGACGTTGGAGCCAGGCGGCAGCGCGAGCGCGCAGACCTCGCTCCAGGGGCAACCAGAGGGGCCGCTCGTGTTGGTCGCGCGGGTGGTGATGAACGGCGACGACCCGCCCGGGAACAACGAGGTGGTGATTGAGCTGGAGGTGACCGACCTTGACACCGAGGGGCCGGTGATCACGAGCGTGACGTTCATCGACGCGGGCGACGGCGACGGAATCATTGAGGAGAATGAGCCCTTCATCATCCGGTGGGAGGCGACGGACCCGTCCGGGGTGGAGCGCACCACCATCTCGGTGGCGGGCAACGTCGTGTTTGACGCAGGGGGCTTTGAGTTGGTGGTGCCGGGGATCCCCGCCGGGGTGTACCCGCTGGAGTTCCAGGCCTTTGACGGCGACACGACCCCCGAACCCGGGCCGGTGCGCCTGGAGATCCTGGAGGTGGTCCCGGAAGGGATGCCGTCGCCGCCCGTGGTGCGGATCAGCGAGCCCGGCGAGGGCGCGGTGGTGCGTGACGTGGTGACGATCCGCGGCACGGTCACCGACGACGACCTGGTGTTCTACGAGGTGGTCGCGACGGCGCCTGACGGCTCGGTGGCGCCGATCACCGAGCCCACCCCGGAGGAGGTCATCGACGGTGAGCTGGGGCGCTGGGAGCCTGATCAGGACGGCGCGTGGTCGATCACCGTGCGGGCGAGCGACGCGGAAGGGGCGGAGGCGAGCGCGTCTCGCACGGTCGTGGTCGACAACACCCCACCGTTGGTGCTGGGGCTGTCGCTCGACCCGGTGGTCTTGAGCACGTCGCTGATGGGACCGGCGACGGCCCTGGCGCTGGTGCTGGACGAGACCTCGGGCGTCGCCCCCGACGGCGTGCAGATCAGCGTGCGGGTGGATGGGGGCGAGTTTGGCCCCTGGATGACGATGGTGGAGGGGGGCGACGGGTGGACCGCCCCGGTGACCCTCGACTGGGCGGAGCTGGGCGGGCTGCTGGTCGGCGTTCGGGTGCGGGTGCGCGATCGGGCCGGCCACGTCGTGGTGAGCGAGGTGTTTGAGAGCCGGGTGCGGGACGACGTGGTCGTCAATCAGCCCCCCTCGCTCCTGCCGCTGCCGGGCGTCGTGCTCACGGAGGGGGGCACGGACCGCTCGGTGAACCTCCTGGCGAGGGTGTCGGACGCCGAGACCCCCGTGGAGCGCCTCGGGATCGACTTGAGGCCGAGCGCGCCGCAGATCCTGGCGACGCTCCTGCCTTCGGGGGTGATCGAGGTGACCTCCGTGGGGGGCTTTACGGGGATCGCGCAGGTGGTGGTCGTGGTGACCGATGAAGGGGGCCTGACGGCGCAAGGAGCGCTGCGCGTCGACGTGCGCCCCGATCTGACCCCGCCCGCGCCCAACCCGGCGGCCTGGCAGAACCCGCCCGGGGTCAACCCGGGTGGGCGCTCCGTCGCGATGGCGGCGGTCGTTGGGATGGACTTCAACGGCGTGGAGTACGCCTTCGAGGAGCTGACCGGCAACCCGGGGGGAGACAGCAGCGGCTGGCAGTCCTCGCCCGAGTACACCGACCTTGGGCTGGAGCCTGGGGTGACCTACGCCTACCGGGTGCGGATGCGCGACCGCTCCGCCGCCGCCAACGTGGGCGGGTGGTCCGAGGTGATCGAGGTCACTACACCGACCTGTGACGTGTGCCCCGCGGGGACGACGCGCTGCTCCGGCAACGAGGTGCAGTCCTGTGGGCGCGACGCGCAGGGGTGCGCGATCTGGTTGGAGCCGTCGCCCTGCCCGGCGGGTCAGGCGTGCGAGATGGGCCTCTGCGCGCCGACCTGCTCCGACACCTGCCCCGCAGCAGGGACACGGGAGTGCTCTGGAGCCCGTGGCTATCGGATCTGCGGCGACTTCGACGACGACGTCTGCCTGGAGTGGGGGGGGGCCGAGAGCTGCGACGTGGGAGATCGGTGCGAGGGCGGCGCGTGTGTCTTCGAGTGCCGCGACACCTGCGCGGCGGAAGGGGCGCGGCGGTGTGCTTCGGAGGCGGCGGTGCAGGTCTGCGACGACTTCAACGCCGACGGTTGCCTGGAGTGGGGGACACCTGAGCCCTTCTGCGCTTCGGACGAGGTGTGTGAGGCCGGGGCGTGTGTGTCGCGCTGCGTGGAGGATGAGCTGGAGCCCAACTCCTTCGACCGCGCGTTGGCCGTTGAGCCAGGCAGCTACAGCGACCTGACGGTGTGCCCCGAGGAGGAGGACGCCTACGTGCTGTCGCTGTCGCCGGGCGAGCTGCTCCGGGTAACCCTCTTCTTCGATGGCCAGGACGGCGACGTTCAACTTGAGCTGGACCTCAACGGGGCGGTCGTGGACTCCTCCAACAGCTCGGGGGACATCGAGGAGGTGCGCTTCACCGCGACCGAGCCCGCGCGGCTGCGGTGGCGCGTCCGCGTGGAGGGCGATCGCGCCAACCGCTACGAGATGGAGGTCGCGACCCGGGTCGTCGTCACCAACGCCTGCGCCGCCAACGCCCGATCCTGCGTCGATGAGGCGGGTTACCGGATCTGCGAGGACCTCAACGGGGACGGGTTCACCGAGTGGGGCTCGCGGATCAGCTGCGCCCCGGGCCAACAGTGCGTCGGCCAGGGTCGGTGTGAGGGGGACGTGGACGCGGGCTCGCCCGACGCCTCTCCCGGGTTTGACACCGGCGCGCCCGAGGACACCGGCGTTCAGGATGACGCGCTGGGCTTCCCCAACTTCGCGAGCCGCTCGCGGGGCTATGAGAGTCAGGGCGGGACCTACGACCGAGGCTGCCAGGCCGCTCCCGGCCGCGGCGCGCGGCCAGGTGGCTGGTGGTGGGGCGTCGTCGCCCTGCTCGGGGTGTGGCTGCTGCGTCGGTAGGCGCGTCAGGCCGCGCTGATGACGGGGAGCGGGGAGATGGTGTGTTTGATGGTGTCGGTCGGGGCGATCTGGACCTGGTTGCGCCCCCGGTGCTTGGCCACGTAGAGCGCTTGATCGGCGGCGTGGATGAGCGATTCGGCGTTGACCGGGGCGCCGGGAGGGCTGACCACCAGGCCGATGCTCGCGGTCACCATCAGCAGGTTGGACTCCAGCTCGATCCGCAGCTCCGAGATCCGGTCGCGGATCCGCTCCGCGACCACGGCCGCGCCCTCGGTGTTCACGTCGCTCAGGACCACCATGAACTCCTCGCCGCCGTAGCGGCCGAGCCCCTCGTAGTCCCGGACGCACTCGCGCATCGCCTCGGCGGCCTGGCGTAGGACGACGTCCCCGGTCAGGTGCCCGTAGGTGTCGTTGATCTGCTTGAAGTGGTCGAGATCGACCATCATCACGGCCAGGGTGCTGTCCTGGCGGCGAGCGCGCTTGATCTCATGGTCGAGGTGCTTGAGCACCGCCGCGCGGTTGTCGAGGCCGGTGAGCGTGTCGGTCGTCGCCTGGCGCCGCAGATCGTCCTGGGCCTCCAGCAGCGCCGCATGCAGGTTCACGATCCGCTGCCCGGCGCGCAGGCGCGCCCTCAGCTCGACCGCGTGGAACGGCTTGACCACGTAGTCGTCCGCGCCAGACTCCAACCCGAAGGCGATGTCTTCCTTCTGACATCGATCGGCGAGGAGGATGATGTAGGTGTAGGGACCCTCGGCGCGCTGCCGCAGCAGGCGGCACACCTCGGTGCCGTCCATGCCGGGGAGCGCCCAGTCGAGGATGGCGATGCGAGGGCCGCGCGGGTCGAGGAGGGCGTGCAGCGCTTCCTCCCCGTCGTCGCAGGTGACGACCTCGTGACCCCAGCCGATCACGGTCCCTTTGAGAATCTTGCGGGAGAACTCGTCCCCGTCTGCGATTAGAACTTCCATAACGTCCTCGCTCGTAGGCGGTTGCGTTTATGGACATCGGCGGACGGGGACGAGGACTTGAAAAACAGCGTCACGTCGCTGGTGGGCTACTTCTTGACCGGGTTCCCGTTCGGGTCGAGGTGAACGACCGCCTTGGAGGGGCCAAAGAGGCCCTCTGCGGCGATCTTCTCCAGGTCGGGGAGGACGGTCTCCGCGTCCCCGACGATCAGGACCGTGAAGTCGCTCTCGCGCAGCTTGTCCTGAGCCGCGGCGTGCACGGTCGCGGCGTCCACGGCCATCACCTTGTCCTGGTAGCCCTCGAAGTAGTTCAGCGGGAGGCCGAAGAAGACGAGGTTGGAGAAGGTGTTGAGCGTCCCGCCGCTGGTCGCGAACCACGCGGGCATGGTCAGGACGTGGCCCCGCACCTCCCGGGTCAGCTCCTCGGAGCTGGGAGGAGCTTCGCGCATCATCTTGATCTCCTTGGCGATCTCCCGGAGCGCCTTGCTGGTGGTGTCGGCCTTGACCGAGGATCGCGCGGAGAAGTAGCCGGTGGTGCGCATGTAGTTGAAGCCAGCGCGGGCGCCGTAGGCGAAGCCGTTCTTCTCGCGGAGGTTCATGTTGATGCGGCTGGAGAAGGAGCCGCCGAGGATCTGCGCCATGAGCATGTTGGCGACGTAGTCCTTGTCCTGCCGGGACGGCCCGGGGTGGCCGACCATCACCTGAGACTGCACGGCGCCCGGGACGTCGACGAAGAAGATGTTCCCCTCGCGCGGCTTCGCCTCGGGGATGATCTGCTTGACCTGGCGACCGCGGGCGCGCCAGCCTTTGACGCGGGGGTTCCAGGCGGCCTTCAGCTCCTCGGCGGTGATGTCACCGACCACGAACAGCTCGGCCCCGGCAGGGGTGATCTTGCGGGTGTAGGCCTTGCAGTCACGCAGGCTGATCGCCTGGAGGCTCTTCTCGGTGGCCAGCTTGCTGTAGGGGTGCTTGCCCCCGTACATGAGGGCGGGGTAGAGGCGGTAGCCGATGTTCTGGGGTGAGGCGAGCTGCTGCGCCAGGCTCGCCAGGTGGCGCTGCTTGACGCGCGCGAGGTCCTCCTTGCGGAGCCCAGGCTTGAGGAGGGCCTCCAGCGCGAGGTCGAGGCTGGGCTCAAGCTGTCGCTTGAGCGTGCTGATGGTCAGGCTGGAGGTGTGGGTGCCCCCCGCGAAGTTGATGCGGGCGCCGAGGTCGGCCTTGCGCGTCTCGTACTCGACCTTGGAGACGCCCTTCGGCCCCTGATCGAGCAGCTCCATGTGGATGACGTTGAGGCCCTCCTTGCGGGCCGGGTCGTACATCCCGCCGACGTTCATCCGCAGCCGCATCGTGACGGTCGGCAGCGCGTGGTTCTCGACGAGGTAGACCGAGATCCCGTTGTCGAGCTGGAAGGTCTCGACGGAGGGGATCGTGACGCTCGGCTGCGGCCCGGCGTCCGGCTGCTCGGCGCGGAACGCCTCCTCGGGCCACACGGGGCCGGTCGGCGCCGGCGGCTCGGGCGGCGGCGGCGGCGGCGGGGTCGCGCAGGCGGTGACGAGGGCGAGGGTCAGGGCGATGAGGATGGTGGTGCGGGTTCTCATTGGGCACCTCCCTGGTTCGGGGCGGCTTTCTGGGGGGTGTCGCCGGGGAGGGTGATCACCTCGACCCGGGGAGCGCTGAGGATCGCCTTGGCGGTCTCCATGATCTGCTGGGCGGTGCGGCCACGCCGCTCCTTGAGGTAGGTCGGCAGGTAGCCTGGGTTGTCGGTGTGGTGGTTGAACGACTGAAGCTGCTCAACCCGGCTCAGGAGCGCCTCCAGCCTCCAGATGTAGTTCGACTCCATGACGTTCACCGAGCGCGCGATCACCTCCTGATCCAGCGGCTCGCTGGTGACGCGATCCAGCTCCGCCTGGATGATCGTCTCGATCTTCTTGAGGTCGGCGTTGGGCGGGGTGGTGACGATGATGTGGAACTCGCTGGAGTAGCCCGAGCTGTACTGGGCGACCGAGAGGGATTGGGCGAGCTGCTCCTCGATGATGAGCTTGCGGTGGAGGCTCCCCCAGCCGCTGGCGCCCAGCGCGGTCGAGATCACGTCGAGGTCGAGGTCCCTGGCCTTCAGGTAGGGCGGGCTCGGCCAGACGTAGTGAACGCGCGACAGCTTGGCGAGCGGGTCGTTGATCGTGCGCCGGACCGTCTTGTCCAGCTTGGGCATGGGGGCCTCGACGCGCTTGGGCGGCTCGATCCGGGGGAAGCTCCCGAACCACTTCGCGACCGCGGCCTTGGCGTCTTCGACCTCGAAGTCGCCGCCGATGGTGATCGTGGCGTTGCTCGGCACGTACCAGGTCGTGAAGAAGTCGCGGACGTCGTCCAGGGTCGCCGCCTCCAGATCCTCGTGGCGCCCGATCGTCAGGTACCGGTAGGGGTGATCGTCCGGGTAGAGCGCCTCGGCGACGGCGAAGCGCTCCTTGCCGAACGGGACGTTGTCGTAGCGCTGGCGGCGCTCGTTGCGCACGACGTCGCGCTGGTTGTCGAAGCTCTTCTGGGTGAGCAGGTCGAGCATGTAGCCCATCCGATCGCTCTCCAGCCACAGCGCGGTCTCCAGCTGGTTGCTCGGGACGACCTCGAAGTAGTTGGTGCGATCCTTGTTCGTCGTGCCGTTGATGCTGCTCGCCCCGATGTTCTGCAACGTGCTGAAGTGCACATCCTCGCCGGTGTGCTTCGAGCCCTGGAACATCATGTGCTCGAAGAGGTGCGCGAAGCCGCTGCGGCCCGGGACCTCGTCGCCGCTGCCGACGTGGTACCAGACGCTGACCGCGACCAGCGGGACGCTGCGATCCTGGTGGAGGATGACCTCCAGGCCGTTGTCCAGGGTGTACTTCTCGTACTCCAGCTTCGGGATGTCGGCGCCCCCTTCGGGCGCCTGCGCGTGGGCGACGTTGGCGGCCAGGAGCGCCATCATGGCGGCGGCGACCGCGTGTTTCACGGTTCGATTCAGAGACATACTTCCTCCCAGGTGAGGCCGCGAGGGCGCGGCTTGATGTCAGCATGTGTGCCTTGGTGAACGGTGCGGCACCTTCTGCCTGTCTGTGTCGATCTATGGGGCATCGATGACTTGATCGTCAAACTTCAGTACACTCTTCGGCGTTCGCGTGAGGTTGTGCCCAGGTCTTCCAGATGTCACAGGAGCCCGCTCAATGAACCCAGAACCCCTCAGCACCCCCCGACATCGCGTGTTGTCGTTGCTGCTCGTCGCTTCGCTCTGCGGAGGCGCGACCGTCGCCTGCAACCCCGAGTACGATCTCTCAGGGAAGACCAGCGCCGACGCGGGCGACGACACCGGAGACGCAGGCGGCACCTCCAATGGCTCGAACGCCACGGGCGGCGCCACCGGCACGGGCAACGGGACCGCAGGCACCACCGGGGCGACCTCCACCGGAGGCACCACTGGAGGGACCACCGGGGCGACCACCGGCACCACAGGCGGAACCACGGGTGGTACGACCGGTGGCACCACAGGCGGCACGACCGCTGGTACGACCAACGGGACGACGGGCGGTTGTATGCCATCGCCCGAAGTGTGCGACGGCGAAGACAACGACTGCGACGATCAGATCGACGAGGAGGGCGCGTCGCTGCTGTCGAGCTGCACGCCGCTCCCCGGTGCGGTCGCGGACATGTGCGACGCGGGCGTGTGCGTCTACACCTGCGCGGACGGGTTGTTTGACGCCAACGCCGACCTGGGCGACCCCGACGGGGACGGGTGCGAGTGCACCTCCAACTCCGAGGAGGTGTGCGACGGGCTGGACAACGACTGCGACGGCGTCACCGATGAGGAGAGCGACACGCTGCTGGGCGGCTGCGAGGCGCGCGACGGGGCGACGGCGGTGTCCTGCGCCGACGGGGCCTGCCAATACGCCTGTGCGGACGGGCGCGTGGACCTCAACGGGGATCTGGGGCAGGCCAACAGCGACGGGTGCGAGTGCCTGCTCTCGGGGGATGACGTGTGTGACGGGTCGGACAACGACTGCGATGGCCTCGTCGATGAGGAGAGCGACGCCCTGCTTGAGGCCTGCGGTGGTCGGGCCGGGGCGTCGGCGGTCGCCTGCACCGACGGCGGCTGCGAGTACGCCTGCTCGGGTGGGCGCGTGGATGTCAACGCCGACCTGAGCGACCCCGACGGGGACGGGTGTGAGTGCACGGTCTCGCCGGAGGTGTGCGATGGCGCGGACAACAACTGCGACGGCGAGGTCGATGAGCAGAACGACGTGCTGTTGTCGAGCTGCGGCGGCGTGGCGGGGGCCGAAGCCCAGTCGTGCGAGGCGGGCGCCTGTGTGTACGCCTGCGTCGCCGAGCGGTTTGACATCGACATGGATCTTGAAGACGGCGTGGCGGGCTCGGGCTGTGAGTGCGTGGCGGGTGAGCCGGGCTGTGACTCGTGTGACTTCGTCGAGGGGTGCGAGCCGGGGACCCCCGATGACTACGACTACAGCGTGCCAGGCAGCCACCTGACCGCCATCGCGATGAGCTTCGACGGGCAGGAGGGGGCGGACCTCGACGGCGACGGCCAGCCTGACAACGCCCTCGGGCCGCTGATCAGCGGCCTGTTCGACCTGACGGGGAACAACATCAACATCAACCGGATCATCGAGCTGGGGGTCGACAGCGACCAGATCGCGATCGGCCTCAGCTGGCCCACCCTCCAGGGGGCGACCCAGGACGCCTCGGGGGTGACGATCGATCTGTTTGAGCTGGTGAGCCAGGGCGGCCGCGCCTGGCTCGTGACCGAGGACAGCTTCCTGCCGGACTCACAGACGCCGCGGCGCCGCTTCCAGAACGCCACCATCACCGATGGTCGGGTCCGCGCCACCGGAGGGAGCTTTCAGATCTCGGTGCCGGAGCAGACCTTCCCGCTGTCGCTGTCGCTGTATGGCGTGGAGATGGAGGCGGATCTGAGCGACGACGCCGCGGGGATCGCGATGAGCAACGGGTACATCGCCGGGGGGCTGCCCGTTCAGGAGTTCTTCGACACCTTCAACACCTTCCTGTTGTCCCCGGCGTGTAGCTGCGTGGACCTGGACGGGCCGCTCTTTGACCTGTCCCAGGGGATCAACGGCGGCGCCTGCACCCAGTCACCGGACACCTCGTCGTGCAGCGGCGAGGTGGGGGGCGCCTGCGCGGCGCTGGTGGATGGTTGTGTGTTCTTCGTGCCGATCCTGGGGGGGCAGGCCGATCTGGATCTGGACGGCGACGGCTTCGAGGACGCCTACAGCACCTACCTGACCATCTCGGCCGAGGGGGCGAACCTCATCGGGGCGCAGTAGCGGCGTCAGCGCGAGGCGGCGATCGCCTCAAAGAGCGGCTCGTCGGTGAAGTCCCACACGTCGTCGTAGGTGTCGTGAAGCTCATCGGCCAGCGTGTGCTCCAGGCCGGTCATGTGCTCCAGGAGGGCGCGGGCGACGTCACGCTCGGGCTCGCGTCCCACTCGCCACGCCTGACCGCGCCACTGGAGGGTCACCCGCTCGCCGTGGTGCGCCGAGGTGAGGGTGACCGCGTGGGGCGTCCAGGTGACCTTGAGGAGCGTGGGGCGCTGCACCAGCGGCGACCACACCAGCGCGGCGGGCGCCAGCCACCGCTCCAGGGCGCACCCCAACCAGCGCGCGTCGCCCGGGTGACCGTCGCAGGCGCGATCGAGCAGGGTTTGCAGGTCGAACCGGCTCTGCGCCTTGAGGAGCATGAAGCCGAGCCCGACGAAGCGGCGGTCGCGGCGCTCCTGAAGCCTCGCGCGGGCGTCGGCGGGCCACCGGGCGATCCGGTGGAGGACGTAGTCGCGGGCGATCGGGTTCAGGTCGTGGCTCAGCGCCTCGTCGGCGTAGACGATCGCCCGCTCGTCGGCTCGGGACAGCGCCTCCCGGAGCCCCTCGGGGGAGCACCCGAACGGCTCCTCGACCGGGACGGTGAACAGCGGCCAGTTGGAGAGCCACTCGGCCAGGTGGGCGCCGTGCAGACCAAAGCGCGTGTCCATCCAGCCGCGCTGCGAGCGGTGCAGCTCCACCTCCCCGGCCCCCTGACGGAGCAGGACCTGGCTGTCACCGACCTCGACCTCGATGGTCTCCCGCCAGAGCGGGGCGAACGCCGCGCTCGCCTCGCGGTAGACCACGGTCAGCTGAAACGCCAACCAGTCCGGGCTCGCCGCCGGGTTCTGAAGCTCGCGCTGGAGGATGTCCAGGATGGTCCGGTGGAGCCGCTCCCGGACGAACTGGAGCGTGCTGATCGGCTCGACGGCGAGCGAGGCGTCGATAGGGTGCGTCGAGGCGCTGCTGCATTCCATGCTCATCTTTCGTTGCTCCCTGATCGTGAGCGCCCAAGGGTTCTTTCGGTCCATGACACCGATCGGCGCTCGTGGGTTGTAGTGACGACCTGAACGGCGGATCTGCTCTGGTCAAGTGTTCACCGTTATAAACCCGAACCAGTACCTGTTCAAATGTTTTTCTGAACGTTTTTTCGGCCCCGTCAGAGACGCCCTTCGTTGCATTATGATTGGTTTTTGTCGATTGAAATGGATCATGCTCAATGGGCGCTCTCGGATTCAGGGTGAACCTGGGTTCACGACCGCTTCAGAGGTGGTTCAGGGGTGTCCTGTGGCGAGACCTGGAGGCGCCGCAGAGGTGTCCCTGCTCTCGGGCTGGAGCCGCGCCGTTACCCGGTACAGGCGAGCGTCGCTGACAAGGAGTCGAGCTGTCGCGGTGCGCGGGTGGATGGGAGGAGGGCAGAGCGGGGCGTAGGCCCTGGGGCGTGCGTCAAGGTGTGGGGTCGGTGAGGCGCGTCCGTGATGTCGCCACGGCGCAGCGGGTGGGGGCGGCCTGGGCCGGGTCGCTGGCTACTGGGTGCAGACGCCGAGGCGGGAGCCGCGGATGATGTTGGTGCACAGGCCCGGGATCCCGCCGCAGGCGGAGAAGTCGTCGGTGTCGCAGAGGGGCTGGCAGGCGCCGCTGACGCACCAGGAGCCCTCGACGCAGCCCGCAACGTTGTTGCAGGCGTCGCCGATGCGGCCGCTGCCCGCCTCGCCGCAGAACGCGCCGACCGAGCCCGAGAGGTAGCAGTTCTGCCCGGCGGGGCAGCCCTGGCCGGTCATCCCATCGCAGACCGCGACCGGGCTGCGGCAGAGGCCGACGCCGTCACACGCCATGCCGCCGAGGCAGTCGGCGTCGGTGATGCACCGCGCGTTGCACATGCCGCCCGAGCCGTCCGGCAGGGCGTAGCAGGCGGTCTCGGCGCGCCCGCACGTGTCGGGGCTGCTCGGGTCGCAGGCGGCGACGCAGGAGGCGCCGTCCTCGTTGTCCGGGACCGAGATGCAGACCCCGGCCTCGTTGGGGCCACACGCCTCCCCGACGCTGTCGGAGGTGCAGGCGTGTTGGCAGTAGCCGCCCGGGAAGCCGAGGTTGCAGAAGGAGCCCGTGGCGCAGTCCTCCGCTGCCCCGCAGGGGTCGCCGACGAGGGCGTCGTCGTTGCACTCCTCCTCGCAGGGGTCGGTGATGGTGTCCTGGGGCAGGCAGCTGGTGAGGCTCACCGCGATCGTCGCGGTGAGCAGCAGCAGCGGCGCCCACCTGAGCAGGCCCATCAGGGCAGGGCGCCAGTCCTTGGCGTGGTGTTGGCTCATCTTCAAGCCTCGGGTGGGGGTTGGTTGCTCGCTGTAGGTCACCCCCCGCGGCAGGCGGTGGGGCGCGGTCAGTGTAGTCGCTGGTCAGCGAGCGCCAAGAAATCCCCGCCGACGTTGAACACCCTCAGGCTCTCGCGGTTTGATGACGATGTAGATATGAACCGGTCCAGGGGTGCATCCAGAGGGGGGATGGGTTTGAACAGACACGACGGTAAGAGCCTCGCGGTGGAGGTGCGTTACATCCAGCGGATCGCCGCGCTGGATCGTCGCAACTTCGACCTGCGCGCGCTCCTCAAGGCGGGGGAGGCGCTCCACAACGAGCTGAAGGTGGAGTCGCTCTGCGAGCTGCTGATGGCGATGGCGCGGGAGCGGCTGTTTGTCAACGAGCTGGCGGTGTTGCTGCACCATGAGCAGGAGGGCGTCCTCACGGTGGAGGCGGCCATGGGGTTGCCGGAGGAGGTGGTCGGGGTGTCCGTCGAGGCCCGCGACGGGATCCTGTGGCGGATGTTGTTGGCGGGTGAGCCGTTCAGCATCGTCGATCTGTCGGGGATGCCTCGCTTCAACGGGGTCTTCTGCGGCAACGGCCTGAAGGCGCTGCGCGGGCAGACCTGGGTGCCGCTCGCGACCTCGGGGCGGGTGATCGGGGTGCTCTCGGTGGGGTACCCGGAGCGCGACGGCCTGCCCGCCGAGGAGCTGGAGTTCATCGGGGCGCTCGCGTCCCAGGCGGCGGTGGCGCTCTCCACCGCGAGGCTGTATCAACTCAACGCCATCGCCCGACGCGACCTGGATCGGTCGCTGCACAAGCTCTCGATGCTGTTCAACGTCACCCGCGCGATGGGCGCGGTGTCCGACCTGACGCAGCTCCTGCGGCTGATCCTCAACCAGGCGGTCGGCTCCGTCAACGCCCAGAAGGGATCCCTGATGCTGCTCGATGAGGACACCGACGAGCTGGTCATCCGGGTCGTCACGGGGCTGCCCGACAAGGAGGTGGAGCGTCGGATCAACGAGGGGGAGCTGCCCTGCAAGCGGTTCGCCCGAGGCGAAGGGGTCGCGGGGCGCGTGTTGGAGACGGGCGAGAGCGTGTGCATCAACCAGGTGGACGAGGATCAGCGCTTCTCGCGCCGAGACGGCTCCCACGTCAGCTCCATCTTGTGCGTGCCGCTGGTGGTCGAGGCGGAGGTGCTCGGCGTGATCAACATCACCAACCGCCTCAGCGGCGGGGTCTTCGCCGAAGAAGATGAGGAGCTGCTCCAGGCCCTGGCCAACCAGGCCGCGGTGGCCATCGCGCGGACGCGCTTGTACGAGGCGGCGATCACGGACAGCCTGACGGGCCTGTTCGTTCGTCGGTACATCATGCACAAGGGCAAGGAGGAGTACCGCCGCAGCCGTCGCTACAACACCCCGCTGACGCTCATCATGTGCGACATCGATCACTTCAAGTCGGTCAACGACACCCACGGGCACCCGGTCGGCGACGCGGTCATCCGCGCCGTCGCCAAGGCGCTCTCCCGCGGACTGCGGGACGTGGACGTCGTCGGCCGGTACGGCGGTGAGGAGTTCCTGCTGCTGCTGCCCCAGACCTCGGCGCAGGACGCGGGGGTGGCGGCGGAGCGGCTGCGTGAGGAGGTTGAGCGGCTGTCGGTGCCCATCGAAGGCGGGGAGCCGCTCCGGGTGACGGCGAGCTTCGGCGTCGCTGAGGTGAACCTGGAGGGGGAGGACTCGCTGGAGGGGCTCCTCAAGCGCGCCGACGACGCGCTCTACCGCTCCAAGGCGTCCGGGCGCAACCAGGTCACCGTCCACCGCGCTCCAACCACCATCGGGCCACGCGTCTCAGCGGCTTGAGCAGGGCCCTCCTGCTTGCATTCCTTGATAGACCGCGCGTATAACCGGGTGTCGCTTGGCACACGGTGCCTTTTTCAAGATGGTGTGGACCCTCGCCGGGTCATGGCGTGGAGGGGTCCCTACGCGCGGGGATGGTATTTCCTTGAATGATCTGAGGGTGTGTTCCAGGAGGGAGCGCGCGCGCCGGTGGAGCAGGCGTGCGCGCGGTGTGGTCGGGCTGGTTGGCGTGGTGGGGGCGATCGCGTGGGTCACCCCGGCGTGGAGTCAGCCCACGGATCAGGGGCTGGAGAACGAAGAGGGGGCCCTCGACGTCAACGCCAGGGAGAAGAAGCGCCCGGAGTCGGTGGAGGTCGACGCGGAGTACCGCTTGCAGTCGATCCGCGTCGATCCCTATGAGCTGAGCGGGACGAGCGTCGGCGGGACGACCTGGACCGAGCAGCGGCTGCGGATGAACCTCCGGCTCAAGCGCGAGAAGACGGTCGAGGTGTTCGTGCAGGTGGACGCGCTGGACGGCGTGCTGTTTGGTGACAACGGGCTGTACGCCCGTGACCCGAGCCCCAACAGCGGCGTGTCGCTGTCGGTCAAGCGCCCGAACCGCACCGGGCTGTTCGTCGGCCTCCCTGACGGCGGCGATCCCCTCGACAAGAAGAGCTACCGCCCGGTGCTGCGCGAGATCGACCCGATCGAGATCAACTTCGCCTACGCGACGGCGTTCCTGCCGGTCGGCATCCTCCGGGTGGGGCGTCAGCCCCAGAACGAGGGCGCGGCGCTCGCCGCTCACGACGGCGGTCGCTACAACCGGTGGGGCGTCAGCCGCTTCGCCGACACCTCCGACCGGATCCTCTTTGGCACCAAGCTCGATGAGGCCTGGCGAGTGGCCACCCAGGGGCCTGACTACAAGCCGAGCCTCGATCTCAACAACGGCCTGTTCCTCGCCGTCGCCTACGACTGGCTGACGCAGAACCCCGCCTGGGGCGGCGTCGGAGACGCGCGGCAGCTCAACTTCGCGCTCCTCTTTCGCCAGGAGGAGGCGGACTGGGGCGGGCTCCAGTGGAGCGACGTCACCGCCTCCAGCGTCGTCGTGCGCATCTTCGACGACGACTTCGAGTCGCGCATCTGGGGCTTCCCGCAGCGGCTGGAGTTCAAGGCCAACGACTTCAGGCTGACCAGCCAGATGATGATCATCCGCGGCGAGACGCGCGAGATCTCCGAGGGGTTCGCGGCGCTGGCCAGCGGCAACAAGGAGCCTCAAGTCCAGAACCTCAAGGCGCAGGGCGCCCAGGTGATCGCCGACTACAAGCTCGGGCCGCTGACGCTGACGATGGAGTTCGACTACGCCAGCGGCGACGCCGACCCCCGCTCCAGCGGCGACGTCACCTCCTACAGCTTCGCGCGCGACCTCAACGTCGGGCTCCTGATGTTCGAGCACATCCTCGCCTTCGAGTCGGCGCGCTCCGTCGCGGTGGGGGTGGAGAACCTGGCGAGCCTCGACGCGGACTCCTTCCCGATCACCGAGATCCAGACCGACGGTCGCTTCACCAACGCGCTGGCGCTGTTCCCGCAGCTCAAGCTGGACATCGTCGACACGTTGGAGAACAAGCTCCACACCCGCTTCGGGGTCTTGTTCGCCTGGCCCGCCGCGGACGGCGTGGTCGATCCGATCCTCACGACCCTCCAGGAGGACGGCGACGAGATCAGGGACGACGCGGTCAACTTTCATGGAGGGCGCCCAGGCAGCTACTATGGAACCGAGTTCGATCTGCAGATCGAGTGGGACTTTCGTAAGAGCTTCACCTGGACCATCGAGGCCGCCTACCTGCTCCCGGGCAGCTCGCTCCAGGACGAGCACGGTGACGCCGTCCCCGCCTATCTGCTGGAAAACCGCTTCGTCTACACCTTCTGAGGAGGTCCCATGCGCCGCTGTATCCTCTTGAGCCTCTCCCTGTGGGCCGTGGCCTCAGGCTGCGTCCTGACCGAAGACTACAACCCGCCGCCCGAGGCCAAGCTCCGGAGCCCTGAGACCGGCACCTTCTTCGTCGGCGACTCACTCGTGCTTGAGTTCTCCAAGCCCATCAACCCGGACACGCTGGTGGTCCAGGTCTGGCCTGGGGAGCTCGACCTTGAGAATGAGTTGATCGCCGACGCCCCGCTGCTCGCCAACTGCACCACCGCCTCCTCGCCGTGTGGGACGGCGACCTTCACCCTCTCCGAGGATCGGATGGAGGCGACCCTGACCCTTGATCCGGCGGGGCTGGGCCAGGCGGACGTGCCCTACGCCCTTGAGGTCACCGACGCGCTCCGCGGCGAGGACGGCGTCAAGCGCGGCGTCCCGGCCTGGTTCAACTTCCAGTTCAAGCCCGCTCGCCCCGACGTCAGCAACAACGGCACGAACAACGGCACGGGGGAGCCCATCGAGTTCGAAGACGGCGTCTACATCGTCGTCGGGACGATCATGGACCCGCTGCCCGCGACCCTCAACCTGGTGACGGACATGCAGGTGCTCAGCGATGGCCGGCTGGCCTTCTCGGGCGCTGAAGGAGATGAGATCGAGGGGGCGGCCAAGAACACGGCCAACCCCGAGGAGCTGACGATCGACGCAGGCCCGGAGGGGTTCGCCATCCTCGGCTACGGGACGATCGTCCTGTCGGACAGCGGCGAGCGCTTCCTGGAGAGCGAGCCGCTCCTCGTCGAGCTGAAGCTGGGGCCGATCATCGTGGCGCTCACCGACCTGCGGCTGACGGGTAAGGTGTTCCTCAACGAAGCCACCGGCCACGACAAGATCGAGGGGACGATCTCCTTCGCCTCGGTGGTGGTCACCATCAACGACAACCCGACCGAGTACGAGGCCGGGAGCACGACCTTTGTCGCGGACTGGGTCGCCCCGGAGCTTGTGCCGGAGGGGACCCCCATGGTGTGCGGTGAGGTGTGCGGGGTGGTCACGGGCGTCTGCAACCCGCCCGCGGACTTCCCGGCTGAGGAGTTCTGCCTCCCCGAGGAGGAGATGATGGACGAGGGCGTGATGGAGTGACGCGGACCAGGGAGCGTGCTTGAGCGCGCTCCTGCCAGCGCAAAAAAGAAGAGGCCCGGCTGACAACAGCCGGGCCTCTTCTTTTTTGCGCGACGGGCTCAGCCCTTGCGGGGGATGTCCGGCGGAGGGGGCACCGCGGGGACTCGATCCTTGCGGCGCCGCTCCTTCTCCTCCTGTTCGCGACGCTGCTGCTGCTCATCGATCACGAAGCTGATGTCGATCATGGACTCGTCCGGGACCTCCGAGAGGTCCTGGGGCACAGGCTCGATCATGACCTGAAAGAGATCCGAGTCCTCGACCCCTCCCTCCGCGCGGCCCCGCTTGAACCACTGGGCGAAGGCGCCCGGCTCGTTGGTCGAGCTGATCGTGTCCGAGGGGCTGGGCTGAAACAGCTCCGTGACGTTGCTGTTGTTCGTGTTGCGGCTCTCCTTCATCGCCTTGAGGTGGATCTCCCGGCTCAGCGACTCCAACGTGTACCCGAAGTCGTTCGGGTCATGCCTGGCGGCGTCCTCGGAGGTCTCGAACATCGGCGTCGTTTGAAAGAGGGAGCTGGAGGATCGGTGCTCGTGAGAGGTCGCCTGCCGCGCCGCCATGATCGCTGAGCGCGTCGCGCTCGCCGGGATCTGCTCGCCGATTTGCTCATACAGGATGGTGGTCGCCTCAGGCCCGAGCCGGTAGAGCAGCTGCAGCGAGCCGTTGGTCTTGCTCAGCGCCATCACCTCGCCGAGCAGCTCCATGAACAGGATCTCGGTCTGGCGGTCGATCGTGTGCCTGGCCAGGATGCGCGTCTGCTGCGCAGGGAGGGAGGAGACGCTGGCGAGCGGGTGTGGCTTGCGGCGCAGGTCGAGGTTGAGGTTGAGGCTGCGAACGCCCAGCATGAGCGCGGCCCCCACGAGGACCGCGATGAACAGCAGCCCAAGCAGCGCGATCACGTTGCCGCCGAACCACGGCTCCTCGCTGGCTTCAGCGGGCGCGTCCGTGAGGACGGCGGCGGGCTGCGCGCTGCCCTCCTCGGTGGGCCTGGGGTCCTCCGCGGGCGCGGCGACCAGGGCGTCGCCCTCGTCCTCTTTCTCGCCCTCGGTCGTCTCCGCCGCGTCGTCTTTCGCCCGGGTGTCGCCCTCTCCGGCGCCTTCGTTGTCTGGCGCGTCCTGGAAGGTGATCGTGTTCTCATCCTCCTCGCCTGCGGGCGCAGGGAGGGGGCCTCCGAGGGGGAGCAGGATCGCGAGGCCTTCCGGGGCGGGCTCAACGCGGTAACCCTCGATCGCTTGTCTGGCGGAGCCGTCGACCTTCATGCGAAGGAACGCGCTGATCCCATGGCGGTAGAGGAACGCCTTGTGAACGCGATTGGACGTCTCGACCCCCTTGAGCGGGGTCTGGTAGGACATCCCCCGACCGACACGGGCTCGGCGCACGTTGATCCGCACGATGTCGCGAAGCGTCCTGAAGCTGATCGCCTCAGGAGGGATCGCGACGTGATCGCGGGTCTCGAGGATGAGGCGGACTCCCTGTCCCTCCTCCAGATCCTCAACTGTGACGCCGAGCAGCTCCGTGACCCTGGGCTGGCTCGATGATTCAGACGGAGCCCCCAACATCAAGCCGATCGCCGCCAATGCGCTGAGCAGGGCGATGTTCCCGTTGGAGCGAAGTCGGCAGGCTGTGGGGTCCATCCGGGTGATGGCGTTGTTCATGGTGTCTGGTCACTCGGTTTCTGGAGGTCGTGGCGGAGTGGGACGCTCCACAGTCCAACTCCAGCGGGGCCAGCCTCGGTGGAGGCCACGAGCACAACCACTCGGGTGAGCGTCCGATAGGGGTACGGGATGTATCATGTATCAGGGAGTAACCCATCACGGTTGCCATGACCCGGAGTGTGCTCTTGCGTCCTTGTCTAGATTAACCACACGGATTCAAAGTTACAAGTGGTATATATTTGTATGATTCAATCATGATGAATCATACGATGTGCACGCATTTCATACCCGCGCGTGTGTTTTCATACCATCACGTGTGTTGTCCTACCTCAGCCTTCTTTGTCCGACATGTCAGGCGAGAGGGCCGCGGTGAGGTGCTCGTGAGGAGTCGAACTCCGTCTCATCCTCACGCTTTAGCCTAACCTCGTTGTGGAGGGGCTCCCAGAAATCAGCGCGACCGTTCTTGGCAGTGGTGGGGTCGGCGTGCAGAATGGTCGAGAGCGCGGCGCCGGGTCGGGCGTGCGATGTTCTCGTAGACCCGGGCGCAGCATGTCGTCGATTGCAGCAGGAGAAGAGGATGAGCGCGAAGCGTTCAAGTCAGGCCCTTGTGCCTGTGGTGTGCGTGGTGATCTGTGTGATGGCGGCGTGCGTGACGCCATCACGGACGCAGGTCAAGCCCTGGAACGAGATGGACAAGGCCCCATCGTCCCCAACCCCGAACACGAGCGCGGCGCGCACCGAGCGTCCTCAGCCCCCACCGCCGCCGCGTGAGCCCGCGCGCCCGCGGGAGCCAGCGCGCCCGCCCGAGCCGCCGCCTCCAGTGGCCAACACGGCGGCGACGCCTGTGCCGGGGAGCCTCGGTCCGCGCATCAGCCACTCGCTGGGGGAGCCTGGCGGGTACCTGGTCCTGTGGCCTCGGGTCATCCCGACGAAGGGCGCCGATGGGCAGCGGGCGTTGGCGCTGCGCATCCAGTCCCACCTCAGCTCGGTGGTGTCGCGTCAGGCGAGGGGTGGGACGGTGGACGTGCGCCCGGAGCCGGAGCGGGCCTGCCCGCGCTCTACGGGGTGCCTCGCGGCGGCGTCCAACGTGCTGCTCATCCACCACTCGCGCGGCTGCGTGGCGGTGGGGATGTTCACGCCGCCGGGCGGCGACACGACGCAGCTGATCCCGCTGGCGGGGCAGATCTCGCTCAAGTCGAAGACGATCCCCTTCCGCGATCCACCCGAGAGCCAGGTGGTGGTGCACGACTTCGCGCCGTGCGATCAGGTCATGAGCGAGCTGATGAAACGGGAGTCGGAGATCGAGGCCGCGCTGCGGGCCACGCGGGGTGTCGGCCGGTAGGATCGGCGACTTGAAAAAAAATCGCTCAGCTTTCCTCCGAGCGCTCCGATGGGATGGGTAGAGCAGGCCACTACAGGCCACCTTGAGTGGGGCATGGACGCTCCATCCCACTTATCTGTCCGCGGTTCAGCCCTTGCGGAGTCAGCGGCTGCCGTATCCGTTTCACGGAGGAAAATCATGGCTCTGAACGTCAACACCAACGTCTCCAGTATCCAGGCTCAACGCAACCTGAACAAGGCCCAGAACGGTGTCCAGAAGTCACTCGAGCGTCTCAGCACCGGCATGCGGATCAACAGCGCCGCCGACGACGCCGCGGGCATGGCCATCAGCAGCAAGCTCAAGAGCCAGATCCGGGGCCTCGATCAAGCCGAGCGCAACGCCAACGACGGCATCTCGCTGATCCAGACCGCCGAGGGCTCGCTGGAGCAGATGGGCGATATCCTTGGCCGGGCGCGGGAGCTGGCGGTGCAGTCGTCGAGCGACACCCTGACCTCGTCCGACCGCAGCTTCATCGACAGCGAGTTCCGCAGCCTGGTCAACGAGATGGACCGGATCGTGTCCACGACCGAGTTCAACGGGCGCAAGCTGCTCAACGGCTCCGCCTCGGCGGGCGTCT
>PBBL01000085.1 GCA_002716585.1 Myxococcales bacterium | reverse complement strand
CGCCGCTGCTGCCGCCACCGGCCGTGGCCCCTTCACCAAAGCAGGCCGCCGAGAACGCGTCCAGCGACCCGCCGCAGCTGTTGAACAGGCAGTCCTCGTCGTCCTCGCTGCACCCGCTCTCCTGAATGCAGGAGATCGCCGCGTTGAAGGAGACGCTCGCGTCACCGCTGAGGTTGCTGCTCGCGCAGCCCTGGACGCACGACAGGTCGAAGCACTCGTCGGCGCAGAAGAAGAAGTCGTCGCACACCGAGGAGCCGCCGGGCTCCACCGTGCCGTTGTTGTCGCCGAACCCGCTGTCGTCTCCGATGCAGGCGAGCGTGAACGCCTGCGCCTCGGCGGAGCAGGACGCCTCCAGGCACGCCTCGTCCTCGATGCTGCACCCGCTGGAGTTGACGCACGAGAGCAGCGCGTCGATCGCCGCGCCCTCCTCGCCGCCGACCTCGTCAGCGCACCCCTGGGCGCACGCCAGATCGTCTTCGGCGCAGGACGACTCCAGGCACACGAAGAACGACTCACAGGCCGCCGAGATCTCATCTCCTTCGCCCCCGCCTGCTCCAAAGTCCTCGCAGAAGCAGTCCTCGCTCTCGCTCGGGTCGCAGGGGAACCCGTCCGAGTCGGAGCAGAAGCAGGCCGGGTTCTGCTCCGGGTCGCAGTCCTGCGCCGCAGCGAAGGAGGGGAGCGCCAACAGCGCAGCCGATGTGGTGAAGCACAGTACGAATCGAGACATGTTGAACCTCCATGGGTGTGTTCCAGGGCCGCTGTGAGTCGCGGAATGGCGCTCGCGGCCCGCTAGAGACGCGCCTATGATAGATAGTATTCAACGCGCGCGTCGATATTTTGGTGAGCTGACGGCAGACGCGGCGCTCGCCTCAAGGGGCCATCGCGCAGCGAAACCCGACGAAGCTGATCCGCTCGTCCTTCTTGAAGGAGGAGCGCTGCGTCGCCCGCACCCCGTCCGCGTCGGACGAGTACGCCCCCCCGCGGACCGGCCTGAAGGGGGTCCGCTCCGTGTTGATCGGGTTCGCGTCAGGCGCCTTGGCGTAGTAGCCGCGGTTGTAGCTGTCCTTCACCCACTCGTACACGTTCCCCGCCATGTCGAGCGCCCCATACGGGCTCGCCCCGGCGGTCCGCGTCCCCACCGGGCAGCTGATCCGGGCGCCGCACCCGTAGCTCATCCCCTTGACCATGCAGGCCCGCTCGCACGACGGCGCCTCCTCGCCCCAGGGGTACTTGCGGCCGTCGCCGCCGCGGGCGGCCTTCTCCCACTCGGCCTCGGTCGGCAGGCGCTTGCCCGCCCAGGCGCAGTACGCGCTCGCGCCGTCCCAGTTGACGCAGTTCATCGGGTGCTTGTCCCGATCGGGCATCCCGAAGTTGCACGACTCGGGCTTCTTCGCCTTCGGGTCGGGCGTGCCCTTGCGGAAGGTCGCCGCCTTGCATGCCCCCTTGGCGACGCAGGCCGCGAAGTCGGCCACGGTCACCTCGGTGCGGTCGATCCAGAAGGCGTCCAGCGTGATCGTCTTCTGCGGGTGCTCCTCGTCGCGCCCCTCGCCGTCCGGGCTCCCGCGCAGGAATGGCCCCGCGGGGATGAGCGTCATCTCGCGCTTGTCCCCGCCGCGCGTCTCGAACGTCGTCTTGGGGCCTGGCTTGGGGGCGGGCTCGGGCTCGGGCGCCGGTGGGGGCTTCGCGGGGGCTGCGGCGGTCGTGGCGGGCGCCTCCTCCTTCGTGGAGTCGGCCTCGCAGGCGAACAGCGACGCGAGCAGCATCGCCAGGACGATTGGAGCGTATCGCATGGTCTCAACCTCTCGTTGGATCCCGGGTCGGGAGCATATCATACTATATACACCAGGGCGCCGGGTGGCCGCGCCCTGGCCCCGCACCCTTCGGAGCCTTGATCTGTGAGCGCCGTCAACGCCCGCCTCTCCAAGCTACGAGGGCTCCTCCACGAGGGGCCGACGCGCTGGACCCTGATCTGCGATCTGCTCGTCAGCTGGCCCGCTCATGACGGCCTCGACGTCGCGCTGGAGTACGCCGAGCTGCATGCGCAGCGGTGGCCCGCGGACGTCCGCAAGGCGCCCGCCCGGTGGTGGCACGAGCTGGGGCTCGGGCGCGTCACGCCCGCGTGGTCCCTCATCCGAGCCCTGAAGTTGCCGCTCAGCGGCGTCTCGGTTCACGAAGGGCTGGAGCGCCTCCCGCTGCTCGCGGACGTCGCGCGCTTCCAGCGCGCGGCGATCCATGGGTGGGTTGAGCTGACCGGGGAGGAGTGGGAGACGTTCACCCGCTCCCCCACGTTTGAGCGGCTGGAGCGGCTGGAGCTGGTCCGCGTCCACACCCCGCACGCCCTCGTGGGCTCCCCCGCGTTGACCACCCTGACCCACCTCACGCTGTCGGACTGTGGCGTCGGTCCCGATCTCGGGCGAGGGCTGCTCCAATCCACGATGGGACCCCTCCAGGCGCTCGATCTGTCCCAGAACCGGACGCTCTCCGGCGCGTGGGTCGCTGAGGCGCTCGCCCCGTGTGATCGCCTCGCTGGGCTGCGCGAACTCTCACTGGAGAGCGTCCGGGTGGGCTCGCGAGGGCTCGCGGCGCTGGCGCAGAGCCCCCACCTGGAGCGGCTGGAGCGCCTGAACCTCCGCTCCTGCGGGGTCACCGACGACGCCGCCGCGGGCCGCGGCGTCACGCGCTCCCTCTCCGGCGTGGAGGCGCTCGCGGCCTCCCCGCTGCTCACCCACGTCATGGACCTCGACCTCGCGGAGAACGACCTCGGCGAGGGCGGGGCGGTGGCGCTGGCGCGTGGGGGAGGCCTCGCGCGTCTGGAGCGGCTCAACCTGCGGCGCAACGGCGTCACCGCCGAGGGGATGAAGGCGCTGGCGCGCTCGCCGCTCCTGGCGAGGATCAAGCAGCTGGACCTGCGGGGCAACCACGTCGGGCCGGAGGGGGCGGAGGCGCTGGCGAGCCTCCCCGAGGCGACCCTGGAGGAGCTGGATCTGAGCTTCAACGAGATCGAAGACCGCGGCGTGGCCGCGCTCGCGGAGTCGCCCGCGATGACGCGGCTGGTTCGCCTCTACCTCTACCGAAACCACCTGCTGGAGGCGGGGGCGAGGGCGCTGGCGCGCTCGTCGCGGCTCGCGAACCTGGAGGTGCTCCAGCTCGGCTTCAACGCGGTGGGTGACGGCGGTGCGGCGGCGCTGGCGCGCTCGGAGACGCTGGGCCGCCTCATCAGCCTGGGGCTGGCGCAGAACCAGATCGGGACGCCTGGGGCGATGGCGTTGGCGGCGACGCCGCTGACGCAGCGCCTTGAGAAGCTGGACGTGCACCAGAACCGCATCGGCCCCGACGGGTTGAAGGCGCTTGCCGACGCGCTGAAGGCGCGACCGGAGCTGACCCACACGCTGCCCCAGCCTCAGCTCACCTGGGAGGAGGAGGAGGCGCCGCGGTGGGAGGGTGAGGAGCCTGTTGAGGATGAGCAGCGCGCGGAGATGCTGCGGGGGTTGTTGCAGCGCCTGATCGGTGAGGAGTGAGGGATCACGGGGGTGGGAACGCCTCAAGGCACTCCTCGAAGCTCGCGCGCCAGTTGACGAGGCTTTCGGGGCCGATGCTGTTGGTCTCCTCGTAGTGGTCGCCGGGGGCCTCGTTCAGGTACTCGGTCTGGAAGTCGAAGGTCGGCACCATGTACCCCAGGAAGTCCATGGTGAGGCCCATGAAGAACGGGTACTCGCCGGGGACGAGCGCGTAGCCCGGGGGCTCCTCGGGGGCCTGGGACCAGTCGGGCGGGTTCTCGGCGTCCGCGCGGATGATGCAGGGCGAGCTGCCGGAGCCGTCCTCGACCGGGAGGCCGTCCTCGTCGCAGGTGGCGGGCAGGCGCCCGGTGCGGTCGCCGACGACC
This sequence comes from Myxococcales bacterium, assembly GCA_002716585.1. Taxonomy (GTDB): domain Bacteria; phylum Myxococcota_A; class Bradymonadia; order Bradymonadales. Next base: position 142,855 of record PBBL01000085.1, on the reverse strand, counting down.
GGGGTCTGGACGCGGTCGCGGCCCGGGTAGCCGCCCACCAGCGCCTCGGGGAACATCTCGCCGGGGGCGGTGAAGAAGGTGATCGGCCCCAGGCCGACGACCGCCACCTCGGTGATGACCGAGTGGAGGCCGGGGCGCGGCGTGAGCGGGCTGTCCACGGCGTTGTAGACCTTGCGGTCGAACAGGCCGCCCAGGAAGGCGAACTGGAAGATGGTGTTCTCCACGCCGACCATGTACTCCCGCGTCGAGAAGCGCAGGGTGGGGCTCTCGATCGCGTCCAGCCCCTCGTCGCCGTGAACCGCGCCGAGGACGTGGCTGGCCAGCGCCTGCCCGACGGCGTCGGCGGTGGCCCACGCGTGTTCGTCGTAGCGGTTGCCCGCGTAATCGATGGCGCCGCCCGGCCCCGGGTAGATGAGCCCACCCACCGCCCCGGCGAACAGCACCGTGACGCCCCCCAGCCCCTCAAGCGCGGGCTTGGTCTCGTTGGTGTTGACGTCCTCGGTCTCGGGCAGGCCCTCCTCGATGTAGTGCCTCGCGTAGCCCGGGTAGTCGGCGGTCAGGTAGGGGTTGCCCGACCAGAGCACCTCGGCGTGGTTGCCGAACGACAGCAGCGTCGCGACCGTCGAGCCGTCGCCGCGCGACAGCCGGACCACCGGGACGTTGTCGTCGAAGATGTAGGGCGTCCGGCTGTCGTTGATCGCCAGCCCCTCGGTCCCCACGTCCAGCACCTTCGCCGACACCGACACCGGCTCCAGGTTGGCGATCGCCTCCTCCACCCCGGCGGCGGTCTCGCTCAGCATCTTTTCGATGAAGTGCGGCGTCCGCCCCGTCAGGAAGGGAGCGGGTGAGCCTGGACCCCACTGCCCGATGGTGTCCGGCCCCTCATGGCTGTGGAGCGCCGCCACGAGCAGCAGGTCCACGTCCACCCGCTCCTTGAGCCGCTCGCGGATGGTGACGATGTCAGGCCGGAAGATGCCGATCACGTCCAGCGTGACCATGGCCACGGTCACGTCGCCCTGGCGCATCACGACCACCTGCGCCTTCAAGTCGTCGTGAGCGAGCCTGGAGACGCAGCACTCCAACATCGGGCAGCCGACCAGCTCCTCCGGGCAATACTGCGCCGGGCGGCCGCTGCTGAAGCCCGCGATCCACATCCCCTGCGGGATCCCGTCCTCCTCACCCTCATCGGCCCCGGTGTACTCGGGGTCTTCAGGGCAGACGCCGTCCAGGCCGCAGTCGTTCCAGTTCCCCTCCAGCTGTTGAGGGCCGAAGTCGATCGTGACCCCGCCGCCCAGCCCCTGCGCGGTGGCCGTCTCGAAGCCGTCAGGCGTGATCACGCGGCTCGACGCGCCCGCCAGCAGCTCACCGGCGCCCGCCTCGCACCCCTCGGCGCCGGGGCAGGCCTTCACCGGAGGCGGCTCGTACCAGCACAATTGCACCCCGTCGACCTCCTGGCACGTCTCCTCGGGGCGGCACTCCGACTGACGCGTGCACGAACGATCGTAGGTCGGCACGCAGCGGCACCCGGTCCTGCGCTGCGCGTCACCGCAGGTCAGCTCAGGGCAGGGGTCCTCCTCCACGTCGGGGGCCACGTCCTGCTCGACCGCCGTGTCCACCGTCGCCGAGTCGATGGAGTCGCTCGTGTCCACCCCCTCGCCGGTGTCCTCCTCGGCCACGTCCGACCCCGCGCCGGTGTCCGCCTGGCTGGAGTCCTCACCGGCGACGCCGGTGTCCATCGGCTCGTCTGAGCCGCCGCTGTCCGAGCACCCCATCGTCAGCGCGACGACGAGCAGCCCATACGATGCCTTCCTGCTCCACCTTCCCATGCTCTGCGCTCCCCATGCTTCGTGTCCAACTGTGCCCTGGCCCGCTGAAACGAGACGCCGCCTGCACGATGTGGTTCGTGCGCGTGTTCGACGCTCATGGCGTTGAGCCTCTCAAGTCGCCTCGGCCCCTGGCGCGCCAACGTGGGTTCACACACAGGGCGAGAGTGTAGCACACCCGTCGGCGTGGTGGCACCGGGTGCCGGTTTGTTGCATAATCCCAGGCGTGTTTGCGGATACATGGGTTGAAGCAGGGTCTATAGCTGAAGGGGTTGGGTATGCGAGGGTTGTGGAGTTCGAGCTGGAGCGCGGCGCTGCTCGTCGGCGCCGTGGCGTTGGTGGTGGGCTGCGGTGACTCCGGCAGCGGCGGCGACGGCGGAGGGGCTGACGCGGGAGAGGACACCGGCGCCACCTCGTCGTCGATGGACACGGGTGTGGAGGACAGCGGGCAGGCCGACACGGCCACCCCGGAGGACACGGGGGAGGGCGGTGACACCGATGAGGCCGACGTGGAGCCCGACGCCGCGCCCGTGACGATGATCGAGCAGCCTCCGGCGCAGGGGGCGCTCCAGGCGGGCGTCGGCGTTCAGATCGTGGATGGTCCGGTGGGCATCTCGATGGCCGGGTTCGGCGGGCGCAGCGGCGGGGCGATCTCCAACTGGAGCGACTACCTCAAGGCGTCGCAGGGCTTCTATGGGCGCATGACCGCCAAGGCGATGGTCCTCGACGTGGACGGGGAGCGGCTGGCGCTCGTGAAGCTGCCCACCATGTGCAGCGAGCACTCCCTGACCGACGGGATCACCGCGAAGCTCAAGGAGCGCTACGACATCGACATGGAGGGGCGGATCCTCACCGGCGCGACCCACTCGCACCACGCCCAGGCGCGCTACTGGCGCCTCCCGGAGAGCCTCGGCCTGGTCGGCGCCGACTCGCCGGACGAGGAGGCGATCGATCGCTTCTCGGGGCTGTTCGCCGAGGCGATCAAGGCGGCGATCGACGATCTGGGGCCTGCGGAGTGGGGCTTCGCCTTCAAGGACGACTGGGACCCGGACAACCTGATCTACCGAGATCGGCGAGGGGAGAACAACCCGGAGTATGGCAAGGATCCGCGGCTGAGCCTGCTGGCGGTGCGGCGCCCGGACGGGACGCCGATGGCGACGATCATCAACTTCGGGATCCACGGGACGGTCTTTGAGGGCGAGAACGACCTGCTGACCGAGGACTCGGTGGGTGGGGTCGAGATGAAGTTTGAGGAGCACTTCTTCGCCGAGGAGGGCGCGCCGATCGTGGGCATGTTCGTCCAGGCGGGCGGCGGCGACGCGAGCCCGGCGGGTGACGCGCTCAACCACAAGGAGCCTGCGCGGATCGAGAAGCTCGGGGAGGACGCGGCGCCGATGATCATGGCGCTGTACCGAACCCTGGAGTGGTCGGGGGAGCTGACCCTGGCGGTGCGGACGCGGCGGATCGATCTGCGCTACGACAGCATCGGCTACGACGAGAGCGACGAGTTCCTCAACGCGCAGGGCGAGCCCTACCTCTGGGGCGGGTGGCAGTGCACCAGCGTTCAACGCGACGGGCCGCTGCGCGGCGCCCCGAAGAATTGCCTCCCCATCGACAGCCTCCTGGAGAGCCTCGGCGAGTCGATCCCCAACGGCGAGGTCCACCAGACGCTGCTGTCGGTGGCGAGGTTGGATGATCTGGTGTTGGTGACGTTGCCTGGGGAGCCCGCGTACTCGATCGTGCGTTACCTGAGGGAGGAGGTGGCCAAGCGCGCGACGGAGGATCAGCCGCTGGAGTCGATGACCTTCGGCTACTCGCAGGACCACCTGCTCTACCTGACCCACCCGGACGACTGGTTTGAGGGGGGCTACGAGTCGACGATGAGCCTCTGGGGGCCGCTGGCCGGTCAGCACCTCGTCGATCGCCAGATGGAGCTGATGGAGCAGATGCTCGACGGCTTCAACGGCCCGTCCTTCTATGAGGAGTCGCCGAGCCTGTCCACGGCTAAGCCGTTTGAGCCCCGGGCGCTGGAGCGCAGCCTGGAGGCGGGGACGATGCTTCAAGATCCGGGCGGCGAGACCTACCCGCGGACGTCGGTCGTGCGGATGAGCGTGGCGGCGGGCGACCCCAACCTGGGCTCGCCGATGTTCGTGGTGCAGGTGGAGAGCGGCGAGGGGGCGTTCGAGGACGTCCCCGATCCGAGCGGCCACCCGGGCGCGGTCGTCGACAACTCGCGCTACCAGATGATCCCCCTCTACCCCCCCGATCCGCCGATGAGCCGCGAGATCGTCGCCGAGCGCCACCACGACTGGACGGCGCAGTGGCAGATCCCCGAGGACTGGCCCGCCGGGACCTACCGCCTCCGGGCGTACGGCCCCTACTGGGACGGGACCGCGGAGCAGACCTGGGAGTTGACCTCGGAGAGCTTCGAGGTCGTCCAGGCGGAAGGGGCGGAGCTGGCGGTGGAGGCCGCCGAGGGCGCCCTGGCGCTGCGCCTGACCCTGCCGCCCGCCGAGTACGCCGAAGCGGAGGGGGAGTCGTGGCCAGCGGCCGGGTGGCGGCTGCTCGACCGCGCGGTGGAGCCGACCGCGAGGCCGGTGGTGCGCGCTCCGCTGTTGGCGGTCCTCGTCAACGGGGGAGGGCAGCCGCTTGGGGAGCCGCAGACGCTCCTCTGGGACGCCGCGGCCGAGGCGCACCTCTTTGAGCTGAGCGACGCCGCCCCGTCCGGGGCCAGCGTTCAGGTGCGGCTCGCCGACGATCGCACCCCGTCGCCCATCACCGGCGCGCTCCCCTGACGCGCCGGGGCGCCTGCACCAGGCGCCTCCCCACCACGACGGGCCGCGCTCGGCCCTTCACGCCCACCGCGTCGCCCGCTCGCCCCGAGACGAGCCCCGTGACTCAGAAAAGAGTGTCTTTTCCGCGGGGAGGCGCCCTTGGCCTTTGTCGAACGTGTCGGATCTGGTGTAGGATGCTCCGACGTCTGGCCCGCTTGGGTCGAGCCTGAAGACACAGGGAAGGGGCGCGGGGCCTGGGGGGTCGCCGCGTGGCCTACGTGAGGACGCGCATGGCTCGAGTTCTGTTTGAGAAGGTGACCAAGAGCTACGGCGACGTTCAGGTCGTCCGTGAGTTCAACCTGGAGATCGCCGACCAGGAGTTCCTGGTGCTGGTCGGCCCGTCGGGGTGCGGCAAGTCGACGACGCTGCGCATGATCGCGGGGTTGGAGGAGATCACCTCGGGTGATCTGTTCATCGGCGAGCGGCGGGTGAACGACATCGCCCCGAAGGACCGGGACATCGCGATGGTGTTCCAGAACTACGCGCTCTACCCCCACATGACGGTGTTCGACAACATGAGCTTCGCGCTCAAGCTGCGGCGCATGCCGTCGGCGCAGATCAAGCGCCGGGTCGAGGAGGTCGCCGAGACGCTCGGGATCGGCGAGCTGCTCCAGCGCAAGCCGAAGCAGCTGTCGGGTGGGCAGCGGCAGCGGGTGGCGATGGGGCGCGCGATCGTGCGCGACCCGAAGGTGTTCCTGTTCGACGAGCCGCTGTCGAACCTCGACGCCAAGCTGCGCGTCCAGATGCGGGTCGAGCTGAGTCGCCTGCACACGCGCCTGAAGACGACCATGGTCTACGTCACCCACGACCAGGTCGAGGCGATGACGCTCGCCGACCGGATCGTGGTCCTCAACGGCGGCTACATTCAGCAGGTCGGCACGCCGATGGAGCTGTACCACACCCCGGCCAACGCCTTCGTGGGCGGCTTCATCGGCTCTCCATCGATGAACTTCTTCAGCGCCGACGTCGCCTCCGAGGGGGGGCGGATCACGGTCACGGGCGACGGCTACCACCTCACCCTGGGCGACGAGAGCGCCGCGCAGCTCAAGGCGCACGGCGATCTCAAGCGTGTGATGGTCGGCCTGCGTCCGAAGGACATCTCCCCCGAGGCGGTCGAGGACAACTTCATCGAGAGCGTCGTGGACGTCATCGAGCCGATGGGCGGGGAGACGTTCTACTATTTTGACGTGGGCGAGTCCCAGATCGTCGGCCGCAGCGAGGGTGGGGTGTCCGCGAGCGTCGGCGAGGTGACCCGCTTCCGGGTTGACGTGGACAACATCCACCTGTTCTCGGAGGACGGGGAGACGAGGCTGAACTGACGCGCGCCGGGTGCTGCGCGTGTCACGATATCGACTCGTGTCGAGAGGGCGCTCCACGCGCGACCTTTTGACACGAGTCCTTATGAGATGGAGCCGCAGCGGCCGCTGCCGGGAAGGGGCGCCGCGGGCAGGGAGCGGACGATGAGTCGAGTGCGCGCGCGAAGTGGGCATCGCGTCGGGGTCACGGCAGGTTCAGAGGTGCGTCAGGGGCGGCGGAGGTCCCTCGTGTCGCTGATGTTGGCGGTCCTGGTGTTGTGGGGCTGGGTGGCCTCGCTCTCCGGGTGCAGCGAGGCCAAGGGGGCCGCCTCGGACGCCCCGGTGAAGGTGGTGCTCTGGCACTCCTACCGCGCGGGCGAGCAGGAGGCACTCAACAAGGTCATCCAGGCCTACAACGACACCCACGAGGAGATCGTCGTCGAGGCGCTCCAGATCCCCAACGAGGCGTTCGCCGACAAGCTCACGGCGTCCATCCCCCGCGACAACGGGCCGGACATCTTCATCTTCGCCCACGATCGCGTCGGCGACTGGGCCGAGCAGGGGCTGATCGAGCCGGTCTCCATCTGGTCGTCCACCGAGTACCTCCAGTCCTTCTTCAAGAGCACGGTCGAGGCGCTGGTCTACAAGAAGTCCCTGTATGGGCTGCCGATCGCCTTCAAGTCGGTGGTGCTCTACTACAACCGCGACCTCGTCCCGAACCCGCCGCGCACCGATCGTGAGCTGATCGAGATCGCCAAGGCCCACACCGACCCCGCCCAGAAGAAGTACGGCCTGGTCTACCAGAACACGAGCCTCTACTTCACCGCGCCCTTCATCCACGGGTTCGGCGGCGAGGTGCTGGGGCGCGACGGGAAGCTCGGGCTGTCGTCCGAGGGGACGGCGCAGGGGCTTCAGTTCGCCCGGGACCTCCTGGCGACCCACAAGGTGGTCCCCGAGGACGTCAGCGGCAACCTGGTGACGACCCTCTTCAACAAGGGCCAGGCGGCGATGGTGATCAACGGCCCCTGGTTCCGGGGCGAGATCACCGAGGGGGTCAACTGGGGCACGGCGGTGCTGCCGACCATCAGCGCGACCGGCCAGGGCGCCGCGCCCTTCGTCGGCAGCGAGGCGGTCCTGCTCAGCCGCTACTCCCGCAACAAGGAGGAGGCCTACCAGGTCATGCGCTTCCTCGCCGGACCTGACTCCTCCCGCATTCGGATGCAGGTCGCCGGGCAGCCCGCGGCGCACAAGGCGCCCTGGGACGACCTCCGCGAGGGCGACCCCATGCGGGTGTTCCGCGATCAGCTCAACAGCGCCGTGATCATGCCGGGCGGCCCCATCATGCGGGCGGTCTGGGGGCCGGCGGATCAAGCGATCTTCAAGGTGGTCAAGGACGGCGAGCCCCCGGCGGAGGTGCTCAAGGTCGCCCAGGAGCGGATCGAGAAGGCGGTCAGGTGACACCATGAGCGACGAAAGCACACCCGCCGCCCCCTGGTGGGCCTGGGCCTCGGCCTTGATGATGGCCACCGCGATGATGGCCGCGACCGCCGTGCTCGGCATCGTCATCGCCTGGGAGGGCGACCGCTCCGAGCTTCAAGAACACCGCGCGCTGTTCCAGGCCCGCAGCCTCGCCGCGGTAGCGGCCCGAAACTCCCCGGAGAAGGCGCAGGCCTACATCGACGCGCTGACCGGCGCGCGGACCGACGTCGCCGAGGCGTTCGTGATCGGCGGCGGCCGCGAGGACGAGTTCGGCATCAGCCGCGGGCAGGCGTACGTCGTCGCCCACAGCGCCGACCTCAAGGGCGCCGAGCTGGAGGCGCGGGTCGCCGCCGGGGGCCACCGGGACAAGACCCGCGCCGACCGCTACGCCCACGCCGTCAGCGGCGTCGAGGTCGAAAAACGCGAAGGCCGCGCCTCCCCCGAGTTCGTGCTGGAGCGCGAGGAGGTCGCGGGGGCCGCGCTCTGGTCGGCGCAGGTCCCGGTGCTCGACGACACGGGCGCCGCTCAGGGCTCCGCCGGGTTCTCGCTGGAGGCGCGCTTCCCGGACGCCCCGATCCCCTGGGTGCTCCTCCTGCTCCTCCTGGGCGCGGCGGGCGCGGCGGGGGTGGCGTTCAAGGGGCGTGTGCCCGAGGAGAAGCGGGGCGCGGCGCTCCGGGCGATGATCGGGGTCGTCGGGGCGGCGCTCCTGGTGTTGTGCTTCGTCCATTATGGGGCGCAGCTCGGCGCCCAGGTCGACGCCAGCGCCGAGGCGGCCGCCGCGGCGTTGGCCGCCGCGCAGGCCAGCGGGCTGTCGCCTGAGGCGGCCGCCGCGGTCGTGGCCTACGGCGACGTGTCCTTCACCGGGGCGCCCAGCTACCTGTTCGGGGCGCTCGGCGGGGTCCCGACCGCGGCGACGCTCGGCGAGCAGGCGAGGGCGCTGTATGGGGCCGGGCGAGTGGCGGTGCCGCTGGTGAGCGTGGGGGTGGCGCTGCTCGTGCTGCTCGCGCTGAGCGCCTTTTTGGTGCGCCTGGCCGTGGGGCTGCGCGAGGAGACCCACGCCTACGCCTACGTGCTGCCGAGCATGATCGGGATGGTCGTGCTGGTGTTCGTGCCGTTCGGCTTCGGCGTCGGGATGAGCCTGTTTGATAACGACGCGCGCCGCTACTACTTCGTCGGGCTGGCCAACTTCGCGGAGATCCTGGCCTCGGGCAAGTCGGGCGACGTGTCGTTCTACTGGACGCTGTTCGTGACCGTGCTGTGGACGACGCTGAACGTCGTGCTCCACGTGGGCGTCGGGCTGGCGCTGGCGTTGATCCTCAAGGACCCGCTGCTCAAGTTCCGCGGGGTCTACCGGGTGCTCCTGATCGTCCCGTGGGCGGTGCCCAACTACATCACGGCGTTGATCTGGAAGGGGATGTTCAACAAGGAGTTCGGGGCGGTCAACCTGTTCCTGGAGAAGATCCAGCTCCTGCTGGGGATGGAGCCGTCGAGCATCGATTGGCTCGGGGGCAGCTTCCTGACGGCGTTCACGGCCAACCTGGTGACCAACACCTGGCTGGGGTTCCCGTTCATGATGGTCGTCTCGCTCGGGGCGCTCCAGTCGATCCCCAGCTCGCTCTATGAGGCCGCCGAGGTGGACGGGGCGAGCCCCTGGCAGCAGTTCCGGCACGTCACGCTGCCGCTGCTCAAGCCCGCGCTGTTCCCGGCGATCATCCTCGGGAGCATCTGGACCTTCAACATGTTCAACGTCATCTACCTGGTCTCGGGCGGCGGCCCGAACAACAGCACGGAGATCCTGATCACCGACGCCTACCGCGCCTTCGACGTGCTGGGCCGCTACGGCTTCGCGGCCGCCTACTCGGTGCTGATCTTCGTCATCCTGTTCCTCTACACCGTCCTGACCAACCGGGTGACCCAGGCCACCGAGGGGGCCTTCGAATGACCGTCCGCAAGCAACAGTCCGCGGCCCGCCAGGCGGTCACCCACGCGGGGCTGGTGATGTTCACCCTGATGGTGCTCTACCCGGTCTTCTGGGTCATCGCCATGGCGTTCACGCCGCAGCAGGGCTTCTCCATGAGCCTCCTGCCGCTCCCGACCAACCCGACCTTCGACAACTTCATCCACGTCGTCTCCACCGAGGGCTCCGACGGCTCCTGGCTCTTTGGCCGCCAGCTCTTCAACTCGCTGGTGATCTCGCTCTCGACGACCATCGTGGGCATCTTCATGGCCTGCACGGCGGCCTACGCGTTCAGCCGCTTCTCCTTCCCGGGGCGCCGCGCCGGGCTGATGATGTTCCTCGTCAGCCAGATGTTTCCCGGCACCCTGATGCTGATCCCGCTCTACGTCATCCTCGACGCCCTCGGGCTCCTCAACCAGGTGCTCGGCCTGATCCTGGTCTACTCGACCACCTCGATCCCCTTCTGCGTCTGGATGCTCAAGGGCTACTTCGACACCATCCCCCGCGACCTCGAGGAGAGCGCGATCATCGACGGCGCCTCGCCGTTCACCACCTTCTGGCGGATCATCCTCCCGCTGGCGCGCCCGGCCATCGCGGTGACGGCGCTGTTCTCCTTCATGACCGCCTGGAACGAGTTCATCCTCGCCACCACCTTCATGAGCACCGAGACCAGCTACACGCTGCCCGTCACGCTCCGCAACTACGTCGGCGAGTACTCGACCTACTGGGGCTACTTCGCCGCGGGCGCGATCCTCGTCTCGATCCCGGTCATGGCGCTCTTCTTCCTCCTCCAGAAGAACCTCGTCGGCGGCCTGACGGCGGGCGCGGTCAAGGGCTGACGGCGCCCCCTCCTGAAGGGAGCCTCCCAAGCCCCCCATGTCCATCCCGTGTTCATCGGGGTTCGCAGCAGAGTGTGGCGGTCCGCTTGCAAAAAAACTCCGATCCCGATTGAAGATCCTCCGACTCGCCGCGTCTACCCATGCAAGTTCCGCTGGCGCGCATGGCTCATTGGCCTGGCTCCGAGTCACTTTCTGGTGCGCCAGCGGAACACCTCTTTCTTTGGTGTGTTTTCTGTGTTGAGTAGGATATTTTGATGTTTTGCTGTGCGGGCTCGGGACGTTCACAGCGCCCGATCGTGTTGCACATGACGCCGCGAAGGAGCATACTCCTGTGGCGGTTTCCTGGGCGCGACTCCAACCGTTTGTGAACCTTTGGGATTTTATCAAGGAGCCTGACAATGCGAAGTGTTACGCGCATATCAAGGCACAGCCTCATCGTGGCCCTCGTGGGCCTCGCTTTGCTGGTTGGGGTGTCTGCGGTCGCGTGGGCCGAGTCTGGAAAGCCTGCGGCGACCGCGAAGGCCCCGTTGAAGGGGTTTGTCTGGGAGGGTGAGGAGATCTTCTACTCGGTGGAGGTCTCCGGGACCGAAGCGGCGCGGGCGTCGATCCGCGCCGGGACGCGCAAGAAGAAGCGGGGCGTCTCCTACGTGCCGCTGTCGGCCAAGGCGATCACGCACGGCTTCTTCGCCAAGAGCTACCCGGTGAACGACAACGGCGACACCTTCGTCAACCCCGACACGCTGCTGCCGCTCAAGGCCGACAAGTACATCCGTGAGGACGGCGAGGAGCGCGTCTACAAGGTGCGCTTCGACCCGAGCAAGTCGGCGGCGCGGGTGTTCAAGAAGGTCGGCAAGAAGGAGCGCAACTTCGAGCGGGCCGTGCCCGGCGAGACCTACGACGCGCTGAGCTGGCTCTACGCGCTGCGCTCGAAGCCCCTCAAGAACGGCGACAGCTACATCTTCTATGTCTACGACGGCTGGAAGCTGTCGCGGCTGCACGTCAAGGTGATGGGCCGCGAGAAGACATGGACGCCTGTCCAGTATTATCAGACGGTCAAGATCGAGATCAAGCGCGAGATCCTCAACTCGCGCTGGTCGGGCAAGGGCAAGGACCGCGAAACCAAGCTCAGCACCCGGGTCAAGCCCTACTACTTCTCGACGCTGCACCTGAGCGACGACGACAAGCGGATCCCCGTGCGGGTCTTCATGACCTCGAAGATGGGCGACGCCGACTTCAAGATCATCAAGTACACCCCGCCGAAGTGACGCTCACCAGAGCCCGATCAACTTGCTGGCGGACGCCAGCACGGTCACGATCAGCACCCACCGGATGAAGCGAGGTCCCCACGAGACGGCCATCTTCGTCCCCGCCCACCCCCCCAGCACCGAGCCCGCGGCCAGCGCCCCGGCGGGCGCCCAGGCGATCATCCCCTGCCAGGCGAAGATCGCCGTCGCCAGCGACGCGAACACCACCACCAGCGCCACCTTCACCCCGTTGCTGCGCACCAGGTCGAACCCGCAGGCGCGGACGAGCCCGGTCAGCAGGAAGACCCCGACGCCCGCTTGCAGGAAGCCCCCGTACACCCCGATGAAGAAGAAGATGATCGCCTGAGCCCAGCTCGGGAGCGGCGGCGCCTCCTCCTTGGGAGGCTTCGGCGCCGCGTCGTCGTCGCGGTCTTCGTCGCCCTCGCGCGACTTGTGGGGCTTGAGCAGGACGAAGGGGAGGATGATGACCATCGCCACCCCGATGATGGTGCGAAACTGGTCATCGTCGATGCCGATCGACAGCCACGTGCCCAGGAGCGCCCCGACGCTGGTCGGGAGGACGAGGCGGCGCACGTGGGCCATGTTGAGCATGCCCTCGCGGTGGAACTGGACGGTGGCTGAAGCGGACTGGAGGACCGCGCCGACGCGGTTGGTGCCGTTGGCGACCCCAGGCGGCAGGCCGACGAAGATCAGCATCGGGAGGGTGATGAGCGAGCCGCCCCCGGCGATGGTGTTGATGGCGCCCGAGACGACGCCGACGACGGCGATCAGGAGCAGCTCGGGCCAGCCGATCATCAACGGCGCTCGTCGGCGAGCACCGCGGCCCAGACGCGCTGCTCCTCCGCCTTCATGGTGGCCTCCTCCTCGGGGTCGTGGTGGTCGTGGCCGAGGAGGTGCAGCAGGCCGTGTATGGCGAGGAAGGTCAACTCGTCTTCGAGGGTCCAGGCGTCGGTCTGTTCGGGGCTGACGCGGCCCTGGTGGGTGGCCTCGCGGGCCTGGCGGGCGGCGGTGTCGACGGAGATGACGACGTCCCCGAGGATCTCCTCTGGGGTGAACGCGGCGTGCTCGCCCTCCTGCATGGCGAAGGCGAGCACGTCCGTCGGGCGATCGACGCCGCGCCAGTCGAGGTTGAGCTGGTGGACCTCGTCGTCGTCGGTCAGCACCACGGTGGCCTGGGCGTCCTCAGGACAGCCCAAGGCGGCGAAGAGGCTGGTCATCCGGCTCGTCAGGAGGTTGCTGTTGAGCGCCCCCTCCCAGGTCGTCCCCTCCAGGTTCTCCAGGATCAGCTCCAGCGGCATCGTCGGTGTCCTCTCCCTCTGCGGGCTCGTCGGTGTCTGTCGGGTGCGGCTCGGCGCCGTTGGCCGCGTGGGCCTCCTCGGAGGGCGGGCGCTCGGCGTCGTCCTCCTCGTCGTCGATCGCGACCTCCTCGACGCGGTCCTCCTCGTCGTCGATCGCGACCACCTCGACGCGGTCCTCCTCGGCGTCGGGCGCGTCGAGGCGCTCTTTCTTGTCCTGAGGTCGCTTGCGCGTCGTGATCTCATCGCGCTGCTCGCGGGTGAGCTTCATCTCCACGGTTCGCTTGGGCGTGTTGAGGGCGAGCACTTCAGGGTTGTTGTCGCCGAGGCGGTCCTCGAAGACGGTCTGCCCGCCGCGGCGGGAGCGTGAGTTCTTGCGCGGGCGAGCGCGCAGCGCGGGCTCGGAGCCGTTGGCCGCCTTCTGGAGGTTGGCGCTGGTCGTGCGCTGGGGGCGCTGCTGAGCCCCGGAGGGCTGTGGCTTGGCGCGCTTGTCGTCCTTGCGACGCTTGTCCTCGGGGTACTGAGGGCGCGAGTGGTACATCCCCATCAGGACCCGGATGAACGCCTTGGCGATGGCGTTGAGATCCTTGAGCGTGAGGTCGCACTCGTCGAGCTGCCCGTCGGCGAACGCCTTGTTGATCATCTTCTGGACCAGCCCCTTGAGCCGATCCGGGGTCGGGTCCGGCATGGCGCGGGAGGCGGCCTCGATGCCGTCGGCCAGCAGGCAGATCGCGGTCTCGCGGGTCTGCGGCTTGGGGCCGGGGTAGCGGTAGTCCTTCTCGTCGACCTCGGGGATGTCGGGGTCTTCGAGGCTCTTGGCGCGGTGGTAGAAGTAGGCGATCAGGGTCGTGCCGTGGTGCTGGGCGATGAAGTCCTCGATCTCGCGCGGCAGGTTGTGCTGCCGCGCCAGCTCCAGGCCGTCCTTGACGTGCGCCTTGATGATCAGCGCCGACATGTTGGGCTTGAGCTTGTCGTGGGGGTTGCGCCCCTGGCGCTGGTTCTCCGCGAAGTACTGCGGGTTCTTGCCCTTGCCGATGTCGTGGTAGTAGGCGCCGACCCGTGCCAGGAGCGGGTTGGCGTTGATCGCCTCGGCGGCCTCCTTGCAGAGGTTGCCGACGATCACGCTGTGGTGGTAGCTGCCCGGCGCCTGCTCGATCAGCTCGCGGAGCGCCGGGTGGTTGAGGTCGGCCAGCTCCAGCAGCTTGATGTCCGTGGTGTAGTTGAAGGCCCACTCGATGAGCGGCAGCAGCGCGCTGACCAGGACGCCCGACATCAGGCCGCTGGAGAACCCGACCACCACCGCCACCAGGTAGACCCAGGCGTCCAGCTCGCTGCGCAGCAGGAACACCGAGCAGATCATCAGCGCGTTGACCAGCCCCACCATCAGCCCCGCCTTGAGCAGGTCCATCCGGTGGTTGACCTTGCCCACCGCGTTGGCGCCGACCAGCGACCCGGCCGTCACGTAGGCGATGAACTCCAGCGGCTCGCCCGCGCCCAGCCCCGAGAACAGCGTCATCAGGATGATGTAGACGACCGCGGTCTCGCTGTTGAGCACCAGGCGCACCAGCATCGCCCCCACCGCCAGCGGGATCGCGTAATGCACCAGCGACATGTAGGTCTCGGACCAGTCGTTGCCCCAGGACTCAAACGCCATCGCCACCAGCTGCTGGAGCAGCAGCAGCGACAGCATCACCGTCCCCAACAGCACGAGATCCTTGGACTGCAACCGGAACTTGGTGATGTTGGCCCGCGCGAAGGTGTACATCAGCAGCAGCAGCACGATCAGGAGGATGATCGTCCCGATCAGCAGCTGGGCTCTGGGGAGCCGGTTGGAGGAGTTGCGGTTCATCTCCCGAATGATCCGCGCGTGCTGCTGCGTGATGATGTGGCCGTTGTCGACGATGTTCTCGCCTTTGCGGAAGGTGCGCGTGTGGGCCAGCTCGGCGACCCCCGCTCGGGCGAGGTCGCGGGCTTTGGCGGTCTCCTCCTCGTTGTGCTCGGTGTTCGTCTCGATGATCGCCTTGGAGACGTTGATCGCAGCGCGCTTGACCTCCGGCTCGTTGAGCCGGATCAGGTGCCGCGGGCTGATCCGCAGCAGCTCCGGGGCCACCTCCTCGGTGTCCAGGAAGCTCGTGAAGTCCAGCCGCCGCTCGGTGCGGGTCACCTCGCCCTGGGCGATGGTCCGCAGCGTGATCCCGCGGCTGCCCTCGACCTCCAGCAGCCGCCGCTTGGGGACGATGTGGTGGTCCATCACCTCGTGGACCAGCCCCACCAGCGCCTCCTCGATGGACTTCGAGAAGCCCGCGCGGGCGAGGATCTTGAAGCTCTCCTTGTCGATGATGGTCTGGAGCGCCTGATCGAACTCGGCGCGGACCGCCTCAGCGGCCTCGACCCGCTCTTCAGGGGTCAACTTGATCGACTCGATCGGCGGAGGCGGGGCGACGTCGGGCTTCGCGACGCCTACGTCCGGCTCGGGGTCGGGCTCCAGCAGAGCGCTGCGCTTGCTCTCCAGCGCCTCGTCCAGGCGGCCGCGCATGGCGGCGAAGGCGCGCTGGATGTTGTTGACCTTCTGGTTCTGGAGATCGAGGTGGAAGTCGTAGATCTTGGGGACGGCCCAGGCGGCCTCCTCGCGCTTCTCCTGGGTGGCCTCGTCGTCGGTCTCGACGTAGGTGAAGGTGCGCGTCGCCTTGATGTCGCGCGGGGCGGGGACGCCCTCCTGCACATCAAAGCGCGGGTCCGGGGTCAGGGTCCGGGTCGTCAGCAGGACGAGCCCGACCATGAAGGCGGTGAACAGCAGGACCTGCACAGCCGGGTTGGCGAGTCGAAAGAACGCGTTGTCTTTCTCGGGGTTTTGGTCCCGACCCAGCCGAAAGCCCCGCTGGCCGGATCTGGGTTCGCCAGCCATCGTTGCTCCGTGCCACCTCGCGGGAGGGCCTGGTGAGTCGGGGCAGGCACACCCCACAGGACGCTTCCGTTGGCGAGTACCGCGCCCCTGACCAGCTCTCGTGTATGAGAAGCCCGCCCAGTGCTTCGGGCGTCAGGCCCGAAGTCCCCCTAAGGTGCCCAGTTCCAGCGCTGGCGTCAAGCTCTGGCGCGAACTCGGCCCCCTTTGAGGGGTTCGCGTGGTTCAACGCCTGAGCCGCTCCATCCATTCTCAACGCCCCGTTGAGGCGTCACTCCAGGTCGTCGGGCGTCCAGTTGAACCGCTCGCGCAGCTCCTCGCGGGAGAGCCGCAGCAGCTCCGCCTCGTGCTCCCAGCGGGCGCGCTCCGGGTGGTCGGGCCAGCCCTCGATCAGCTCTTCGTAGAGCTTCAGCGCCTCGCCGTTGCGGCGCTCCTGCTGGAGCAGCCCGACCATCAGCTCCAGCGGCTTCGACGAGCCCGGGCTCGCCTCCGCCGCCCGCTTGAGGTCGCGGATCGCCAGCGGGTGCTGCCCGGTCCCCATCTGGTGCTGCCCGGCCAGCATGTAGAACCGGTAGCGCGGCCCGTCGTGGCGAAGCGCGTGGGTCCTCAAGTCCACCAACAGCTCCTTCATCCGGCCCTGCCAGTCGTGGGTCTGGCTCTCCTGCGGCAGGAGCTGTTGGGCGTCCAGCAGCAGCTCCGCGAGCAAGAACTGAAGCTCGACGTGTTGACCATCGCGGTCGAGCCCCTCCTCGGCGGTCGCGATCGCGTTCAACAGCTCACCTCGCTGCCGCTGGAGCTGAACCGCGCGCTGGTAGGCGCCCGAGGGCGCCTCGCCGTCCTTGAGCAGCGCCTCGATCACCTCGCGCGCCTCCTCCTCTTGACCGAGCGCCAGCCGACCCCGCGCCAGGTGCAGCTTCGCCAGCCGCGCGACCTCCGGCGAGGGGTTGCGCTTCAGGAGCGCCTGGGCGGTCTCGACCAGCAGCGTGGCCCGCTCGGGGGTCGCCTGGCCCGGCGAGAGCAACCCGCGGAGCACCACCGACCACACCTCGTGGTCGGTCGGCGGGACGACCTCCAGCAGGTCCGCTGGGGTCTTCAGGACGCGGCCCAGCTCCGCGGCGATCGCCAGCCGCCCCGCGCCCTGCGTCGTCTGTGAGCGGAGGAGGGCGTCGCGGTAGGTGCGCAGCGCCTCGGCCTTGCGGCCGCGCTCCAGGTGGGTCCGGGCGATGAGGGTGGTGGGCGCCGGATCGCCCGGCTCAAACCGCGCCGCGCGCTCCAGCGCCGCCAGCGCCAGCGCGTCGTCTCCGGCGGCGCGGTGCGCCAGGCCGATCATCAGGTGCAGCCGCCCCTGAAGCGGTCGCCTCACGAGCGCTCGACGGGCCGCCGCCTCCACCTCCTCCGGGAGCGGCGCCGGGGACGCCGCCAGCGTCCTCACCGCCTGGGCGGGCTCGCCGCTCGCGTCGCTCCACGCCGCCGGGCCGAGCAGCGCGGCCAGCGCCACCAGCGCCCCCAGGCAGGTCGCGGGCGCCCACCCCTGCGCGCGCTCCACCATCGACGCGGGCTCAAACCGCTTGATCCCCCGGTAGCGGCGGTCGCGCCCGACCATCAAGCCGAGCAGCATCACGCCCGGCACGTACACCCCCGGGATGGAGGCGCCGAACCCGGTGGCGGCGCCCAGGCCCGCGGCGGCGAGCGCCGCCGTCAGCGCCCGCATCAGCGGCAGGTCGGTGGGCTTGCGCCAGCTCCGCAGCGTCACCCGCACGACCGCCGCGATGAGCAGCGCCGCGGCCGCCAGCCCCAGCGGCGCGCCAAAGTCGAGCGCCGCCTGGAGGTAGCCGTTGCCCACGAAGGTGTGGCGCCCGATCGTCGTCGCGACCCCCTCGCTCGCCGCGGCCGCTGCGTCGGAGTAGCCTCCGGGGCCGGTGCCCACCCAGAACACCTCGGTCAGCACGCCCAGCCCCTGCGACCAGACCGGCCACGGATCCGACCAGGAGACGCCGCGCAGGCGATCGAGGAGCGTCAGCTTCGGCCCCAGCGCCGTCCACGCCCCGACCAGCGCCACCCCCACCGCCGCCAGCCCCCCGAGGAGCGCCGCGCTCTGCGCCTTGCCCCAGTGCAGGCGGTCGCGCAGCGTGAGCCCGCCGAAGACCAGCAGCCCGAACACCCAGGCCAGCACCGCCGACAGGCTCAGCGTCGCGACCAGCCCCGCGCTGCACATCACCAGCATGAGCATCTGCGTCCCTCGCCAGGGGTTCTGGTTCGTCTGCTGGGACATCCCCATCGGGATGAGCGTCAGCGACGCCAGGAGCACCCCGAGGTGCTCCGGGTTGACGAACGAGGACGCCATCAGCGGGATCGTGTCCATGTGGCGCGGGGTGTAGAACAGCAGCCGCGCGGGTGAGCGCAGCGCCAGCTGCACCAGCCCCAGCCCCACCAGCGTCACCCCGAGCCAGGGGGCGATCCACATCGCGCCGAGGAACGGGCGCTGCTCGCGGAACTGGTGCGACGCGGTCAGGTAGACGCCCGCCGCCGCCAGCAGCCCCAGGCCGCTCTGGACCGCGTAGCCGGGCGCCAGCCCCATCGTGCTCCAGCCGGGCGCGCCGCCCTCCACCGAGCCGTAGGCGAACTCAAGCCAGCCCCCGATCGAGCCCCCCAGCACCGACACCAGGCCGGTGGGCAGCGGGAGCGCGTGGAGAAAGGCCGCGCCCGACAGCGCCAGCAGCGTCCACCCGGCGAGCCCGGGCCGGACGCGCTCCTGCCGCGCGTGGCACAGCCCGATCGTCATGGCGGCCGACAGCGTCGCCAGCAGCGCGACGAGCGCCGCGGTCGCCAGGTGGACCGTCCCGATCGCCAGCGGCGCCGCGAAGACCGCCGCGATCATCAACCGCTGGCTCGCGGTCGTGAGCAGCTCACGCCGCCGCTCGGCGCGTTGGCGCCGCTGGCGCCGCGCCTCCCAGTTGCGCCGCCGCTCGTGTTGGTGGTTGCGTCGCTCGTGGCTGGCGACATCGAGCGCGTCCGTCAGATCGGCGCCCTCGGCCACGCCGCGGGCCAGGAAGTTCTTGGGCAGCAGCTTCGAGCGCCGCGACGCGCCCGACCGGGACGAGCGAGAGCGCTTCCGTGAGTCAGATCGACGCCTGGAGCGCGCCTCGTCGGGGCTCGCAGCGGAGGAGGGGGCGGACGGAGCCGTGGTGGGCTCCTCGACGTCGCCGACAGGCTCCGCTGTGGGCTTGTCTCCTTCCGGGGTGGACATGGCGTGCAACTCCTCGGTCAGGCCCCGTGGGTTGCGGGCTGCGGGAGACCGGGGTGGCCTCCCTGGCTACAGGTCGGTGATGGCTGGGGTGTGGGACGTCTGCGCCCCGCCGAATCGGTAGGTCAGCCCCAGGCTGAAGATCTGAAACGAGGAGGACCACTCCCCGTTGTTGGTGGCCACGTCTGGGATGTTGTCGCTGGCCAGGGGCGCCTGGATGTACACCTCACCGTCGGTGACGGTCCGATCCGGTTGATGAATATACATGTATCCGAGGTCGATGTCGAAGTCGCTCACGTGCAACGTCGCCCCGGCGCCGCCGCCGATCCGCTGCCACGCCGCGAAGTCGAGGTGCGTTGTCGAGTTGGGGCCGGTGTTGTTCTCGAAGAAGCCGCCCGCGCGCAGCGTGAGCCAGTCGGTGGTGGCCCAGTCCGAGCCGAGGCGGATCGAGTAGACGTCGTTCCAACGCTTCGGCAGCGCGATCGGGCTCAGATCCTGCTCGGTGAACGACGTCTCCGTGAACGACAGCCTCACCTGACCGGCGGGCTCGATGAGCAGGTTGTCGCTGGTGCCCCAGCCCTCGCGGACGATCTGGGCCTCGATGTCGAACAGCTCCTTGTCCTCCTCGATGTGGGCGTAGCGAAACGACAGGCGGAGGGCGTCGGCCTCGTTGACCTTCAGCGTCACCCCGTCGTCGGTCAGCGTGGGCGTCGTGGCCGCGAACAGGCCCCCCTCCGGGAACTCCAGCTCGATCTGCCCCTCGCCCTCCAGCTTCACCGGGAGCTTGTACGAGAGCCCCACCGAGAGGCTCGGGGAGAAGTCGTAGGCCACGCCCAGGATCCCCGTCGGCTTGATGTCCTCCAGGTTCTTGAGGTAGGTGCGGGCGTCGTCGTCCGGGCTCTCCTCGCTCGGATCGCCGATCCCCCCGTAGGTGACCAGCTGCAGGTCCGCGAACAGCATCGCCAGCTGGAACGTCGCCCCGAGGCGCAGCCCCCCGTATTGGTAGGCGACCGACGCGCTCGGGTAGATCTCCCACAGCTCGGCCTTCTCCAGGATGTAGCGCTGCGGCCCCCCGGTGGGGAAGCGCCGGGTCCCGTAGGCGCTGGGGCCGTAGATGCCGAGGCCGAACCCGAAGTCCTTCAGCCCGAAGTCGTGGGACATGAACAGCATCGGCGCCACGAACGGCGGCGCCTCGTTCTCGATCTCGGGGTAGGGCTGCCCGGTGTTGGGATCGGTGCCCGCGCGCTTGAAGGTCAGGTTCAGGTCGCTGATGTTGAAGTCCAGCGTGGTCTGGAAGCCGTCCAGGCGCGTCAGCAGCGCCGGGTTGAGGAAGATCGCCTCCGGCCCGACGACGCCGAGCATGTACGCGCCGCCTCGCCCGACGCCCTTGGTGGTGTTCTCCGGGAAGATGAAGCCGCCCGCCTGGGCCTCGGACCCCATCATCACAAGAAGCGTCAACGACGCGACGACACCGAACCAGTCTGCCCTGGTCATGGTGGATTACCCCCTTTCGTCCTGCCTACCCCTGGCACGTAACCGACGTGCGTCCCTTCGTTATAGAGAACGCGCCCCCGCCGCGTCAACGAGCGCGCGGCAACGCGAGGCCGATCGGGTGACCAAACGACGCCTCCACCGCGTACCCGTAGACGATCGCCCCGAACTCCACCCCGTCCGCCGACTCGATCCGGTGCGTCCCCGGCGACACGGACACCGTGACGCGGCTCCAGTCGTCGGTCACCGTGACCTCCTCCAGCGGCTCGATCGGCTGCCCGTCGAGCAGGATGGTGTTCCCCGGCGGCGTAACCAGCGTCACGTAGCTCGCCTCCGCCACCGGGGAGGCGTGGAAGCGCGCCTCGGTCACGTGGTGCTCCACCGCCGGCACCACCATGAAGGTCGGATCCCCCGAGAGCGCCGCGTCCGTGGTCCGCGAGCTGGTGATGAGCTGCGCGGCGAGGAAGGGCGCGTCCCCGTCGATGACGAGGTCGTCGCGGGTGCCGAAGACGCAGACGCCGCCCGCGTCCAGCGTCGCGCCCCCCTCCGCCTCCGCCAGCGCGCGGCAATCGACCTCGCCGCTGTCGCTGTAGGGGCCCGCGTCGGCCACCTCGCTCAGCGGCGGGGTGAAGGTGAACCGCACCGGGTCGTCCCCCGCCACCAGCTTGACGTAGTTGCGCTCCTCGACCCCCTCCGCCGTGAGATCCTCCGAGCGCCACCGGGTGACCCCCACCACGGATCGGGTCCCCCAGGCGTTCATGGGCGGGATCTGCTCCTGGAGGTGGTCGCTGGTGATGGTCGAGAAGGGGACGTAGGAACTGACGTGGCCGCCGAACACCATCACCGGGCGGTTGCTGATGATCAACCCGCCGCTGAGGTCCAGCGCGTCCCGATCGTTGTTGCGGTCCACCTGGAGGTGCAGCTGATCGAAGGCGTTGAAGGTCCCCGGCCCGATGTTGATCGCCCCCGTGTTGTCCGGGGTGACCTGTGGGGTGGGGTCGGCCAGCTCGCGGGTGGGCAGCTCGACCCGGATCTCGGTGTTGTCCTCGGTGGCCACGATCGTGACGTAGCCGTTGCTCGGCGCCACGATCCGCTGGCGGAGCGTGTCCCGCTGCTTGGGCAGCAGGAGGCTGGAGTCGCTGTCGTTCACCCCCGCGCAGCACAGCGGGCCGAACTGCGACGCCCCGATCGGGTGGCTGGACACGATCTGCCAGGTGTTCACGCGCCCAATGCGCAGCGCGCTGTTGAAGCCCAGCACCCGCTTGCGCTGCACCAACACCACCGCCCTGCCGCCCGGCGGCAGCGCGATCGCCTCCAACACCCCGTCCAGCGCCTCGACCACCTCACCCTCCGCGTCGAGCACCTCCGAGCGCACGCGCTCCTCGCCGACGCCCGCCTCGGCCACCGCGTCCTCCGGCTCGTGGGTGTAGTCGTACACCGTGAACTGCACCTCGAAGGGGTTCGGGTTGGTCAGCGCGAACCCCGGGGCCTGGATCGGGCTCCCCTCCAGCAGCGGCGACCAGAACTCGCACCCCAGGTGGGTCGGCCCGCCCGCCACGAGCCCCCGCGCCGTGGCCTCGCACAGCGTCAGGCACTCGCCCGCGGAGCACACGTCGGTCTCCCCCGGGCAGTCCATCGGCTGCTCGATCGTGGCGCCGTCCTCGGAGCAGACGCCCAACTGGCCACCCTCTGTGCACACCGAGGCCCCGGGCTCGCAGATCGGGATCGGGGCGCAGGCCCCCTCCTGACACGCCTCTCCTTCGTCACACGGCGCCGTGAGCAGCTCCGTCCCGTCCTCCGAGCAGCGCTCCACCTGGCCGTCCTCAAGGCACCGGCTCGTGTTTGCCTCACAGACGACCACCGGGGCGCACAGCCCCATCTCGCACGCCAGATCGGGGGCGCATGGCTCGGCCACCCAGCGGGTGCCGCCGTCGACGCAGCGCTCCGCGGTGTTGCTGTTGAGGCAGCGGACCTCCCCATTGTCGCAGACCTGGGGCGGCGGCGCGCACTGGCCGGACTCGCAGCGCCACCCGTCCGAGCAGAAGGCTTCGCTCCAGGCGCCCTCCTCGCAGATCTCGACCCGGTCCTGACCGCCGCAACGCCGCTCCCCCTCCTCGCACTCCGGGCCGGTGGTCGCGCCGGTGGTGCCGCCGGTGGTCCCTCCCGTCGCGCCGCCCGTGGTCCCTCCCGTCGTGCCGCTCGTCGCGTTGGAGGTCGCGCTGGTGCCGTTGGAGGTCTGGTTGGAGATCTCGCCCGGGTTGCCCGTGTTGTCGTCGGAGCAGGCCGAGGACCACAGCACCACGACGAGGAGCGCCCCCGAGAGGACGTGGAGCCGCGCTCGTGATCCGTCAACACGGCGTCGTACGATGTCGATGTGGTCTCTCATGTGCGCCCCATGGTTCTGGTCTCAACAGCTCAACGGCACATTAGCACACGGCTCCAGCGAATGTGAGGCGAAGTCGAGCGTCGCCGTCGCGCGCAGGCTCCGCGGGCTCGTTGGGGGCAGCGCGGCGCGGTTCAGGGTCCGGGCTGCGACAGCCGACTGATCCATTGGGCTCTGCCCCGTGGATGGTGTACTGATAACAACTCGTGTTCACCGCGAGTTCTCATGTTGGTGGAGGGGGAATGAACGTCTCATACCATGTCTCGAAGGCTACGCCGCGCTGGGTGCTGCTGGCGTTGATGGTCGCGGTCGTCGCGACCGCCTGCGACAAGGAGAAGGCCGAGGGCGAGGCGCCGAGCACGAGCGGGGAGCAGGAGGCGGACGCCGGGGAGGAGGAGGAGGCGCCCACCGGCCCCGCGCGCCTCACGCTGGTGCACGGAGGAGTGGGCGTCGACGCGCTGCGGGTGCTGGTCAACGGCAAGCCGCTGGAGGAGGTCGAGCCGATCAAGCCCTTCTCCGGCAAGCCCGGCAGCGCGGAGATCCCGGCGGGGTCGCTCCTGCTGGCGGTCGCGCCGCCGCCCGTGGATGACAGCCCCTCGGCCGTCCAGCCGCCGCCGCTGGTGACGAAGCCCGTGACCCTCACCGCGGGCGCCTCCTACCTGGTGCTGGTCGCGGGGGTGTACGGTGAGCGCGCTCGGGAGGATCGCCCGTTGAGCCTCTTTGTGGTGCCCGAGGAGGGCCCCGCCGAGATCGAGTCGGGGAAGACGCTGCTCCGGGTCGTGCACGGCGCGGCCAACGCGCCGCCGCTGGACGTCACCAGCAGCCGCGCGGGGGACGACAGCGCGTTGGCGCTGGTCAACGTGGGCTTTGGCAAGGCGTCCGCCTTCCACCCCGTCTCGGCTGGACCCGAGCTGTTGGAGTTTCGCTCAGGGCTCGACGCCAGCGCGGCGCCGATCTACGCTGCTCAGAACGCGGTCCTCGCGCCCGACACCCGGACGACGCTGCTGTTGCTCGGGAAGTCGGGCTCCGAGGAGCACCCGCTGCGCCTCTGGCTGTGGACCCCGGGGTCCGAGACCGCCCGGGCGCTGTGACATCAACCCGCGTGGGGAGGTCGCACGACCTCTCGACACGAGTTCCTATGAGAAGACGCCCATGCCTGTCCTCGTTGCCCTCGTGCTGATCGCGCTCGCCGCCTCCGCCCAGGTGGCGCAGGCGCAGTCCGAACCGGACCTGGCGCCGCTGGTCCCCGGTGGTGAGGTGCCTCAAGAGGAGGACGACGACGAGGACGAGCCGCCTCGGGACCCGCGCGGGAGCGGCGAGCCGTGGCAGCACGCCCTCGGGCTGCGCTTCGGGATCAATTACAGCGTCCTCGACCGCCCCCAGGACGGCCCCGGGGAGCCGACGCTGCTCTCGGGGAGCGCCTTCACGGGGCCGGGCTTCGTCGTGGGGCCGAGCTGGGAGGTGTCCGGGCTGATCCCCTGGGTGAGCATGGAGCTGGGGCTGCTCTACACCCGCAGCACCGCGACGGGGTTTGAGCAGCGCGGCGCGCTCAAGCGCGAGATCCTGCTTGAAGTGACCGCGCTGCGCCTGCCGGTCTGGGCCAAGCTCAAGTCCAGCAACTACGGGCCGATGCGCCTCGTCGGTGGCCTCGGCGTGGACGCGCTGGTCGGGCTCACCAGCAGCAGCACGGTGCGCGAGCAGAACGTCCCCGCCGATGAGGCCGGGCGCCTGGAGACGGTCTCCGTGACCGCGCTCCACCTCGGCGGTCTGGTCGGCGTGGAGTTCGACCTCGACAAGGTCGTCCTGCCGCTCACCGTCCACGGCTCGTTCAACCCGCGGACCGGCGAGTCGACCATCGAGCGCTACGAGGATTACGGCGGCGCGGCGAACCCGGGGCCCTACAAGATGGAGTTTGATTACGAGGTGCTCGTCCTGCTCGGCGTGTTCTACTCGCTCTGAGCCGCCCCGGCGCGTCGCGGGCTGTGGCGCTGGATCGCGATCGCCGTCGGCTCGAACAGCGCCCGGGGCAGCGTCGCGCCCAGCTCCAGCCCCAACAGCGCCGCGGCCAGCTCTGGCTCATGCGCGATCGGCGTCCCCACACGGCGCGCGCTGGCGAGCATGACCTTCGCCCGTCGCCCCAGACCACGGGCGATGACCCTCGGCGCCCGATCCTCGCCCTCCTCATACGCCAACCCCACGACGCCGCCCGACCCCGACACCACCAGCCTCGCCGAGGGGATCGCGCTCAGCCCACCCTCGCCGAGCGCCCCACGCCTGCGGCGGCGCTTGAGGAGCGGCTGCACCGCGTCCTCCTGGCGCTCGCGCTCCACCTCCGCGCGGGTCATCGCCAGGCGCTCCAGGCGCAGGTGGCGCTGCATCCACAGATCGAGCACCCCGAGGAGCAGCGCCACCGCGCCGAGCTTCACCGTCAGCCCCATCACCAGCTCGCCGACCTGAGCGGCGATCACGTCCATCGGCTGCGTCGGGAGCCGGAGTATGGTGGGCACGTGTGTGCCCACGTGCTGCCCCGACACCAGCACCAGCACGGCGGCCCGGATCCCCTGAGACAGCGCGTTGAGCCCCGGACCACCCGATCGGAGCGCCTCCGCCCACCGAGAAGGGGAGAGGCGCTCGGGGTTCAGCTGGAGCGGGCGCGTGGTCCACAGCGGCCGCACCTGGAGCAGGTGCGCGCACGTCGCCGCGGCGAGCACCCCGAGCAGCGCCGGGGCGGTCGCCGCGGCCGCTTCCATGAGGGCGCCCCGGGCGACCTCGGCCACCACCTCGGGCGGCGGTGACAGGCCCGCGAGCGCCCACAACGCCGTCGTCAGCGCGACGACGTGATCCCACCAGGGCGGGAGCGCGACGAGCAGCGTGACCCCGACGGCGCTCAGCGTGAGCGCGCCCGCCAACGCGTCGCTCTTGAGGGCGTCGCCCTCGCGGCGCGCCCGCTTGAGCCTCCGCGCTGTGGGTGGAAAGCGGCGCTCCATCGTCACCTCAGCCCTTCGAGCAGCGCCTCGGTCGCGCGGATCGCGTCAAACGTGCCGCCCACGGCGCTGTCCAGCGCCAGCCGGAGCGTCGCCAGCGCGACCAGCAGCCCCACCAGGGCGCGCAGCGAGAGGTGGCGCAGCGGCTCGCTCAGGTGGGGCGCGAGCCGATCGAGGAACGCCAGCGTCACCTCGGCCAGCGCCAGCACCACCGCCATCGGCAGCGCCAGCGCGGCGGCGAGCACGAACAGCTCCCCCACGAGCCCCACCAGCGGCCCGAGGGGCGCCGTCAGCCCCACCACGGGCGCCTCCAGCGGGGGGAGCAGCTGAAACGAGCGGGCGAGCACGGCGAGCAGCAGCAAATGACCGCCGCTGACGAGGAACAGCGCCGCCGCCACCAGCGCGGTGAGCCGCCCCAGCGGGCTGCGCGCCTCCGTACCCACCATGGGGTGCCCGCGGAGGCGATCCAGCACCCCGCCGCCCACCTCCGCGCCCCACAGCACCGCCGAGCCCATCAGCGCGAACAGCGCGCCGATCAGCAGCTCCTTGAGGCCCAGCGCCAGCCACGCGACGGGCGGGCGCGGCGCGGCGAGCGTCGCGGGGTCGATGGAGAGAAACACGAGGGGGGTGAGCAGCGCCGACAGCCCGCCGAGCAGCGCCAGGCGCGCCGTCATCGGGACCGTCGGGGCGCCAAACAGCGGCGAGAGCAGCAGGAGCGGCGCCAGACGGGCGCCGACGAGCGCGCCGAGCCCCAGGAGGCCGCTCCCCAGGGCGTTCATCGCGAGCAGCGCGGCCTCCATGGTGACCTCGGGTCAGCCGCCTGCGACCAGCGGCAACATCTGGAACAGCGCCTCGGTGAAGCGCAGGAGCTGGGCGCCCATCCAGGGCGCCAGCAGCGCGAGGGCCACCGCCGCGACGATCAGCCGCGGGAGCGCCTGGCGGCTCGGCCCCTGGAGCTGCGTGGCGGCCTGGAGCGCGCTGGTCAGCAGCCCCGCCACGAGCGTCGCGAGCACCACCGGCGCCGACACCAGGAGCATCAGGTAGAGCCCCTCTCGGAGCGCGCGCAGCAGCAGCTCGTCCGCCATGGCCTCGCTCCTACTTTGGCGCCGCGCCGTCGTTCGGGGCGATCTGCTTGGGGGCGGGGGCGGGCTCCGGGGCCGGGACCTGGACAGGGGCGGGAGCGGGCTCCAGGACCGCCGGGGCCATCGGCTCCTCCATCATCATCATCGGCATCTGGGCCAGGAAGAACGCCGCCCCGCTCATCGCCAGGCTGAGCACGGCCAACCCCTCGGGGCCGAGGTCGAGGGTCATCACGTCGCCCTTGATCTGGGGCGTCATCGCCTCGCCGACCGGCTCCAGCAGGTGGTAGCCCATGATCAGGAGCGAGCCCTCCATGAGGTCCATGTCGTCCAGCCCCTGCATCTGGGCGGCGAGCATGCCCTGGATCTCCTTGCGCTGCTCGATGATGAAGTTGCGGATCGTCTCCAACGAGGCCGGGTCGCCCTGGAGCACGATGTTGGTCTTCTCGCCGAGCCCGATCGCGCCCGCCTGCGGGATCTTCATCCCCACCTCCATCTCCGCCATCGCGGCGAGCCCGGGGGGGATCTGACCCACGACCACGAAGCGGTTGGAGCCCGCGGTCGCCAGCATCTGCTCCATGACGCCGCGCGTCGGGGAGGTGGCGAGCGACTTGATGTCGCCACGGCGCACGGAGCTGACGCGCTCCATCGGCTCCTTCTCGAATACGTACATGACCAGGTTGGGCTTGTCCGTCTTGATCAGCCCGAAGTCCTCCTCGCCGACGCGGTAGGCCTTGAGGCCACCGAAGTCCCGCTCCTCCAGGGTGCTCGGCGCCTTGAAGTCACCCTCCAGGAACAGCGCCACGAACTCCTCACCGGAGGGCGTCGGGGCCGAGAAAGCGACCGCGGCCCAGCGCGCCTTGGTGACGTCCACGCCGAGGCGCTTGCGCGAGAAGTCGCCAAGATCCTTGCGCAGCGCCGTGTCGTCCCAGTCCTTGGGGACGAGGCCGCTGTTGCGGTACAGGTCCACGATGAACGGGACATCGACGAACGCCACGGCGACCGTGTCCTCCGGGAGCCATGGGGCGACCTCGGCGAGCGCCGCCTGGGCGTTGGGGGGCGGGGCGAGGTCGCCCCAGGGGCTGTCGGGCTTCGTCTGGGAGCCGGAGCAGGCCATCGCGCCGCAGACCAGCAGCATCAGCGCCGCCTGAAGCAGGCGACCGCTGCGGTGTGTCATGGTGGTCTCGATCATGCGCACTCTCCTTATCGCGCGGCGCCTGTGTCCAGGCGCCTTGGGTGTTCACGGGCGCTCAGCCCGTGGGTGTGGTGTAGCCCATGACCAGCCCCTGCACAAGGAGCGTCCATCCGTCGATGAGCACAAACAGCAAGATCTTGAACGGTAGGCTGACCGTCGTCGGGGACATCCCCTGGAGCCCCGCCGACAGCAGCACGTTCGCCACCACGACCTCCAGGATCAGGAACGGGAGCAGGATCAGCACCCCGATCACGAACGCCTCCTTGAGCTCCGTCAGCGCGAACGCCGTCGTCAGCACCAGCGGGTGGTCGGGCGCGGCCCAGCGCGCCTGGTCCGCGTCGGCGTGTAGCTCCCGCGCCATGGCGAGGAGCGCGTCGCGCTCGGGCTGCCCGGCGTGGCGGGCCAGCCACGCGCCCAGCGGCGCCCCGACCTCCGGGGCGCGGCGGAGCAGCTCGTCGCGCGGCGAGTCGGGGCCGAGGCCGTCGGCCGCGCGCGTCATCGCCAGCCCGACCGGGGCCATGATGAGGGCGCTCAGCGCCACCGCCAGCGCGGTCAGCACCGAGGTCGGCAGCACCTGCTGCAACCCCAACCCCGCCCGCAGAAACCCGAACACCACCGCCAGCTTCGCGAAGCTGGTCACCAGGACCAGCGCCAGCGGCACCAGCGCCACCGTCAGGAACACCGCCGCGGTGTCCAGCGGGCCGCCCGTCGCCTGCGGGGTCGCCGCCTGGGCGAGCGCCTCGCCCGGCACAAGCGCCCACAGCAGCGCGGTCGCGCCCAGCACGGTCAGTCCTGGAAACAGCTGTCTCACGTCGTCTCGCTCCTCGGGGACGGTCGCTCCGGTGCCCTGTTATAACCCAGGTCGCCGCCGCAGGGCGAGCCCGGGGCGCGACCTGGACAAATTGGCCCTGACCAGGCAGGCTGGGGCCGACGGTCCACCTCGATCGGAGAGGCCACTGCGCCGCACAGGAGCGTGTTATGTTCAACGGCCCCAAGGTCCAGTTTCGCCCTGAACGCATCCAACTCCCTGCCGGGCGAGGGGAGCTGATGTGCATCATCGACACGACGCACGGCTCCATCGCCGGGCGGCTCTATGAAGAGTACGCCCCGATCACCGTCGCCAACTTCGTCGGGCTCGCGACGGGGCAGCAGCCCTGGGTCGATCCCCGCAGCGGCGACGTCCGCCATGAGCCCCTCTACCCGGGGACCACCTTCCACCGGGTCGAGCCCGACTTCATGATCCAGGGCGGCGACCCCGTAGGGGACGGCACGGGCGGCCCGGGCTATGAGTTCCGCGACGAGTTCCACCCCCGCGCGCGGCACGACCGCCCGGGCATCTTCTCGATGGCCAACTCGGGGCGGCACACCAACGGCAGCCAGTTCTTCATCACGGAGGCGCCGGTGATGTACCTCGACCGGGTGCACTCGGCCTTCGGGATCGTGGTCAACGGCATGGACGTCGTCCGCGAGATCGCCCGCGTCCCCCGCGACCGCGACGACAAGCCCCAGCGCGACGTGGTCATCCACAACATCCAGATCTTCCGCAAGTGAACCCTCGCCAACAACCCACGAGGTCGACATGAAGAAGACGGTCCTGATCACGGGCGCCGCCGGTGGCATCGGGCGGGCGTTGGCGAGGCGGTACGTCGCGCGTGAGGGCGTGCGGCTGGCGCTCCTGGACTTCGAGCCCGAGCCGCTCGCCGAGATCGAGGCGGAGCTGCGCGGGCGAGGCGCGGAGGTGCTCGCGCTGGAGTGCGACGTGACCGACGCGGACGCCGTCCAGGAGGCGGTAGAGCGGGCGGTGGAGCGCTTCGGGGGGCTCGACGTGGTCATCGCGAACGCTGGGACCGTCCACCGCTCCCGGTTCAGCGACACCGACCTGTCGGTCTACCGCAAGGTGATGGAGGTCAACTTCTTCGGGTCGCTCTACACGGCGAAGGCGGCGCTGCCTGCGCTCAAGCGGTCGCGGGGGCTGATCGTGGTGACGAGCAGCGTCGCCGGGGTCGCGCCTCTGTATGGGCGCACGGGGTACGCCGCGAGCAAGCATGCGCTCCACGGCCTCTTTGAGTCGGCGCGCACCGAGCTGGCCGAGGAGGGGGTGCGGGTCATGATGGTCTGCCCCACCTTCACCCGCTCCCCGTTCGAGCAGCGGGCGATGGGCGCCGACGGCGCCCCGGCGGGGACCAGGCGCTCCATGACCGGCCGCATCGCCGAGCCGGAGGAGGTCGCCGACGCCATCATCGACGGGGCGCGCGACGGCCGCGACCTCCTCGTCCTGTCGTGGACGGGCAAGCTCGCCTACCTCCTCTCCCGGCTCGCGCCAGGTTACTACGCGCGGGCGATGGTGGAGCGGCTCAAGAAGGGGGGGTGAGGGGGTTCTGGGGGGACTGCGATGAAGGCCTCAAGGCGATAAGGGAGAACTTCAAAGTCTGATTTGAAGAGATGCAGACGTCCCTGAGGCCTTCATCTACCCTTGAATATCCTCCTCAGGGGCTCTCGGTTGCGCGGCGAGGAGGATTTTCTTCAGATTTCGTCCCCGAGCCTGCGGTCGGAGGTTCATCGGGAGGGGTCGCGGCTTCCATCGCCGCGGCGAAGTCGTCGGCGCCCAGCTCCTGCGCCGAGCCCGGGCCGAGGTCGGAGAGCAGCGACAGCCCGGCCTCGGTCTCGCCCACGACGAGCACCCGATCGACCGCCCTCAGCAGCACGACCGAGCGCCGCGCCCCGAGCGGGAGACGGTCGAGCAGCTCCAGGTGCGACTCGGGGCTCGCGGGCGGGCGCAGCCGGGCGAGCCCGAACCGGATCAGCAGCCAGGCCAGCGCGCACACGAACAGCAGCGTCACCGACACCTGGAGCAGGAGCGGCCCGAACGAGGGGAGCGCCTGCGCGGGCTCCTCGGCCAGGGCCAGGCCGGGCAGCGCGGCGGCGAAGCTCACCAGAGGGGCCATGGCGAGGCTGGGCTGGAGGCGCGATAATCTTGACATGTGTTTAGATGGTGGCTATCGTCGCGGGCCCTGAACAAGTGACGGGAATGAACACAAGGAGGTGACCCGTGGGCGCATTGAACGGATCGATATCATTCACCCGCTTCTACGTCGAGGGCGATCTGCCAGACAACTTTCGTGACGACTTCATCCAGCGCATCAACCACCGCATCTTCGTCCCCCTCACCCCCGAGGACGAGGAGAAGGAGCGGACGGGCTGGTGCTCCATCGAGCACCCGCTGGACCTGGACCTGGACGTCTACAAGGTCTTCTACAACGAGTACCTCAACATCGGGATGCGCGTCGACAAGTGGCGGATCCCCAGCCCGATCCTCAAGGCCCACTACACCGAGGCCGAGCGCGACTACATGGCCGAGCACAACAAGGAGCGGCTGTCCCGCGACGAGAAGCTCGAGATCAAGGAGCGGGTCGAGATCAAGCTCCGGCACCGCACGATGCCCTCGATGAAGGTCATCGACATGTCCTGGAACACCCACACCGGGATGCTCCGGTTCTGGAACCAGTCCTCCAAGACCTGTGAGCTGTTCCAGGCCTTCTTCGAGGACACCTTCCAGATGCGCCTCGTGCCCCAGAGCCCCTACACGGACGCGCTCCAGTTCGAGCTGACCGACGACCAGGTCGAGCTGCTGGCCATGATGGAGCCCTCCGTGCTCCACAACGGGCCGACGCTCGCGCCCTCGACCTGACGCCCGACC
This sequence comes from Myxococcales bacterium, assembly GCA_002716585.1. Classification (GTDB taxonomy): domain Bacteria; phylum Myxococcota_A; class Bradymonadia; order Bradymonadales. The sequence continues at coordinate 111,093 of PBBL01000085.1, read as the reverse complement.
CTCACCAGCAGACACAACCCGGCGCCCGGGCCTGGCTCGACAGCCGCCGCCGCGCCTCCCCACCACCAAGGGTGCACCATGGACCTCATCGATCTGATCCAAACCCGCCGCTTCCTCGGCAACGAGTTCCTCACCTGGCTCTGGTACAAGAGCGAGGTCTTTGAAGGCCGCTTCAACATCGGCAAGCGGGGCGCCTGCGAGGTCTGGTTCGACGACAGCCTCACCCTGGAGGCCGTCATCGTCGAGACCGAGCGCAGCAAGCTCAAGGGCGCCTCGCCGTCCGTCAGCCCCGAGGCCCGCGAGGCCCTCCGGCAGGGCAAGCTCCCCACCCAGGCGCGGCTGCGCGTCGTCCAGGACCAGCAGGAGTATGGCTTCGTCTTCAAGGCCCCCGAGTTCGCGCTCTCCAGCGTCCGCATCCCGGCGCTCCTCAGCGACGAGGAGGATGAGAAGTTCTACGAGCGCATGTACCTCATCGAGGAGATCGAGAGCATCATCCACGACCTCTACGGCGAGTTCCTCGCCCTGCGCCTGTCCCCCACCTGGGACTCGACCATCGTCCCCTGGCTGCGCGCCTGGGTCATGAGCGAGGCGGGCGACGTCGTCGCCGCCGATCAGTACCGGGACGCCCTCAAGACGGTCAAGGCCCTGGAGTCCGTCCGCCGCTTCACCACCTCCCCGCGCCCTGGCTCCACGCCCAGCGACGCGACCGCCGAAGACACCGCCGAAGACACCGCTGACGCGACCGCTGGAGACACCGCCGAGGCGCCCGCCGACGCCGCCCCGGCGACCAACGGCGCGACGACCGAAGCCGCCGCGACCGAAGCCGCCGCGGCCAGCGGTGACGCGGAGGCCCCGGCGAAAGAAGACGCGAAGGACGACGCGGCGGGCAGCGTCACCGACATGGCGGTCTCCGAGTCGGGCGAGCCGGTCATCCCGCCCCCGCCGTTCTGAGCGCCCCCGCCACCTCGGCTCACGGGTCCCCGAGCAGCTCCTTCACGAGCGCGGTGACCGTCACCGCCACCTCCTCCCCCCCCATGACCGCGGCCCCCGGGACATGAACGAACCCGGCGGCGCCGGTGAACCCGGCGCGGTTGGCCCAGGCCAACATCTTGTAGAGCACCTCGTTGCACACGTAGGTCCCCGCGCTGTTGGAGACCTCCACCGCGAACCCACGCTCGCGCAGTCGCTCTGCCATCGCCTCGACGGGCATGCGGCTCATCAGCCCGTGCGGCCCGCCCGGGTGAAGCGGCTCCCCATGGCGAGGCAGCCGACGCCCAGCGGCGTCGGGCCGGGCGCTCGACCGCACGTTGATCCCGACGCGCTCCAGCTGCACACACCGCGCCCTCCCCGAGACGCCGAGCGCGACGACCGCCTGGAGCCGCCCGGCGGCGTGAAGCGGCTCGACCCGGGCCGCGAGCTGCTCCCAGGCGATGTCAAAGCGCGTCTCCAGCTCCACCACCTCCGCCCGCCCCCCCATCGCCTGAGCGACCGCGCGCACCACCTCCCCGGTCGGGTTGACCGACACCCCCGGGAAGGGGCCGAAGGCGCTGAGCACGATCTGCCCCCCTGGACTCGCCTGGGGCTGCTGGAGCCTCGCCGAGGCGATCTGCGTGGGTGAGAGCCCCAGCGCCGCGGAGGTGGTCTGGAGGGCTCCTGGGAGGTCACAGGCCCGGAGCTGATCGAGCAGGGGGGAGCGGACCCAGGCGCGCAGGCGGCGAGTCCGCTCGGCGGGGTCGGCGACGGCCTCTCGGAGGAGGGGGCGGGTGGCGTCGGCGAGCTGCGCGGCCTGGGACCACTCCGGGCCGAAGCCGCGATCGAGGTGTTGCCGGATGAGGCGCGCCAGCGCGGGGGAGGCCCCGCCGGTCGAGGCCGCCAGCGTGATCGCCCCCTTGGGGGAGGTGGCGGTCATGGCGAGGTCGCCCTCATGGGCGTCGACGCGGTCGTGCCAGAGGTCAGCGGCGCGGGCGTGGGCGCAGACGAGGTCGTTGACGCGCGGGTCGTCGGTGCAGGCGAGCGCGACGGCGCAGCCCGCGAGGTCGCCCTCGGCGTAGGGGCGCTGGAGGAGGTCGATCCGTGTCCCTTCGGGGTCGAGGGCGGCGACGTCGCTCGGGAGATCGGCGGGGCCTGGGGCGATGAGGCGGACTCGGGCGCCTGCGCGGAGCAGCTTAGGCAGCTTGCGGCGAGCGACCGCGCCCCCTCCGATGACCGCCACCAGGCGGCCTCGGAGATCGAGGGCGACCATCAATGGCGTGTGGTTGGGGGTTCGTCGCGTCATGGATCAGAGCGCCTTGACCTTGAGGGTGGGTTGGTTAGCTTCCCTACTCGACTCCGGGGAGCCGGAGGCGTTAAAACAGCATAGACGTGAAGGGGTGCGGGCAAGAGGTTCACCGGCGCCCCGTGATCAACATGAACCGACCTGAGCTGACGGCTCGGTTCCAGTGTGGGAGATCCCTACCATGGCAGGCAAGTTCTTTGATGTGACCGACAGCGACTTCCAGAACGAAGTCATCGACTCCAGCACGCCCACGGTGGTGGACTTCTGGGCGGCCTGGTGTGGCCCCTGTCGGGCGATCGCGCCCTCGCTCAAGGAGCTGGCCGCGGAGTACGACGGGAAGGTCCAGGTGGCCAAGCTCGACATCGACAACAACCCCAACGTCGCTGCCAAGTATGGGGTCCGCGCGCTGCCGACCCTGATGGTCATCAAGAACGGTGAGGTGGTCCACAAGCACGTCGGCGCGGCGCCGAAGAACAAGCTCAAGGATCTGTTCGAGCAGGCGCTCTGATGGTTTCAAGGGCGACGCCCTGAACAACGCGCACACCGACCCGAGCCGCTTCGCGCCGCTCGGGTCGTCGCGTTCTTGAGGGGGTCAGCGCAGGAGGTGGCGACGGATGGAGATGTTCACCAGGAGGGCGATGCCCAGCATGACGGTGATGACCGAGCTGCCGCCGTAGGAGACGAGCGGCAGGGTGAGGCCGACGACGGGGAGCATGCCGAGGACCATGCCGAGGTTGACGAAGACGTGCCAGAAGATCATGGCGGCGACGCCCACCGCGACCAGCATCCCGAAGCGGTCGCGCGAGGAGCGGGCGATGTGCAGGGACCAGCCGATCAGCGCCGTGTAGAGGCCGATGAGGACCATCATCCCGATGAAGCCGTGCTCCTCGGCCCAGTTGACGGCGGCGAAGTCGCTCTCGTGGTAGGGGACGAAGCCCATCTGGACCTGGGTGCCGTCGAGGTAGCCCTTGCCCGCGATGCCCCCTGAGCCGAAGGCGATCAGGGACTGCCGCACCTGCCAGCCCGGGCCGTAGGGGTCCTTCTCAAGGTCGAGGAAGCTGAGGATCCGCTGCTTCTGGTAGTCCTTGAGGAGGAAGGACCAGGCCAGCGGGGCGGAGAGGATGGTCGTGATCCCCATACCGACGATGGTCCGCGCCTTCATCCCCTCAAAGAGGACCATCGTGAAGAAGATGAAGATCACCATCAGCGACGTCCCGAGGTCGGGCTGGAGCATGATCAGGGAGCTGGGGACGAACAGGAGCATCATCGGCCGGATGAGGTCCTTGAGGTCGTTCCCGTCGACCTTGTGGGGGAGGTCGGAGAAGTAGCGCGCGGTCACGAGGATGATGGCGGGCTTCATCAGCTCGGAGGGCTGGAGCATGAAGAAGCCGAAGTTGAGCCAGCGCTGTGCGCCGTTGAGGCGTGTGCCGACCACCATGACGAGGATCAGCAGGAAGACGACCGCGCCGTAGACGATGTAGGCCCAGCGCTCGTAGGTGCGGTAGTCGAGCAGGGAGCTGGCGGTGACGAGGCCGAGGCCGAGGCCGAGCCAGACGCCCTGGGTGATGTAGAGGTCTTCACCGAGCGCCATGGAGGAGGAGTAGAGGTTCATCAGCCCGATGCCCATGAGCATCGCGACGAGGAGCGCCAGGATCCAGTCAAAGCGCGGAAAGATCTGTGCTTGAACGGGCTTGGCCATGGCTCAATCCAACAGGTTGGTCGGTGGCGGCGGCGGCGGCCAGGCGATCGGGTAGTCGCGGCTCTCGCCGTCGCGGGAGTCGTCGCTGGGGCGCTCCCAGCGGGAGGGCTCCTCCCGGTTGTCGGGGCGACGGAGGCGACGGGGGCCGCGGCGGCGCTGCGCGATGGCGCGGGCGCGTGCGGCCTCGGGGTCGATCCCCTTGACCTCGCGGAAGTAGCGGTCGAGGATCTTCATGGCGAGCGGCGCGGCGATGCGGGCGCCGGAGCCGCCGTGCTCGACGAAGACGGCGAGCACGATGTCGGGGTCTTCGACGGGGCCATAGACGACGAACCAGGCGTGGTCGCGGTGCTTGTACTCGATCTCGCCGTTGTCGCCGAGGCGCTGCTGGTCGAAGCCACGCACCTGGGCGGTACCGGTCTTGCCCGCGGTGGTCACGTAGTCGAGGCGGTTCTCGTAGGAGGTGCCGGTCTGGTCGTGGAGCACGGAGGTCATGCCGATCTCGATCTCTTCGAGGATCTCCTCGGGGATGTCGAGCTTGCGGCGGATCCGGGCGGGGTACTCGAACTGCTTGCGGCCGTCGGCGGTCTCGATGTGATCGACGATCCGCGGGTAGTAGAGGGTGCCGCGGGTGGCGAGCGCCCCGTAGGAGAGGGCGAGCTGCAGCGGGGTGACGCGGGTGTCGCCCTGGCCGACGCCGGTGGAGAGCGTGAGGCCGTGCTGGAACCCGCCGGGGGAGTGCTTGCGGTGCCAGTCCTTGGTGGGGACGATGCCGCGCTGCTCGCCGTTGATGCCCATCCCGGCGCGCTCGCCGAAGCCGAACATGTAGGCGTAGCGGGCGAGGGTGTCCATCCCGAGCTTCTCGCTGAGCTTGTAGTAGTAGACGTCGCAGGAGTGCATCAGGGAGTCGGCGAGGTCCTCGCGGCCGTGGCCGACGCGGTTCCAGCAGTGGAAGCGGCGCTTACCGAACTCGTAGAAGCCGCGGCACTCCAGGGTCTCCTTCTCGGTGATGAAGCCCTCGTTGAGCGCCGCCGCGGCGGTGACCAGCTTGAAGGTCGAGCCTGGGAAGTAGGCCTGGACCGTCTTGTCGATCATCGGCTTGAAGGGGTTGTTGTCCGAGCGGCGCTTCTCTTCGTGGCTCAGGCGCCCGGTCCAGCTGTTGGGGTTGAACGTGGGCACCGACAGCGCGGCGAGCACCGAGCCGTCCTTGGGGTTGATGGCGACGACCGCCCCGGAGTCGTAGTTGAACTCCTCGCGGGCGATGCGCTGGAGGTCCATGTCGAGGGTGAGCACGAGGTTGCGGCCGGGGATCGGCTCGACGCGCCGGTAGTGCCCGAGCAGCTCCTCGGCCTGCTCCTCGCCCTGGGGGATGCCCCGGGCGTCCACGATCTGCCGCTCGAGGCCGGGGCTGCCGCGCAGGATCGCCTCGTAGGTGCGCTCCAGCCCCATCCGCCCGATGTAATCGCCGGGGCGGTAGCCGTAGGCCTGGCGGCTCTCCAGCTCGTCCCCGGTGATCTCGTTCATGAACCCCATGGTGTGCGAGGAGAGCTCGTTGTAGGGGTAATAGCGGTGGGAGTTGGTGCGGACCTCGACCCCGGGCAGGTACATCCGGTGGGTCTCCAGCTGCGCCACCTGGTCGCGGGTGATGTCGCGGCGCGCGAGGAAGGCGCGGCCGTCGGCCTCCTCCATCCGCTTACGGATCCGCGCGATGTCGTCCGCGGCGAGGTTGAGGTAGCGCTGGAGCAGATCGAGCGCCTCAGGCTCCTTACGGACGAGGCGAGGGGTGATGTAGACGTCGTAGGAGGGTCGGTTCTCGGCGAGGACGCGCCGCCCGGAGTCGAGGATCAGGCCACGGGTGGCCGGGATCTCGACCGTACGGACGAGGTTGTTGCGGGCGCGGCGGTCGAACTCATGGGAGTCGAGCACCTGCACCTGCCACAACCGGGCGCCGATCAACGCGAACGGGAGCACGAAGGCCAGGAACAGCCACTTGAACCGACCGGAGTAGGACTCCAGCTCGTCTCGGCTGTTGAGCTTGGCCAGCATGTCGGCAGCGCTTTGGCGGTGCCAGGCTCGTTTGCGTTTGCCCGGTGCACCGTCTTCGGCATCCGATTTTTTACGGATGGGCCAGATCGTCACACGAACGCCTGCAGGCTCTATCGCCCCGGGCGCGCTCCTGTGCTGTCAGCAGGTTGGCGCGCCTTCGATGGGCGTCTACGTCGATGTTGGTCTCTATATCGAAGGTGGCCCCCGAGGCCACGTGGTCCTTAAACCATGGATCGAGCCCCAACACAGCGGGACTGCTCGATCACGCCGGACCCTACCACGGGGTAGAACGTCTTGGCAACCCCCTCGCGCGCCCATCGAGGCGGGCTGCGCGGGGGTTCAGGTGTGGAGGTGGGGGGATCAGTCGGAGAAGATGTTCTTGCGGCGCTTGAACAGCTCGTCGAGCCGCTCCAGCGACAGCCAGACCACGACGAGGCCGAGCGGCGCCGCGAGGCTGCTCGGGGCGCCCGCCAGCGCGAAGGTCGTCACGTAGCTCGTGGGGTGGCCCGACATCAGCAGGATGATCAGCAGCAGCGCGTGGAGCCCCAGCGCCGCGACGACCGACAGCCCCAGCCGCACTGGCCACGCCCGGTAGGAGAGGCGGACGGCGCTCAGTCGCACGCCGAAGAACAGCAGCGTCACCGCCAGCGCGTACACGCCCGGCGGAGACCCCGACAACAGCTCGGCGACCCAGGCGAGCCCGAGCACCTCGACGCACCCCTCGAACATCTCGCGCTCCAGCGCGATGTACACCACCAGCGCGCTCGCGACGTGGGGCAGCCACAGCGAGAGCCCGAAGAGGTCGAGCAGCAGGGACTCGAGCAGCAACAGCACGATCCCCACCAGGATGGTCGCCAGGCGATGCATCGCTAGGGTCGCACCCCCGCGGTCTCCTCGCCGGTGACGATGAAGACCTCCTCAAGCCGTCCGAAGTCCACCGAGGGCTCCACGGTCGCCTGCTGGTTGAGCCCGTACTCCCGGCTGTCGATCGAGGTGATCGTGCCGACGATCAGCTCCTGCGGGAAGATCCCGCCCTTGCCGCTGGTGACGAGCTGATCCTGCTCGTTGATCTCGTCCTTGCGCAGCAGGTAGGAGAGGCGCGCCTCGTAATCGCGCTTGTGCCCGAGGCCGATGGCGATCCCGCGCGCCCGTGTGCGCTGATCGATCACGTCCACGTTGCTGCGCGGGTCGGCGATGAGCATGACGTCGGCGTACTCGTCGTAGGCCTCGATCACCTGACCGACGACGCCCTCGTGGCTGACCACGGCCATCTGCGGCTTGATCGGGGTGCTGGCGTCGCCGGTGTCCAGGCGAACCCGGAGGACGCGGAAGTAGGGGGTGATCTCGCGGGCGATGACGCGGGCGGGCTGGAGCTTCAGCTCGGGGCGCTGCTGCTGGAAGTCGAGCAGGCCGCGCAGCCGCTTGTTCTCCTGGAGCACGCCGATCAGCCTCGCCCGCTCCTCGCGCAGGCGGCTGATCTCCTGCCGCAGCGACTCATTTTCTTGTTTGAGGTCGCGCAGCGCGATGTAGTCCTGCCAGAACCCCTCGATGAAGCTGACCCCGAAGTGGGCGCCCGCCTGGAGCGGGGCGAGCGCCATGAGCATGGCGCGGTCCACCACGTGGCGCCCCGGCACGATGCGGGACAGCGCCATGCTCAGGGTGGGCAGCGCCACCATCAGGACCATGATGATGATGACCTTGTAGCGTCCGATGAGATCGAGCATCGCTGTCTCAGCTGCTGGTGATCTCGCGCAGCAGGCTCAGCTCGTCGAGGGCCTTGCCAGAGCCGAGCACCACGCTGGAGAGGGGATCGTCGGCGATCATGACCGGCAGGCCGGTCTCTTCGCGCAGGAGGATGTCCAGGTTCTTGAGCAGCGCCCCGCCGCCCGCGAGCACGATCCCCTTGTCGACGATGTCGGCCGACAGCTCCGGGGGGATCTTCTCCAGCGCGAGGCGGACCGCCTCGACGATGGAGTTGATCGGCTCCTGGAGGGCCTGCCGGATCTCGTCGGAGTCCACCACGAGGGTCTTGGGGAGCCCGGCGACGAGGTCGCGGCCCTTGACCTCCATGGTCATCACCTCCTCGATGGGGCAGGCGGTGCCGATGGTGCACTTGACCATCTCGGCGGTGCGCTCGCCGACGAGGAGGTTGTACTTGCGCTTCATGTGGTGGATGATCGCCTGGTCCATCTTGTCGCCGCCGACGCGCACGCTCTTGCTGTACACGATCCCGGCGAGGCTGATGACGGCCACCTCGGTCGTCCCGCCGCCGATGTCGACGATCATGTTGCCCGCGGGCTCGGTGATCGGCAGCCCGGCGCCGATCGCGGCGGCCATCGGCTCCTCGATGAGGTAGACCTCGCGGGCGCCCGCCGACTCGGCCGACTCCTTGACGGCGCGCTTCTCGACCTCGGTGATCCCGAACGGGACGCAGATGACGATCCGGGGCTTGACCAGGGTGCGGCGCGGCTGCGCGCGCGCGATGAAGTAGCGCAGCATCGCCTCGGTGATCTCAAAGTCGGCGATGACGCCGTCCTTGACCGGGCGGATCGCGACGATGGTCCCCGGCGTGCGGCCGAGCATCTCTTTGGCGTCGCGACCGACGGCGAGCACCTTCTTCGCGCCGCGCGCGTCCTTCTGGACGGCGACCACGGAGGGCTCGCAGCAGACGATGCCGCTGCCCTTGGCGTAGATCAAGGTGTTGGCGGTGCCGAGGTCGATGGCCAGGTCGTTGGAGAACAGTCCCCAGAACTTGTCCAGGAGCATGGGATCCCTCACATCAAGCGCCCACATCAGGGTCGGCGCGGTAGGGGGCAGGCCGGCCCGGGGCATTTGGAACTGGATCGTTTAACAGAGCCCCCAGGCAGATGCAAGAATCTTCAGGGACGCCATCCACGCGGGATGCTTCGGGTTCGCCTGACCGGGCCGCGCCCCCCGGCGAAGGTCGCGAGAGGCTTGCAAAACCGTGAACGGGTCTGTAGACTCCCTCCCCTTGTAATATGTGGATCGCCGCGCCCTGTCGAGCGGGCGCTCGAACCACCGTAGAACCAAGACGCTACGCCCCGGCTCAGCGCCGGGCTTGTTGAGGAGCCGCTGCCATGTTGGAACAGATGCGAGAGGGCACCAAACACCCTCTGCTGCTGTTGATGTTCGCGATCCTTGTGATCGTGTTTGTGTTCGAGTTCGGCGGAGTGTCCGGCAGTGAGGCGTGTGGTCCCCGGAGCCGGGCGGTCGCGGCGTCGGTGAACGGCCAGGAGTTTTCGAACCTCGACCTGTCGGTGATCCTCAACCGGGTCTCCCGGCGGACGAACACCGACGACGCCGCCTACGCCAAGCTCCAGCGCCAGGCCGCTGAGAAGCTGGCGCTGCTCCACCTGCTCGCCGATGAGGCCGAGGCGATGGGGATGGCGGTCAGCCAGCAGGAGCTGCGCGAGTTCATCCTCGACCCCACGCGCAACGTCGACTTCCAGATCTACTCCGAGGACGGCAAGTTCGACGCCGACACCTACCAGCGCTTCGTCAAGTTCTACCTCGAGATGACGATCGAGGACTACCAGAACTTCAAGACCCGCGAGCTGCTCGCGCGCAAGTACCTGTCGGTCTTCGAGGGCTCGCTGTCGGTGCTCCCCGCGCAGGTCGATGAGCTGAACAAGCTGCGCAACACCAAGGTCAACCTGGAGTTCATCCGGCTCGACCCCAAGCAGCTCCGCGAGGCGGTCACCTTCTCCCAGGACGAGATCACCGCCTTCGCCGAGGCCAACCCCGACGCGATCCAGACGTACTACGATGAGAACAAGGGCGACTACTCCACCCCCAAGGAGGTCCGCGTCCGCCGCATCATGATCAAGAAGGCGCCCGACTCCGCCTCCGACGAGGACAAGAAGAAGGCCGAGGAGAAGTGGGCCCAGGTCAAGGAGCGGATCCTCACCAAGAACGAGGACTTCGCCACCGTCGTCAAGGAACTGTCCGAGGACATCGTCTACAAGGACAAGGGCGGTGACATGGGCTGGTCCAAGCTCGAAGACATGAACGAGAAGACCGCCAAGCTCGTCGACGCCATGAAGAAGGGCGAGGTCAAGGAGGACATCTCCGGCTTCGCCTACTTCCTGCTCAAGCTCGACGACGTCAAGGAGGCCAACACCAAGCCCCTCGCCGAAGTGCGCGACGACATTGCCAGCAAGCTCATCTTCGAGAAGAAGGGCCAGGAGCAGATCGACGCCATCACCAAGCAGATCATCGCCGCCGCCAAGGCCTCCCCCGACAAGGATCTCAAGACCCTGCTCGCCGACCTCAAGCCCAAGAAGGAGGAGGCGCCCGCCAAGGAGGAGGAGGGAGGCGACAAGGAGGAGGAGCCCGCCAAGGAGGAGGAGGGTGACAAGGAGGAGGACACCGCCGCCAAGGACGCCCCGCCCGAGAAGACGGTCTGGGACGCCCTCCAGGTCGCGGAGACCGGTGACTTCGCCCGCACCCCGCGGCGCACCTTCCGCTACGACCCGGTCGTCAAGAACATCGTCCCCAAGTCCCTGCCCTGGACCGACGTGCCCCGCATCGGCGAGAGCAAGGAGCTGGCCTCCAAGGCGTTCGACCTCACCGCGGAGGCGCCCGTGCTGGACGCCCCCATCGAGGTCAACGAGGCGTCCTTCATCGTCCGCCTCAAGGAGAAGAAGGTCCCCACCGAGGATGACCTCAAGAAGAGCCGCCCGCAGGTCCTCGCCGAGCAGCGCGCCGAGATGATGAAGGCCTGGCTCGGCTCCTGGCAGACCGTCTTCTACCGCCCGGACGCCGACCTCGCCGAGGCCAGCCCCTGGCTCGCCAGCCTCTACAAGGAGGCCCTGGACGACGGCCGCATCACCATCTACCAGGAGACCTTCAAGACCGAGGCGACCCCGGCCGCCTCCACGACCGGCGCCACCCCCCCGGCGGCGCCCGCCACCGGCGACAAGCCTGCCACTGGCGACAAGCCCGCCGAGGGCGACGCGAAGACCCCCTGAGCGACCCGACATCGCCTCCCTCCCCCCTCGCACCTCCCCCCACAACCCGTCAGCGCCTATTGACGCCCTCCCCATCCGGGCACTACGATGCCCGGGGTATCATCGTGGAAGCGGGCGTCTGGACCCCTGGGGCGTCTCTCAGGCGCACCCGCGCAACTCCAACCTCAACCCCGGCCTAGCATGGGCGTCTACTACCGCTGCTCACAGTGCGAGTCGACCCTTCACCTGTCGCCGCAGTCCCCCGGGTTCGGGCGCACGGCCATCTCCTGCTTCGTCTGCGGAGGCCAGGCCCGCTACCTCCCCGGCGGGCCCTCGCCCGAGGCGCGCATCGTCAACGCCCCCGAGGGCCAGGGCGGCGCGGAGGACTGGCAGGCCGTGGCGCGCTCCGGGGTCGCTGAGCCCGTCCCCAACCCCACCGTCCCGGTGCAGACCCCGGAGGCGCTGCTGGAGCTGGACGCCGAGGAGGCGCCCACCGTCCCGGTGCAGTCCCTCACCGAGGAGGACTTCCTGCGCCTCGGCCTCCTCCCGGATGACCTGGAGAGCGGCCCGGGGATCGGTGGCCTGGCGTCGCTCGGCGCGGGGGGCGACCCGTCGCTGGGCTCCATCGATGAGGACGTGATCCCGACGCGCGCGGTCGAGGGGCTGGCCGATCGCGACATCGTCCTCCTCGGCGAAGACCCCGACGACGATCTGGAGGAGGCGATCCCGACGCGCGCGGTCGCGGGCCTCGCGGGCCGCCCGGTGAAGCTCCTCGGGGACGACCCCCTCGTGGACGAGCCGGACGAAGACGTGATCCCGACGCGCGCGGTCGCGGGCCTCGCGGATCGGGAGGTGGTTCACCATCAGAAGGGGCTCGCCGCGGCAGGGCCGGACATCGAGGAGGAGATCCCGACGCGCTCCGTGTCCGGGCTCGCGGACAAGCAGATCGCCTCCTACGCGCCCGAGCTGTACGGCGACGCGCCCGTGAAGCTGAGCGATGAGCCCACCTCCTGGGACGGGAGCGTCCCTCCCGCCTCGCAGGCTTCCTGGGATGGGGGCGCGCTGGTGACGGAGCGCTCCTCCTGGGATGAAGGGGATCTGCGACCCCCCACGGACGCCTCCTGGGACGCCAACGCGAGCGCAGGCCCACCCGTCGAGCGCTCCTCCTGGGAGTCGGAGCTGAAGCCCGCCAGCGCCAGCGGGCCAGGGGTGGCGCTTGAGCACAACCCGACGATGGTCGCCGAGCCAGGGCTCGCGACCTCCAGCTTCGCCGCGCAGGCCCCCTCGGACGGCTTCGGTGACATCTCGCCCTCGCCGCAGCGCGGTCCGACCTCCGGGCCGTCGGCTGGCGTCGGGGCGCACCCGTCGCTGTTCAACGTTCAGGGCCTCGACGTCCGCCCCTCGGGCAGCGCCGATCAGAGCAGCACCGCCATGAGGCTCTTCGCCGGGGTCCTCTTTGTGGTGGTCTTCGTGGTCATCTTCGGGGGCCTGGTCGCCTACAAGCAGCCTCAGCTCATCGACAAGCTGCTGGGGCGCGCCGCCCCCGCTGAGAGCGAGGAGGCCGACCCGACCGAGGACGAGGCGCCCGCTGAAGACCCCGGCGAGGAGACCTCGCGGTACGAGGCGTTCGGGCTCAAGCCGCTCGATCAGGACGCCCCGCTTGAGGTGACTGTGGCCAACATCCAGCTCCGGGTGAAGGGCAAGGAGGTGACGGTCCGCGTCGAAGGGGAGTTGACCTGGAGCGGCGAGGAGCCGCTCACCTCGGCGTCGCTCGGCGGCGTGGTCGCGGTGCAGCTGCCGGACGAGGTGCGCGAGACCTACCCGTTGAGCGTTGAGGCGATCAAGCCCGCGGTGACAAAGTCCAGGCCCTGGAAGGTGGGAGACAAGCGCGCGTTCACGCTCACCTCGAAGGCGATCCCGAAGGCGTCGATCGATCATGAGGGGCGCGAGGTCTTCTTCGCCTGGATCACGCTCAAGGGGGAGGGCGGCGCGGTGTCCTACGACGCGCCGATCCACAGCGTGGACATCAAGGACTGACGCGGGTTGGGTTCGACCGCTCGACGTCGAGAACATGTGCTGAACAACAACAAGGAGTCTGGGTATGGCAACCGTGCTGGTGACAGGGGCGAACCGAGGGATCGGGTTGGAGCTGTGTCGGCTGATGAGCGAACGCGGTGACACGGTCATCGGAGCGTGCCGCTCGGCGTCCGAGGAGCTTCAGGCGTTGGGCGTCCGCGTCGGGGAGGGCGTGGACGTGGCGGATGAGGCGTCGATCAAGGCGCTCGACGAGCGGCTGGGTGACGTCAAGCTGGACGTGTTGGTCAACAACGCGGGGATCCTGACGGTGGAAACCCTGGGTGACCTGGACTTTGACCGGATCCGTCGTCAGTTTGAGATCAACAGCCTTGGACCGTTGAAGGTCACCCTGGCGCTGCGTCACCGCCTCGGTGAGGGGGGCAAGGTGGCGATCGTCACCAGCCGCATGGGTTCGATCGACGACAACACCTCGGGGAGCTATTACGGCTACCGGATGTCCAAGGCGGCGGTGAACATGGCGGGGCGGTCGCTGTCGCACGACCTGCGCGGCGACGGGATCGCCGTCGGACTCTTGCACCCGGGCATGGTGAGCACCGCCATGACCGGCTTCAACGGCATTCAGCCTTCGGAGGCGGCCGAGGGGCTCCTCGCGAGGATCGATGAACTCAACCTCTCCAAGTCCGGTACCTTCTGGCACGCCAACGGCGAGCCCCTCCCCTGGTGAGCCGTGTTGGCCGCTCCGAGGGGTTGAGCTGGCGCTGGAGGCGCTCGCCGCCGGGCGCTCGATCCAGCTCCTGGCGCCTCCCCGCAGCGGCAAGACCACCACAGCGCGGGAGCTGACGCGTCGGCTGGAGGGGCGCGGCCACAGCGCGGCGCTCCTGAGGCTCACCGACCTGGAGCCCGAATCACCCGAGGGCTGGCCCGACACGACGCGCCGGGCCATGGCGGACCTCACCGCGGACATCCTCCTGTTGGACGACGTCTTGACCGCTCAGGTGCGGTGGGGCGGGTTGGAGGCGTGGCTCGATCAGCTGGGCGCGTCACACCACGCCGTCTGCGTGTTGAGCGAAACCCACTGCGGCGCGTGGCCGGTCGTCCGCCTCCTCGATCTCGATTTGAACGCCATGGACACGGAGCCGCTCTCGACCGCTTTGGCGGAGGTGGGCGGCCACCCCGACATGCTGGCCGTGACCCTGGCCCACCCATCGCACGACGCCGACGCCTGCTTCCCCGATCGCGGCAGCCTCGCCGCGGTCGTCATGGCGTCGATCTTTCACCGCTCGGATCCCAACGCGCCGGAGCTGCTGCGGGCGTGGCTCGCGCTGCTCTCCGGCCCCGTGGAGGGCGATCTCGACGACTGGCGCTACGCCGTCTTGTGGAGCGCGGGCTTCGTGGCCGCACCCGCGCCGGGGCGCCTCGACGTCCGCAACCCGCTCATCGCGCGCCGCTTTGATCGCGCCTGGTGCCATGAGCGGCTCGCCGACCGGGCGCTGGAGGAGCCCGTCCAGCGCTGGGAGCGGGCAGGGCGCCACCCCGATTACGTGCTGCGCGGTCGGGCGTTGACCGAGGCGCGGGCCTGGGTCGGCGCCCAGCGCCCAACCACCGCGGCCGAGCGTGACTTCGTCCTCGCCGGACTCCATGAGGCGCTCCGCGAGGAGGAGCGGCGCGCCGCGGTGGAGTCCCAGCGGGCCGATCTGGAGCAGGCGCGCCTCGATCGCGAGGACGCCCGCTGGGAGGTCATTCAAGAGCAGGCGGCGCGCGAGCGCCTGGGTCGGCGGTGGCGCCTGACGCGGGGCGCGTTGGTGGTGGCGGTGGCGTGTGTCCTTGGGTTGGCGGGGGTGGGCGCGTGGCTCCTCGTGGAGCGGGAGCGGGCCCAGGAGCGTCAGCGCGCCTGGTCCGAGCGGGTGACCTACTCGGAGCGGCTCGTGAGCGACGCGCAGCGGGAGCTGGTCGAGGCCGAGCGGCAGGTGGAGGCCGAGCGCGGCTTGCGGGCGGCGCTGCTGAGTGAGCGCCAGGGAGGGGCGATCGAGGCGCTCGTGGTCGGGATCCGCGCCGTCTCGCCGTCGCTTGAGCGGGGAGAGGCGCCGCCCGAGGCGGTGGTGTCGGGGTTGGCGGACGCGGTCATGGCGTCGTCGGGGTCGATCCCGCTGCGCCGTCACCGCGGGGTCGTCCGCGACGCCAGGTACTCGCCGGATGGCCGCTGGGTGGTGACCGCCAGCTACGATCGGACCGCGCGGATCTGGAGCGCGGAGGACGGCGAGGTCCAGGCGGAGCTGACGGGGCACCGGGATTGGGTCAACGCGGCGCGCTTCTCGGCGGACAGCGCCCGGGTGGTGACCGCGGGGTTCGATCGAACGGCGAGGGTGTGGGACGCGGCGTCGGGCGCTCAGTTGAGCGTCTTGCGTGGGCACGGGGACTACGTGCTGGACGCCCGCTTCTCGCCGGACGGGCGGCGCGTGGTGACGGTGAGCTTCGATCAGACGGCGAGGGTGTGGGACGCGGCGACCGGGCGCGCGCTGCATGTGCTGGAGGGGCACGAGAACGTCGTCAAGACCGCGCTGTTCTCGCCGGACGGGCGAGTCGTGGTGACGGTGAGCGACGACCAGACGGCGAGGGTGTGGGACGCGGCGACCGGTCGGGAGATCGCGCTGCTCGGGGGGCACTCCGACTGGATCTTTGCGGCGGTTTTTTCAAGCGATGGCAGGTGGTTGGCGACGGCGAGCAAGGATGGCACGGCGAGGGTGTGGGACACGCGCGCCTGGACGCTGAAGGGGGAGCTGTCGGGGCACACGAGCTTTGTGCTCGATCTGCGCTTCACCCCGGGTGGTGAGCGGGTGGTGACGGCGAGCAAGGACGGGACGGCGAGGATCTGGAGCGTGGAGTCGGCGAAGGAGCTTGCGGTGCTGCGCGGGCACGATAGCTACGTGGTCGCGTTGGACGTGTCGGCGGACGGAGAGCGGGTGGCGACGGCGAGCGAGGATGGGACGGCGAGGGTGTGGGACGCGGCGTCGGGCCGGGAGATCGCGCGGCTGGAGGGGCACTCGGCGTGGGTGCTCGCCGTGGCGTTTTCGCCGAATGGTGAGCAGGTGGTGACGGCGAGCGAGGATGAGACGGCGAGGATCTGGAGCGTGCGCAGCGAGCACGCGCAGGTGTCGCTCCAGGGGCACGAGGACGCGGTGTACGCGGCGGCCTTCGGGCCGGACTCGACCCGGGTGGTGACGGCGGGTCAGGACGGTACGGCGAGGGGGTGGGACGCGGCGACGGGCCGAGAGGTCGCGCGGCTGGAGGGGCACGAGGGCGGCGTCTTCTCGGTGGACTACTCGCCGCGGGGCTCGGGCGTCTTGACGGCAGGCGCCGATGGGACGGCGAGGATCTGGGACGTGGCGTCTTCGCGCGAGTTCCTGCGGTTCACGGAGCCGGAGGAGGGGTGGATCTACATGGCGACCTACGACCCGGACGGGCGGCGGGTCGTCACGGCGAGCGGCGCGGGGGTGGCCCGGGTCTGGGACGCGCTGGCGGGAGGCGCCATCGTGGCGCTGACGGGGCACCGCGACGTGGTGCGGGTGGCGAGGTTCTCCCCGGACGGGGGGCGGGTGGTGACGGCGAGCGAGGACGGGACGGCGAGGGTGTGGGACGGCGTGGATGGGCGTCTGATCGCGGCGCTTGAGGGGCATGACGGGTGGGTGTTCGACGCGCGGTTCTCGGCGGACGGGGCGAGGGTGGTGACGGCGAGCCGTGATCGGACGGCGAGGGTGTGGGACGCGGTGACCGGGCGTTCGTTGGCGGTGCTTCAGGGGCACGGGAGCTACGTCATCCAGGCCGGGTTCTCCGAGGATGGCCGCCAGGTGCTCACGGCGAGCGGCGACGGGACGGCGAGGATCTGGGACGCCGAGACGGGGGCGCAGCAGGCGGAGCTGGTGGGCCACGGGCACCCGCTGACCGTGGCCCGGTTCTCGCCGGACGGGGCGAGGGTGGTGACGGCGAGCCGCGACCACACGGCGAGGTTGTGGGACGCGCGGGCAGGGCGTAGACTCTCGGTCCTGCGTGGACACTCCGGCGCGATCTTCGCGGCGCAGTTCTCGGACGATGGGGCGAGGGTGTTGACGGCGAGCCGCGACCACACGGCGAGGTTGTGGGACGCGCGGGTCGGGCTGGAGCTGGTCTCACCCGAGCGGCTTCAGCGGCGAGCGTGCGCGATGGTGCGTCACCAGCGGGAGTGGTCGCGGGTGCGTCGGGAGTGTGAGGGGGTGTCGGGCGAGGCCCGCGCCCGAGCGGATGGAGCAGAGCAATGAGCGAACAGGTGCTGGTGCCCGAGATGATGCTGCGCTTCACCTGCAACCAGCAGGGGTGCTGTTGCAAGGGGTGGCGGATCCCGTTCAGCGATCAGGATCTGGTGGGGCTGATGAAGCTCCTCGAGCCGGACGAGTGCACCGAGCGGATGGCGGGCCTGCGGGTGTTCGTCGACAAGACGACCAAGGTGGTGGAGCAGGTCCAGCTGGCGACGGTCGGGGAGGACTTCGCCTGTCAGTTCCTGGAGGGGGCGAGCTGCGGGTTGCAGCGGCGCTATGGGGCGGAGAACCTGCCGCGGATCTGCCAGGCGTTCCCGGCGCACGCGCAGCCGGGCGCCGAGGCGAGCGAGCTGCACTTTGACGCGGTCTGCCCGGAGGTGCTGGAGCAGCTCGACGAGGACGACGCGCCGTTTCAGCTCGCCGAGGTGGAGGTGGAGCCGGGCAGCTCGTTGGAGTGGCGCGCGCGCTACCTGTTCCCGCTGCCCGCGATCCACATCGGCGAGCGGACGTTCGAGCCGACGGAGCTGTGGACGCTGCGGCGGCGCATCCTCAAGGTGGTGGAGGAGGAGGGGGGGCGCGGCGGCGCGGCGATCGACACGTTGGCGCGGATCAGCTACGCGATGGCGCGCCTGGTGAACGAGGATCAGCCCATCGACGCGTTCGAGATCCGCGAGGGCGAGCCGGTGCAGCCGTTCGAGGAGCACTTCGAGGTGTGCATGCGGGCGCACCACCCGGTCCCGATGGCGAAGGCGGCGTACACCTACCGGCGGTTCGTCTTCGCGATCGAGCTGGAGGGGTTGGCGTGGGAGGAGCTGGTGGATCACCTGGCGTGGCGACCGGAGTGGCGAGAGGGGTTCGACTGGCGCGAGCCCGAGCTTCAGCCGCTCATGCTGCGCTTTCTGGGGCACCGCTTCTTCAGCTCGTTCGATCGGCTGCCTGACGATCGCCAGCTGGGCTTCAACTACGGCACGGTGACGCACGGGTTGGCGACGGCGATGCGCTTCGCGATGGCGCTCCGAGACTGGACGGGGCGCGAGCGGGTCGATCGGGACGTCCTCAAGGTGGCGCTGGGGATGTCGGAGTTCATGTACCGGAGCTGGCGGCTGCCCGCGGCGACGATGCCCTGGTTCGGGCTCACCCCGAAGGCGCCGACGCTGATCACGGGGAAGCGGCCCGACGCCACCGAAGAGGTCCCGTCGTGACGGCGCCCAACATCCTCTGGATCTGCACCGACCAGCAGCGCTTCGACAGCCTCGGCTGCGCGGGGCAGGGCGCGGTCGAGACCCCTCACCTGGACGCGCTGGCGGCGAGCGGGGCGCGCTTCACCCACGCCTACTGCCAGAGCCCGGTGTGCACGCCGAGCCGGGCGAGCTTCTTGACGGGGCGCTACCCACGGACGACGCGGTGTCGTCAGAACGGGCAGGCGATCCCGGCAGACGAGCGGGTGGTGGTGCGGCTGCTCAAGGACGCGTTGGGGCACAGCGCGGGGTTGTCAGGGAAGCTGCACCTGTCGCCAGCCAACCCATCGGCGTGCCCGACGACGGAGCGCCGGATCGACGACGGGTACGACGTCTTTCAGTGGTCGCACCACCCCGACCCGGACTGGCCGACCAACGCCTACATCCAATGGTTGAAGGGGCGAGGGGTGGCGTACGAGACGCCGCCGCTGGAGGGGTCGCGCTACGTGTGCGAGGGGATGCCGGAGGCGTACCACCAGACGACGTGGTGCGCGCAGATGGCGATGGAGTTCATCGAGGCGAGCGCGTCGTTTGAGCGGCCCTGGATCTACACGGTCAACACCTTCGATCCGCACCACCCGTTCGATCCGCCGCGGGAGTACCTGGCGCGTCACCTGGAGCGGCTGTCCGAGATCCCGCTGCCGAGCTACCACGAGGGCGAGCTGCTGACCAAGCCGCGGTTTCAGCGGCTGGATCACGAGGGGGCGTACCACAACCCGGAGCTGTACCCGTTCACCGCGATGGGTGAGGCGGACCATCGGCTGATCCGGGCGGCCTACTGGGCGATGATCGAGCTGATCGACGCGCAGGTGGGTCGGATCCTGGAGGCGCTGGAGGCGACGGGGCAGCGGGAGCGGACGCTCGTGGTGTTCATGTCCGATCACGGCGAGCTGTTGGGCGATCACGGGCTCTACCTCAAGGGGCCGTACTTCTATGAGCCCGCGATCCGGGTGCCGCTGATCGTCTCGTGGCCCGGGGTGGTCCAGCCCGCGGTGGTGGACGATCTGGTGGAGCTGGTGGACGTCGCCCCGACGTTGATGGAGGCGTCCGGGCTGCCCGTGCCGGAGCGGATGCAGGGGCGCTCGCTGTGGCCACGGCTGCTGGGGAGGGGCGGGGCAGGGCGAGAGGACGTCTACTGCGCCTATTACAACGCGATGCCCTGGCACAAGGAGCCGATGGCGCATGCGACCATGGTGCGGACGCGGGAGCACAAGCTGGTGGTGTTCCACGGGTTGGGTGAGGGCGAGCTGTACGACCTGAGGGCGGACCCCGCCGAGACCTGGAACCTGTGGTCCGAGCCGGGGATGCGCGACGTCAAGCTGGACCTCTACGCGCGGCTGTGCGACCGCATGGCGTGGACGGTGGATCCCATGCCGGTGAGGCAGTCCGACTGGTGAGGCGCGCCCTTCGCCGAGCGCCTCGCGATTGACGACGCGCGGTGGTGTCGTCACAATGGGTGCAACATCGGTGATGATGCATATCAGGAGGATACCCCGTGAACAGACTCAAGCAGACATCGCTCCTCGTGGCGACGCTCCTGTGCGCCGCGGTGGCGTGGTCCGGGTGTGGCGGCGACGACGAGGGCTCCGACGGAGGCTCGGGTGGCCTCCTCGGCGGCGAGCAGGACACCAGCGGCGGCGGGGCCACGTCCACCGGGACCTCCCAGACCACCGGAGACACGGGCGGCTCCACGACGACGACGACGCCGGACTGCGACTACCCGGACAACTCCGGGCTCATCGCGTTGGGTAAGGTCATGCCTCGCCTATGGTGGGAGGACGCCGAGCTGCCGGACGGCACGGGCGGGACCTTCGATCTGCAGAGCTTCCACTGCGACCCGGCCTACGAGGATTACTCGGTGGTGGTCTTCGTGGTGAGCGCGGGGTGGTGCCCGGCGTGCCCGGACTACATCCGCCACGTCGGCGGCCAGGCCGACCAGCTGGAGGCCGCCGGGGCGCTGCTGGTGTTCGTCGAGACGGAGCTGGCGGACGGCACCCCCGCGACGGGGCCAGACGCCGACGCGCACATCACCGAGCTGCTGGGGGTGGAGGACAAGGGGATCCGCCTTGGGGACGGCTCGACCCAGCCTGAGGCGAGGACCATCTACCAGGCGCCGCTGATCGCCGGGTTCCCGGCGGGGTTCGTGGTTCGGCGCAGCGACATGGTCATCATCGCGGACCAGAGCGAGAGCCAGTACTACCTGCCCTTCGAGGAGATCGCCCAGAACCCTGACCACGTCCGCCCCCCGTTCGATCCGAACCGGGAGCCCTCCTGTGATCCGGCGGAGGAGGAGATCTACGAGCCCAACGACACCCCGGCGCAGGCCACGGTCCTGACCGAGGGCGACTACCGGGGCGGGATCTGCAACGGCTCGCCGGACTTCTACACGATCAGCCCGAGCCGCCCGGACGGTCGGTGGCTGTTCGAGATCCGCTTCAGCCAGAAGGACGGCGATCTCGACTTCTACCTCTGGGATCCAGAGACCGATCGCGCCGTCGTGGACGGCCAGGGCAACCCGATCGGGAGCGACAGCAGCGACGACAACGAGGTGTTCCAGTGGCAGGGGCCCGCGACGATCAAGATCTTCGGGTACAACGGCTCGACCGCGGCCTATGAATTTTCCCTGGTCGATTTGTGAACCCTCTTTGGAGTTCACACATAGTAAAGGTGTGCGGCGGTGTGTGGCTTGCTAGCGGGGCGGACATGCATCGCCGACCTTCCCTCTCCACGCCGGGTGAGGGGGAGGTGTTGTCCTGATGGACGAACACTCCCCCTCCCTGGCGTGACTTCCAACGTACATCACCCATACCCCACCACAGAGCGCACCGCGCCCTTCAGATATTGAAGGTCGAGCGGCTTGGGTTGTTATGGATTGGGCGGTAGGTAGGTCGCACGTGTGGCGTGCTAGCGGGGCGGACATGTATCCTGGGATCCGAGCGTTGACGCACGGATCATAAAAATCAAACGGGTGCGAATCCTTGTTGCCGCGGATCGCATAATGGGAAGTTAACCTCGAACGCTCCCCGAAGCAAGCGCTCTCTGGAGCCGTTTTGATTTTTATATCGGTTGGGTTCTTTTTGTTCGAGTCTCGTCCGGGGTTCACCGCATAGGACCCTATGCTCGACGGCGTGTGGCTTGCTAGCGGGGCGGACATGCGCCGTCGTCACTTTTTCTTCGCATCCCTGGCCAGATGGGGTCATCATACCAGGCGCAGACCATGCGCTGAGCGGCCAGGCTCCGCCTGGGTGGAGCGCTCCAACCAGAGATCGCTGATGATGACCTCGCCCCCTTCTGCTGACGTCCGAGGCCTGCTGTGGCTCGGCGCCTCCCTCACCATTGTCTTGAGCGCTGCGAGCGCGAGCGCGTCCCCGTGGGTGTTGCCCAAGGACACGACGGTGCTCCAGCTCCAGTACCGGACGGAGTTCGCCGACCGCGAGTTCCTGCCCGACGGGACCAACCAGGACTTCCCCCTCAACGGCGAGTTCTCCTCGCAGTCGGCGGAGCTGACGCTCCGTCGGGGCCTGGGGATGGACATGGAGGTGTCGCTCAAGGCGGTCTACAAGTCGATCGACTTCACGTCCGACCCCCTCTACATCACCGCCCCCGCCGAAGATGGGTCCAACGACATCAACGGCGACGGGCGGGTGGCGATCTCGCCCGTCTTCTCGTTCTCGGATCAGGTGCACGGCCTCCAGGACATCTTCCTGTCCATCCGCTACAACGCGATCAACTCGTTCATCCTCGTCACCCCCGAGCTGGAGCTGAAGGTCCCGTCGGGCTACGACAAGCCCACGGGGACGTTCCGCGACGGCGACCCGGGGCTGCTGAGCGCGTCGGAGGCGAGCGACGTCATCCCGATGGGGGAGCCGCCGATTCAGGACGACTTCACGCTCGGGGACGGTCAGGTGGATCTGACCGGTCAGCTCTTGTTCGGGACCTTCATCTCGGCGACGCAGACCTTCGCCCGCGCCAACGTCGGGTTTCGGTTGCGCTTCAACGGGCCGGGCGAGCAGGTGATCTGGGGGGTCAAGGCCGGGCAGCTGATCGGCAAGCACCTGGCGCTGTTCGCGGAGATCAACGGGACCCACACCGTGATCGACGGCGATACGATCGGGCAGAGCTTCGCCACCCGGGAGCCTGACGAGGAGGCGGAGGGGTTTCGCCTGGAGACGTTCGACGTCATCGACCTCACCCAGGACCGGGACTTCATCGACGTCGGCGGCGGCGTCATCCTCAAGTTCGATCGCTACGAGTTCATCTTCTCGGGCGGCAAGATCATCGACGGCTCCAACATCGCCGAGCTGGTCTTCGCCAACCTCGGCACCGTCTATCGGTTCTGAGCCTGGAGCGCCTCCACGTCGCCCTCGCCCCTCTCCAATTGGATACGCCCCGTGTCGTGTGGCCAGACCCCAGGCCGTCGCTCTGGGTTTTCGAGTGAGCGAGCAGGGTTGAGCGAGCGACCTTTCCACACGAGTTCATATCAGAAGACGAGGGTGACCTCTTCAAGCTCCTCACGTGAGCGCTTCTGGGTGGAGCTTTGCTGCATGGCGAGCTGGATCATGCGCAGGATGCTGATCTGGTCACGCGCCCACATGGAGGGTGTGATGCGGAGCAGCGACCAACCGAGGCGCTTCCAGAACAGCGGCGTGTAGACGTCACGGGCGACGTCGTCGCGGGTGGCGAGGAACTCGCTGCAGTCGATCCCGACGGACCAGAAGTCCTGCCCCTGGGGGCCGACGGCGATGTCGAGGCGTTGGCTGCCGAGCCCGAGGTCGGTGGCGAAGCGGACGTTCTGCTCCTGGAGGCGGGCGAGGAGCTGCTCGCGGACGATGTGGCCGGGGCGGCGGCCGGTGAGCGGGTTGCGGTTGCTGCCGGTGACGCCGAGGCCGCCGCCGATCTCGCCCGCCTCCAGGAGGACGCGCTCGACCGCCGCCTCGTCGCCCTGGGTCTGATGGTAGACGTAGGAGAGGTAGAGCTTGAGGAGCTTCGGTCCGGCGTGGCGCGTCCGGGAGACGTCGAGCTGGTCGGGGTGGAACGAGGAGACGACCCAGATGCCGGTGCGCGCGCGGGTGATCGCGACGTTGAGGCGCTTCTCGCCGCCCTCCTGACCGATGGGGCCGAAGCGGGCGTGGACGCGCCCGCCGGGCTCGGTGGGGCCGTAGCCGACGGTGAAGATGATGACGTCGCGCTCGTCGCCCTGGACGTTCTCCAGGTTGCGGATGAAGAGCTGCTCGGTGGGGTCACGCTTGCGGTCGAAGGCGAGGTAGCGGCGGAAGCGGGGTGTCTGGGCGGCGTGCTGGGCGATCAGCTCCTCGATGAGCTGGGCCTGCTTGCGGTTGAAGGTCACCACCCCGATGGAGGGCGGGTGGTCGTCGTCTTCGGCGTTGGTGGTGATGGTGTCGAGCAGCTCGACGACCCGGACCGCCTCGGCGTGGTTGGTCTGCTGGCTCCACAGGCCGTCCACCTGCTCCCAGTGGATCCCCTCGCTGAGGATGTCACGGGGGCGATGGACGTTGGGCGCGGTGATGAGCCGCTGCCCGTAGTAGGCGGCGTTGGAGAAGGCGACCAGCTCCTCGTGGCGCGAGCGGTAGTGCCAGCGGAGGGTCGTGCTGCGGAACGCGATCCGGGCGAGCGTCAGCAGCGAGCGGCTGGCCAGCAGGGTGGCGTCGTCGTCGTCGGTCTCCTCCAGCGAGGCGCGGAAGAAGTGGGTCGGGGGCATCTGCTGGTCGTCGCCCGCGATGAGCGCCCGCGAGCTGCGGGCGAGCGCGGGGATGGCCGACTCGACCGGGCACTGGCTGGCCTCGTCGAAGATGACGAGGTCGAACAGCCCCGGTCGCAGCGGGAACAGCGCCGCGACCGACTCCGGCGAGCAGAACCAGCAGGGCTTGACCACGTCGAGGCCGCGGCTCCAGTACGCCTCGACGAGCTGGCGCAGGCTCTGGCGCCAGCGCCGCTTGGCGGCCGCCGCCGCCAGCTTGCGGAGCGAGCGCCCCTGGGTCGGGTGGGCGCAGGCCTCGGCGAGCCGCTTGTGGTGGCGCGCCATCAAGCCACGGCCCGCGATGTCGAGGGCCGCGGTGAGGTCCCGCGTCAGGTGACCGAGCTGGGTGTGGTTGACCAGCGGCGCCTCGATGACGTCGGGGCTGCGGTCGCCCAGCAGCCGCTGCTGCCAGGCGCGCTCCAGGGCCGTGATGGCGTCGCGACCGGGATCCCAGCGCTCGCCCTCGACGGAGCGCCACTCGCGCAGGAAGCGCTGCGCCCAGGGGGGGAGGATCATGGTGAGCTGATCGATGCGCAGCGCCTCCTGGGCGTCCTTGAGCGCCTCAAGGACCTCGCGCAGGCGCACGGCGCTCTCACGGACGAGCCCCTCGGAGGCGTCCTTGCGCAGGCTCTGGAGGAACTCCTCCTTGAAGAAGTCGCTCAGGTCGCGGGTCGCCTCCAGCAGGTCGTTGGAGAGGCGGTCGATGCGGCGGTCGGCGAGCGCGGCCTCGATGAACGGGATGGTCGCGTCGGCCTCCAGGCTCAGGTCGGGCAGCGCGGCGTAGGGGCCGCCGCGGCGCGCGAGCAGCTTCTGGAGCTTGTGGAGCGAGCGCACCTGGTCGTGGCCTCGCTTGAGGCGCTCGATGGCGTCGTCCAGCTCGGCCGGGTCGCCCTGGAACCCGAAGTCGATGAAGGCGTTGTCGGTGGGCATCGCCTCGATGAGGTCGTGCCAGGCGAGCGCCGACTGGCAGATCTGCGCCGGGTTGGCGAGCGCGGCGTTGCGCTCAGGGCTGGTCCAGCGCTCGCACAGCGCGAGCACCTGCCCGGGGATCTTGCGCAGCGCCCACCAGCGCGGGATGAAGACGCGGTACCAGGCCTGGTTGAGCTGGGCGAGGTCGGCCAGATCCTTGATCCACCCCTCGAGCTGGCTCCTGGGGGTGGTCACGAGCGTGGAGGGGACCGGCGCGAGGCGCTCGCGGGCGTCCTGGAGCAGCGTCATCACCTGACTCCACTCGCCGTGGCGGGTCTGCCCGCCGGTCCAGAACCAGAACAGGAGGAAGTGGTCCAGCTCCTCGCGGCTGCCGGACTCGAACAGGTCGAGGATCGGCCCACCGGCGACCCAGGCCTGGCGCTGCCGCGACGCCTCGGCGGCGGTCATCGTGCCCTCCACGCCGTCGAGGTCGCGGAGGAGGCGCATCACGCGCTTGAGGCGCTTGGTGAGCGAGGCGATCTCCTCGCGGGACTTGCCGCCCCAGTGGGTGCGGTGGTGCAGCGGGTGCGGCGCGGAGAGGGGCTCGGTGACCCGGGCCATGGACTCGATGGTCGGCAGCAGGGCGACGGCGTCGGAGAGGTTGGTGTCGTTGGCCCACGTGGTGAGGTCGGGCAGGGGTCGCCCGTCGTCCTGGAGGCTGTGTTCTTGAAGCTCGACGAGGGCAGGGCGCCCCTCCTGGCGATCGACGAGGAGGCGGTGTGAGACGTGGGCCTGCCGCAGCCGGGCCTCGAAGCGGCGGAGCGCCTGGTCGTGGTCCTCGATGGTGCTCTGGATGGTCTGCTCAAGCTGCCCGAGCGAGGCGCTCTTGTTGAGGAAGGCGTTCAGCGACGCGGCGATGGTGTCGCACACGGCGTTGCGGTCCTGCTCGACGTCGTTGACGAGGGCGATGGGCTCGCGCAGCCCCTGGCTCTCAAGGCGCGCCGCGACGACGTCGAGGGCGGCGCGCTTCTGGCAGACGAGCAGGACGCGCTCACCGCTGGCGATGGCCGAGGCGACGAGGTTGGCGATCAGCTGGGACTTGCCGGTGCCGGGCGGCCCCTGGACGACGAGGCCGCGGCTGTCCGGTTGGTCGAGGAAGGAGAAGACCGCGTCCTGGCTGGCGTCGGAGGAGAGCACCTGCCAGCGGCGGCGCCCGGTGAGCATCGTCTCCAGGTTACGGGAGTTGCTCGGGCCAGGCGCGCCGTTGCTCACCTGGTTCGGGCTGGCGTCGTCGAGCGCCTCGTCCTCAAGCGCCGCGCCCTCGGCCCACTCGACCTCCTCATCCACGGCGAGCACGTCGCCCGCGAGGCCGAGGGACGCGTCGGAGAGGTCGGTCTCCAGGAGCTTCTCGTAGTCGCTCACCAGCGTGCTGCCCCAGCGCGGGAAGCGCCCGAGGATGAGGTGGTTCTGCACCTGGAGGAGCCCCACCGGGGCGGCCTCGCGGGCCTCCTTGAGCCGCTTCTCCAGCGGGGCGAGCGGCGGGAGGGCGTAGGGCTGGTTGGGGGTCAGGCGGAGCCCGTGGCCCGCGAGCGTGGTCACCAGCGAGCGCCACGTCTCGGCGTCGACCTTGAAGAGGCCGTCCTGGTCCGCCTTGATGAGCATGTCCAGGTCGAGCTTGAGGCCTTCAAGGCGGACCAGGGTCTGGACCAGCGACGGGTTGAGGGCGGCTGCCCCGGTGAAGGTCGCCTGCCAGCGGAGCAGGCCGCTGGTCGTCATGTCGAGCGACACGGGGTAGAGGAGCACCGGGCCTCGGATCCAGGTGCCGTCCCGGCAGCGCCCTTCGATGAAGGGCCAGCCGACGGCGAGGTCCTGGGCGCCGATCTCCTGCCAGGTGGCGCGGGCGGCGCGGGCGAGCGTGGAGAGGTCGCGCGCCATGGAGGTGTGCTCGTCGAGGCTGGGCTCGACCTCCAGCAGCGGGACGGGGGTGTCGGACTGCGCCCCGAGGCTCGCGAGGAGGTGGTTGAACGCCTTGGGGGCGTGTCGTTGGAGGCGGTGCAGGTCGAAGGCGCCCGATTGGGTGGTGCGGGTCAGGCGCAGCGCGCGGCTGCGCATGTTGAGCCCGACAAAGCGATTGCAGAGCTGTTGGAGGCGGTCACGGCGGGTCTTGATCTGATCTGATGTGGCTGTCAACGGGGCGCCTGGTGCGAGCTGGGGGTCTCGGTGTTGCCTTCAGCGCACCATCTTGCCCCTGCCCGTTCAGTTTGGCAAGCGCCGTGGGTGGTCTCGGGGTGATCGGCGGTGCACCGCCGGAGCGCGCCCGCGACGAACTTGCCACCGTCAGGCGGGGCGGTACGATGCCGCGTCCGCGATGGGTCAGGATCGACACGAGGCACAGATGGCCAACTTCCGAACGCATACGGCCTGGGCGACGGCGGTTGGCGTCGCGACGGTGGGGCTGTCCTGGTACGGGCTGCAAGGGGCGGGGCTGGCCACGGTGGGGCTGGACGCGCTGATCCTGGCGGTGATCGCCGCGGTGATCGGCGGGGTGGTGCCGGACCTGGACCACGACACGGGGACGGGGCTGGTGGAGGTGAGCGCGCTGCTGTCGACGGCGCTGCCGGTGGTCGCGGCGGCGTCGCTGGCGGAGCAGGGGGTGGCGGTGTGGCGCTCCTGGGGGTTGCTGGCGCTGCTGCCTGCCCACGCCGGGATGCATGCGCTGCTGCGGCGCCAGGAGCAGCTGGGCGCCCGGTCGGGGTTCTTCGCGTCGCTGCGGGCGGTGTGCGTCGCGGCGGCGTGCGCGTTCGGGTTCACGCTCGCGGTCCCGATCGAGCTGCCGCTGCCCGAGCCGCTGGCGAGCGCGCCGGGCGGCGTGTGGCTGCTCCTGGTGGCGGCGGCGGCGCTGATTCAGCTCATCGTGCCGATCTTCAAGCGGGTGACGGTGCACCGCGGCGTGTTCCACACGGTGCCGTTCGTGGGGTGCTACGCGCTGGCCTGCGTCGCCTTCTTCTCGGCGCTGAGCCCGGCGGAGCGGCTCGTGATCGGCCTGGGGGCCTTCCTCGGTGGGCTCTCCCACTTGATCCTGGATGAGATCTACGCGGTGGACTTCGATGGGGTGCGGCTGAAGACCAAGCGCTCGTTTGGCACGGCGGTCTCCTTCTGGAAGGCGCGCTACCCGGTCGCGAGTACGGCGGTCTACGTGCTGCTGATCGCCCTCGGCGGGCTCGTCGTGGCGCAGCTCCACGCGGCGCGCGCGGCGCTGTAGGGGGATCCCTCCAACGCTTCGAGCGCGATCGGAGCGACGGTTTATCCTGTCATATCGTGATTTATCGAGCTGTCTCGTGTTTTGAGGCGCGCCGAGCGCTCCAGCCCCGGATTTCGGGGGTGGCGAAAGTTGGCACGGGCGCTGCAAATACATGACAGCGACGAGGACGCTCACCGAAGCGACCCCGATTGGGAGACTTGAACGAGATGACGACGCGACACACAAACCACCTGCTCGAACCCACGAGCCATCCCACCGCCAGGGTGCAACGGGAATGGCACGCTGGCTTCGAGGCCCAACCCGCGAGCTGCTCGCGGGAGCGGCTCGAACGGTGGCTGAGGTGCTGTGCGCCAGATACGCGAATACGCCGCGGCCCCCCGACGGTCTGACTCCACTGAGGTGGACAGGCCGGCGAGGGGTCGGAGCAACGCGTGAGGCCGTGGCACCTCCCCTGAAGGGGATCTGTGACCACGGCTTTTTTTATGGCCGCTCCCGTCGCCGACCCCCTCGCGATCGAGGATAGGTCAATTGGTAGACCGCTCGGCTTTGACCCGGGATGTTGGAGGTTCGAATCCTCCTCCTCGAACTGTGGCCGTGGCCCAACAGGTAGGGCGCCTCACTGTGAATGAGGTCTGTGCGGGTTCGAGCCCCGTCGGTCACACTCGCCCCTTCAGGGGGCACAAACGCCCTCAGTGGGCGCACGCCCCTGTCGTCTAGCGGCAAGGATCTCGGGTTCTCAGTCCGAAGGCACGGGTTCGATTCCCGTCAGGGGTACTCGCGGGGTAGAGAAGTGGTAACTCGCCAGGCTCATAACCTGGAGATCGGGGGTTCGAGTCCCCCTCCCGCCACTGCGGCGCTCAGGCGCCGCGCACAGCATGGGGACTGGTGGTGAAACCGGAGATCACACGTGGCTTCTATCCATGGGTTGCGGGTTCGAGTCCTGCCCGGTCCTCTTCTGTTCGCGTTCGTGTGGGCGCCTTCGCCCGCCCACACGAGCCGACCCACTCGGGGGTAGTTCAAAGGTAGAACGCCTGGTTCTGGTCCAGGATGTTGGGGGTTCGAATCCTCCCTCCCGAACTGTGGCCGTGGCCCAATTGGTAGGGCGCCTCACTGTGAATGAGGTCTGTGCGGGTTCGAGCCCCGCCGGTCACACTGCGCCCCCCCTCGTGGGGGAGCGCCAACGCCCCCTCAGGGGGCGCACGCCCCTGTCGTCTAGCGGCAAGGATCTCGGGTTCTCAGCCCGAAGGCACGGGTTCGATTCCCGTCAGGGGTACTGTGGAGTGGAGGAGTGGACCACTCGCCGGTCTGTTGAAACCGGAGACGTGGGTTCGATTCCCACCTCCACAACTTGCCCCATCGTGGGGCGACGCCCCTGTCATCTAAAGGTCAGGATTCCGGTTTTTCAAGCCGGCCATACGGGTTCGAGCCCCGTCGGGGGTACTCACGACACGCTCAGGAGCTGCGCCATGGTCATCATGACCCGACGAAAACCCACGGCCCCGCGATTCACCTGATTCGGGACCAGTGGCCGAGCGGTAAGGCATCGGACTTTTAATCCGTCGAATGTGGGTTCGAGTCCCACCTGGTCCTCTGTGACCTCGCTGCACCACAGCAGCCCTCGCTGAAGCCCTCACCATCGGGAGGGCGGTGGGTTCAAGCCCCACGCTTCAGCCTGGCGACCTCGCCCAGGTCGCCTCCAGACAACGCGTCACTCAAGGCGCGCGCGACGACGCTGTCACCTGTAGCCCAATCGGTCAGGGCGCCGCGATGAGCGGAGGTGAGGGTTCGAGCCCCTCCAGGCCAATGTCACCACGCGCGCTGCGGTCAACGACGTCCAGAGCATATGGTCCAGTCGGTCAGGACACACGCCTGTAACGCGTGAAGCGGGGGTTCGAATCCTCCTGTGCTCGCCACCGCGGTGTGGAGTAGCGGTAGCTCATCGGTTTAGGGAACCGAAGACGCGGGTTCGATCCCCGCCATCGCACAACGACGTCGGGTTCGGGCGCTGCATCGGTCTCTGTAGCTCAGTGGGTAGAGCATCAAGCGCTTAACTTGACTGTCGCGAGTTCGACTCTCGCCAGAGACGCCACACAGCAGCTTCCCCCGAACCACCATGAGGGGCGCGCCGCGAGGCTTCGGCCTCGCTGCGGAGTGGAGAACATCGGTCATCTCGCCAGGATCATCACCTGGAGACTGCGGGTTCGACTCCCGCCTCCGCAATCCGACCCTCAAATACGAACTCACCGCGCCCTGGGCGGCAGCGGCTCCGGCTCGCCGCACCCCAGCGCGATCCACGTGTCGTCCGACGGCGCGAGCGCGTGCCCGGTGATGAACAGCGGCAGACCGACCAGCAGCGTGCTGCCAAGCCCGAGCGCCACCAGCGTGCGCGGGCTCAGCTCGCTCGACGTGTCCTGCGCGGCGACGATCGCCGGGACCATCGATATCGGCAGCACGACCATCCCCCCCACGGTGCCGCCGATGATGAAGCCGTTGGCGCTGTTGTACGCGTCCTCCAGCTCGTCGCACTCGGCGCGGTAGCCCTTGTCAGGCCGCGTCGGCGGCCCGACACACCCCACCGTCCACAGCGCCATGGACAGCGCGGCGACGCTCGCCGCGAAGCTCCTCCGCGTCATGGTCATGGCTCCAGGCAACCCAGCGCCTCCCAGTCCTCGGGTTGAGGCTCCACCAGGTGCGCCGACGCCCAGAGCGCCCCCCCCACCACCAGGAACACCCCGGAGAGCGACAGGAGGATGTCGCGGCGCGTCGTGTCGTACTCATCGTCCGGGATGATGAACGTCTCGACGCCGCCAAGCAGGGCGCCCTCCGTGGTCAGGATGAACCCGGCGAGCTCCAACCCCTTCGCGGTGCCGTTCTGGTCGAGCAGCGCCCGGCACTCCTCGCGGTAGAGCGAGCGCGACGTCCGATCTGGGGTGTGGACGCAGCCCGCCAGCGCGAGCCCCAGGCAGACGAGCACCCCGGTTTTATGGACATGGCACATGAATCAAGACCTGGACCGCGTTACAGTGGAGTCCGCACCATCGTTGGGAGCATTAAACCAGATCACCACCCCCGGCGCGACCATGAAGCAACCCGACCCGTCCCCAGCCCGCTGGCACCTCACCGTCGCGCTCCTGCTCGCGGGGCTGCTCGCCGCGCCGAGCCCCCAGGCCCAGGAGCGTCGCGGCGAGCCTTCGAGCGAAATGTCCTTCACCCAGGCGCGGATCTGCCAGGACGACACAGACGGCGACGCACCAACGGGTGACGATGAGCCGGAGCCGCGCCAGGTCGGCGGCGACGCGAAGGAGGAGGACAGCCCGGCCAGCCCGGACAACCCGTGTCCGCCGGGCTCCGTCTGGCAGGATGGGGGCTGCATGGTGGTGGACACGACGCCCGAGTGCCCGGACGGGACGGTGTTTCGCGACGGCGAGGGGTGCGTGGCGGAGGAGGCGCCGGTGGTGTCGCCCGTGGATGTGCCGGAGGGGTTCGTCTACGTCCCGCCTGGCGTGTTTGGGATGGGCAAGGCGGAGACGTCGTCGAGCCGGTACTACTACAGCCGGTTGCGGCTGCGGGAGCCGGACGAGCTGGAGCACGAGGTGACGCTCTCGCGCGGGCTCCTGGTTCAGGCGACCGAGGTGACCCAGGGGCAGTGGCGCGACGTCATGGGGGGCAACCCGTCGTACTTCAAGGCGTGCGGGGCGAGCTGCCCGGTGGAGCGGATCAACTGGTTTGAGGCGCTGGCCTTCTTGAACCGGTGGTCGGAGCGGGACGGCCTGGACGCCTGCTATGTGCTGGAGGGCTGCGCGGGAGAGCCGGGCGCGGGCTGTGAGGAGGGGGCGGTGACGTGCGAGGGAGGGTTCTCGTGTCAGCGGGCGCGTTTCAAGGGGCTGGGCTGTCGGGGGTATCGGCTGCCGACGGAGAGCGAGTGGGAGTACATGGCGCGGGCGGGGAGCCGGACCGACACGCCGAACGGCGATTTGACGCTGGTCGGGGAGAATAGCGCCCCTCAGCTGGACGGGATCGCGTGGTATGGGGGGAACAGCGCCGTCTCCTACGCCGATGGGTGGGCGTGTGAGGCGTGGGACAAGAAGTCGGAGCCGAGCGCGTACTGCGGGACGCACCCGGTGGGGCTGAAGTACCCGAACGGCTGGGAGGTGACCGACGCGCTGGGCAACGTCGCGGAGTGGGTCTGGGACTGGTACGACGGGTACAGCGTCAACCCGGTGACCGATCCGGTGGGGCCGCCGTCCGGGCGGTGGCGCGTGGTGCGAGGGGGCGCGTGGAACTTCAACGCGGCGGCGTGTCGGTCGTCGTTCCGGTACCGGATGGATCCGACGCGCCGGTTCTACTTCATTGGCCTGCGGGCGGTGAGGAGCGCGGTGAAGTGAGGCGCGGCGGCAGGGCCTCTGCCGCCGCGGAGGGGATCAGGTCGGGTCCCAGAAGCGCTCGCCGCGCTCGGCCATGTCGATGAAGGTCTGGCTGGGGGCGTAGCGGTCGCCGTAGTCCTCGGCTAGCTGTTGCATCTCGGCGACCAGCGGGCGGATCCCCTGACGGTCGATCCAGGCGAGCGGCCCGCCGGTGTTGGGGGCGAAGCCGAGGCCGAAGATCGCCCCGATCTCGACGTCCTTGTGGTCGCGGATGATGCCGTCGGCGAGCACGCGGCCGACCTCGGCGATCTGGGCGATCATGAGGCGGCGCTGGAGGTGTTCGAGGCCGGTCTCGGCCGGGGGCTCGGCGGTGACGAGGTCACGCAGGCCGCTCCACAGGGTGCGGGTGTCCCAGTCGTAGAAGCCCTTGCCGGCGCTCTTGCCGGTGCGGCCGAGGTCGACGAGCTTGCGGACGAGGTCGAGCCCGGCGAGGTCGAACCCTTCGCCGGTGATCGTCTCGCGGGTCTCGAAGGCGTGGACGCCGAGGGTGAGGGTGACCTCATCGAACACCTTGAGCGGCGGCATGGCCATGCCCGCGGAGCGAGCGGCGTACTCGAGGACCGCCGGGTCGTGGCCCTCGGCGAGCAGCTGGCAGCCTTCGAGGATGTAGGCCGAGAACAGGCGCGTGGTGTAGAAGCCGTAGCCGTCGTTGACGACGATGTTCGTCTTCTTGATCGCCTTGCCGAAGGCGAGCGCGCGGTGGAGGGTCTCGTCGGAGCAGTCGGGGGGTTGGATTACTTCGAGCAGGGGCATCTTCTCGACCGGGGAGAAGAAGTGCAGCCCGATGAAGCGGTCCTTGTGCTGGCTGGCCTCGGCGAGCCGGGCGATGGGGATGGCGCTGGTGTTGCTGGCGAAGATGGCGCCCTCGGCGAGCAGGGGCTCGACCTCACGGATGACCCGGTGCTTGACGTCGAGGTTCTCGACGATCGCCTCGATGACGAGGTCGCTGCCGCGGATGGGCTCGTTCTCCAGGGTGTAGGTGATGCGGTTGAGGATGGCGTCCTGGGCCTCGGCGTCGAGGTGGCGGAGGCGGCGCGCCTGCTTGGCGCAGTGCTCGCGGGCGGCGTCGAGCTGCTCGGCCTGGATGTCC
Organism: Myxococcales bacterium; assembly: GCA_002716585.1. Classification (GTDB taxonomy): domain Bacteria; phylum Myxococcota_A; class Bradymonadia; order Bradymonadales. The sequence goes on along the minus strand of PBBL01000085.1, from coordinate 77,099 downwards.
TTGAGGACGACCTCGCACCCGGCCTTGGCGGAGAGGAAGCCGAGGCCCGCGCCCATCATCCCGGCGCCGAGGACGGTCACTTTGGAGACGTGGTGTTCGAGGCCGACGCCGACCTTCTCGGCCGCGGTGCGGTGGAACCAGAGGGTGCGGATCATGTCCTTGGACTGATCGCCGGTGGCGAGCCTGGCGAACAAGCGCGACTCGACCTCGAGGCCGCGGTCGAAGCTGAGCTGGGTGCCCTCGTAGACGGCGCGCAGGACGGCCTCGGGGGCGGCCATGGCGCCCGCGGTCTTCTTGTAGAGGAAGGCGGAGGCGCCGACGAAGAGCTGCATCGCCTGGGGGGTCTTGGGGCGAGCCCCGCCGGGCCACTTCGGCTTCTTCTGATCCCAGGGCTGGGTGGGGGAGGGGTTGTCGTTGATCCAGGCGGTGGCCCTGGCGATGAGGTCGTCGGCGTCGTCGGCGAGCGCGTCGATCATGCCCATCCTGGCGGCCTTGGGGGCGCGGACGGGCTGTCCGGCGGCCATGTGCTCCATGGCGGGCTGGAGGCCGATGACGTAGGGGAGGCGCTGGGTGCCGCCCGCGCCGGGGATGAGGCCGAGGCTGACCTCGGGCAGGCCGATCATGAGGCGGCCGCTGTTGATGGCGACGCGGTGGTGGCAGGCGAGCGCCAGCTCGTAGCCGCCGCCGAGGGCGCTGCCGTTGAGGGCGGCGACGACCGGGACGCCGCTGGTCTCGATCTTGCGGAGCAGCGCGTTGAGGTCGCGGCACTGGGCGTAGACCGCCTCGGGGTCGCGCAGCGGGAAGATCATGTTGATGTCGGCCCCGACACAGAAGTCGCGGTGCCCGGAGGTGATGATGACGCCGCGGACGCCCTCGACGGCGCGGGCCGCGTCGAAGCCGTTGGAGAGCGCGGTGGCGAACTCGGCGTTGATGGCGTTGACCCGGGCGACCTTCAGCGTCAGGGTCACGATCCGATCGTCGGTGGTGATGGTGTATCCGCTCATGTTCAGACCCTCTCGATGATGGTGGCGATGCCCATGCCGCCGCCGATGCACAGCGTGACGAGGCCGGTGGCGAGGTCGCGGCGCTCCAGCTCGTCCAGGACGGTGCCCAGGAGCATGGCGCCGGTGGCGCCGAGCGGGTGGCCGAGGGCGATGGCGCCGCCGTTGACGTTGACCTTCTCGCGGGGCACGTCGAAGTGCTGCATGAAGGAGAGCGGCACGGCGGCGAACGCCTCGTTGACCTCGAACAGGTCGATGTCGCCGATGGTCATCCCGGCCTTGTCCAGCGCCTTCTCGGTGGCGGGCATCGGCCCGGCGAGCATGACGACCGGCTCGTCGCCGACGATGGCGACGCTGCGGACGCGCGCCCGCGGGGTGAGGCCGAGCCGGTCGCCCGCCTCCTTGTTGCCCAGGAGCACGGCCGCCGCGCCGTCCACGATCCCGGAGGAGTTGCCCGCGTGGTGGACGTGGTTGACCTTCTCGACGTGGGGGTAGGCCTGGCGGATGACGGCGTCGAGGCCGAACTGCTCGCCGAGCATCTGGAAGCTGGCGCGCAGCCCGGCGAGCGTCTCCGCCGTGGTGCCGCGCCGCGGCAGCTCGTCGGTGTCGAGGACGACCATCCCGGCCTCGTCGCGCACCGGGACGAGGCTGCGGCGGAAGTGCCCCTCGTCCTGGGCCATGGCGGCGCGGGCCTGGCTCTCGGCGGCGAAGGTGTCGACGTCCTCGCGGGTGAAGCCGCGCAGCGTGGCGAGCAGGTCGGCGCTGACGCCCTGCGGGACGATGCCGCGGCCCATCACCATGACCGGGTCGAACAGCGCGCCGCCGTCCGAGCCCATCTTGACCCGGCTCATCGACTCGACGCCGCCCGCGACCACGAGATCCTGAAAGCCGCTGGCGACCAGCGCCGCCGCCTGGTTGACCGTCTCCAGCCCCGAGCCGCAGAAGCGGTTGACCGTCTGCCCCGGCGGGCGATCGCCGTAGCCCGACTGGAGCACCGCCGTCCGGGCGATGCAGGCGCCCTGGTCGCCCACCTGCGTCACGCAGCCGACGATCACGTCGTCCACCACGTCCGGGCCGAAGCCGTTGCGCTCCTGGAGCGCGTCGAGCACCGTCACCAGCAGATCGAGCGGCTTGACGATGTAGAGGCTGCCGCTGTCCTTCCCCTTGCCGCGTGGGGTCCGGACCGCGTCGTAGATGTAGGCTTCTGTCACCATGCTCTCCTCCTGATGGGGGTGGCGCGCTCGGAGCAAACGCTTCTCTCGCCAGCGCGACGTTGGGTGAGCAAACACCTACCACGTTCCACCCTGGGGCGTCACTACCCTGACATCCATGCCATGCCTCCTGTCACCTCCGGCGTCGTTCGGCCTGAGCCCGGAGCCTCCGGGCGACGTCAAGCAGGCCGCGCTGACGGGCGCGGAGACCAGAAAGTCCAAACAACTTGGAGGTTTGCTGGGACGTGGCATCATATGTGCATCTGTTCATATGATGTGAGCAGTTCGCCAGCCCGCGTCACCCTCGGGCAGGCTCCGCTGAGTTCGAGCCGCGCCGCCCAGGCCTTCGCGGCCATGGCTCGTAAGCGTTGTGGGTGCCCTCGCAAAGGCGCCCGGGAGGAATTCGCATGGAACGCTACAAGGGTTTGTTCGTGATCCTGGACGCCAACCTGTTCCCGATGGGGAGCAGGCGGCGGGCGTTGATCAGTCACCTGGCGTCGGCCTTGAAAGACTTCCGGTCGATGGGGTATCGAGTCGTCGGGGTCGTCGTCGAGGATGACCTGGAGGATTCGCTCGCGGAGCTTGGGTTTCAGTTCGACAGCGTCGAGCGGGTGGAAGGGGACTTCGCCCCGGTGGCCTGGTCGGTGGCGCGCCGCCTGTCGTTGAACGTGAAGCGCTCGCTGCTGTGCAGCGCGGACGTGAGCCACGCCAACTGGGCCCAGGACGCGGGCCTGCGTCGCTTCATGATGTTGGAGCGCCTCCTGAGCCACGGTTAGGGGCTGTCCCTGACCAAGGCCTGGAGACCATCACGCGTGCGGGCCCACACGCCAACCGAGGTGTGCCGTGCCCGACAACGTTCAGGAGAGGCTGGTCGCGCTGCGCGACCTCGTGCACCGCGCGCCGTCCCCGTCCGGGTGGAAGGCGATCTGCGACCTCCTCACCCGCTGGCCCGCGGAGGACGACCTCGCCGTGGGCCTCGACTACGCCGAGGCGAACCTCGACGACCGCTGGCCTGATGAGCTGCGCGAGCCCGACCCGCGGTGGTGGAAGCGCTTCACCACCTCCCGCGAGGAGCCGCGGCTTCGCCTCGTCCGCGCGCTCCTGCTCAGCCCCCGGCACCTGCACGACGGCCTCGATCGGCTCCTGGGCGCGGAGCTGTTGCACCGGATCCACCACATCGGGTGGCGCCGCAGCCGGGTCGCCCCGACCTCGGCGCAGCAGACCCGCGAGGATCTCCTGACGCTCCTGCGCTCCCCGAAGCTCGCCAACCTGGGCTCACTCTCCATGGGTGGGCTCAACCCGTCGCTCGCGACGATGCTGCTCATCACCGACGACCACCACCTGCCCGGCCTCCACACCCTCAACCTGCGCGGCTGCGGCCTGACGCCGCCGCTGACCATGGCGCTGGCCCGGGGGCCGCGGCGGCTGCGGCACCTGGATCTGACGTTCAACGAGCTGGAGGCGGCGGACCTGCGCATGCTGCTGCGCGCGCCGTGGCGCGACAGCCTCGTCATCCTGGATCTGGCCTCCAACGCCCTGGGCGACGGCGGCGTCCAGCAGCTCGGCGAGCTGCCCTGGGCCCACCTCGCCGAGCTGCGCCTGGAGTCGAACAACGTGCGGGTCACCGGCGCCGAGGCGCTGGCCCGCTCACCCCACCTGGGGGGGCTCAAGTCGCTCAACCTCAGCCGAAACAACCTCTTCGTGCGCGGCAGCGTCGCGCTGGCTCGGTCGACGACGCTCACCGGCCTGACCGGGCTGGCCCTCGCGGACATCTGGAGCCGCCCCGACCAGGTCGTCGGCTACGCGCGTCAATTCTGTGACGCGATGTCGCTGCCGCGCCTCAAGCGCCTCAACCTGGGTCAGAACCCGTTGGGGGATGAGGGTGCGGCGGTGGTGGCGAGGTCGCCGTGGCTGGAGCGGCTGGAGGTGCTCCAGCTGGCGTACAGCGGGCTGGGGGATGAGGGGGCGCGGGCGTTGGCGAGGTCGCCCCACGTGGGAGGGCTCAAGCGGCTCGACCTGCGGCACAACGCGATCACGGACGAGGGCGCCGAGGCGCTGGCGACGTCGGAGGCGTTTGAGCGGATGCAGGGGCTGCGGCTGCGCTCCAACCCGATCCGCGCGGCGGGCGGGGGGGCGCTGGCGAGGTCGCGGTGGGTGGATCCGCAGGAGCGGGTGGCGTGGTCGCGGCTGCCGTGGGTGGCGAGGCGCTTGAAGGCGGAGGAGGGGGGCGACTCGGGCTGAGTCGCCCCCGCGGGGTCAGGCGGGGAGGCCGGGGGCGGAGGCGGTGTCGTCCCCGAGCGGGGTGACGGGGGCCTCGACGGTGTCACCGGCGGGCTCAAGGGCGGCCTCGAGGACCTGGCTCATGTCTTCGGCGAAGATGAACTCCAGGGCGTCGCGGGCGCTCTGAGGGACGTCGTCGAGGTCGCGCAGGTTGCGCGACGGGAGGATGACGCGGGTCATGCCGGCGCGGAGGGCGGCGAGCACCTTGGCCTTGATGCCGCCCACCGGGAGGACGCGGCCGCGGAGGGTGCACTCGCCGGTCATGGCGGTGTCGGAGCGGACGCGGCGGTCGGTGAGCAGGGAGGTGAGCGCCGTGAAGATGGTCACCCCGGCGGAGGGGCCGTCCTTGGGGACGGCGCCCGCGGGGACGTGGATGTGGAGGTCCTGCTCTTCGAGGAAGGAGGGCTCGATGTGGAGCGTGTCGGCGTTGCTGCGCACGTAGGCGAGCGCGGCCTGGGCGGACTCCTTCATGACGTCACCGAGCTGCCCGGTGATCTGGATGCGCCCCTTGCCCTTCATGCGGGTGGTCTCGATGAACAGGATGTCTCCGCCGACCGGCGTCCAGGCGAGCCCGGTGGCGACGCCAGGGACGGAGGTGCGCTCGGCGACCTCGTTGAAGAAGCGGGCCTTGCCGAGGGGCTCCTTGAGGTCCTCGGCGACCTGAATGTGCATCGGCGAGACCTTGCTGTCGGGGTTGCGGGCGATCTGGAGCGCCAGCGCCCGGCAGAGGCGGATGATCTCGCGCTTGAGCTGACGGACGCCCGCCTCGCGGGTGTAGTCGGCGATGAGGGCGCTGAGGGCCTCATCGGTGAGGGTGATCATGTCCTCGTGGATCCCGTGCTCTTCGAGCTGCTTGGGGAGCAGGTGACGGCGCGCGATGTGGGACTTCTCGTCGAGGGTGTAGCCCTGAAGCTCGACGATCTCCAGGCGGTCGCGCAGGGGCGCCGAGATGGAGTTGAGGTTGTTCGCCGTGCAGATGAAGAGCGCCTCGCTGAGGTCGAAGGGCAGCTCCAGGTAGTGGTCGGTGAAGGTGCCGTTCTGCTCGGGGTCGAGGACCTCAAGCAGCGCGGCCTCGGGCGACCCCATCCAGCCCTGGCCGAGCTTGTCGATCTCGTCGAGGAGGATGAGCGGGTTCTTGACCTCGACCTTGCGCAGCGCGCTGATGATGCGGCCGGGGAGCGCCCCGATGTAGGTGCGCCGGTGGCCGCGGATCTCGGCCTCGTCGCGCACGCCGCCGAGCGCGATGCGGACGAAGGGGCGCCCGGTGGCGTCGGCCACGGACTGGCCGAGGCTGGTCTTGCCGACGCCAGGGGGGCCGACGAGGCAGAGGATGGTGCCGCGCGGGTTGCCCGAGAGCTTGAGCACGGCCATGTGCTCGAGGATGCGCTGCTTGACGTCGTCGAGGCCGTAGTGGTCCCCGTCGAGGGTCTCCGCGACGTGGTTGAGGTCGTCGGCGACCTCGGCGCGCTTGTCCCAGGGGAGGGCGGCGATCCACTCCAGGTAGGTGCGGATGACGTTGTACTCAGGCTGGCCGGGGTTGAGCGAGGCCATGCGGGTCAGCTCGCGATCGACCACCTCCTGCGCCTCGTCGGGCAGGGTGATGTCCTCCAGGGAGGCGCGCAGGCGCTCGACGTCCCCTTCGGGGCCGCCGCCGTTGCCCAGCTCCTTGTTGATCGCCTTGAGCTGCTCGCGCAGGATCGCCTCGCGCTGGTTGCGGCTGAGGCTCTTGCGGACCTCCGCCTCGATGTTCTTCTTCACCTCGCGCATCGTCTCGGCCTCGCCGAGGAAGCGGGCGAGGAGCCGCAGGCGGTCGGCGACGTTCAGCTCCGTCAGGACCATGACCTCCTTCTCGGCGGCGAGGCCCATCGCGGCGGCGACGCGGTCGGCGAACTGGCTCGGCGTGTCGCCCTCGATCAGCGCCTGGCTGAGCGCGCCGCCGTTCTCGGTGGTCAGGGACTCGATGTGCTCGCGGAGGGTCTCGGCGAGCGTCAGCAGCTCGGTGTTGTCGTCGAGGACCTCGTTGGCGACGATGCCCTCGGCCATCCAGTAGGGCTCGTGCTGGACGATGTTCTCCAGCTCAAAGCGGGTCAGCCCCTCCAGGGTCAGGCGCCAGGTCTGGCGCCCGTGGCGCGCGATCTGGTGGACCTTGGCGAAGGTGCCGATCTCGTGCAGGTCGGCGATGGTCGGGTTCTGGACCTTGCCGTCGCGCTGGGCCGCGACGCCGATGATATCGCCCGGCGACAACGACTGCACCAGGGCCACCGACTGCTTACGTCCGATGGGGAGGGTGATCACCACCCCCGGAAAGAGCACGCCGTTGCGCAGCGGCAAGACCGGAAACGGTGAGCTCGTGGCGTTGACGCCTGTCGGCTGGTTGCTCATGGGATTCTCCTGTATGGCGTTGGCTTCTCGGATCGCATCACCCTGCGCCTGGACACAGCGCGAACGACCCTACATCTCCTGAAACGCCGTTGGTGCCTCCAACGTTCCGACCCATCACCAGGATGTCGCGGTGGGGTCGCTCACGGGGAGGTCGTGAGTCGTGAATGGAATCTAAAATCATTCATGGCATCGTCAAGCAATTCTTTTCTGCCCCGTCATCAACGGGGTCGAGCGCCAGAAATCATCATCTCAGGGGGGCGGCGACCCGCTCCAGGGGCAGACGTCTACAAGCTAGACACGTCGTCGCGAAAGACGAGCCCTTGAAGGATGAGGCGGTGGAGCTGGGCGAGGTCGTGGGGGAGGCGATCGTGGTCGCGGTGAAACAGGAGCGGGGGGGCGAAGCAGGTGTAGGCGTCGAGGATCGTGGCGGCGGTGTGGGCCGGGTCGTCGCTGACGAAGGCGCCCGCCTCGACCCCTTCACGGATGAGCTGGGTGAGGAGGTCGCGCTCGGCCCGCTGGTACGCTTCCCAGGCGCGGGCGATGGCGGGGCAGACGCAGTGCAGGAGGTCGGAGGCGTGGGCGCCGCCCTCCTGTTGGCTGAGGAACGCCTGGACGCGGGCGTCGAGCACGGCGCGCAGGCGGGCGGGGTGGTTGTCGCCGGTCTCGCGGGCGGCGCGCTGGATGAGGTCGAGGATCTGCTGATGGCGGCTGGTGGCCAGCTCGGCGAGGATGGCGTCCTTGGAGGAGAACTCCAGGTAGACGGTGCCGACCCCGACGCTGGCCTGGCGGGCGATGTCGGCGACGGTGGTCTTGGTGGGGCCGTAGTGGGCGAAGAGGCGCTCGGCGGCCCGGAGGATGATGAGGCGTCGGGGGTGTTCGGTGTGGTCAGGCATGGCTCGGCGGCGACCGGTGGGTGGAGGGCGCGCCACCCATTGGCGCGCCATGATCCTGGGACCACCCTAACGCGGTCAGGCGTGCGTGTCACGGTGCGTTGAAACGTGTTACAGTGCCGCCCATGGTGATCATCGACCGGACGGCACGGAGGTGCGCGATGACCGACGACGCAAGCGATGAGGGCGCCGACGCGATGCTGTCGGAGCCGTGGACCTTCCACTTCCCCTACACCCGCACGACCGGGCCGGTGGTGGGGCGCTTCCTGCTGGGGCTCCGCGAGCGGCGGATCTTCGGGCTGCGGATGGAGGACGGCGGCGTGCTGGTCCCGCCGCACAGCCACGACCCGCGGACCTCGCGCGAGCTGACCGAGTGGGTCGAGGTGGGGACGGCGGGCGAGGTGACGAGCTGGACCTGGATCCCCGAGCCGTCGCCGCAGCACCCGCTCGATCGCCCGTTCGGGTATGGGCTGGTGGTGCTCGATGGGGCGACGACCGGGATGTTCCATGTCATCGACACCGACGGGGACGAGGCCCGGATGAAGACCGGGATGCGGGTCAAGGTGCGGTGGGCGAGGCGGCTGAAGGGGCACATCACGGACATCGCGAGCTTTGTCCCTGTCGATGCCCCCGAGCCCGATTACGAGCCGGAGCCTGTGGAGCTGGAGGAGCCCCCGACGGCCGCGCGGTGGCGCTACGACAACCCGTTCTCGACCGATTACACGATACTCGCCGGGGAGGCGCTCAGCCACCACCTCCGGGGGCTCGCCGAGGGTCGCTTCGTGGGGATGCGTGGCCCGAGCGGGGACGTCCTCATCCCGCCGGACGGGGCGGACCCCTTCACAGGGGAGGCGGTGACCGAGGCGGTGGAGCTGCCCGACACGGGGACGGTGGTGCGCTACTGCGTGGTCAACATCCCGGTGCGCGGCCAGCAGGTCGAGGTGCCCTTTGTGGCGGCGGACATCCTGCTCGACGGCGCCGACTCGACCTTCATGGCGATGATCCAGGGGATCCCCCCGAGGGACGTCCGCCTGGGGCTGCGGGTGCGGGTGGTCTGGGCCGAGGAGGCGGAGCGCACGACGGGTTTTGAGAGCGTCAAGTGGTTTGAGCCGACCGGGGAGCCGGATCGGGACCTGGGTGAGCTGGAGGAGTACCTGTGATGCGCGACGTGGCGGTCATCGCCTTCGCCCAGCGGCTCAACGAGCCCTGCTACGACGGCGGCAACGACATCGAGATCCTGATCGAGCCGATCCGCGCGGCCGTTGAGCAGTCGGGGCTGCGCCGTGATCAGATCGACTTCACGACCGGCGGCAGCAACGACTTCCTGGTCGGGCGGGCGTTCTCGTTCCTGCGGGCGCTTGACGCCGTGGGGATCCACCCCGCCAAGGAGGACTCCCACGTCGAGATGGACGCCGCCTGGGCGTTCTACGAGGCCTGGGTGCGGCTCCAGATCGGGGACATCGACACGGCGATGATCTGGGGGCTGGGGAAGACCTCAATGGGGAACATCCCCGAGATCATGTCGCTGTCCGTGGACCCCTACTACATGGCGCCGCTCGGCCCCGACCCGGCGAGCCTGGCGGCGATCCAGGCGCGGGCCTTGATCGACGCGGGGCGCTGCACCGAGCGGGAGCTGGCGGAGATCGCCGCCGCCCGTCAGCGGAGCGCGGTCGCCAACCCCTGGGTCGCGCTGGAGCAGCCCAAGACGGTCGACGCCATACTCGCCGAGGGGTACCGCGCCTCGCCGCTGCGCCCCTCCACCTGCCCGCCGCCCACGGACGGCGCCGCGGCGCTCATACTCGCCGCGGGCGACGTCGCCCGGGAGCGCTGCGCCCGCCCGGCCTGGATCCGGGGCGTGGACCATCGCACCGACGGGCACAGCCTGGGGGTCCGCGATCTGACCCGGAGCGCGTCGGCGCGGCTCGCGGCGGAGCGCGCCGGGGCGCTTGAGGCGCCCGTGGAGGTCGCCGAGATCCACGCCGCCTTCGCCCACGAGGAGATCATCCTCGCGGAGGCGCTCGGGCTCGGTGACGGGGTGCAGATCAACCCGTCCGGGGGCGCGCTGGGCGCCGACCCGATCATGGCGACGGGGCTGATTCGGATCGGTGAGGCGGCCCGTCACGTGCTGGAGGGGCGCGCTGGGCGCGTCCTGGCGCACGCGACGGCGGGGCCGTGTTTGCAGAACAACCTGGTGGCGGTCATGGAGGGGGAGCGATGAGCGGGCAGCGAGCGGCGGTCATCGGGATCGGGCAGACGCAGTTGGCGCGGCGGCTTCACATGAGCATCGCCGAGATGACCCGTCAGGCCGCCCGGAGGGCGCTCGACGACGCCGGGATGGACTGGTCGGACATCGACGCGGTCGTGTTGGGGAAGACGCCGGACATCTTCGACGGCCACCTGTTCCCCGAGCACTTCCTGGCGGACGCCCTTGGGGCGGTCGGCAAGCCATTGCTGCGGATCCACACGGCGGGCAGCGTCGGTGGGCACACCGCGATCCAGGCGGCGCACCTGGTGCAGGCCGGGCTGTTCGAGAAGGTCCTGACGGTGGCCTACGCCAAGGAGTCCGAGGGGGACATCAACTGGGCGGTCAGCGGCGGCGGCCTGCCCTTCTACTCGCCGCTCGTGGCCGGGCCAGGCGGGTACTTCGCGCCCCACATCCGCGCCTACATGCGCCGCTCGGGGGCGCCCGACCACATCGGCGTCAAAATCGCCTACAAGGATCGGCGCAACGCCGCCCTCAACCCCTACGCCCACAACCCCGACCCGACGATCACCTACGAGCGCATCGCCCAGTCGCCCATGCTCTGGGAGCCGATCCGCTACCTGGAGGCATGCCCCTCGTCCGACGGGGCATGCGCGATGGTGATCGTCAGCGACGCCCACGCCGACCGCGGCGCCCTGCCGCCCGCCTGGATCCTGGGGACCGCCTGCCGCAGCGAGCCCTCCACCGCCCCCCGGCGAGACACCATCAACCCCGTCGGGGGCCGCGAGGCGTCGCGCGCCGCCTGCGCCCAGGCCGGGATCACCGATCCGCAGCGCGAGATCGACTGCGCCGAGATGTACGTCCCCTTCTCCTGGTACGAGGCGATGTGGATGGAGAACATGGGCCTCGCCGACGAGGGCTATGGGTGGCGGCGCGTCGAGGCGGGCGACCACGAGATCGGAGGGGCGATGCCGATCAACATGTCCGGGGGGCTGATGAGCGGCAACGCCACCGGCGCCACCGGGATGATCCGGTTCGCCGAGGCCGCCATGCAGGTGCGCGGTCAGGCGGGCGAGCATCAGGTGGACGGGGCGAAGCGGGCGCTGGGGCACGCGTTCGGAGGGGCGTCGTCCTACTTCGCGGTGTGGGTGGTGGGCTCGGAGCGGCCCTGATCACCCACGGCTGTAGACCGTCACGACCGCCGCCCCGCCCATCCCCAGGTTGTGCTGGAGCGCCACCTCGGCGCCCGCCACCTGGCGCCCCTCCGCCTCGCCGCGGAGCTGCCAGACCAGCTCGGCGCACTGCGCCAGCCCGGTCGCGCCGAGCGGGTGCCCCTTGGAGATCAAGCCCCCGGACGGGTTGACGACCCACTCCCCGCCGTAGGTGACGGCGCCGGACGCGATCAGCTCGCCGCCGCCGCCCTCATCGCACAGCCCGAGCGCCTCGTAGGTGAGCAGCTCGTTGACCGAGAAGCAGTCGTGCAGCTCGATCACGTCGAGGTCCTGAGGGGAGACGCCCGCAGTGGCCATGGCGCGCCGCGCGGCGTCGCGGGTCATGTCGACGCCGACGAGTTCGATGCAGCCGCCCGAGAAGCTGCTGGGCAGGTCGGTGGTCATGGTCATGGCGCGGATGGTGACGGCGCGCTCCTGGAGGCCGTGGCGGGCGACGAAGGCGTCGCTGGCCACGATCGCGGCGGCCGCGCCGTCGGAGGTGGGGCAGCACTGAAGGCGAGTCAGCGGGTCGTGGATGGTGGGGGAGCCGAGCACCTCGTCGAGGGTGTAGGCGTCCTGAAACTGGGCGTAGGGGTTGGCCTGGGAGTGGCGGTGGTTCTTGACGGCGACCTGCGCGAAGTGCTCGGCGCGGGTGCCGTGGCGCTCCATGTGCTCCAGCCCGGCGTTGCCAAAGAGCTGCGCCGTGGCGGGGCTGCGGCTCCAGCCGCGCAGCTCGCCCATGCGGGCGTAGTGGCGCTCGACCGGGTGGGCGCGGTCTTTGTAGTGGGAGCCGAGGGGGCCGCGCTCCATCTTCTCGAAGCCGAGCGCGAGGGCGCAGTCGCAGCTCCCGCCCTCGACCAGCTGCTTGGCGAGCATCAAGGCGGTGGAGCCGGTGGCGCAGTTGTTGTTGACGTTGTAGATCGGCGCCCCGGTCAGCCCCAGCTCGTAGGCGGCGCGCTGCCCCGAGGTCGATTCGCCGTAGACGTAGCCGGTCACCACCTGCTCGATGAGGTCGTAGGCGACGCCCGCGTCCGCCAGGGCGGCGAGCCCGGCCTCGCGGGCCATCTCGTGGTAGTCGGCGGCGCCCTCCTGGGCGGGCTTGACGAAGGGCGTCATGCCGACGCCGATGACGTGAACGCTCATGCGCTGACCTCGGGGTAGATGATGACGCTGCGGACGCCGTCGCCGCGGTCCAGCGCGTCCATGGCGTCGTTGATGTCGCTCAGGTCGATGCGGCGCGTGATCAGCCCCTCCAGGTCGAGCCGCCCCTGCCGCTCCAGGGCGATGAGGCGCGGGACGTCGCGCGCCATGTGGGCGTCGCCGAACAGGGAGCCGAGGATCGAGCGCCCCTCCAGCGCGAACAGACAGGCGGGCAGCTCCACATCGACGCCGAAGCCGGGGACACCGACGACGACGGCGCGCCCGCCGCGCTTGACCGCCATGAACGCCTGACGGATGACCCCCGCCTGACCCACCGCCTCGAAGGCGTAATCGACGCCGAGGCCGCCCGTGAGCGCCTGGATCGCCTCGGGGGCGTCGTCCTCATTGGTGGGCTGGACGGTGGCGGTGGCGCCGAAGCGGGTGGCCACCTCCAGCTTGGCCGGGTCGGTGTCGACCGCGATCACCTGGCTGGCCCCGGCGATCAGCGCGCCCTGGATCAGGTTCAGCCCCACCCCGCCGCAGCCAAACACCGCCGCCGTCTCGCCGGGGCGCAGGCGCGCCGTGTTGAAGACGGCGCCCACGCCAGTGATCACGGCGCAGCCGATCAGGCAGGCGCGGTCGAGCGGGATGTCGTCGGTGATCTGGATCGCCTGACTGGCCCGCACCACCGTCCGCTCGGCGAACGTCCCCAGCCCCACGAAGCGCGCGATGTCCTCGCCGTTGCGGCGGAACACGTAGTCCTGGCCGTCGATGGCGGCCTGCACGCCCGTCGGGCAGAGGTGCGGGGTGGCGTCGAGGCAGTAGCGGCAGCGCCCGCAGTGGGTGATCCCCGAGAGCACCACCCGATCGCCGGGCTTGAGGTGCCTCACGCCCGACCCCACCGACTCCACGACGCCCGCGCCCTCATGGCCGAGCACCACCGGGGGCGGGTAGGGGAGCTTGCACTGGATCACGGAGAGGTCGGTCCGGCACATCCCGCTCGCCGCCATCCGAACCACCACCTCGTCGGGCGCTGGCTCGCGCAGCTCCACCTCGACCACCTCCAGAGGGGTCATGAAATCGTACATCACCGCGGCGCGTGTCATCGGCTGCTCCTCCCCTGTTCGAGCGACTGAAACGTGTTTCAGAGACTACCACGGAGCCGCTGGAGTTGCACGCGCGATGGGGCGATCGCCAAAGGGGTCAAGGCAGCAGGGCGGCGAGGGTGGCCCAGTCGATGGGGTGGGTGGGGTCGAAGCCGAGGACGTGGCGAGCGCGGGAGCCGTCGAGGACGCCGCTGAAGTGAAAGCGCCAGGCGTTGAGGTCGTAGCGGAAGTCGGTGCCGAGGGTGCGCGAGCGCATCGCGTAGAGCGGCGTCATGAGCGGCCCGGGGACGGGCACGGCGCGGCGCCCGGCGAGCTGGATCACCCGGGAGAGGGGGAGCGTGTCCCAGGCGGGGATGTTGAAGACGCCCTGGGCCTCGGAGCGGAGGGCGAGGGCGAGCGCGCGGGCCATGTCGGCGACGGTGGTGAGGTTGAGCATGGGGTCGAAGCCCAGCGGGCGGAAGCAGACCCGGGACTGGAGGTAGTCGTGGAGCTGGCTGCCCATGTCGGGGGCCAGGCACTCGGCGAAGCGAAGGACGCTGATGCTGAGCGGCGACATCCCCATGCGGGTGCAGACGGTGAGGTCGGCCTCGACCCGGTCGCGGATCCATTGGGGGGTGCGGGGGGCGAGGTTGAGGGGGTGGTCCTCGGCGAGGATCTGGGGCTTGTCGGCGCGGACGGCGTAGACCTCGGCGTAGCTGCGGTAGACGAAGCGGCGCAGGGTGGGGTGGCGCTCGGCCATGGGCATGAGGTCGCGGATGCTCTCGACGTTGAGGGCGTAGGCCTCGCGGCCCTGTGCGGCGGCGCTGCGGTGTTGGGCGAGGTGGGCGATGGTGGTCAGCTTGAGGTCCTTGGCGGGGCCAAAGAGGAGCTTGCGGATGCTGCGGCTCCGCGCGAGGTTGGCGCGGGTGTAGGTCAGGCGCGGGTCGTCGGGGAGGTCCACCCGGGAGGGGGGCTCGATGCCGACGGCGAGTATGGCCTCGGTGTCGGGCGCGGCGAGCAGCTCGGCGATGAGGGCGCGGCCGAGCGGGGTGGTGGCGCCGGTGATCAGGTGGCGGTTCATGTGAAGACCCCCTCGCGTTGGCGAAGCCCGTGGTCGAGGAGGCACTGCACGGCGTCCTTGATGCGCTGGGCGGCCTCGTGGACGATCGCCGGGTCGTCGGCCTGCTCGGGGCGGTAGTCGCGGTGCAGGGGGATGGGGGCGCCGTAGTGGATGTGGTAGCGGACCGGGAGCGGGAGCAGCGTCAGCGGGATCGGCAGGTAGGGGGCGCCAAAGAGGCTGACGGGGATCTGCGCGATCTGGGGCATCTGCTCCTCGGGGCCGATCATGGCGACCGGGACGACCGGGGCCTGGTGGCGAATGGCCAGCTCGGCGTGGCCCTCGCGCCAGGTCTGGAGGTGGTAGCGCTCGGAGAAGGGCTTGCCGATGCCGGGGGTGCCCTCGGGGAAGATGAGCAGCAGCTCGCCGCGGTTGAGGAGGCGGTGGACGTTGCCGCGGCTGCCCGCCACCACGCCGAGGCGCGAGAAGGTGGTCCCGACGACGGGGAGGGACGGGACGAACAGGTCGACGATCGGGCGAGGGAGGCGCGGCGGGTTGGTGTGGTGGACGATGTCCATGTACAGCATCGCCCCGTCGAACGGGAGGGTGCCGCTGTGGTTGCTGGCGACGATCACGGGGCCAGACGCCGGGATCTGCTCCGAGCCGTAGGAGCGCACCCGAAAGTACCACCGGTAGAGCGGGGCGATGACGGCGGCGGCGCCCTCGACCCAGTCCCGGTGGGCGCCGAACGGGTCGTACCCGTGGCCGCGGTCATCAAAGCGCAGCTCGCTGTAGTCGCGGTCGAACGGCCCGGCCAGGGTCGAGCGCAGCTGCTGTCGCAGACTCTTCAACATGGTGTGGGCCTCCAGCCGTCCGCGGGTCAGGGCGTCGCTCTCGCGATCAGGCGCACCCTTCGCCCGAGCAGGTCTTGAAGCCAATGAGGCGGTAGAGCGGGCAGGAGCCCACGAGGCCGGTGAGCAGCGGCACGACGCCGACGAGGCCCCAGAGGGTCTGGGGGCCGAAGAAGACGAGGCTCAGGAGCGCGAGGCCGAGGACGACGCGCACGGCGCGATCGATGGTGTGCTCGTTGCGGGGGAAGAGGACGTCCATCATGGTGTGACTCCAACTGGTTGGGAGGGCCTGTCCAGGCCCCTGGTGATGCTGTGCATTTATTGCACGTACAGTGCCATGACCGCTCCGCCCCTTGGAGAGGGGACGGGGCGATCCAGGGGAGGTGTTTGGGCGCATGATTTTCGCAGGCGAGGGGTTGTGCGTAAAAAATGCGCGCCATATCGCGTCGTTGGGTCGGTTGGGGCGAGGTCGGGTCATTTCGGACAGGATCAGTCCATGATTTCAGGGGGGGGCGGGTTGACGCAGCGCGTCGCTCCAACGTAGTGTGCCGTGCCGAAAGACGGGGTTGAGGTGGCCCGGACCCGACAGGAGTCGAGATGAAGCGCGGTATACTCGTCCTTGAAGACGGCAACTACTTTACGGGCCGACCGTTCGGTGGGCCTGCGACGATGGGCGGCGAGGTGGTGTTCAACACCTCGCTGACGGGGTATCAGGAGATCCTGACCGACCCGTCGTACGAGGGGCAGGTGGTGACGTTGACCACAGCCCACGTGGGCAACTACGGGGTCAACGCGGAGGACATCGAGTCGGCGACGCCCAGCGCCGCCGGGTTGATCGTCCGTGACTACCACCCGACGCCGTCGAACTGGCGCTCGAACGCGTCGCTGCACGATTACCTCAAGGGGGCGGGCATCCCCGGGCTGTCGAACGTCGACACCCGGGCGCTGGTGCTCCACATCCGGTCGCGGGGGGTGCTCCGGGGGGTGATTCGCCCCCTGCCGGACGACGCGCCCTGGGTGCCGATCGCCGGTCAGGTCGAGGCGCTGCCCGACGCGATCCGGGGCGTGGTCGAGGGCTACGTCGCCGAGGCGAAGGAGGTCCCGCCGATGGCGGGGCTCGACCTGGCGAGCCGGGTGACGACCGAGGCGCCCTGGGAGCACGGCGCCGGCGATCTGCACGTCGTGGCGATGGACTTCGGGCTCAAGCGCAACATCGCGCGGCAGCTCGCCCGGGTGGGGTGCCGCGTGACGGTGGTGCCCGCGACGACGAGCGCCGAGGCGATCCGGGCGCTGAAGCCCGACGGGGTGCTCCTGTCCAACGGCCCCGGTGACCCGGAGCCGGTGCAGTACGCGGTGGAGACGATCCGCGAGCTGCTGGGCGAGGTGCCGATCTTCGGGATCTGCCTGGGGCATCAGCTGCTCGGGCTGGCCGTCGGCGGCCGGACCTACAAGATGAGCTTCGGCCACCGCGGCGGCAACCACCCGGTGCGCGACCTGGACACCGGGCGCGTGGAGATCACCGCCCAGAACCACGGCTTCGCGATCGACCCGTCGAGCCTCAACGGCCGGGAGGTGGCGATCACCCACCTGAACCTCAACGATGAGACGATCGCCGGGATCCGCCACAAGCGCCACCCGGCCTTCTCGGTGCAGTTCCACCCCGAAGCCAGCCCCGGACCCCACGACAGCCATCACCTGTTTCAACAGTTTGTAGACCTCATGGAGCGAGCCAGACGATGAAAGGACGCGGACGACGAATCCTGGTCATCGGGAGCGGGCCGATCGTCATTGGTCAGGCGTGTGAGTTTGACTACTCAGGGACCCAGGCCTGTCGCGCGCTGCGCGAAGAGGGCGCCACGGTCATCCTGGTCAACTCCAACCCCGCCACGATCATGACCGATCCCGCCATGGCCGATCGGACCTACATCGAGCCCCTCACCGTGGAGTCGATCGCCAAGGTGATCGCCCGCGAGCGCCCCACCGACATCCTCCCCACCGTCGGCGGGCAGACCGGCATCAACCTCGCCATCGGCCTCCAGAAGGCCGGGGTGCTCGAAAAATACGGGGTGCGGCTGATCGGGGCCAGCGTCGAGGCGATCGACCTGGCCGAGGACCGCGAGCAGTTCGGCGCCGCGATGGTCGAGATCGGCCTCAAGACGCCGCGGTCGATGATCGTCAACCGCGTCGAGCAGATCCCCGAGGCGCTGGAGAAGATCGGGGTGCCCGCGATCGTGCGCCCGTCGTTCACGCTCGGGGGCACGGGCGGCGGGATCGCCGAGACGGTCGAGGAGTTCGAGGCCGTGGTCCGCCGGGGCATGGAGGCCAGCCCCAACAACCAGGTGCTGGTCGACCAGAGCATCATCGGGTGGAAGGAGTACGAGCTGGAGGTGATGCGCGACCACCTCGACAACGTGGTCATCATCTGCAGCATCGAGAACCTCGACCCGATGGGGGTCCACACCGGCGACTCCATCACCGTGGCTCCGGCCCAGACGCTCACCGATCGCGAGTACCAGAAGATGCGCGACGCCGCGCTGCGGATCATCCGTCGCGTGGGCGTCGAGACCGGCGGGAGCAACATCCAGTTCGCGGTCAACCCCGAGGACGGCGAGCTGCACGTCATCGAGATGAACCCGCGGGTGTCGCGCTCGTCGGCGCTGGCCAGCAAGGCGACCGGCTTCCCGATCGCCAAGATCGCCGCCAAGCTGGCGCTCGGCTACACCCTCGATCAGATCCCCAACGACATCACCCAGACCACGCCGAGCTGCTTTGAGCCGGTCATCGACTACGTCGTCGTCAAGATCCCCCGCTTCGACTTCGCCAAGTTCCCCGGGACCAAGCCCCGGCTGGACACGCAGATGAAGTCGGTCGGCGAGGTGATGGCGATCGGGCGCACGTTCCGCGAGGCGCTCCGCAAGGGGGTGGCGTCGCTGGAGCTGCCGCAGCCCTCCCTGGAGACCCCCTGGAGCGACGCCGATCTGACCACGCCCAGCCCGGAGCGGATCTTCGCCGCGTTCGCCGCGATCCGCGCCGGTCGGAGCGTCGAGGAGGTGCACGGGCTGACCCTGATCGACCCCTGGTTCCTGAGGCAGTTCGTGGACATGGTCGAGACCGAGCGCCAGGTGCGCGAGTCGGCCACCGACGGCGTCCTGCCGGTGGAGGTGCTGCACTCGGTCAAGCGCGAGGGGGCGAGCGACGAACAGATCGCCGAGTGGCTCGGGGTGCCCGAGGGTGAGGTGCGGCGGCAACGGCATGAGGCGGGGGTCCGCCCGGCCTACCTGCGCGTGGACACCTGCGCCGGGGAGTTCGAGTCCTACACGCCCTACCTCTACTCCTCGTACGAGAGCCGCTGCGAGGCCGACCCCAGCGACAACCCCCGCAAGGTGATGATCCTCGGCTCGGGGCCGAACCGCATCGGGCAGGGGATCGAGTTCGATTACTGCTGCTGCCACGCCGCCTACGCGCTGAACGACATCGGCGTCGAGACGATCATGGTCAACTGCAACCCGGAGACGGTGAGCACCGACTACGACACCGCCGACCGCCTTTACTTCGAGCCGCTGACGCTGGAGTACGTGCTGGAGGTGGCGCGCCGGGAGAAGCCGATGGGCGCCATCGTGCAGCTCGGCGGGCAGACCCCGCTCAAGCTCTCCCAGGCGCTGGAGGCGGCCGGGGTCAAGGTGCTCGGCACGTCGCCGAACGCCATCGACCTGGCGGAGGACCGCACCCGCTTCGGGGCGCTCCTGGCGGAGCTGGGCGTGCGTCAGCCCGAGAACGGGACGGCGCGCTCGATGGAGGAGGCGCTGGAGGTCGCGGAGCGGATCGGCTACCCGGTCCTGATGCGCCCCTCCTACGTGCTCGGCGGCCAGGCGATGCGGATCCTGTACGAGCCCGACGACGTCAAGCGCTACCTGGAGACGGCGGCGCTGGTCACCGACGACCGCCCCGTGCTGATCGACCAGTACCTTGAGGACGCCTTCGAGTACGACGTGGACGCGCTCGCCGATGGCGAGCAGGTGGTGATCGCCGGGATCCTGGAGCACGTCGAGGAGGCCGGGGTCCACTCCGGGGACTCGACGGCGCTGTACCCGCCCTACAAGATCAAGCCCCACATCCTCGACGAGATCCGCGACGTGACCCACAAGCTGGGGCTCAAGCTCGGGGTTCACGGGCTGATGAACATCCAGTTCG
Organism: Myxococcales bacterium; assembly: GCA_002716585.1. Taxonomy (GTDB): domain Bacteria; phylum Myxococcota_A; class Bradymonadia; order Bradymonadales. The sequence goes on along the minus strand of PBBL01000085.1, from coordinate 57,597 downwards.
CCGAGCGCGACGGGCTGCTCTACGTCCTGGAGGTCAACCCGCGCGCCTCGCGCACCGTGCCGTTCCTGGCCAAGGCCACCGGGCTGCCGCTGGTGCGCTACGCGACCCGGATCATGCTCGGCGAGACGCTGGCGGAGGTCGGCCTGACCGCCGAGCCGGTCCCCAAGCACTTCTACGCCAAGGCGCCGGTGTTCCCGTTCAACAAGTTCCCGGGCGTGGACATCCTGCTTGGCCCCGAGATGCGCTCGACCGGCGAGGTGATGGGCGTGGGCGAGAGCCCCGGCGAGGCGTTCTTGAAGGCGCTGTACGGCTCGGGGATCACGCTGCCGACCGAGGGGACCGTGTTCATGTCGGTGCACGACAACGACAAGGAGGCGGCGCTCGACATCGCCCGGCGGCTCCACGAGATGGGCTTCGGGATCGTCGGCACCCGGGGGACGGCGCTGCACCTGTTTGACGAGGGGCTGCCCGCGCAGCTCGTCTACAAGGTCAACGAGGGGCGCCCCAACGTCGTGGACATGATGACCCAGCGGCAGATCGACCTCGTCATCAACACCCCGCTCGGGCGCAGCTCGTTCTACGACGAGAAGGCGATCCGGATGGAGGCGTTCGCGCTCGGCATCCCCTGCATCACGACCCTCTCGGCGGCCGAGGCCGCCGTGGACGCCATGGAGCGGGAGCGCTCCGGGAGCGTGGACGTGTTCGCGCTTCAGGACTGGATCTGAACTCAGCGCTCGCAGGTCGCCTTGAGCCCCTGCGCGACGCCCTCGAAGCCGCGCTGTATCGACCCCCGGTAGAGGGCCATGACGAGCGGCACGAGCAGCCCCGAGAACACATCCTCCGTCCAGTAGCGGGTCGTCTCCGGCCCGAGCGCCTCAAGCTGCTGCGTGCGGTTGGCGCGCAGCGCCATCGGCCCCACCATCATCGTCCCCCAGTCCACGCGCCTCCCCGGCTCCACGCAGGTCACGTGCTCGACCTGGCGCAGGCGCCTGGCCGGGGGCGCCTTCATCTGCACGTGCAGCGCGACGTCCGCGCCCACCTCCAGCGCCCCGTCCACGCGCGGCGTGAACGGGTTCCAGCCCCCGTACCCCTCCAGGTCGGAGAGCGTCGCCCAGACCGCGTCGATCGGCGCCGCGATGACCGCGGACGCCTCGATCGCCGCGCTCGGGAGGCGTGAGCCGCGGCGGGCGCTCACCAGCGCCTCTCGGGTGATGCGCGCCAGGGTGTGGGGTGGTGCAGGCATGGTGCTTCAACCGATGAGGGGTGCTATGATGGAGCGACAGACGATGTGTTGACCTCGCACGACAGCCCGGCGCGGATCCCATGACCGAGAGACGGCTAGACAACCCCATCACCGCGACGCTCGCGGGGGTTCGCGATCAGTTTCGCCCATCCCAGCCGATCGGGCAACTGACCGACGCGGATCGGCTCGACGGCCGCACCGCCCTGGTGACCGGCGCCAACAGCGGCCTCGGCAAGGCGATCGCGATCCGGCTCGCCGCCCGCGGCGCGCGGGTCCTGATGGCCTGCCGGAGCGGCATCCCCGAGGCCGGTGAGGCGGTCCGCCGCGAGGCCGCCCGGCTCTCCCCTCCAACCTCGCCGCGCGTGGAGATGCGCTCCATCGACCTGAGCGACCTCGCCCACGTCGGCCGCTTCTGCGATCGGCTCGCCGCGGACGGCGAGCGCCTGGACATCGTCGTCCTCAACGCCGCGGTCATGCCCCGCTCGGACCGCCGCTCGGCCCAGGGCTTCGAACTGATGTTCGCGGTCAACTACCTGGCCAACGTCGCGCTCCTGCATCGCCTCCTCAGCGACGGCGTCCTCCCCAACACCCGCTTCTGCCCCGACTGCCCGGCGCCCGAGGTCACCCCGCGGCTCATCGTCGTCGCCTCCGAGGCGCACCGCTCCGCGGCGCCCATCGACCCAGCGCGGCTGGGTGAGTACACCCCCTACAACGCCGTCACCGGCATGGCGCATTACGCGCGCACGAAGGCGCTCCTGATCGCGCTCGCCAACCACCTCGCCGCTGCGCTGAGCGAAGGCGGCGAGGTGGAGGTGGCGGTGCATGCGATGTGCCCGGGGGCGGTCAACAGCAACCTGGCCCGCGAGGCGCCCGTCTGGGTCAAGCCTCTGCTGTCGCCGCTGATGGCGCTGCTGTTCCGCAGCCCGTTCGCCGCCGCCGAGCCCGCCGTCTACCTGGCCTGCGCCCCGGAGCTGGACAAGGAGACGGGCCTCTACCTGCACCTCATGAGCCGCAAGGAGCCCGCCGACCAGACCCGCGACCCCGAGCTTGGCGCGGCGCTGTGGCGCGAGAGCCTGGCGCTGCTCCGCCCCCACATGGACCTCCCGACGACCCCTTGAACCCTGGAAAGGAGAGCCCCTCATGTTCAAACCACGCTCCGAGGAGGAGGCGATCGCGCGGATCCTCGACGGGACCACCTGGGCCGAGTTCTGCGACACCCTCAAGATGGCCGGGATGATCATGGACCGCGACGGCTCACCGGACGACGCCTTCAACCGCGCCGAGGGCTACCGCTACCTCAGCCGCATCGCCCGCGCCGCGCTCCAGACCTTCGTCGAGCATGCCGACCCCCGCGCCCCGGTCCTCCAGCGCGTCGTCCACGAGACCGCCAAGATGGGCTCGGACAACCCCGATAATTATTACCAGAACGCCGCCATCAGCGGCGCCTACACCTACCGGATCACGGGCGACCGCGGCTCCGTGCACATCCTCTCCTTTCACACCCAGGTCGGCCACTACGGGCAGGGCGGTGGCATGCCGCCCACCGGCAAGCTCGAAGCGCGCGACATGGTCGTGGCGCCCGACGGCTCCTTTGAGATCGTCCTGAGCTGCGAGCGCCCCGACGACGCCCCCAACTGGCTCCCCATGACGCCCGAGACGGGCACCCTGATCGTCCGTCAGACCTTCCTCGACCGAAGCTCGGAGCAGCTCGCGTCGCTCCACATCGAGCGCCTCGACGGGCCGGGTGGCCCCACGCCGCTCACGCCCCAGGCGCTCGACCACGGCCTGACCACCTCGGCCAACCTCGTGGTCGGCGCCGCGTCGCTGTTCGCCAGCTGGGCCGAGGGGTTCACCGCCCACACCAACACCCTCCCACTGTTCGACCCGGCGCGCTCCACCCAGTTCGGCGGCGACCCGAACATCACCTACTACCACAGCTACTGGGCGCTCGGCCCCGACGAGGCGCTGGTCATCGAGGCCACCCCGCCCGAGTGCCTCCACTGGAACTTCCAGCTCAACAACCACTGGATGGAGAGCCTCGACTACCGCTACTTCAAGATCCACGTCAACAAGCACACCGCCGCCTACGAAGACGACGGCTCCGTCCGCATCGTCGTCGCCCACACCGACCCCGGCCACCCCAACTGGATCCAGACCGTCGGCCACGACCGGGGCACGATGTGCTTCCGCTGGTTCCACGCCGACGACCCCCCACAACCCCAGACCCGGGTCGTCACCATGGATGAGCTGTCCCCATGAACCCCGAGCGCACCACCTCCACCGACTACCGCAACCCCTACCGCCCCACGGCGCTCCGCCTCATCAACCGGCTGGCCGACGCGCTCGGGCTCTACCCGACCCTCACCGCCGAAGCGATCGAGCGCGCCGCCCTGCGCCGCGCCCACCTCCCCGACGCCCCCGACCCCGCCTGGCGCGCCCCGCTCAACCACCTGCTCGCCTCCGTCCACGCCGAGGCGCGCCTCCACCCCATCGGCCAGCTCATCCTCCAACAGCGCCTCATCGGCAACCTCGCCAACCGCTTCGGCGTCGAGGCGCTCGCCCTGACCCACCCCGAGATCACCGCGACCCCCATACAGCGGCCGATCATCATCGCCGGGCTCCAGCGCACCGGCACCACGCTGCTCCAGCGCCTCATCGCCGCCGACCCCCGCTTCCGCGCCCTCCTCTCCTGGGAAGCCCTCAACCCCGCCCCTCGCCGCTCAAGCCTCCTCCGTCGCGGCGACCCCCGCGTCGCCGAGGCGCGTCAGGCCGAGCGCGCCCTCTCCTACATGGCCCCCGACTTCTTCGCCATCCACCCCATCGAGGTGAACTCACCCGAGGAGGAGGTCATCCTCCTCGATCACACCTTCCTCAGCACCGCCTCCGAGGCGCTGCTGCACGTCCCCACCTTCGCCGCCTGGCTCGAAGCCCAGGATCAGCGCCCGGCCTACCGCTACCTCACGCTCGCCCTCCAGTGCATCCAGTGGCAGCGCGGCCCGTCCCAGTGGGTGCTCAAGTCGCCTCACCACCTGGAGTGGCTGGGCGCGCTGCTCGACACCTTCCCCGACGCCACCGTCGTCTGGACCCACCGCGACCCGCTCACCACGATCGCCTCCTTCTCCAGCATGATCGCCCACGCCCGCGGGGTGTTCAGCGACCACGTCGATCCCCACGAGGTCGGCGCCCATTGGTCCCGCAAGATCCTCCGCATGTTGGAGCGCGGCATGGACGCCCGAGACGAGCACCCCGGCGCCCGCTTCATCGACATCCATTACGACGACCTCGTCCGTGACCCGCTCGCGGCGATCGCCCGCGTCTACGAGGTCGCGGGCTTCGACCTGCTCGCGTCGTCCCGCCGGGCGATCGACGCGTCGCGCCGCCGCGCGCCCCAACATCGCTATGGGCGTCATGTGTATCGGTTGGGTGACTTCGGGTTGAGCGCGGACGCGCTCGACGTGGAGCTGAGGCGGTATCGGGAGCGGTTCGGGGTGCCGCGGCGCTGACGGATCAGTATTCGAGGGTGAGCGAGAAGGCCCCGCCGAAGATCCAGCCCTCGCTGGCGAAGCCGGGCCAGCCGGGGTTGTTGGTCTGAAGCCCCTCGCGGCCGACGATGGGGGCCTGGGTGCTGCCGTTGACGGCGTCGTCGGGGACCTCGTCGCGGATCAGGCTATCGTCCTTGGTGACGGAGCGGGGGAGGATCCGGTGGATCTGGGCCTGGAGGCCGGGGCGGAGGGTGAGGTCGGCGACGGTGAAGGCGAAGTCGCCGCCGAGGTTGGCGGAGGCGCGGTCGTTGTCGACGTAGTTGCTGGCGCCGTCCTGGTCGGGGACGGGGGAGGGCTGGTAGCCGAGGTCGAGGAAGAGGTTCGCGTCGCCGACGCTGTAGCGGCCGCCGAGGTTGACCTGGAGGGTGTTGTTCCAGGCGAAGTCGTCGCCGTAGAAGTCGCCGGGGGAGTTGCCCTGGCGGTCCTCGTACTGGGACCAGAGGCTGTAGCCGACGGTGGCGACCAGCGCGAACTCGTCGGTGAGGCCGACGTCGCCGCCGAGCGCGAAGGTCCAGGGGGTGTAGGCGTGTACGGCGGTGCGGGTGGTGTCGGACTCGGCGCCGCTGGGGAGGGCGGCGCCGAAGCGGGTGACGATCTCCAGCTTCTGGGGAGAGTGGGCGGTGAGCGAGAGGTTGGTGTCGTCGGTGGGGCTGAAGACGAGCCCGAAGTGGGGGCTGACCCCGGTGCGGACCTGGACGTCGGTGGCCAGCTCAAGCTGATCGTAGTCGGCGGAGTCGCGCACGTAGGTGCCGGCGCCCGCGGTGTTCTGGAGGTTGAGGGTGAAGCTGACGCCGAGCGACAGGTTGTCGAGGAGCTGGCTCCCGGCGCCGAAGGAGAGGCTGGTGGCGGTGAGGCGGTCGGAGTACAGCTCCGGGTGGAGGCTGTTGGAGAAGAACTGCTCGCGGTGGTCGACGTGGAACTGCTGCGCCTCGGTGAACTGCCCGACCGGGATGAGGGCGTGGAGGCCGATGACGAGCTTGTCGTCGATGAGCTGGCTGACGAGGCCGATGCCGACGTAGGTGCGGGTGTTGCCGCTGGAGCCGTCGGCCTGGCGAGGACGGGGGGCGAAGGGTGGGTCGCATCCGCCGGTGTCGCAGCCGTTCTCCAGCCAGTCGGTGGGGAAGGTGTCGTTGGGGATGAGGTCGCCGTTGCCGTCGCGCACGTTTCGGTCGCGCCCGATGCTGACCGGGACGTCTCCGCCGGGGCGGCCGTCGAGGGTCATGGAGATCTGGTCGCTGAGGACCAGCATCCCGAGCCCGAACCCCTGCTTGACCCGCGGCAGCAGCGCCGGGTTGAAGTAGGTCGCGGCGGCGCTCGTGCTGGCGGCGCGCGCGTTGTGCCCGCCGGAGCCCATGGTGTCGCCCGCCAGCTCGAACAGCGGCGAGCCCTGGGCGGCGGGGGCGAGCAGGAGCGTCGCTCCGGCGAGGAGGAGGGCGGCGGCGGTGGTGGACTTCACAGCTCAACTCCGAGGTCTTGGGAGTCCAGGTGGGGCAGCGCCTCAAGGACGCGCGCGCAGGTGTCGAAGTCGGCGTCCAGATCCTCGCCGAGCGGCCCGGCGATGATCTCGGCGGCGGCGGGCTCGTCGAGGGTCTGCCCGAGGTAGCGGAAGGTGATCTGCCCCTTGAGGTCGGGCGCGGGCACCGAGCCCGCGAGCAGCAGCCCGCTGGGGGCGTGGAGGATGTTCTCCTCGTTGTCGAAGCGGCTGACGGCGACGAACTCGTTGCTCCCGGCGGCGACCGAGAACTCCTCGTCGGAGAAGTACTCCAGCCAGTCGCGCTGCACCGAGTTGCGCACCCCCGAGGCGGCCCCGGTCACGACCCAGGCCAGCCCGTCGCGGCCGTCGCCGTCCCAGTCCTCGGCGCCCTCGACGTCGATCGGCGCCTCGCTCATCCGTTGGTCGTCCTCGACGTCGGGCATCACGGGCAGGTCGGCCAGCTCCGGGCGCGCCGAGAAGTCCGCGGGCAGGTACGGCGACTCGCCGCTGCTCTCCTCGACCCCGCGGACGATGTACCAGCGGTCCATCGAGAACTCACACGTCCCGTCCCCGACCTCCCGGCTCACGCCCCGGCGCGGGTCACGGGCGGTGTTGTTGCGCCCCTGCGGGTTGGAGGGCAACAGGCGCCGGATCCCATCCGGCGTGAGCGTCACGTCCACGCTCCCGCTCACCTGGATCCCACAATAGCGGCTGATCTGGACCTCGAACGCGTCGCCCTCCTGGGCCAGCTCGAAGATGTACCAGTTGCTCGACGTCTGGAGCAGCCCCCCGAAGATGTCGTCCACCGAAAAATCGGTCTGCCGCACGATCCAATACCCGCTCATGTCGCAGCCCGGGCGAACCCCCACGAGGCGACACGCGCTGTTGCAGTCCGGGTTGTCCGGGTCGTCGCAGGTCTCGGCGCCCGCCACGATCCCATCGCCGCAGGTGGTCACGCACGTGTTGTCCGTGCACGTGAACCCCTCCGCCGCCTCGCACGTCTCCGTGCACCCCTCGCTCGCCCCATCGCACGCCTCCTCGCCCTCCCGGACGCCGTTGCCGCACTCGGAGTCCACCGGCAGGATGGTGTCCTCGGCGCAGCCGCCGAGCACGAGCAGCGTGAGCGTCATCAGGAGCGTCGCGAACCGCGCAGCGTGTCCCCGCGCGGCGGTTGGGTTGGTGGGGGTCATGCTCCTCCTCCCTTCGATGCATTGGGAGGACGCTAACAGATTCGGGGCGCGGTTGCACCCTCTGGTGTGGCGGCTGGGCGGTGGGTCATGATCATCGAGGCCAGGGTTCCAGGAGGGTCGCGGCGGTGATGATCATGACGAGGGACCTGGCGGGAGGATGATCTTCGATGATGATCATCGAACGAGCAGGTTCAGGGAGGGCGTTTATGATGATCATCATGAACAGATCGGCATCCAGGGACGGCGTTTTCGGTGATGATCATCGAAGCTGAGGGTGCGGCGAGGGCGATTTAGATGATCATCACCGAAAACCGCCCTTCGCGCAGGGGCTTTTGAGGTGATGATCATCCAGCGGGGGTTCCGGGAAGGGGTCTTGAGGTTCATCACGCTGTCGCCCCTGCCGCTTTGAAGGTTGTTGCGCAGGTGGATGGGCGGCAGGTTGGTGGTGGCGTGGCCTACGCCTCCACCCCACCGTCGTCATCGGTGGTGTCATCGTCGCGGCGCGCGTCGCTGCGCTCCTTGACGTCTTCAAGGACGGGTTTGAGGTAGGGGTCGAGGAGCGCGGTTCGTACCTGCGCGTCGGCGTCGGAGGTGGCAGGGGCGGTGGCGTTGGCGAGGCCGATGAGGCCGGTCATGAGGGTGGTGAAGTCGTCCATCGCCGCGTCGATGGTGTCTTGCGGCTCGACCTCGGCTTCGGTGTCGGGGTTGAAGTCGTCGCGGGTGACGCCGATGAGCTGGCCGAAGAAGTCGTTGAGGGCGACGACCTGCTCATATCGGAGGGTCAGGCCGAGCTGCTCAAGCGCCTGGGTGTGTTCGGGCTTGAGGTCCTTGAGGCGGGTGTCGATGGCATACCACTGGCGAGGGAAGCGGCGCTTGAGGTAGCGGCGCCCGACGTCGAAGAGGCGGCCGCGGAGGAGCAGCGCGGCGGCGGTCCTGGGGTCGTCGGCGAGGCCCTCGGCGTACCCCATGGTCAGGTTGTCCATGGTGCGCAGGAGGCGCTCGATGAGCCGGTCGAGCTGAACGGCGTTGAGCAGCTCATCGCGAGGGGCGATCGCGAGCAGCGCCTCGGTGGGTTCGGGTGGGTTGACGGGGGTGTCGTCGTTTGACTCGACCTCAAGGGCTCGGAAGCGCTTGAGGAGGACGCGGGCGGCGTCCATCTTGTCATCGAAGGCCCCCTTGTAGCCCTCGGGGAGCGCCGCGCGGGCGGCCTCGCGGTGGCTGAGCAGTTCAGTCAGCGTGACGGCGGCCTCGTCGGGCGGGAGGGTCCGTGAGGCGACGCGGCCGTCGGGGCTGATGGTTGTGGTGATGGGGAGCATGGCGGTGTCTCCTGGGTTGTGGTGCAGCGCAGGGCGCGCTGGGTTGTGGTGGTGATGTGGTCATCGTCAATGCCAGGGTATACTACGAAACACGGATGAGCCTCAATGCTGAAGATCGGTGCAGTTGGTGTGGAGGGGCGAGGGCGGTTGCCACGGGTGAAGGGGCAGTGCATGATACGTCCTGCACAGTTTGAAGCAGGTGCAGCATGGCGGCAGAAAACACATCCTCTCGGATTGGCCAGGGGCTCACGCTGGGAAACTACGTTGTGGGCGAGCTGCTCGGCGAGGGTGGGTTCGGGCGGGTGTACGAGGGGAGGCACCGGCTGACCCATCGGCAGGTGGCGATCAAGGTGTTTCGCCCCGGTGACGAGGGGGAGCGGAAGCGGTTCCTGCAAGAAGCGGAGGTGACCCAACGGCTGCGGCACCCGAACGTGGTGACCATCTACGACGTGGGTCTGTTCGAGGCGAGCGGTGAACTCTACATCGTGATGGAGCGCTTGCTGGGGCACGATCTCTCGGCGGAGTTGAAGGAGAACGGGCCGCTGGAGCGGGAGCGGGCGTTGCGGCTGTTCGTGGACTGCCTGGAGGGGTTGAACGAGGCGCATACGTTGCCTCAGCCCATCGTGCACAAGGATCTCAAGCCGTCGAACCTGTTTCTGACGCGGGGGGAGTCCGAGCAGCTGATCATCCTTGACTTCGGGATCGCGAGGCTCCTGCCCGAGACGACCGTCGAGACGCGCGAGCGCAGCAAACTGCGTGATGAGTTGGCGGTGACGAGTCACCGAGCAGGGACAGCTCCGCCAGGGACGCCGCCCTACTGGGCGCCGGAGTACATCGAGGACACGCGGCGGGTGAGCCCGGCGTTGGATGTCTATCAGATGGGGCTGATTCTTGGTGAGGCGTTGTCGGGCGAGCGGGTCGTGAAGGCGTCCAGCGTGTTCATGTATCTGATGGCCCACACCAACCGCGATGGGTTCGGGTTCGCGGAGAGCGTGCGCGCGGACGCGGGGCTGCTGCCGATCCTGGAGCGGGCGACGGCGCTTGATCCGAAGCAACGCTACCTCAACGCCGGGGCGTTCGCTGACGCGCTGCGGTCGTTGCTGGGGGCGCGGTCGGCGCTGCCGGTGTTTCCGATGTACGCGGCGACTGCGTCGGGGCAGCGCGCGGCGGTGACTGAGGGGGCGTTTGAGGATCTTCGTGACGCGTTCGTTCACAAGACGACGCTGGACCGGTTGAATCGATTGTGGAGCGTCGCTCAACAGGCGTCGCGATGGCGAGACCTGTTCGCGGTGTTGGGCCAGGTGGTCGATGGGGCGCGGGATGTTGAGATCAAGCGCGCGATCCTGGCGGCGCGAGCGCAGATCGCTGAGCATCACCTTGACGACGAGGCCGCGGCGGTCGAGGCGTGGACCGCCTGTATGGATCTTGAGCCGAGCGACCCAGCGCCGTTGGAGGCGTTGGAGCGGATTCACACTGCGCATGAGCAGTGGGATGATCTGGCTGAAGTCTACGAGCGGGTCGCCCGCTCATCGCCCCAGGTTGAGCTGTTGGAGGCGTTGCTGGCGCTCTACCGAGATCGTCTGAGCGATCCCGAGGCGGCGCTCGGGGTGTGTCAGCGCATTCTGAAGATGGCTCCTGATCACCCGCATGCACACAGGTCGTTGGTGGAGCTGTGGCGGCGCGCGGGTCGGTGGGAGTTGTTGGCGGCGCATTACGCCAGGCGGTGGGATGGTGGCGAGGAGGGCGAGGATAGGAGGCGCCTGCGGAGTGCTCTCAAGCGGTTGATCCAGGCGACGTCCGAGGCGAAGCGCCTGACCGAGTTGAAGGTGCTCTACTCCGACCTGGACTTTGGCGAGGTGACCCCGGAGCGCTGTCTGGCCGTTCTTCAGGGGGACGTGTCGCGAACGCTCGGTGATAAGGCCGAGACCCGCCGAGACCGTGAGCCTGCTCCGAAAGTGCCGCCTGGTGTGATGGGGGAGGTGGATCATGGGGAGGGTTCTGGGGCTCATGAACGGACTTCTGAGGAGAACGCCGTCAAGCCACGGCACGAGCGTGTCCCGACTCAACGTGAGCGGCTCGCGGAGGGTGATGAGGTGGTGTCGAGGTCCGGTTGGGTGTCGGTGCGCACAGTGGTAGGCGTCGCGCTTCTGCTGGTCGTCGGCGTGCCTGTACTGGCGATGCTCGCGTCGGAGTGGTCAGAGGGAGACGGTGGGTCGGCTGCGGACTCGCGTTCACAGTCTGACGGTGATGAAGGGGCATCGGAGGACGGGACCATCTACAACAAGGGGATGGTCATGGTCCCTGCGGGTGAGTTCATCATGGGGTCGGGTAGGTTTGAGAAACCGCATCGGAAGGTCTACCTCGACGTGTTCTGGATCGACGTCCATGAGGTGACGGTTGACGCATACGCGGCGTGTGTGAGGGCAGGGGAGTGCGGTGAGCCTGCGAGGACAAGGACGAACAGCTCGTATTGCAATTGGGGGTACGAGGATCGAGGAAATCACCCCATCAACTGTGTGACGTGGCAGCAGGCCGTGGACTTTTGTGAGTGGAAGGGGCGTCGGCTTCCGACTGAAGCGGAGTGGGAGAAGGCGGCGAGAGGGACGGACGGGAAGACGTATCCGTGGGGTGAGGAGAAGGCGTCGTGTAGCAGGGCGGTGATGGATGATGGTGGAGATGGGTGCGGAGAGGATAGGACGTGGGAGGTGGGTAGCAAGCCGGAGGGGGTGAGCCCGTATGGTGCGCATGACATGGCAGGGAATGTGTGGGAGTGGGTGAGTGACTGGTATGACTCAGACTACTATGCAGAGGCTCCTATGCGTAACCCAGAAGGGCCGCCCTCCGGGTCGTACCGCGTCAGTCGCGGCGGTGGCTGGTACTTCTCCGGCGTCAACCTGCGGGCCGCGAATCGCGGCTTCTACGCGCCGTCACACGCCTTCCACTACCTGGGCTTTCGCTGTGCAGGTTCAACAGAGTAGCCGTTCCACTGTTTCCTATGACGTGCATACGAGTTTGGTATGGCGGTCTGGTGTGGCAGGGAGAGGCCGAGGGGTGACGAAGGCTTCGGGGGGTAGGGAGGCGGTGGAGGGGTTGTGTTTGTGTTCAGTGGTTTCGGCGCGTGAGCCTGAGTGGTGTGAGGTGAAGTGAGGGGTGTGGTGCGAGGTTCGCGTGTGTGGTCTCAGTCACTGAAGCGCCTCGGCGGGAGAGTTGAGCCACACGGCCAGCTCCTCGGGGGTGCGGTCGAGCAGGGCGGTCAACAACTCCTCGGTGCTCAGGGTCTGGCTCCGTTGTGTGAGGGCGTCGCGCTCCGCCTCGGTGATGGGGCGTTTGAGGCGCTGTTGGCACACGAGCTTCTGCACGGCGTATCGCGTGCCCGCCTCCAGGCCAGGGCGGAACCCCTCGTGATGTTTGTCATGGAGGAGCTGTTCAAGCGCGCTCGGGGGTGGCGCCTTCTTGAGGACACGCTCAATGCCTGGTTCAAACGTCTTGAGCTGCCTGCCCGCGAGCACATCATCCAGGCGTTCATACTCGACGCCCAGGGCCTGAATCGTCGCCGCGAGTTCTTGATGCCGCTTCTGGAGTTCGTCGTCGTACGGATCGTCTCGGGTCTCAGCCATCCGCTTTAGCTCCTCGGCCTCCCGCTCCAGCAGGTTGGAGCCGTTTGAGCTACAGAACTGAACGCCGATACGTTGAATGCGTTGCTGGTGCGGAGTCAGCGTGGGGACATGGAAGAAGAAGCGATATCGGTAGCTGATGTCCCACGCCAGGATTCTGCTGCTGAGGATGTGCCCCATCTCCGAGTCGTCGGTGATCATGGTGATGTACTGAAGCCAGTCGAGGAACGGCAGGCGCTCCTGCCACTCCGACCACCTGCGGATGTACCGCCCCACCGCGAGCGAGAAGAGGGCGCGCTCAAGGACACGGATCTTGTGCCTGGGGATGGTCTGACCCTGAAGGGCGGCGGCGAGGCCGACCTGGTAGCCGAGTTGATAATCGGCCTGGTCTTCGAGTGGCTTGGTGCGGGCGCGCCACGTCAGGAACGGGTTGTCCAGGATCGAGTCGGCTCGGAGGAGCAGGAAGAAGGTGTAGCTCAGCATGAAGGCCTGGCTCAAGCTGGAGGCCCGGTCGCCGAGTTGGTCCGTGAAGAAGTCCTCGACCGGCTGAAGGGGGAGGGTCGAGTTGAACTTCCGCGTGAGCGCCTTGAATCGATTGTGCTCAACATGAGCGTTGTTCCACGTCGCGTCACCCCACTTGTAGAACTGCAGCGCCAGCTCAACGGTGTCCCGCTCCTCATCAATGACATAGAACTCGTACCAGCCTCGCGTTGACATGAAGCCTCTCCAAACGTCTTGACGCCTCGTGAGCAGCTTCAGCGCGTGCTCAAACGAGCAGTCGTGGGTGTACGTGTATGTTATCCCTCGCCTTTGGGGGCGGGTCAACCTGAAAAATCAATCGTGTGGAGTCACCTCACCTTGAAGCGCGCCGCATCCGGTCAAGTGGATGGGTGGGCCTCCGAGGTGACGGGTTTGATGGTGTCCCACGCTGAGCAGTGCGAGGGTTGGACATGTCCGAAGCCCACGAAGATCAGCTTGCCGAACAGGCGTCCAGCGCGGATACTCGTGTACACGTCGTTGGTTTGATGATCTCTCAACAGAGGAGCGCGAGGTTGAACACCGAGACCCCCCCGATCACCTGCCTCAACTGCCACAGCGAGATGCTGGAGCTGACCGAAGGCGAGATCCTCTACGATCGCTGCTCCCAATGCGGCTCGCACTGGTTCGACCGCGATGAGCTGCTGACGCTGATCAACGCCCCGGAGCTGGAGCTGTCCAGCGAGGGGTTGGCGCGGCGCCTCCAGCTCCCCCAGCGGTGTCGGTGGTGCGACACGCTGTACCCGCCGGGGACGACGGCGTGCGAGCCTTGCGGGCGGCCCATTGAGCACCCGTGCCCGCGCGATCAGCAGCTCATGTACGTCGTCCCCGTCCTGGGGATCGAGATCGACGTGTGCGCGACGTGCGGCGGGGTGTGGTTCGATGGGCAGGAGCTGGAGCAGCTGCGTCGGGCGACCGGGCCGGTTGAGTCCGGGCTGGCGCAGGCGTCCGGCGAGTTTGAAGGGGCGCCGCTGGCCCACCGGTGGCCCGATGAGGCGCCGCCTGCGCAGCCAGGCACGAGGCCGGAGGTCGTCAAGGGCATGGATCCTGAGACGCAGCGCAAGATCAACGCGTACACGAAGTCGTGGGATGAGAGCGAGGGGTCGTTGCTCAATCGGCTCTTTGGCAACGGGCGCGGGGTGAAGGAGCTGGCCTCCATCCTCACGGAGCGGATTCACCACCCGTACTTCTAGATGCCGCGCCCTGGTGGGGCTCGACGTCGTGCTGGGCGGGTCGCCCTGGGATGTCGGGGTGGTCCGCTGAAAGCGCCTGGTGGGTGTTGACAGCGCCCGGTGAAGGCGGTATCTGGTCCTACCAATCCCACCTCGGGTGATGTGCCGATGGCATGCTCACCACCTGCGGGGTTCGTCACCCACGTTCACCACCCCTACAACCTGCGGATACGATCATGCTGATCGAGACACCACCCTTGAAGCTCACCTTCGACGATGTATTGCTCAAGCCAGCGGCCAGCGACGTGCTCCCATCGGACGTGTCGCTGAAGACGCGGCTGACCGGGGCGCTGGAGTTGAACATGCCGCTGCTGTCGGCGGCGATGGACACGGTGACCGAGAGCTTCATGGCGGTGGCGATGGCGCAGGCGGGGGGGATGGGGATCATCCACCGCAACATGAGCGCCGAGGCGCAGGCCAAGGAGGTGCGGCTGGCGAAGACGGGCGGGTCGGCGTTTGTGCTGGAGCCGGTGACCGTGTCGCCGGGGCGCACGCTGGGCGACGCCGTCGATCAGATGAGCGAGCAGAAGGTGTCGGGGCTGATGGTGGTCGATCAGGGGGTGCTGGTGGGGGTGCTCACCAACCGCGACGTGCGGTTCCAGACCTCGTTCGACTCCCTGGTGAGTGAGCACATGACCCGCGACGTGGTCACGGCGCGCGAGGGGGTGACGGTCGAGGAGGCCAAGCAGCTCATGCTCAAGCACCGGATCGAGCGGCTGCCGCTGGTGGACGACAAGCAGCGGCTGATCGGCCTGGTGACGCTGCGGAACATCGAGGAGCGCGGCCTGGCGAAGATGGCGGTGACCGACGGTCGCGGGCTGCTGCGGGTGGGCGCGGCGATTGGTGCTGGCGAGGCGCACATTGAGCGCGCGGAGCGGCTGGTGGAGGCGGGGTGTGACGTGATCGTGATCGACACGGCGCACGGCCACTCGCGCAAGGTGATCGACACCGTGGCGCAGCTGCGCGGGATGTTCCCGGAGCAGCAGCTCATCGCGGGCAACGTGGCGACCGCTGAGGCGACCCGGGCGCTCATCGAGGCCGGCGCCAACGCGGTCAAGGTTGGTGTTGGGCCAGGTTGTTTCGCGGCGGGGACGCGGGTCCTGATGGCCAACGCGACCTACAAGAACATCGAAGATGTGAAGCCTGGAGACCGAGTCATCAACATGCACGGTGAGCCGGTGAACGTCGTGGAGGCCTGGTGCACGGGGGTGCGCAAGGTGATGGCCATCAACCACACGGCTTCACACCGTGAAACGATCGTGACGCCGGACCACCGCTTCTTCGTCGGTGATCTCTCCAGCATCAGCGATACCACCCTCGCCTCAAGGGGT
Organism: Myxococcales bacterium; assembly: GCA_002716585.1. Lineage (GTDB taxonomy): Bacteria > Myxococcota_A > Bradymonadia > Bradymonadales. The sequence goes on along the minus strand of PBBL01000085.1, from coordinate 42,118 downwards.
TATGCGAAGGTGCTGGAGCAGCCCACGCGGTTGGGGCAGTCGAAGCTGGGCTGGATGGAGATCGGAGAGGTCACCCGAGGTGTTTGTCTGTCACCTCGTCACATCCAGTTCGAGTTGGTGGAGGACATCTCAATCGATCTGCGTGACCACGCGATCCGCCAGGATAAGCAGCTCGCGCGTTACAACATCGAGATCACGGACTCCTATGAGCTTGGGTACCTCTTCGGGATGTTCCTGGGCGATGGGTATGCGTTCATGGCTCGGTCCAGAAACTCGGTGCAGGGTCGTGTGAGCTGGTACCTCAACCGCACCGAGGAGGAGTTCGCGGCCAAGCTGTGCCGATGCATCAAGGAGGTCGTGGGCCTGGACGTCGAACCGTCTCCAGACAAGTCGATTATCAACATCCACCTCTACTCACTTCAGTGGGCTCGGCTCTTCTCGGAGTTTGGTAAGCGCGAGAACAAGCACCTTCCTACGAAGTACCTGTGCCGGAACCCCGAGTACCTCGGTGGCCTGCTTGACGGTCTGGTGGACAGCGATGGGTTCATCGGAGCCGATGGTCGCGTGTGCTTCAAGAACACCTCCCAGAGCCTGGTCGAACTGTTTGGGGTGGTGTGTCAACTCGTCCACGGCAGCTTTCCCAACGCGCGTTTGGAGCCTCCGTCTGCAGGGGGGCTTGAGGGTGTCACGGACGATCAGTGTCGAGAGGCATTCGTCTCCAGGCTCAACGTGACCCATGAGAAGCGGTTGCTGGAGGAGCACCAGATCATCAAGATGTTGGAGCGGCGCGAGCTTGAGCTTGAGCTTCCTGTGTACGACATTCAGGTGGACTGCCCTACCCACAGCTTCATCGCCAACAACACCATTGTGCACAACTCGATCTGCACGACGCGCGTGGTGGCGGGGGTCGGCGTGCCGCAGCTGTCGGCGATCGCCGAGTGCGCCCAGGAGGCGAACAAGGTGGGCGTCCCGATCATCGCCGACGGCGGCATCCGCGCCTCGGGCGACGTGGTCAAGGCGATCGCCGCCGGGGCGAGCACGGTCATGATCGGCAACCTGATGGCGGCCACCGACGAGGCGCCCGGCGAGGTCGTTTACCACGGCGGTCGGGCGTACAAGGGGTACCGCGGCATGGGGTCGATCGGGGCGATGACCCAGGGGAGCCGCGATCGCTACTTCCAGCAGGGGGTGGCGAAGGACAAGCTCGTGCCTGAGGGGGTCGAGGGGCGTCTGCCGTGCAAGGGGCCGGTCAAGGCGGTGCTTCACAAGCTGCTCGGGGGGCTGCGGTCCGGGATGGGCTACACGGGCAGCCCGACCATCGCGGCGCTCCAGGAGGGCGCCCGCTTTGTGCGGATCTCGTCGGCGGGGCTGCGCGAGAGCCACGTGCACGACGTCATCGTCTCCAACGACTGATCGAACAACCACACAGGCCGGGCCACGCGGCCTGGCCTCGCTCTCCGCGCCCTCTCCGGTGGGCGTGGAAGGGGGGACCCTGCATGGACAACCTGTCATCTGGCATCCTGATCGTTGACTTTGGCTCTCAGACGACGCTGCTGATCGCGCGGCGAATCCGTGAGTTGGGGGTCTACACCGAGGTCTGGTCGTGTCACGACCCGCGGCTGATGACGCCGCCCGAGTGCCTCGGGGTGGTGCTGTCGGGAGGCCCGGCCTCGGTCAGCGACGTCGACTCGCCGCGGCTCGCCGAGGCGCTGCTGGAGCTGGGCAAGCCGGTGCTGGGGATCTGCTACGGGATGCAGCTGATCGTGGAGCACTTCGGCGGCAAGGTCTCGCCGGGCAACACCCGTGAGTATGGGCGGACGGTCATCGTGACCGAGCCGGTGGCCCGCGAGGGGTTGCTGGGCGCGCTGCCGGAGGAGGGCAGCGTGGTGTGGATGAGCCACGGCGACGCGGTCGAGCGGATGCCGGAGGCGCTGTCGGTGGCGGCGCGCAGCGAGGGCGGCGTGGTCGCGGCGGTGCAGGTCGATGGGCGCCCGATCTGCGGGGTGCAGTTCCACCCGGAGGTGACCCACACCGAGGCGGGCCGGGAGCTGCTGCGGCGGTTCGCGCTGGAGCTGTGCGGCGCCAGCGGGTCGTGGACCATGGCCGGGGTCGCCGAGACGATGATCGCCGAGATCCGGGAGCGGGTCGGCGAGGATGAGCGGGTGATCTGTGGGCTCTCGGGCGGGGTGGACTCGACGGTGACGGCGGCGCTGCTCGCTCGGGCGATCGGGTCGCGGCTGGTGTGCATCCTGGTGGACAACGGGCTGATGCGGGCCAACGAGGTCGAGCAGGTGGCGACGCTGTTCCGCAGCGAGTTCGACGTGGAGCTGCGGGTGGTGGACGCCAGCGCGCAGTTCGTCGGGGAGCTGGCGGGGGTGACCGACCCGGAGACGAAGCGCAAGACGATCGGGCGGATCTTCATCGACGTCTTCGAGGAGGAGGCGCGGAGCATCGAGAACGCCCGCTACCTGGCGCAGGGGACGCTCTACCCGGACGTGATCGAGTCGGTGTCGGTGAAGGGGCCGTCGTCGGTGATCAAGAGCCACCACAACGTCGGCGGGTTGCCGGAGCGGCTGCCGTTTGAGCTGATCGAGCCGCTGCGGATGCTGTTCAAGGACGAGGTCCGGGCGCTGGGACGGCTGCTCCACGTGCCTGAGGAGATCGTCGGGCGGCACCCGTTCCCGGGGCCGGGGCTGGCGATCCGGATCCTCGGCGAGGTGACCGAGGAGCGGCTGGCGATCGTGCGGGAGGCGGATCGGATCTACATCGAGATGCTGCACGAGCTGGATCTGTACCACCGGATCTGGCAGGCGTTCGCGGTGCTGCTGCCGGTCAAGACGGTGGGGGTGATGGGCGACGCGCGGACGTATGAGTCGGTGATCGCGCTGCGGGCGGTGACCAGCGTCGATGGGATGACCGCCGATCGGGCGCTGGTGCCGATCGAGAAGCTGGCGCTGATCGCGGATCGGATCACAAACGAGGTCCGCGGGATCAACCGGGTGACCTACGATCTGTCGAGCAAGCCGCCCGCGACCATCGAGTGGGAGTGAGCGCTGTGGTGGATCCCTTGCGTTGGGGGCGCCGATCGGTGTATCCCAAGGGAAATGGAGACAGAGCGTGTGACTTCACCCGAAGGAGCACGAGGAGCATGAACAGCACCTCCGGTTGCATCGGGCGTGGCCTGATGGCGCCGCCGCTGTTCACCAACGGAGCGGGCTACGCGGCCGGACTGGACTGATCCGGCGACGGGGTAGCGCGCGCCAACGCCAACAGGAGTCGTAGAATGGCAGTCACAGCGGTTGTGGGAGCCCAGTGGGGCGACGAAGGCAAGGGGCGGGTCGTCGATTACCTGGCTCAGCGCGCGGACATGGTGATCCGGTTTCAGGGTGGGGACAACGCCGGTCACACGGTGATCAACCATTACGGGACCTTCAAGCTGCACATGATCCCGTCGGGGATTTTCAACCCGAAGACCCGCTGCGTGATCGGCGCGGGGACGGTCGTCAACCCGGCGAACCTGCTCGGCGAGATCGAGGAGGTGGAGGCGGCCGGGGTGTCGCTGGACAACCTCTACATCTCCGAGCGGGCGCACGTCGTGCTGCCCTACCACCCGAAGCTCGACGGGCTGGAGGAGAGCGCGCGGGAGGGCGGCTCGAAGATCGGGACGACGAAGCGGGGGATCGGCCCGACCTACGCGGACAAGGCGGCGCGCAGCGGCGTTCGGATGGGCGATCTCAAGCGGCCCGGGTACCTGCGCGAGCGGCTGGCGATGAGCCTGGAGCGCAAGAACCGGACGCTGGCGCACTTCGGCATGCCGCCGCTCGACCTCGACGAGATGGTCGAGACCTGCCTGGAGTGGGGGCGGGTGCTGGGCGATCGGATCGTGGACACGCTGCCGATGGTGCAGGAGGCGGTCCGCGGCGGGCATTACGTGCTGTTGGAGGGGCAGCTCGGGGTGATGCGCGACCTGGACTGGGGGATCTACCCCTACGTGACGAGCAGCAACCCGACCGCGGGGGCGGTCTTCAGCGGGGCGGGGGTCCCGCCGACGGCGCTCACCGAGGTGATCGGCGTGGTGAAGGCCTACTCGACCGCCGTGGGCGGCGGCCCGTTCCCGGTGGAGCTGCTGGACGCCGACGGCGAGAAGCTGCGCGACGTCGGCAAGGAGTATGGGGCGACCACCGGGCGGCCGCGGCGGTGCGGGTGGTTCGACGGGGTGGCGATCAAGTACGCGAGCTGGCTCAACGGCTTCTCGTCGCTGGCGATCACCAAGCTCGACGTGCTCGACGACTTCGACGTCATCAAGGTCTGCGTCGCCTACGAGCTGGACGGCGAGCAGATCACGCGCATGCCCGACACGCCGGACCTGGAGCGGGTCACGCCGGTCTACGAGGAGTGGGCGGGGTGGAAGCAGTCCACCCAGGACGCCCGCACCTGGGACGACCTGCCGAAGGCGGCGCGGGCCTTCCTGCACCGGATCGCGGAGCTGGCCGAGGTGCCGTTCCGCTACGTCTCGGTGGGGCCGGAGCGGCGCCAGCTGGTGGTGCTCGACACCTTCGGGGTGGAGGGGGTCAAGGCGTGAGCGAGTTCAACTACGAGGACTTCCTGTCGCCGTTCACCTGGCGCTACGGCTCGGCGGAGATGCGCCACATCTGGAGCCAGTCGCACAAGCGTCAGCTCTGGCGCCGGATCTGGGTCGCGCTGGCCGAGGCGCAGTCCGAGGTCGGGCTGGTGACCGAGGCGCAGGTCGAGGACCTGCGCGCCCACCAGCGCGACATCGACATGGCGAAGGCGCATGCCATCGAGGCCGAGATACACCACGACCTGATGGCCGAGGTGCGGGTCTACGCCGCGCAGTGCGAGGTCGGGGGTGGGATCATACACCTCGGGGCGACCTCGATGGACATCGAGGACAACGCCGACGCGATCCGCCTGCGTGAGGCGCTCGACCGGGTCGTGGGCCGGGTCGAGGAGCTGATGGAGGCGGTGGCGGGGTCGATCGAGACCTGGGCGGACACGCCGACCATGGCGTTCACCCACCTCCAGCCCGCGGAGCCGACCACCATCGGTTACCGGCTCGCCCAGATCGGCCAGGACCTGCTCGACGACCACGAGGCGTTGAGCTGGGCGAGGGCGCGGCTCAAGGGCAAGGGGCTCAAAGGGGCGGCGGGGACCTCGGCGAGCTACGGTCAGCTGCTGGAGGGCTCCGGGGTGACCCCGGCGGAGCTGGAGGCGAAGGTGATGTCGCGGCTGGGGTTGACCCCGGCGGTGGTGGCGACCCAGACGAGCCCGCGCAAGCAGGAGTACCAGATCCTGAGCGCGCTGGCGGGGTTGGGGCAGACGCTGTACAAGTTCGCCTTCGACCTGCGGATCCTCCAGTCGCCGGTGCTTGGTGAGTGGGCGGAGCCGTTCGGGTCGCGCCAGGTGGGGTCGAGCGCGATGCCGTTCAAGCGCAACCCGATCAACGCGGAGAATATCAACAGCCAGGCGCGGCTGCTGGCGGCGCTGCCGCGGGTGGCGTGGGACAACGCCGCGCACAGCCTGCTGGAGCGGACGCTGGACGACTCGGCGAACCGCCGCACGGTGCTGCCGGAGTCGTTCCTGATCGCCGACGAGCTGCTGCGGCGGGGGTTGAAGCTGATCCGCGGGCTCAAGGTGGACGTGGAGGCGGCGTCGCGGCTGTTGGAGGTCTACGGGACCTTCGCGGCGACCGAGCGGGTGATGATGGAGGCGGTCAAGCGCGGCGGGGACCGCCAGGTGCTGCACGAGGTGATCCGCGAGCACTCCCTGGCCGCCTGGGCGACGATCCGCGGCGGGGGCGCCAACCCGCTCGCCGCGCGCCTCTGCGACGACACGCGCCTGACCGCGCTGCTCCCCGCCGACGAGGTGCGGGGGCTGCTCAACGCCGCCGAGTACCTCGGCGACGCCCCGGACCGAGCCCGTCGGATGGCCAGCGCCCTGCGCGCGGCCCTCGAATGAAACACCACGCGCGTGAGGGGGCCTCACGCGGGGCGCCCTTCCGCGCCTCGCCAGGAGACGCCTTCAGCCATGTTGACCCAGGAACACCTGCAAGCCGCCGCGCCGCATGCGCTCGCCCGCGTCGAACGACCCGACCTCGGGGAGCGTGACGAGGGCAAGGTGCGTGACATCTACCTGGCGGGCGACCGCCGGATCCTCATCACGACCGATCGGGTCTCGGCGTTTGACCGCGTCCTGGGCCTGATCCCTTACAAGGGGCAGGTGCTCAACCAGCTGAGCGCCTGGTGGTTCGGGCACCTGGGCGATCTGGTGAAGACCCACATGATCGCCACGCCCGACCCCAACGTCATGATCACCCGCGAGGCCAAGCCGCTCCCGGTCGAGGTGGTGGTCCGCGGCTTCATCACGGGCTCGACCTCGACCTCGCTGTGGACGCTCTACAGCGAGGGGGTCGAGGCGCCCTATGGGCTGGAGCTGCCGCCGGGGTTGACCAAGAACGCCCGGCTGCCGTCGCCGGTCATCACGCCGACGACCAAGGCGGAGCGGGGTGAGCACGACGAGCGGCTGACCTGCGCCGAGGTGTTGGAGCGCGAGCTGGTGGCGCCGGAGCTGTGGGCGGAGGTGCAGCGGACGGCGCTGGCGCTGTTCGCGCGCGGCCAGGAGGTGGCGGCGCGGGCCGGGCTGCTGCTGGTGGACACGAAGTATGAGTTCGGGCTCATCGACGGGGAGCTGGCGCTCATCGACGAGGTCCACACCCCGGACTCCAGCCGCTACTGGGTGGCCGACGGCTACGAGGAGGCGACGCGCGAGGGCCGCGCGCCGGAGCACTTCGACAAGGAGTTCCTGCGGCTGTGGTTCGGGGCGCGGGGCTACAAGGGGGAGGGCGAGCGCCCCGAGATGCCCGTGGAGTTCGTGGCGCAGGTCGCGGGGCGCTACATCGCGGCGTATGAGCGGCTGACGGGGCTGGAGTTCGAGCCGGGTGAGCAGCCCGCGGCGGAGCGTATCGCGCGCCTGCCGCGCGAGGTGTTCGAGGTCTGAGTCTGCGTTCCGTTCGTTTCCGTGTGCAACCAGGAGAACAACGTCATGTTCAGCGACAACCCGAAGGAAGCCTGTGGTGTGTTCGGGATCTACGCGCGCGGCGAGGACGTGGCCCGGACCACCTTCTTCGCGCTCTACGCCTTGCAGCACCGGGGCCAGGAGAGCGCCGGGATCGCGACCTGGGATGGGCGGGAGCCGCACATCCACCGGGGGATGGGGCTGGTGACCCAGGTGTTTCACGAGGACAACCTCAAGCCGCTCAAGGGGCACCTGGCGATCGGCCACACGCGCTACTCGACCACAGGGTCGAGCCACCTGGGCAACGCGCAGCCCTACCTGCTTGAGAGCATGCACGGGCCGCTGGGGATCGGCCACAACGGCAACCTGACCAACGCGGCGGCGCTGCGGCAGCGCCTGCTGGAGCGCGGGGTGGGGCTGGTCTCGTCGAGCGACAGCGAGCTGATCATCCAGATGCTCGCCGCGCAGCCTCCGGGCGGCGACGTGGGGGGGCCAGACTGGCCTGCGCGGATCCGCGCCTTCATGCGGGAGGCGGAGGGTGCCTACTCGCTGGTCATCTTGACGCGGGAGGCGCTCTACGCGGTGCGCGACCCGCTCGGCTTGAGGCCGCTGTGCCTCGGTCGGCTGGAGGGCAGCGGCGGGGGGCGCGGCGGCTTCGTGGTGGCGTCGGAGACGTGCGCGCTGGGCACGGTGGGCGCCGAGTACGTCCGCGAGGTGGCGCCGGGCGAGGTGCTGCGGATCGACGATGAGGGGGTGCGGTCGTGGCGCTGGGATGGCCCGGAGCGGGCCTCGGCGCTGTGCGTGTTTGAGTACGTGTACTTCGCGCGGCCCGACTCGACGCTGGAGGAGCAGTCGATCCACCGGGTGCGCCAGCGCCTCGGGGAGGCGTTGGCGCGGGAGGCGCCGGTGGAGGCGGACGTGGTGGTCGGGGTGCCGGATTCGGCGACCCCGGCGGCGATCGGCTACGCGATCGAGGCGGGGCTGCCCTACACCGAAGGGCTGACGAAGAACCGCTACATCGGGCGGACGTTCATCCAGCCAGACGACCGGCTGCGGCGCCACAACGTGCAGCTGAAGTACAACCCGCTGCGGGCGAACCTGGAGGGGCGGCGCGTGGTCATGATCGACGACTCGATCGTGCGCGGCAACACGGTCGGGCCGCTGGTGCAGCTCCTGCGCAAGGGGGGCGCGGCGGAGGTCCACGTCCGGGTCTCGTCGCCGCCGGTGCGCCACCCCTGCTTCATGGGGATCGACATGGCGACCTACGATCAGCTGATCGCCCACCGGATGTCGGTCGAGGAGACCTGCGCCCACGTCGGCGCGGACTCGCTGGCCTACCTCAGCGTCGAGGGGATGATGCAGGCCGTCCGCGCTGGGCTTGGCGAGGACGCGCCGGGCGGGCACTGCGACGCCTGCTTCTCGGGGCGCTACCCGATCGAGGTCGACGCGTGACCCCGCGCTTCAGGGTGAGGCGGGGCGGCTGAGCTGGACACGGATCCCGTACCTGGGGCGCAGCGTCAGCATCGTCATGGGGCGGACGGGGTGGCCGGGGACGCGGGCGACGTCGAAGGCGCGGACGACCATCGCGACGATCAGGGTCATCTCCATCAGCGCGAAGTTGCGCCCGAGGCAGGTGCGGGAGCCCATCCCGAAGGGGAGGTAGGTGTAGGGTTGGGGGCGCTCGTTGAAGCGCGAGGGGTCGAAGCCCGCCGGGTTGTCCCAGAAGCGCGGGTCGAGGTGGAGGACGTAGGGGCTGACCAGGACCATGGCGCCGCGGGGCATGTGGACCCCGCCGAGCCTGGTGTCGCGCTCGACGCTCCTGGGGATGAACCACAGCGGCGGGTACAGCCGCATCACCTCCTGAATGACGTTGCGCGTCCAGCTCAGCTTCTGAAGGTCCTCGAACTCGACGTCGCGCCGATCGCCGAGCACGTCACGCACCTCATCGCGGATCGCGCGCGCCGCGTCGGGCCAGGTGGACAGGAGGTGCCAGGTCCAGGCCAGCGCGTTGGCGGTCGTCTCATGCCCCGCGATCATGAGGGTGAGGACCTCGTCGCGCAGCTCGCGCGGCGACAGCGGCCGGTCTTCGTCGCCGTGCCCGGCGTCGAGGATCATCTGGAGGAGATCCTCGCGGGGCTCGCTGTGGCGGCGCTCGTTCAGGAGGCGGAGCACGATCGCGTCGAGCTGCGCGACGGCCTCCTCAAACCGCCGCCGCCGTCTGGAGGGCAGGTGGGAGCGCAGCCGCGCGACGGGATCCCAGGTGATGCGGGAGATGTAGCGCTGCGCGATCATGAAGGCGTCGCTGATCGTCTGCACGTCGGAGGTGACGTCGCCGCTGAACAGCGCCCGGACGACGATCTCCAGCGCCAGCTCCATCATCCAGGGGCAGACGTCCAACGGCTGGCCGTCATCGGCGTGTTCGCCCCAGGCGGTGATCATCGCCTCGGTCGTGCGCGACATCATCCGGGTCAGCTGGCTGAGCTGGCTGCGGTGAAACGCAGGCTCCACGAGGCGCCGCTTGCGCTTCCACGCCTCGCCCTCGCTCGTCAGCATCCCGTCGCCGAGGAGCATCTTGAGCGTCTCCCAGCGCCCTCCCTTGGAGAAGGTCGCGTCCCGATCGAGGAACACGGCGCGCACGTGCTCCGGGTGTCCGAGCAGGAAGAGGGTCTCGGGGCCGAGCTTGAGCTGAACGACGTCGCCGTGTTGCTGGACCATGCGGAGCATGAAGCCCAGGGCGTCACGTTGGAACTGAGGGAGGTTTCCGAGCAGTGGGTATCCCGAGGGTCCGGGGGCATACGAGCGCGGTCTGGAAATGCGGGTGAACATGAATCTGTCTGTTCCTGGCCATCTCAATGGGTACGCTGAGCCCCCTGATTACCCAGCCCAGGATCTCGGTATACCCCATGTTCAGGCGCAACACCACCCACGTTGCCTCACCGGGTAAAGGACCACTGCCACTCCCCGTCGTCGTGTTGGGAGTAGACGCCGATCCGGGTGAAGACCCCGGGGTTCGCCTTGGTGATGGACCAGAGGCCGACGTCGGCGGAGACGTCGCCCGTGTCGAGGTCGAAGTCGAGCGCCCCCGAGGCGCCGTCCAGGTTGATGGCCTGGTCGTTGTGGAGGCGCTCCAGCGCGATCGAAATGTCCTTCGGCCCGACCTCGACGCGGCACTCCGCGGGCTCGCAGCCCTGTGAGGTGACCCGGGCCATCGCCTTCGCGACGTGAGGGCCGGTCGGCGCGGCCTCGCCTTCAGCCGGGAGCGAGGCGTAGGCGAGCAGGTAGACGGCGTCGTAGGCGTTGGCGGCGTGAACGGGCGGGGCGGCCTTGTGCTGCTCCTGGTAGCGGGCCGCGAAGCGTTGGAACAGCTCGCCGTTCATGTGGATGTTCTCGACCCCCTCGATGAGGCCCGCGAGCCGGGGCAGCTCGGTGGGGAGCATGCGGGTGGGATCCTTGCGTCCCCCTTCGGAGACGACGTAGTGGGCGAGCTTCTTCCCCGACGCCTCGTGGTGGGCCTTGATCACCTGCGCGACCTCCTCGTGGCCGAGGACGAGGACGGCCTGGGCGCGAGGCACTTGGGCGGTGACATCGGCGACGGCGTCTTGCAGCTCCTTCTCGGTGGTGTCCTTGTAGACGCGGGCGTAGATGGCGTCCTTCGTGTTGGTGGCGCTGTCGTAGTGGGCCCGGATGTTGTCGAGCAGCGCGCGGGCGTAGACGTCGTCGAAGGCGAGCGCGGCCACCCGGACGTGCTTGCGCTGGATGAGGAGGTCGGCGAGCGCGACCGCCTGGTGGCGGTCGCTCGCGGCGGTGCGCCACCCCAGCCCCTTGTCCTGGAGGCCGGAGAGCACGGGGCTGGTTGCCGACGGGGACAGCAGCATCACCCCCTTGCGGGCGGCCAGGGCGCTGACTTCAACGAAGGCCGTGCTCCGCCCCGGGCCGATGATGGCGTGCACGCCCAGCGTGTCGATCAGGTGCCTCGCGGCCTCCGTCGCGCCCTCGCCGGTCCCGCCCGAGTCACAGCCGACGTGGACCAGCTTGTAGGGCAACCCCTCGGCGCGGTTCAGCTCGCTCACGGCGAGGGCGATGGCGTGGGTGATCCCGAAGCCGCTGTCCCCTTCGGCGCTGCGCTTGGCGATGGAGCCGATGAGGAGGGTGTCCTTGTCGCCGAGCGGCCCGTGGTGGATGTCGCAGCGCTCGCTGGTCGCCAGGACGCAGGTCTTGTCCGGGCCGCAGATCGCCGCGTCGCCGAGGGACGCGCACGCCGCGCGATCCTCGCAGGCGATCGGGCCGTCGTCTTGTGCGGCGGGCTCGCTCCCGGCGTCGTCTTCTGGAGCCGGGGCCGTCGGGGTGGTCGAGGCGGCGTCCGCGTCGTCGGCCTCCTCGACGCGCTCGGCCTGGATCGGGGGCGCCTTGGGGCGCTTGGAGCGCTTGGCGATGAACTGGACGCCGATCCAGATGGCGAGCCCGACGCAGATCGCGACGATGAGGACCCCCGCGAGCGGCAGCCGCGGTGAGTCGTCGTCCTGGGGCTCGGGTGCGGTGGGGGGCTCGCTGGGGGGCGGCGCGTCGGGCACGGCGGGCAGGTCGCGGGGGGAGGCCTCGTGGAGGGGGTTGGGCGCGGGGGGCGCGGCCTTCTTGTCGCGCTGGAGGACCGGGTTCTGGGTGGTGGGGATGTTGAAGCTGCGGCGGATCGCGTCAGGATCCGTGGCGGCCGCCTCCGTGAGCGCCTTGAGGTCGTCCTGGGTGAACGGCATCTGATCGGTCGGGTCGGCCTCGGCGAAGCTCGGGGCGAACAGCTGCGAGGCGCGCAGGTCGGGGTTGGGGAGCGGCGCCGCGCCGCTGGCCATCGCCTCGTGGTCCTGGATCACCTCGGTCGCGGACGTGTACCGGATCTCCAGCGGCTTGGCGACGGCGCGGGAGATGACCGCGCGCAGCACCGGCGGCAGCTGGATGTCCGGGATAGGCACCGGCTCGGGCGAGCCCTGGCGCATGAGGATCGCGATCTCGGTCGGGCCATCGACGACCTTGGAGCCGGTCATGCACTCCAGAAACACCAGGCCCCAGGCGTAGACGTCGCACTGCGGCGTGGAGAGGTTCTTCTGGAGCATCTCGGGGGCGACGTAGGAGGGGGTGCCGCCCGCGTAGCCCATGTTGGAGTCGAGCTGGGCGGTCAGCTCGACGTAGTCGGCGGGGCGCGCCGCCTCCATGACCGCGGAGAGGCCGAAGTCGAGCACGGTGGCGTTGGGGCGGTAGCCGGTCGTGGTGACCATGATGTTGCTGGGCTTGAGGTCGCGGTGGACCACGCCCGCCTCGTGCGCCGCGCTGAGCGCGTCGAGGACCTGGAACATCAGGTGCTGGGCCTTGCGCACGTCGAGCGGCCCGTTCTCCTTGATGTACTCGTCCAGCGGCTGCCCCTCGATCAGCTCCAGGACGTTGAAGGGGACCCCCTTGTCGGTCTTGCCGGTGTCGATGAGGCGGACCACGTTGGGGTGCTTGAGCTGGGCGATGAGGCGCATCTCGCGCTCAAAGCGCCCAGCGACGATCTCGGAGTTCGCGGTCGGCATCCGCGACATGTGCATCATCTTGATCGCCACCAGCTGACCGGTGGAGAGCTGCCGCGCCTTGTAGACCGTCCCGAAGCCGCCCGAGCCGAGCTTCGAGATGATCTCATAGCGGCCCTCGATGACGCTGCCTTCGGTGATCTTGTTGTGTCTGCTCATGTGGGTGCCGTCTTCACAACGTGGCGTTGGGCAGGGTGTGGGCCGAGCGGAGGCGCGTTCAGGTGGCGCGACCGATCACTTGTTGATGACCCAGACGTTGGGGCGAGCGCTGTTGGCGATGACGACCACCTTGGAGTTCTCGGCGGTGGCCCAGAACCAGTTGCCGGTGGGCGTGCCGCCGCAGGTGCCGTTGACGCCCGCCTTGGCCTGGCAGGTCCCGGTCCCGCCCCGAGTCTCGTACTGGAACTGCACCCGCGTCACGCCCGGATCCGCGCCGAGCGCGCTCCACGCCGCGTTGTCCGCCCAATCCTTGACGTGGCCGGTCAGCGGCGGGTCGCCCGCCGGGTTCGCGGGCGCCGTCACGTAGTACCCGAACCGGTTCCGGTAGCTCTCCTGCTTCGTCTTGATCAACGCCAGGAACGTCTCCGCCTTCGACAGCCTCGCCTTGTCCACCCACTTGATGTAACCCGCCACCGCGATCGCCGCGAGCACGCCGATGATCGCCGTGGTCACCATCAACTCGACCAGCGTGAAGCCGCGCCGTGATGATCTCCTGAGGTTCCTGTTCGTGCCCATAGCTCACTCCTGAAGTGTTGTTGGAACAGAGTGTTACAGTTCCAGATCCTTTTCACTGATGTTGTACTTGTCAAGCCGGTAGCGCATCGATCGAAAGCTGATCCCCAGCGTCTCCGCCGCCTGCTTGCGCACCCCGCCGGTCTTGCGCAGCGCCTTGACCAGCAGGTTGCGCTCCAACCGCTCAACCATCCGCTCCAGATCCAGCCCCTCCTCCGGGATCTCCAGATCATCTGCCAGGCTGTTGAACGACTGCTCCTGCATCATATGATAGGGCAGACCCTCTTTGGTCAACCACTCCCCTGTCTCCAACGTCACCATCCGCTCGATGATGTTCTCCAGCTCCCGGATGTTGCCCGGGTAGGGGTAGTTGAGCAGGATCTTCATCGCCTCCTCGTCCACACCCTCGAACGCCTTGCCGTGCTCCGAGCAGTACTTGCGGATGAAGTGCTGCACCAGCAGCGGGATGTCCTCGCGACGCTCGCGCAGCGGCGGGATGTCCAGCTGGATGACGTTGAGCCGGTAGTACAGGTCCTCGCGGAACGTCCCGTCCTCGACCATCTGCCGCAGGTCGCGGTTGGTCGCGGCGATGATCCGCGTGTCCACCGACTCCTCGTGCAGCCCCCCGACCCGCTTGACCTTCTTCTCCTGGAGCACGCGCAGCAGCTTGACCTGCATCACCATCGGCAGCTCGCCGACCTCGTCCAGGAACAGCGACCCCCCGTGCGCCGCCTGGAACAGCCCCATCTTGTCCCGGTTGGCGCTGGTGAACGCCCCCTTGACGTGGCCGAACAGCTCCGACTCGATCAACTCCGCCGGGATCGCCCCACAGTTGACCGGCACGAACGGCCCCTCGCCGCAGCTGGAGCGCTTGTGGATCGCCCGCGCCCCCAGCTCCTTGCCCGTCCCCGACTCACCCGTGATCAGGATCGTCGCCTTCGTCTGCGCCACCCGCGCGATCAGCTCGTAGAGGCGCTTCATCACCGACGACTTGCCGACCAGCTCCTCAAAGCGGTTCTGCTCGGCGATCTGGCGCTTGAGCTTGAAGTTCTCCTTGACCAGCTCCGCCTTCTCGATCGCCTTCTCCATCACCACCTTGACCGCGTCCACCTTGAACGGCTTGGTCAGGTAGTCGTAGGCCCCCTGCTTCAACGCGCTGATCGCCGTCTCCGCCGTCGCGTAGGCCGTCATCATGATGACCTGGGTCCCCGGCGAGCGGTCGCTCACCTGACGCAACACGTCCAGGCCGCTCATCCCGCTCATCTTCAGATCCGTCAGCACCACATCGTAGAACTCGCGATCGACCTGCGCGACGGCCTCCTCCCCCGAGCTGACGCTCGTCACCTCGTACCCCTGCTTCCGCAGCAGGATCCCGAGGAACTCACGCATGCTCAGCTCATCGTCGACGATCAGGATCTTCGCCATCGCCCCCCCTCCCTACTTCCAGCTCACCAGCTGCTCAGACACTTCAACCGCCGGAGCCACCACGTCCACCGTGTCCACGTGGATCGACGCCGCAGAGCCCGCGCCGGACGCACCTTCGGTGAGCCTCGGATCCCGCTCAAACGGCAGGACCACCTCAAACAGCGAACCCTCGCCGACCTCACTCGTCACTCCAATGAAGCCGTCGTGATCTTCGATGATTCGGTTGATGGTCGCAAGCCCCAACCCCGTTCCTTTGGATTTGGTTGTGAAGAACGGCTCGAAGATCTGCTCCAGCAGCTCGCCCGGGATCCCCTTGCCGGTGTCGGAGACGGTCAGGCGCAGCGCGTTGTGCTCGCCGCCCTGATCCGCGAGCCGCTCCCAGCTCCGATCGCGCAGCCTCACCCCCCGGAACGTCTCGGCGCGGACCTCGATCCTCCCCTCACCCGCCTCGATCGCCTGCGCCGCGTTCCGCAGCAGGTTCCAGAACACCTGCCTCAGCGCCTCGCTGTCCCCCATGACCACGCAGGCGCGCGCCGCCTCGATGTCGGCGTCCAGCTGGATGTCGCCCACCAACGCCGTGTCGCGCCCGAACAGCTCCGTCGTCTCGCGCACCACCTCGAAGATCACCACCTGCGCCGGATCGCGGCGGCTCGGCTTGGAGTAGTCGAGGAAGTTCTCGATCAAGCTGTTGAGCCGCTCCACCTCCCGGATCACGATCGTCATCAAGCGCTGCTCGTCCTCGTCCACCTGGCTGACCGCCTGGAGCATCTCGATCGAGCCGCTGATGCTCGCCAGCGGGTTGCGGATCTCGTGGGCGATCCCCGCCGCGAGCTGCCCGACCGCCGCCAGCCGCTCCTGGCGGCGCATGCGCTGCTCCATGGAGTGGACCTCGGTCAGATCCTTGAGGATGAAGATGTGCCCGTAGGGCTTGTCCTCGACGTTGTACAGCTGCGAGTGGCTGACGCTCAGGTAGCGCACCTCCTCGTCGAGCGGGCGCTGTATCCAGCCACTCCACTCCGAGCGGCGCGACGCCTCGTCGGTCAACTCCTCCACCGCGCCCGCCAGCTCCGGCAGACACCCCCTCACCTCCAACCCGTAGATCTCGTCGCTGACCCGCTGCAACAGCCGCTCGCCGCCGTGGTTCAAGAACAGGATCCGCCGCTTGTTGTCGAGCGTCAGCACCCCTTCGGAGATCGACGACAGGATGTTGTGCGTCAACGCCTGAAGCTCGGCGATGTCCAGCTTGCGCCGCTCCAGCTCCGTCCCCTGCTCCTCCAGCCGCCACGCCAGGTGACCGGCCAGGAAGCTCACCAGGTAGCAGGCGAAGATGTGGACCACCGGGTTGTAGATCGTCGCCGGGGCGATGTGCTTGGGCAGCCCCAGCTCGCCGGTCGCGATCCCCCAGAAGCCCAGCCCCTGCAGCAGGATCCCGACCAGCACCAGGCACGAGAGCGTCGCGATGATGAACGCCCCCGACTGACCGAGGACGATCGCCGCGTTGATGATCGTCAGGTAGAGCAGGAAGGAGAAGATCGACTTGCTCCCCCCCGTCAGGATGATCAACCCCGCCGACAGCGCCACGTCCCCGATGAGCTGCACGTAGGTCAGGCTCACCAGCGACTGGAGCCGCGGGACGAGCACCGCGTAGATGATCGTCGCGACGTAGGTGGCGATGATGAGGGTGGCGATCGCGAGGTAGGAGGGGTCGGCGAAGCTGTCAACATCGTTGATGTTGACGATGATGGCGCTCCCGAGCAGGAGGGTCACCATCAGCACACGGATGACCATCAGGTATTCGAGCTTCTTTCGCAGGCTCAGCGATGGTCCCGGGCGATGTTCCATAGGCTCGATGCGCGGTCGGTCCGCTTACTTGGCGTTGGTGACCGTACCGGCGATGTTGAAGATGGGCAGGTACATGGCGATCAGCAGGCCGCCGACGATGCCACCGATGACGACCATCATCATCGGCTCCAACAGCGAGGTGAGCGCGTCCACGGCCACATCGACCTCCTCCTCGTAGAAGTCGGCGATCTTGTTGAGCATCGTGTCCAACGCACCGGTCGCCTCCCCGACGCCGATCATCTGGACGACCATCGGGGGGAACACCCGGGTCTCCATGAGCGGCTCGGCCATGTTCTTGCCCTCGGTGATCCGGTCGCGCGTGTAGTAGATCGCGTTCTCGACGATCTTGTTGCCCGCCGCCTTGGCGACGATGTCCAGGCCGTCGAGGATCGGCACACCGGAGGAGATCATCGTCCCCAGGGTCCGGGTGAACTTGGCGACCGCCGCCTTACGCACCAGCGGCCCGAAGATCGGCGCCTTGAGCAGCACGGTGTCGATCGTCTTCTGGCCGAACTCCGTCTTCTTGAAGAAGGTGAAGCCCAGGATCAACCCGACGATGCTGCCGATGATGTGCAGGAAGTAATCGACGAAGAAGTGGGAGATGTTGATGACGAACTGCGTCGGTCCGGGCAGCTCGGCGCCGAAGTCGGCGAACATCTCCTCGAAGGTCGGGATGACGACGACCATCATCAAGAGCACGACGCCCGTCGCGACCACCGAGATCCCGAGCGGGTAGGTGAAGGCGCTTTTGATCTTGCGGCGCAGCTTGACGTTCTTCTCGATGTAGATCGCCAGCCGGTTCATGACGGTGTCGAGAACACCGCCGACCTCACCGGCCGCGACCAGGTTGACGTACAACGAGTCGAAGACGTTGGGGTGCTTGCGCAGCGAGTCGGCGAACGTGGCGCCGGTCTCGACGTTGTTCTTGATGTCGAAGATGATCTTCTGGAAGGACTTGTTGGGCTCCTGCGACCCCAGCAGATCCAGGCACTGCACCAACGGCAGGCCGGCGTCGATCATGGTCGAGAACTGACGCGTGAAGACAACCAGCTCCTTGAGGCTGACCCCACCCATGCCAGGGATGCTGATCTCGATGTTGCTCAGCTTGCGCTTGACCTTGTTCGGCACGATCTGCTGAGCTCGGAGGCGGTTCATCACCTCCTGGTCGCTGGACGCATCCATCTCGCCCTTGCGAATCTCGCCCGTCGCCGTCCTGCCTTCCCAAACATATGTCGCCATGGATATCCCCCGGCCTTCCTGCTGCGCTCACCCCTGACCGTGCAACCTACCGCTATGATAGGCAAACAGCCAGCGCGAGCGATCATTCCCTCATCATCACCGACTCCGCGAGCCGGACGTTCGACCGCCCGGTCGCGCGCCGCCGCCCCGACCGGCGATGATCGTCCGAAGCTCCTCCGGATCGGGGCTGCGCCACATCGCCTCCTCCAGCGTCACGAGGCGACGCTGGTAGAGGCTGTGCAGTGACTGGTTCATCGTCTGCATGCCGTACTTCGACTGCCCGACCTGCATCTGGCTGTAGACCTGATGCAACTTATCCTCACGGATCAGGTTGCGGATCGCTGGCGTGGGGATCAAAACCTCCAGCGCCAGCACGCGCCCCGAGCCACTCGCCTTGGGGACCAGCTGCTGCGAGACGATCCCCTCCAGAGTAAACGACAGCTGCGCGCGCACCTGATCCTGTTGGTGAGGCGGGAACACATCCACGACCCGGTTGATCGTCTGCACCGCGCCGTTGGTGTGCAGCGTGGCCAGACACAGGTGACCGGTCTCAGCGATCGTCATCGCCGCCTCGATCGTCTCCATGTCCCGGATCTCACCGACGAGCACCACGTCCGGGTCCTGACGCAGCACGTAGCGCAGCGCCGACTTGAACCCACCTGTGTCCGCCCCCACCTCCCGCTGGTTGACCAGCGAGTTCTTGTGCGGGTGGATGTACTCGATCGGATCCTCGATCGTGAGGATGTGGTGGTGCTTCTCCGTGTTGACCTTGTCGATCATCGCCGCCAGGGTCGTGGACTTGCCCGACCCGGTCGGCCCGGTCACCAGGATCAGCCCCTGGGTGCGGTGCGTCAGCTCCTCCAGGATCGGAGGCAGCCCCAGCTCTTCGAAGCTGTGGATCTGAAACGGGATCTGACGAAACACGCCGCTGACCGCGCCCCGCTGGACGAACACGTTCGCCCGGAAGCGGCTCAGCCCCTTGACGCCAAACGACAGATCCAGCTCGTTCGTCTCCTCAAACTCCTTCTTCTGGACATCCGTCAGGATGCTGTAGCACAGCTGACGCGTCTCGGTCGCGCTCAGCGGCGGCATACGGAGGGGGTGCAGGCGACCGTCGATCCGGAGCTGTGGCGGACTGCCACAGCTCAGGTGGAGGTCGCTCGACCCTTTTTCAACCATGACTTTCAGCAACTGGTGCAGATTCGGCATGTGACCCTACCCGCCTACCGCGCGTTGACTCCAAAGCAACCTAACACAAGTTTCCCACTGGGCAACTTGCTCGCCTCATCGGATGAGGGGCAGGCCGTTCAGATGAACCATTGACGCGTTCGAGGCCGCGCCTGACGACTTCCATCAATCCGGTGCGCTGCAGCGCACCACCTCCGACATCGGGATCATCCCCAAGGCCAGCTTGTTGAGCGCCGCCTCACGCAGCGTCTGCATCCCCAGACGCCGCGCTTCGTGCTTGAGCTCCGCGGTCGAGTAGCCTTGTAGGACCGCCTCCTTGATCTCCTCGCCCATCATCATGACCTCGTACAGCGCGACGCGCCCCTTGAAGCCAGTGCCGCTGCAGCGGCGGCACGCGCCGCCGTTCGCCGCCACGCCCGACCCCTCCTGGGGGACGAACGTGCCCAGCATGTTCTCCCGGACCTGGAGATCGATCAACGACTGATCGGGCACCGGCGAGTCCGTGTTGCACTCCGAGCAGACCCGCCGCGCCAGGCGCTGGGCGAGGACCAGGTTGACGGACGCGGTGACCAGGAACGGCTCGACGCCCATGTTCAGCAGGCGGCTGATCGTGCCCGGCGCGTCGTTCGTGTGCAGCGTCGAGAGCACCATGTGGCCCGTCAACGCCGCCTTGACCGCGATCTCCGCCGTCTCGAAGTCCCGGATCTCGCCGACCATGATGATGTCCGGGTCCTGACGCAGGAACGAGCGCAGCGCCGCCGCGAAGTTCAGCCCGACCGCCTCGTTCATCTGCACCTGGTTGATGCCGCCGAGGTTGAACTCGACCGGATCCTCCGCCGTGGAGATGTTCTCGCTGGTCTTGTTCAGCTCCGCCAGCGCCGAGTACAGCGTCGTCGTCTTGCCCGAACCGGTCGGGCCGGTGACCAGGCACATGCCGTACGGGCGGTGGATCGCGTCCTTGAAGTCCTTGAGCGGCTCCGGCTCGAAGCCCAGCTTCGTCATGTCCAGCTGCAGGTTCGACTTGTCCAACAGCCGCAAAACCGCCTTCTCGCCAAACAGCGTCGGACAGATGCTGACCCGGAAGTCCATCTCCTTGCCGCCGCCGAGCTTGAGCTTGATCCGACCATCCTGGGGCAGCCGCCGCTCGGCGATGTCCAGGTTCGACATGATCTTGATGCGGCTCGTGATCGCGTCCTTGAGCTTGAGCGGCGGGTTCATCACCTCGTACAGCACGCCGTCGATCCGGTACCTCACCCGGAACGACTTCTCGTATGGCTCGACGTGGATGTCCGACGTGTTGCGCTTGATCGCGTCCAGCAGGATCAGGTTCACCAGCCGGATCACGGGCGCCTCGTCCGCGTCCCGCGTCAGATCGACGATGTCCACGCCCTCGTCTTCGTTGACCACCTCGACGTCGTCCTCGAGGCCGAAGTCCATCTCGCGCATGATGCCTTCGATGTCGATCTGCTCGGCGTAGTACACCTCCAGCGCCTCGCGGATCGCGACCTCGCTCGCCACGACCACCTCGATGTTGAAGCCCGTGATGAACTTCAGCTCGTCGATCGCGTAGATGTTCGCCGGATCGCTCATCGCCACCACCAGGCTCGCCCCGATCCGGTTGATCGGGATCACCAGGTGCTTGCGCGCGATCTCCTCCGAGATCAGGCCGATGACCGACTCCTCAATGTGGAAGTCGTCCAGGTTGACGCTCGGGACCCCGTAGTGCTTGGAGAGGAACGCCGTCAGCTCGGTGTCATCGATGAACCCCTGCTTCACCAGGTGATAGGACAGACGGCCACCGTCCCGGTTCTGTTGCGCCTGTGCATGTTGCAGCTGCACGGGCGAGATCAGGTTCTCGCGGACCAGCAGCTCGCCTATACGTTCATTGACCATTGCACCAATTGCTCCTGTCCATCGCAGCCAACAGACCTCGTGGTTGAATCGACGCGCCTTCGCCCTCATCCTCGCAGGGCCACCGCAACGTCGGATGGCTCTCCTGCACCGCGAGGTCGCTGCGCAGGTCCATTATGGATCGCCGATGTGACAGTAGCAGACCCCAAGCCAGGGTGTCAACGTAGCTTGTCGCCCCCCACACCCCCCCCGCTCACCCCTCCTTGACTGGCGCCCCCCAACACGTCGTGCTACCGTGTTCAAGGTTGGGGATATGGACCACCGAGCGCCCTGTCGAGGGAGGCAGGCTATGTCAGAAGTCATCAGGATCCCGGAGTCCGGCGACACCGTCGGAGGGCAGTTTCAACTCGAACGCGAGATCGGCCGCGGCGGCTTCGGGATCGTCTACCGCGCCCGACAGCTCGGCATCGAGCGACACGTCGCCGTCAAGATGCTCATGCCCCACGCCCTCACCCACGAGGGCGTCGTCGAGCGCTTCAAGCGTGAGGCGCGCCTCGCCAGCTCCCTCACCCACCCCAACTCCGTCACCATCTACGCCTACGGCATCCACAGCGAGAACGAGACCGACCGCGGCCTCCCCTACATCGCCATGGAGTACCTCCAGGGGCAGACCCTCCACGAGTACCTCTACGACCGTGGGCAGCTCTCCCTCGACGAGACCGTCTCCGTCCTCAAGCAGGCCCTCGGCAGCCTCGCCGAGGCCCACCGCCGCGGCATCATCCACCGCGACCTCAAGCCCGAGAACATCTTCATCGTCCAGGACGACGAGCAGGAGCCCCACGAGCGCACCATCAAGGTCCTCGACTTCGGCATCGCCAAGGCGATCGACGGCGACTGGGACCCCGAGACCCGCGAGCGCCTCACCCGCACCGGCCTCATCACCGGCACCGCCGAGTACATGGCCCCCGAGCAGGCCACCGGGCAGCGCGACATCACCCCCGCGCTTGACGTCTACGCCATCGGCTGCATCGCCTTCCAGCTCCTCACCGGCGACCTCCCCTTCACCGGCAACAGCCCCATGGAGATCGCCATCAAGCACATCGCGGAGCCGATCCCCCCGCTCCCCCCCGAGTACGAGGACCTCTTCATCGGCCACGTCGTCCGCAAGGCCCTCTCCAAGGAGCCCAGCCACCGCTTTCAAGACGCGACCGACCTCATGGAGACCCTGGAGCGCGGCCGCCTCGACACCGGGGACATCGCCGCCACCGCCGCCCGCGCCACCCTGCAGCACCCACTCGGCGCGGCCATCGCCGCCCAGAACAAGCAGCGGCAGGCAGCCGAGGCCTCCACCCCGGCACCCGCCCCCATCGCCCAGGCCGTCACCCAGGACGCCGCCGCGGTCACGTTCGACGATCTCGAGCCGCCCCCACCCACCCGCTCCCCCGTGATGTGGGTCGGCGTCGCCGCCGCGTTCCTCGCGCTCGCCATCGTCGGACTCCTCGTCGCGCTCTCCTTCGAGGAGCCCGACGCGCCGCCGACCGACGCCCCCGAGACCACCGCCGCCGTCGCCACCACCCCCCCTGCAAACGACGAGCCCCCTGAGGCGGTCGCCGCCCAGACACCGGGAGACGACGACGACGGCGCCAGCACCCGGGGCGCCCCGGACGAGGCACCCGCTCAGGCCGAGGCCGACGACGACTCCCCCGACCTCCCCGAGGCGGTCATCATCCAGGCCAGCCCCAAGGCCGTGGTCTGGCGAGGGAGCGATCGCCTGGGTATGACGCCGCTGACCCTGACCCGTGACCAGCAGGGCAGCGCGCCCTTCTCGATCGAGCTGCGCGCGGACAAGCACCAGGACGAGCTGCTCGTCGTCAACTGGTCCGAGCTGGAAGGGGACACCCTCGACGTCACCCTCCTGAAGGACACCCCCCGGCGCAACGTCAAGCGCAACACCAAGACCACCCGCGCGGCGACCGCCAACAAGGACGCCACCGCCAAGGCGCCCACACCGAGCCAGAGCGCCCCGCCCAACAAGGGCGACGCGGCCCCGAAGAACACGAAGAAGAACACCAAGAAGAACGATAAGATCGACATCCCGCTGTGGCAGTGAACATGCGAACCCCGACCCACCCCCTGTCCACCCTCGTCGTGAGCGCCGCCGCCGCCCTCACATGCCTGCTCCTCTCCGCCGTGGTCTGCGCGCAGCAACCCGCCATCGACCCCGAGAAGCTCCTCGAGGAGGCCAGGCTCGATCTGGAGGCCGAGCGCTACGACGACGCCATCGAGAAGCTGCTCACCGTCTACAACAGCTACCCAAGCTCCAAGCTCCTGTTCAACATCGCCAAGACCTACGAGAAGAAGGGCGACTGCCACAACGCCCTCAACTACTACCTGACCGCCATCGACCCGGACGGCGCCGCCGAGTCCGATGAGGTCCGGCAGCCTGTCTTCGAGCTGTTCGAGACGTTCGACTGCGAGGACGACGACCCGTCGCGGGTCTCAGCCAGCATCGACAACCTCAACCGCTCGCTGGAGCGCTTTGAGGCGCTCAACCCCCAGGGCGGGGCCTACGCCGCCATCCTCCTGCCGCTCGCCCGCATGACCTCGCGTACGCCGCGCTGCCCTGACGCCCGCCAGCTGTTCGCCAAGGCCACCCGGCTCGCCCCGGACACCGACGTCAGCCGCGCCGCCATCGAGGAGATGCAGGAGCTGGAGTGCGAGGTGGAGCCCATCATCGGCGACGGCCCCACCGGCCCCACCGGGCCGACCGACGACGGCGACGACATCCAGACGTGGGTCGCCTACGGCCTCATGGGCGCCGGCGTCGTAACGCTCGCCACCAGCGGCATCCTCCTGGCCGCCAACAGCGGCGACGTTCAGACCCTCAACGATCTGAGCGGCGCCACCGACAACCAGGCGTTCCGCGACGAGGGGTTCAACAGCGCGTCTGAGTTCGACACGTTCAAGAGCGACGTCGAGTCGCGGCAGACCTGGACCACCGTGCTCGCGGTCTCCAGCGTGGCGCTGATCGGAGCCGGGGTGACGGTCTACTTCTGGCCCACCGACGGCGAGCGGATGCCCCCCGCGAGCGATGAGCCGACCTCGCTGCGCTGGAGCCCCTGGATCGACCCGGTGCAGGGTTCGGTGGGCGGCGTGATCGGGTGGGAGCTGGACTGAGCGATGAGCTGGCGCGACGCGAGGAGCGAGGCGGCGGGCGAGAGCGGCGCCCTCCCACACACGAGGCGCGCCCAAGAAGGGGAGCCCCTCCGGACCACAAAGGTCGGGAGGGGCTCCAGGTGCTTCAGAAGACGTCTGTCAGGGCTCAGCCCTTCTCGACGGTCTCCTTGAAGATCTTGCCGGCGGAGAAGCTCACGGCCCACTTCTCGGGGATGGTGATCTCCTTGCCGGTGCTGGGGTGACGGCCCTTGCGCGCCTTACGCTTCTTGCGCTCAAGGGTGCCGAAACCGGTCAGCACGACCTTCTCGCCGGCGGCCACCGTCGCGATGATGGTGTCGATGGCGTTGTTGATGACGCTCTCGGCGTCCTTGTTGCTGACGTCGGTCGCCTCGGCAACCTTCTTGATGAGATCGGACTTGTGCATGGTGACTACCTCCTGTCGTCATGCGTGGTGGTGATGATCGTTCCCATGAGCCAACATGGCGCAGGGCACGATCGGCGTTGTGACACGATCGGACCTTCACCCAGGTCCGAGCCTGGTTGAACCTCGCGGTGAGATACAGACACCGTCTTACGCGACCTCCGTATCTTGAGCAAGGTTTTCAAAGCGGGTGAACTCTGGAAAGAACCGCAACATCACGGTCCCGGTCGAACCGCTGCGGTGCTTCCCTATGATGACCTCCGTGATGCCCTTGGCCTCGGAGTCTTCATGGTAGTACTCGTCACGATACACGAACGAGATGATGTCCGCGTCCTGCTCGATGGCGCCCGACTCACGCAGATCGCTGAGCATGGGCCGCTTGTCGCTGCGGCTCTCCACGCCACGGTTGAGCTGCGCGAGCGCGATCACAGGGATTTCAAGATCCTTGGCGAGCATCTTGAGCTTACGCGAGATGTCGGAGATCTGCTGCTCACGGCTGTTGATGTTGGCGCTGAGCGTCTCCATCAGCTGCAAGTAGTCGATGACGACGATGTCGAGGCCATGCTCGGCCTTGAGCCGCCGCGCGCGGGTCGCGAGCACCTGAGGGCTGAGCCCGGCGGTGTCATCGAGGAAGATCCGCGCCTTGGAGAGGTCGGTGGCCGCGCGCATGAGGCGCGCCCACTCCTTCTCCTTGATCTGACCGGTGCGCAGGCGCCCAAGCTCGATCCGGGCTTCACTGGCGAGCAGGCGCATGGCGAGCTGCTCGCTGCTCATCTCCAGAGAGCAGAACAGGACCGAGCGCCCGAACCGGGTCGCGGCGTTGCACACCATGTTGAGCGTCAGCGCGGTCTTCCCCATCGCCGGGCGCGCCGCGATGATGATGAGGTCCGAGGGCTGCCACCCCGACGTCTTGGCGTCGAGGTCGATGTAACCCGACGGCACCCCGGTGATCGCCTCGCCCTTCTCATAGAGCGACTCGATCTGCTCGAAGGCGCCCTTGACGACGTCCTTCATGTGTCGGTAGCCGCCCGACAGGCGCCCCTCGGTCAGCGAGAACATCCGGCTCTCGGCCTTGCTGAGGAACTCCTCGATGTCGGACACCTCGCCGTAGCACTCCTCCGCGATCTCTCCGGCGAAGGAGATGATCTTGCGCAGGACCGCCTTCTTGCGAACGATCTCGGCGTAGTACTTGATGTTCGCCGCCGTGGGGACCTGGCTCGCCAGGGTGCTGACCGCGGGCAGGCCGCCCACCGTCTCCAGGTTGCCCTCGCCGCGCAGCAGCTCCATGATCGTCACGACGTCAATCGCCTGACCTCGCGAGGAGAGCGTCTCCATCGCGCGGTAGATGTGGCGGTGCGACTCCTTGTAGAAGTCTTCGGGCGTCAGCTCCGAAGAGACCTCCTGAAACGCATCGCCTGCGATGAGCAGACCACCAAGAAGGGAGACCTCGGCCTCTATGCTGTGGGGGGGTACCCTCATGTTCCCTTGCGCCTATCCCCTGCTGCCCGAGCACGTCGGCCCTGGCGCACAGCGTGTTGATTCACACAGGTTGGGCGATCACCCCGAGGATGAACCGTCGCCCGCCAGATACCTAAAAGACGTTCGTTCTGACCCAGATGAGATCACTGGGTTTGAAAACCTACGGCATACCTGAACATGTTCCAGGCAGGTATCATGACAGGTGCGAGGTGAATCGTACGCAGTCCCGTTATGACGGGACTAAACCTACGAGTCCCCCCCACCAATGTCAAGACATTCCGTCAAGGCGGGGGTTCATTTTTTTGTTCAGCCCTTTTTCAGGACCTCGGGGCTTGCCGCGGAGCCACCCTGGAAAATGGCTCGAACACCGCGCTGAACGACTCAGAAACGCAGTTGAGCGCCCCGCGACGATCACATCTTGTCCAGGGTACTCAGCACCCCTTCGATCATCGCCATGTGCTTCTCGTAGGTTTCCTTGTCCGTGAACAAAAGCGCGGTGATCGCCTTGCTGTCCACCTTCGAAGAGAACCCGACGAAGTGAACGTCCTGCTCGCGGTTCTCCTCCTCCTCGTAGACCACCACGGCGTCGCCCTCGCCGCGCAGGCCAAGCAGACCGTTGATGGTCGTCGTGCCCTGCTTCTCGATCTTGAGGTCCTTGAACTTGAGGTTCTTCTTCAGATCGTTGAGCGCCGCCTCCACCAGGTCCTGGCTCTCCGAACCAGCGATGATCATCACCACCTTCTTATCCGGGCTCGTCGCCGAGATGCTGGTCGGGGACTTCTCGACCGTCCACCCCTCGGGGACCGTGAACTTGACCTTGTACAGCTCGCTCATCACGACCTGGCCGCCCTCACCGTCCGGCTTGGCCACCGCGCCGTCGTCCTTCTTCTCCGGCTCCTTCTTCGCCTCGGGCTCCTTCTTCGCCTCCGGCTCCTTCTTCGCCTCCGGCTCCTTCTTCGCCTCCGGCTTCTTCTCCGGCGTCGTGGACGCGGGCTTGTCCGCGGGCTTGTCGTCCTTACAACCCACCGCGGCCAGGGACAGGGCCGATACCATCAGGATACACGTGATCAAGTGTCGCTTCATGCTTTGCAGCCTCGTCTGTGAAGTGCAGCTGGAGTTGATGTCCTGATGACCTGACAGCCCGGCGATTCGACCTTGACGCTGCGTTGGACATCCTCGTGGCGACGGATGATAGGCCCCGTCCGCCCGACCTGTCAACGTTCCTCACCCACAACGTGTTGACCGCGTCCGACCGTTGTGGTTAAGCTCGCCCACGATCGCCTCCACGGACTGCTGCCACGAGGCCAACGCCCGAACCTGCGTCCTTCACCGCCAACGGCCTGAGAGACGATGATCACCTGCCCGACCTGCTCATTCGAGAACGAAGACAGCGACGAGCACTGCGGGCGCTGCGGTCGCCCCCTCGGCGACATCTCCGCCGCTGCGCCCGAGGCTGACGCCGACGCGCCCAAGGACAGCGACCCGGAGGTCTCCGAAGACGCAACCACCGAGCGGGAGACCCTGGAGGAGGGGCCGGGCGAGCCCTCCTCCAGCCCCATGACCCACCGGGCGACCCAGCTTGAGCTGTCGCGCGTCTCACTCAGCAGCGACAAGATCCCCATCCGCACCGCCGCCCTCTCGGGCAAGCTGGACCCCAGCCCTGGAGCCTCCTCCTCGCCCCAGCGCTCCGACGAGGACACCGACCTCGAAGACCCCTGGCTGACCCGGAAGATCCAGGACGCCATCCAGCGCAGCGGCGACGAGACCTCCTCCCCCATCGAAGACGCCCTCCAGAACGCCAGCCGCCTCCAGCTCCGCGTCCGTCAGGACGCCTCCGCCAGTGGGCGTCAGCCCCGCAACACCCTCGTCGAGGGCCTGCCCGCCGTCAAAAAAGAGCTGCTCGCGGCGGCGGCCACCGCCGCCGCCGCGGACAAACCCGATGACCCAGCGAGTGACCCCCCCGAGGCGAGCGCGGAGGAGGAGGACGACGACCCCCGCGCCACGGTCACGCTGGAGGCGCTCCAGCGCCAGACGAGCGCCCCGATCACCGCCGACGAGCTCAAGCCCGTCACCACCGCGCGCCCCGAGACCGCGCCGTTGCCCGCCACGCCCCCGACGCCGCCCCCCTCGACCAACCCGTTCAACACCTTCGTCCCTGGCATGCTGGTCGGGATCCTCATCGGGATCCTCGTCACCGGCATCGGGGCGGGGGTCCTGATCCGCGCTCAGAACGTCCTCGACCCGGAGGGCGGCGAGGAGGCGATCAACGAGGAGGCTGGCGAGGACACCCCGACGCGGCTCACGATCCCCAGCGGCCCCTTCCTGCGGGGCCTCTCCAACGACTACCGGCTGATGTTCGCCGAGCTGTGCAAGAAGACCGCCAAGGAGCCCGACACCGAGTGCAAGGAGGAGATCGCCCTCAAGGGTGAGTACCCACAGAAGACGATCGAGCTTGAGGCGTTCGACATCGACACCCACGAGGTCACCAACGCCGACTGGGAGGCCTGCGAGGAGGCGAAGGGCTGCGCCCGGATCAACTACGCCAAGTGCAGCAACTGGACCGTGCAGGGGCTCAAGCCCTTCGGGCGAGTCTCCAACAAGCTCAAGCGACCCGACCGACCGGTGGTCTGCGTCACCCGCGATGAGGCCGCCGCCTACTGCGCCTGGGCCAAGGGCGCCCTCCCGACCCAGGATCAGTGGGAGAAGGCCGCCCGCGGCAAGGACGCCTACCTCTTCCCGTGGGGGACCAACTGGGCGCCCGCCCTCGCCAACTGGGCCGAGCGCGACGTCATGCGCGCCCCCATCACCGGGGAGCTGGACGGCGAGGAGCTGCCCGCCCCGGCGGGCCGCTACCCGAAGGGGACGTCGCCGTTCGGGGTGATGGACATGGCGGGCAATGTGTATGAGTGGGTCCAGCCCGATGAGGGCGACGACGCCAACACCGCCACGGCGCGCGGCGGCTCCTGGGTCTCCAGCCCGCTGGAGCTGCGCACCACCCACCGCCTCTCCGCCACGACCTCGACGCGCCGCAGCGACGTCGGCCTCCGCTGCGCCTACCCAGCTCCTTGAACCGACCACGGACCCCCATGAACCCACCCCGACCCGAACGCTGGGCCCACGTCCCCGAGCACACGTGGAACGACTGGACCTGGCAGCAACAGAACCGCCTGACGCGCCTGCCCGAGTTGGAGGCCGCCTTCCGCCTCACCCCCGAGGAGCGCCGCGCCTTCGAGGCCAGCGCCGCCTCCTTCCGGGTCTCGATCACGCCCTACTACGCGTCGCTGATCGACCCGGACGATCCGAGCTGCCCGATCCGCCAGCAGGCGATCCCCCAGCTCGGCGAGCTGGAGGTGTTCGACTTCGAGCACCGCGACCCGCTCGCCGAGGAGCAGCACATGCCGGTGCCCGGCATCACCCACCGCTACCCGGATCGGGTGCTCTTCTACGTCATCCACCACTGCCCGGTCTACTGCCGCCACTGCACCCGCAAGCGCAAGGTCTCCGACCCGACCACGGCGGCGGCGCTCCGCCAGATCGAGGAGGGGATCGCCTACATCGCGCGCACCCCGGCGGTGCGCGACGTGCTCCTCTCCGGCGGCGACCCGCTGTCGCTCTCCGACGCGCGCCTGGACATGATCCTGGAGCGGCTGCTGGCGATCGAGCACGTCGACCTGGTGCGGATCGGCACCCGCAACCCGGTCACGCTGCCCCAGCGGATCACCCCGGCGCTGGCGGAGGTGCTCCGGCGCCACCGCCCCGTCTACGTCCACACCCACTTCAACCACCCGCGCGAGTGCACCCCGGAGGCGGCGCGGGCGCTGAACCTGCTCGCCGACGCCGGGTGCGTCCTCGGCAACCAGATGGTGCTGCTGCGCGGGGTCAACGACGACCCCGAGCTGGTGGTGACCCTCAACCGATGGTTGCTGCGGCAGCGCTGCCGCCCCTATTACATGTTCCAGTGCGACATGGCGCAGGGCATCACCCACCTGCGCACGCCGCTCTCGACAGGTTTGAAGATCATCGACCGCCTGCGCGGTCACTGCTCGGGCATGGCCGTCCCCCACTTCGTCGTGGATCTGCCGGGCGGAGGGGGCAAGATCAGCCTCCTGCCCGAGTACCTGCAAGGGCGCGACGGCCCATGGGTGACGTTCCGCAACTACCAGGGCGACCTGTACCGCTTCTACGACGTCCCCGAGGGCTGAACCGCAGCCCGCACCCACACCCACGGAGGTTTTTCGATGGACAAGTACATCATCTCGACCGAGCGCGCCCCTCAGGCGATCGGCCCCTACAGCCAGGCGGTCGGCTTCGGCAACCTGCTCTTCCTCTCCGGCCAGATCGCCATCGACCCCGAGACCAACGTCCTGCTCCAGGGCGCGGTCGAGGAGCAGACCAAGCAGGTCATGGAGAACATCCACGCCGTGCTCGAAGCGGCCAACCTCAGCTTCGACAACGTCGTCAAGATCACCATCTACCTGGCCAACATGAACGACTTCTCGCTGGTCAACGACATCTACGCCGAGTACTTCCCCGAGAACCCCCCGGCGCGCTCGACCGTCGAGGTCAGCCGCCTGCCGCGCAACGTCCTGATCGAGATCGACGCCATCGCCGCCTTCCCCACCGACGTCTGAGGTAAACGGGTGTAGAAAGGTAGCTGCGAAGCAGCGGTGTGTAGATGAACGGAGCGAGAAGGGCAGCTGCGAAGCAGCGTTACGCAGATGAACGCAGCGAAGCGGAGTTCATCGCGTGGCCCTTCGGTATAATCGAGTTCATCGCACGGCCTTTCTACACCAGTTCATATAAGGAGGGGCGATGCGCGTGTTCATGACGGTGTTCGGGACCTACGGCGACGTGAGGCCGCTGCTGTCGATCGCCCGGCAGCTCAAGCAGGGCGGGGCGAAGGTGGTGTTCTTCAGCAACCCCTTCTTTGAGGAGAAGGTGAGGTCGGCGGGGGTTGGGTGGCGCGGGGGGGGGGAGCGGATCGACCCGGAGGCGATCGTCCGCAACGAGCGGCTGCGCCACCCCCACCTGGGGCCGATCCGGATCTGGAGGGAGGTGTTCGAGCCGCTGGTGGCGAAGTTCTACGACGCGATCATGGCGGAGGTGGGGGCGAGGGGCGCGGGGCGCCCGGCGATGATCGTCAACCACCCGTGGTGCTTCGGCGGGGCGATGGCCGCCGAGAAGCTCAAGGCGCCCTGGTCGATGGTGTCGCTGGCGCCGCTGACCTGGTTCTCGGGCGACGACCCGCCGCAGGCGACGGGGCTGGAGCCGCCGCGCTGGATGCGGCGGTGGGGGGTGGAGGGGCCGCTGCGGTGGATGCTCAACGGCGGGTTCGGGCCGGATCTGGATCGCTTCGCCCACGAGCACGGGCTGCCGAAGGTCAAGCACCGCTACTTCTGGTCGCTCCGGGGGGCGGCGCTGAACCTGGGGATGTGGTCCCCGGCGGTGCGCGGCCCAGCCGAGGACGACCCGCCCCAGAGCGTGATCTGCGGGTTCCCCGAGTCCTACCCGACCAGGCCGCCGCCGCCGCTGGACGCGAAGGTGGAGGCGTTCCTGGAGGCGGGCGAGGCGCCGCTGGTGCTGGGGATGGGCTCGGCGCTGCCGCCGCTGTTCCCCAACATCTACGCGGAGGTGTGGCGCGCCTGCGAGCGGCTCGGGTGGCGCGCGGTCCTCGTCGGGGCGCCAGAGGGGAGCGTCCCGACCGACGAGGAGCGGCTGTGCGTGGTGCCCTACGCGCCCTACACGTCGCTGTTCCCGAGGGCGCGGGTGATCGTGCACCATGGCGGGATCGGCTCGCTGGCGGAGTCGGTGGCGGCGGGGCGGCCGCAGCTCGTGCTGCCGCAGGGGACGGACCAGTACGACAACGCCTGGCGCGCCGAGCTGCTCGGGGTGGGCGCCCGGTGCGCCCCGAAGCGGATCCGGGCGAAGCGCCTCGCGAAGCTGCTCGACGCGCTCGACCGGGACGACGCGGTCGAGGAGCGGGCCAGGGCGCTGGCGAGGGCGGTGGCGCAGGAGGAGTCGGGGGCGGTGGTGGCGGCGCGGGCGATCCGGGAGGCGATCGCGCGGGCGGGTTAGGCGTTGTGGACCTTGTAGGTGTCGTGGAAGTCGCGGCGGAAGGCCTCGAAGCGATCCTCCTCGATCGCCTCCCGGGCGAGCTGGACGAGCTTGAGGTAGAAGTGCACGTTGTGCAGCGTCATCAGCGTGGTGCCGAGGATCTCGTTGGCCCGCAGCAGGTGGTGTATGTAGAGGCGGCTGAAGTTTGAGCAGGTGTAGCAGTCGCTGTCCGTGTCGAGCGGGTAGCGGTCGCGGCGGTAGCGCTTGTTGGTGACGCGGTAGGAGCCGACCCGGGTGAAGACGATGCCCGAGCGGGCGAGCCGGGTGGGGAGGACGCAGTCGAACATGTCGATGCCGCGGGCGATCGCCTCGATGATGTCGTTGGGGTAGCCGACGCCCATCAGGTAGCGGGGGCGGTCCTCCGGCAGGTACGGCTCGGCGTCGTCCACCGCCTTCATCATCAGGTCGTGGCCCTCGCCGACGCTCACGCCGCCGATGGCGATGCCGGGGAGGTCGCGCTTGGAGGTCTCGATCGCCGACCGCTTGCGCAGGTCGCTCCAGGTCGAGCCCTGCACGATCCCGAACAGCACCTGCCCCTCGCGGTCGTGGGCGTCGACGCAGCGGTCGAGCCAGCGCAGGGTGCGCTCGACGCCCGCGTGGGCGTCGACGCGCTCGCAGGGGTAGGGGACGCAGACGTCGAACGCCATGATGATGTCGGCGCCGAGGGTCATCTGGATCTCCATCGACCGCTCGGGGGAGAGGAAGACCTTGCGGCCGTCGTGCTCCCACTTGAAGTGGACCCCCTCCTCGGTCATCTCGGCGGTGGGGAGGCTGAAGACCTGGAAGCCGCCCGAGTCGGTCAGGATCGGCCCCTTCCAGCCCATGAACCCATGGAGCCCCCCGACGCGCTCGACGACGTCCTCGCCGGGGCGCAGGTGGAGGTGGTAGGTGTTGGCGAGGCAGATCTGCGCGCCGGTCTCCTCAAGCTGGCGTGGGGAGAGGCCCTTGATGGCGCCGAGGGTGCCGACGGGCATGAAGATGGGGGTCTCGATGACGCCGTTGGGCGTGGTGACCCGACCGCGGCGGGCGCGGCCGGTCTTGTGAAGCAGCTCGAACGTCAGTGACATGGGGTGCGATCCGGTAGCTCGGTTGAAAGGGGACCGGGCTCCAGGCGGGTTGCGCCGCCGGAGCCGCATCAGGCGGGCATGGTGTCACACCAGGGTCACTCTCGACAAGGGGTTGGCGTCGGTTCAGCCGGAGGCGCGCTTGTGGAGGGCGTTGGTCCAGTCCTGGACGCGGTTGAGGTCGGTCATGATGGTGATGCCCTGCATGTTCCTGGGGGCGCCGATGCCGCCGACGACCAGCTCGACCGCAGCGGCGGTGAGGTCGCGCTGCAGCTCGCGGAGCTGGTTGACGACGCGCTCGGTGTTGGCGGCGCGCGAGACGCTGATGAGGACCGCCGGGGCGCCGCACTGGGTGGCGGTGGCGCTGATGTCCTCCAGCGGGACGTTGGCGCCGAGGAAGATGATCTGGCAGCCGCCCAGCGCGGTGAGGGTGGCCACGATGTGGAGGCCGAGGACGTGCCGCTCCTCGGGGAGGCAGGCGAGCACGATGCTGGGGCCGCGGGCGCGATCGCTCAGCGGGCGCCACATCGAGGTGAGGAAGTCACGGATGCGCTCGGAGGCGAAGTGCTCGTGCGAGACGGAGATGTCGCCGCGCGCCCAGGCGTTGCCGAGGGCCATCAGGAAGGGGTGGAGCCGTCGGGTGAGGAACTGGAGCGCGCCGAGCTGGGACCAGGCGCTGCGGAAGCCCGCCTCCAGCGCCTTGCCGTCCATGTCGGCGGTGGCCCCGAGCCAGGTGAGGATGGGCTCCTGGGTGGCCTCGGCGGGCAGGTAGAAGATGTCGCGGCTCTCGACGGGCGGTGGGGCGATGGCGGCGGCGGGCGTCTCCGCGAGCTGCTCCTGCTCGTGGGTGTCGAGCAGGAGCTGGATCGCGTCCTTGTCCTGGCCGAGGATGCGGCTGGGGCGGTGACCGATGGAGAGCGCCTTGACGACGAGGTTGAGGACATCGACGGTGCTCGCCTGGTAGACGCGGTGTCGCCCGTCGGTCCGCTCGGGTTGAGGGTAGCCGTAGCGCCGCTCCCAGGTGCGAAGCGTCTCGACCGGGATACCGGTGGCGCGGGATACGGCGCCGATGCTCAGGGTTGGCTGGTTGTCCTGTTCCACGGGGACATCTTCATCGGTCGGTCTGGCCGTGAGCTATGCAACACGCCAGACGTCCATCCAGGACCGCGTTGTCTCCAACGACGGCGTTTCGATAGCAGGTCACGCGGGCGATCGGGTGACCTGGGCCAGGAAGCGTGTTCAAACAACTTCCGGGGCCGTGCGGGGCGGCGCGTGTTCTCAACACGCGGGTCGTAGGCTGTGGGCTGGGTGGCGACGGGGGGGCGCTCCCAGCGGGGCGCCTGTCTCAGACGGAGGCGACGACGCCGGTGGCGGCGCCAAGCTCCGCGCGGAGCGCGTAGCGGATGCGGTGCAGTCGGGACTTGAGCGCCGAGACGGTCAGGTTGAGCTTCTCGGCGGCGACCTCCTTCGGCATCCCGAGGACGTCCATGTACATGTAGACCTTGCGGTTGAGGTCGTCGCTCTGGTCGAGGAACTCGTTGACCTGGCCGACGATCTCCTTGTAGGCCATGTGCTGGTCCGGCAGGGTGCCGTTGGGGCTGTTGGCGCCGCTCCCCTTGTTGGACAGGCTCTGCAAATCCTGATCTTCGAGGGGGATGGGGTAGCGCTTGTACTTGCGGACCTTCATCTTCGCGGCGTTGGCCGAGATGCGGTACACCCAGTTCCAGAGGCTCTTGTTGTCATGGAACAGGTCGATCTTGCGGTAGACCGTCCAGAACACATCCTGCGTCACCTCCTCGGCGTCCCATTCATCGCGGACGATGCTGCGGGCGACGGAGAAGATCCGGTTGTAATACGCGCTGTAGAAGGCGTTCATCGCTTCCGGGTCATGACGCCTGAGTCCTTGAATCATCGCCTGTTCGTTCATGCCTGAATCACTCCGTGAGGGCGGTGCCACAGTTGCTACTGCATCCACGAACAAGTATGAACAGGTTGTGGACAGGTTTCAAGGCCTTTCTGTCCTTTTCTCCCCGGCGACCCCCGCTGGTAGAGGAGTTTGGATAGGTTGGAGGTCGTATTCATCGGGGTTGATGGGAAGTGTTAACGCCGCTGTGTTATTTTTGTGGACGCATTGTTTCCATCCCGAAACACCCGCGCCAGCTCTTGACCTTTGAGCAGGTTTGGGTCGCTGTCGGGTCTCGCAGAGCTGTTCAGAGGCCTCCCTGGTCACCGCTGCACCGCTTTTGGATAGGCTTTTCAAGGTGCCCTGTCCAAAACCTGTTCAAAGGTGGAGGCCGTGACGCAGGCGGTTCCTCCTTGAACAGGCCCCCCTCGCTCCCCCTGAACAGCCCCCTCACTCCGCCCCGATCGTCTCCACCATCAGCACCCGCCAGTCCGCCGCGACCCGCCGCAGCGCCTCGCTCGGCTCCCGCTCCCCCCGCGCGATCGCGACCAGCAGCGGGTTGATGGACTCCCCCAACCTCGCCATCCCCGGGAACACCGCCCGGTCGCGCGCTTGCCCTGTGCTCCAGAGGCCCGCCGCCACCCACGGATCAACCCCCTGTTCAACCCCCGACCCCCTGGACACCCTCGCCAGCCTCGCGCGCGCGCCCAGGCGCGACGGGATCACCCGGTGGCGACGACCCAGGTGCAGCTGAACAGGTTCGCTCGCCAACCAGCTCGCCACCCGCCGCGCCTGTTCAACCTGTTCAACCTCTCCTGTTCGCGCCGTGACCACGTAGCCCATCCCCGCCGCCGGGCACCCGCCGCGCCCGTCCTCGCCGACCGGCAGCGCCCCGATCCAGAGCGCCTCCGGGTCCCGGATCCGACCCTCGCCCTCCAACTCCTCGATCCACGCCGAGCTGCCCACCCACATCGCCACCTGCCCGGTCGTCACGATCTCCATCGCCTCCGACGCCTCCACTGGAGCGTCCAGCCAGCCCGGCGTCACCCCGTGCCGACCCCGAAGCCCTTGCAGCCACCGCGCCGCCTTCACCCCGCCCGCCTCGTCGATCAGCGCCTCCCGCGTGTCCACGTTCACCGTCCCCCCGCCCATCGACCGGATCAACCCCCAGGCGCTCTCCAGATCGCTGCGCATGAACAGCCCGTGCCGCGCCACCGCGCTTCGATCAAACTCCGGGTGCAGGCTGTGCCGCCCGCTCCGATCCACCGTGAGCCGCCGCGCCGCCCGCAGCAGCCCGTCCCAGTCCGACGGCACCCGCGTCAGCCCCGCCTCCTCCATCAACCCCCGGTGCGCGAACACCACCTGGCACCACGCCCGATCCGGGTGCGCCCACACCTCCCCGCGCCACGCCACGAGCCCCCCCAGCGGCCTCACGTGCGCCGCCAGCTCCGCCGCGTCGCTCACCTCCACGATCCGACCCGCGCTCGCCAACTCCAGCACCCAGGTCAGGTCCACCTGGACCACGTCCGGCGCCCCGTCCGTCTCCAGCAACCTCAACAGCCCGTCCAGATCGGTGACCTCCAGCGGCGCCAACTCCACCGCCGCGGGCGCCCCCGCCGCCAGCGTCATCACCGACCTCGCCTGCTCCGGGCGCATCAGGTGCCCCACCCGCACCGGCGGGCCGCTCGGGGCGGGCTCCGCCGCCTCCTCTGCGGGCGCCGCGTCCACCTCGACCGCAGGCGCCCGCGTCGGCTCCTCGCCCCCCGACCGGCACCCCGCCAACAGCAGCGCCGCCGTCAGCAGCAGCGCCGCCGTCAGCAGCAGCGCCCACGCTCGCCTCGACCCGGAGTCATTTGCATCCTCGGAGAGGTTCGGCATAGTGTCCCCCACTACCTGTCTCAGCCCGCTGAGACCCAACCTGAAGCGCCTGGACCTCCACATGGATGATCCGACACAGCCCCCTGCACAACCCCCCGCCGAGCCCCCCCGGCGTGATCCACCCCCGTTCGAGCCCGCGCCGCTCCCGGCGGCGCCCGAGCCAACCCGGGGCGGGGTCGCGGCGCGCGTCGCCCGACCCTTCGTCGCCTTCTTCACCGAGCTGCGCGACGACCTCGCCCACAACAACAACGGCCCGAAGTGGACCTGGGAGGATGTCTCCGTCTTCATCTTCACGACGGTCCTGCTGGGGGTGTTCTACTACTACTGCCGACCGGGCTTCTTTCGGCGCGAGCTGTGGCACGAGACCGCCGAGCTGATCGCCATGAGCCGCGATCACCCCTACTACGGCCTGCTCCCCTACGCCTGGTGGGCCGTGATGAGCATCCTGTGCCGCATGCTGCTGCCCTGCCTGTTCATCTGGTTCATCCTCAAGGACAGCGTCCGCGAGTACGGCTACCGGATCCGCGGCGAGACCGAGCACGCGCGCATCTACCTCCTGTTGTACGCCGTCATGTTCCCGGTCGTCTACGCGGTCAGCCTCACCGCGAGCTTTCAGGGCAAGTACCCCTTCTACAAGCAGGCGATCCTCGGCTGGGACCACTTCGTCCTCTACCAGCTCCTCTACGGCGTCCAGTTCATCGCCCTCGAAGCCTTCTTCCGCGGCTTCGTCATCTTCGCCCTCTTCAAGCGCTTCGGCTACTACAGCCTCCTGATCATGTCGATCCCCTATTGCATGATCCACTTCGGCAAGCCCGCCCCCGAGACCTTCGGCGCCATCATCGCCGGGCTCGCCCTCGGCTACCTCGCCCTCAAGAGCAAGAGCTGGCTCTACGGCGGGCTCCTCCACTGGAGCATCGGGATCACCATGGATCTGCTCGCGATCATGCACCGCGGCGGCTTCAAGAACTGACTCTTCGACGCGCTGAGGCCCGCGAGGCCCGCTACTCCACGCAGTACACGCGCCCGCTCCGCGACCCCACGTACAGGCGCGCGACCCCGCGCGTCGGCGGCGCGATGATCGGCCCGGAGTTCATCTGCTCCCCCGTCCCGACGCTCCACAGCAGCTCCTCCTCGCCGATCCGCGCCGCCCCGATGATCCCGTCGTAGGTGCTGAAGTAGAGGGTATCGTCGCGGGTGACCGAGAGGGTCGAGCTGAGTCGGCGCCCTGGCAGCAGGAGCTGCCAGCTGATCACCCCGCCCGGCGAGACGGTCACGACGCCGTGCCCGGCCACCGGCACGATCAGGTGCCCGTAGGTCGTCAGCCCCAGGAAGGTGGAGACGTTGCCCGGCGCCTGGGCGTGCCAGAGGATCCGCCCCTGGGGCGACAGCGCCACGATCGTCCCGTCCCTTCCGGCGGTGTAGAGCGTGCCGAACGCCCCCAGCGTCGGGCTCGCCCAGAAGCCGTGCTGCCCGATCGGGGTCTTCCAGACCTGATCGCCGCTGCCCGCGATCGCCGCCGCGAACCCGCCCCAGTTCGTGATCCGTATCAGCCCGTCCGGGCCGAGGGTGGGGCTGGAGTTGTTGCGGCCGTTGCGCGCGTCGTACTCGAAGACGAGCCGCCCGGTGCGGAGGTCGAGGCCGAGGGTGCGGTCCTCGGCGCTGAAGATGACCCGCCCCGACGGCTCGTCCACCAGCGGGCTCGACAGGATCTCCCGACCCGCCTTGTGCCGCCACCGCTCGCGCCCGTCGGGCTCAAAGGCGATCAGGTCGCCGCCGAGGGTGCTGATGTAGACGCTCCCGTCGCGCCCGAGCGCCGGGCTGGAGTGGGTGCCGTCGCCCATCAAGAGCGTGTTCACGGTGAGCCCGTCCGGGTCCAGCACGTGGATCTGACCCACCCCGAGGGTCGCCCAGTAGGAGCGCCCCGCTGCGTCCACCGCCCCCGATCCAACGACCGCCCCGTCCAGATCCGCCACCCAGCGGATCTGACCCCGCGTCGGCCCCGGCAGCTTCGAGATCGCCGTGTGGTGCCTGTCGTGGAGCATCATCGGCTGGGGCGCCTCGCCGTCCACCCGCTCCAGCCGCACGCGCCCGAGCCCCTCGACCGGGTCCGCGTGCGCGGGGAGGGCGCCGCCGAGCAGCGTCAGGCAGGCCAGGGCGGCTATGGGGCGTCGGGCGCGTGGCATACGTCAACACAGGGGGTGGAGCACACGGTTCAATCGTTCGGCGCGTCGCCCTGGCGGCGGGCGAGCAGCCGCAAGAGTTGCAGCCGCCTCCCAAGGGCGAAGCTCTTGGCAAACTCCGGATCGCGCTCCATACATTCCGCCAACCGCTCCGCGCCCGCCGGACCCAGCAGCTCGACCGCGTTCAAGCGCGCCTCGACCGACTCCGACTCCGGCCCCAGCCCCCCGAGCAGCGCCGGGACCTCCTCCTCCGACCCGAGCGACCCCAGCACCGCCACCGCCGCCTCGCGCACCTCCCGGTCGTCCGACTTGAGCGCCCCCACCCCCGCCACCCGGCACGCGGGCCAGCGGCTCCACAGCAGCGGGGCGACCCGCGCCTCGTGCGGCGCCCCCCGGTGGCGCCCCAGCGCCTTCAAGAGCTTGACCACCGGCGGCTGGTTCGGCGCCAGCAGCAGCGCCGCCAGCGACACGACCCGCGCCGAGTCCGCCCGCAGCAACCTCAGCAGGATCGCCTCGAAGTGCTCCGGCGCCCTCTGCGCCACCATCCTCAGCTGAAACCGCTCCTGCGCCGTCACCCGCGCCAGCCGCACCCGCCTCGCCAGCGTGTCCTCCAGCCCCTCGGGCGGGCGCGCCGCCAGGATCGTCAGCGCCAGCCCGCCCAGCGGGTGCGACAGCTCCTCGGCCACCTGAAGCAGCCTCGCCTCGGCGCGCGGATCGTCCAACCGCGCCCCCAGCCCGATCAGGCCCACCCACTGCGACCACCGCGCCGCCTCCGGCTCCTCCCCCACGCACTTCAGCGCCCGCTCGACCTGCTCGCGGGGGGCGCCCCTGGGGTCGAGCAGCTCCTGGAGCGTCGTCAGCAGCTTCGGCTCCAGCGCGTCGGGCGCCTCCTCCAGCACCTGGAGGAGCGTCGGGGTGGGCAGGGTCGCGGCCCTCAGGAGCGCCAGCTCGCGCTGCGCCTCGTTGCCTCGGAGCGCGCGCGCGACGCGGGCGCTCACCGCGAGCGGGTCGGCGTCGGGCAGGAGCAGCTCCTCGGCGCAGGCCATCACCGCGAACGCCTCGGCGGTGTCGGGGCGCTCCATCGCCTCGCGCCGGTGGCGCGTGAACGCCTGCGGGGCCCACGGGGCGAGCACCTCCATCAGGCGCTGCCTGGCCTCGGGGCCGGACGTCGTGTAGAGCGCCTCCAGCAGCTCCGGGGTGGACTGGAAGACCGGCAGCGCCGCTTGAAGCAGCTCCGGCGGGATCGCCTCCGGGCGGTTGTCGAGCAGCTCGCCGAGCGGGTGCTCGATCCGCTCGGCGAGGCGGTAGAAGAGGGGCGCCATCCCGACGAGGGGGTCGAGGGTGGGGCCGCGCATCAGCTCGATCAGCAGGTTCGGGCCGATGCCGACGAGCACCCGCTGCACCGCCGGGTAGACCGGGCTGGCGCGGTGGACGGCGCGGATCGCGTCCCCGCACTGGAGGTAGGTCTGGAGCCCGAAGTCGACCAGCACCTGCTCCATCATGAGCTGACAGCGCGGCGCCAGCCCCCCCGGGTGTTGCTCCAGCCGCGACAGGTGGGCGAACAGGATCGGGAGGATCCCCGGACCCATCGACAGGAGGTGGCGCATCGCCTCGGTGGCGGTCTGCTCGTCGCCGTAGTTGAGCAGCCCGATGAACCGCTCCACGCGCGCTTCGAGCCCGACGGGGCGGTCCTCCTCGGGATCCTCCTCGTCGTCTCGGACCCCGCCGCCGCCATCGCCCCGACCCAGCAAGGTCGTCAGCATCAGGATCAGCAGCAGCGTCGCGCCAACCAGGATGAGCCCCACTCCCTCCAACTCGCCCCCTCGTGCGTCGTCTCCGTGATCGGACGTTGGAGAACAGACGTCCGCCCCATCTCATGCCTGGACTGGTTACCAGAACCGGGCGGCGTCGGAAAGGTCTGTGTGGATGGTCGGCGTGGACATGGGCGAAGTGCAGCGGATAAGATGGGCGCTCACATGAGGTGACGGCATGGCCATACAGAACCCAACGCTCGCGAAACACCCCTTCCTGGCGGGGATGTACGCAGACAGCTACTTCCCGAACGACCTGGTCGACCAGGGCAGGGCGATCCTCGTCGCCCTCTGCGAGCGGATTGAGGCGAAGCGCCCCGCCGATCTCGCGGCGCTCTACGTCCTCACCCACGAGGCGACCGAGGCGTTCAACGCGCTCAACGAGGAGTTCGCCGAGGTGGGCAGCGAGATCGAGACCGCCGCGCGGGAGATCATCGCCGAGGACTTTGGCTTCATCGCCGACGCCTACGGCTTCCACGCCGACATCGAGGAGCTGATCGCCCCGCGCGACTGGTAGGGCGATCGGGGCCTCCGCAAGCGCAGGGGCGCGCCTGCGACACGCCTCACCGCGCGGGGGCGTCGAGCGCCTGGAGCGCCCGGTCGAGCGCCGGGTGGCGGCTCACCCGGGCGACTTCGCGGGCCTGGGCGAGGTCGGCGTCGGTGGCCTGACCGCTGCGGATGAGCTGAAGCCAGGCGAGGGCGGCGGACGGGTGATCCCCCGAC
Source organism: Myxococcales bacterium (assembly GCA_002716585.1). Taxonomy (GTDB): domain Bacteria; phylum Myxococcota_A; class Bradymonadia; order Bradymonadales. The sequence goes on along the minus strand of PBBL01000085.1, from coordinate 498 downwards.
ATGGCGGCGGCCCAGCCCTTCATGCGCAGCAGCTCGGCGGTGAAGTAGAACCGATCGGCGTGCACGATCAGCAGCGGGCGGCTCCCCTGGAGGTAGCGCTGGCTGAGGCCCTTGAGCGGCCCGGGGCCCTGCTTCGGGCCGACCTGGAGGCGATCGGCGCGTTGGACGTCGCGCGTCACCTGGCGGCGGATCCGCGCCATGGCCCGATCGAGGAGCCGGGCGGCCTGGGACCAGCGCTTCGCCTCGAACTGCTCGCGGGCGCGCGTAAGGTCGGGGTCGTCCCAGCCGGGGGCGGGCGAGAGCGCGGGCGGCGCCCCGGGGAGGTCGATCGGCTCGGCCTGCGCGGGGGCGCTGGCGACGGTCAGGAGGTGGGCGAGCAGGAGAGCCCGGATCATGGTGATGCTCCTTCGTGGTGGGTCGAGGCGGCGAGGGGTCCGCCCCGACATGATGCTCTATCGGACGCGGCGAGGGGGATCTTTCTGACAACCTCTCCGGTTG
>PBBL01000084.1 GCA_002716585.1 Myxococcales bacterium | reverse complement strand
TGGGCTTCAGTTCGCCGGTCGCCTCTTTCAGATCGGCACGCAGCTGGTCCGCTTCGGCTTCCAGATCGATGGCGGCCAGCATTTCGCGGATCGCTTCGGCACCGATATTGGCGGTGAACGCGTCCATGCCATAGGCATCCTGCGCGTCCATATACTCTTCCTCGGTCATCATCTGACCATAGGTGAGGTCCGTCAGACCGGGTTCGATCACAACGTAGTTTTCAAAGTAAAGAACACGTTCCAGATCGCGCAGGGTCATGTCCAGCATCAGGCCGATGCGCGATGGCAGCGACTTGAGGAACCAGATATGGGCGACAGGCGAGGCCAGTTCGATATGGCCCATGCGCTCGCGGCGCACCTTCTGCAGCGTGACCTCGACACCGCATTTCTCGCAGACGACGCCGCGATACTTCATGCGCTTGTACTTGCCGCACAGGCATTCGTAGTCCTTGATCGGACCGAAGATGCGCGCGCAGAACAGGCCGTCACGCTCGGGCTTGAACGTACGGTAGTTGATCGTCTCGGGCTTCTTGACCTCGCCGTGGCTCCACTCGCGGATCTTCTCCGGCGACGCCAGGCTGATCTGAATCGCGTTGAAGCTCAGAGGGTCTTTCGGCTTCTCGAAAAAGCTGAAGATGTCCTTGACCACATCGACCTCCCAGGTGGCCCTCGCCGACGGGCGCCCACGCTCTGTCGGGCGCCCTCGTCGGCGAGGGCCGGGTTGGTATCTATTGTTCTCTATCTATCCGAAGGCTCTTGTTCAGGCTCCGCCGATCAGGCGACGTCCTCGAGCAGCTCCACGTTCAGACACAGCGAGTGCAGCTCCTTGAGCAACACGTTGAACGACTCCGGCAGCCCCGCGTCCAGCTTCATCTCGCCGCGCACGATCGACTCGTACATCCGCGTCCGCCCCGCCACGTCGTCCGACTTCACCGTCAGGAACTCCTGCAGCGAGTACGCCGCGCCGTACGCCTCCATCGCCCACACCTCCATCTCACCGAGGCGCTGGCCGCCGAACTGCGCCTTACCGCCCAGCGGCTGCTGGGTCACCAGCGAGTACGGCCCGATCGAGCGCGCGTGGATCTTGTCATCGACCAGGTGGTGCAGCTTCAGGACGTACATCACGCCCACCGTCACCTCGCTGTCGAACGGATCGCCCGTCCGACCGTCGAACAACACCGACTGACCCGTCGGCGACTGCCCCGACATCTCCAGCAGCGTCCTGATCTCGTCCTCCGAGGCGCCATCGAACACCGGGGTCGCCACGTGCAGCCCCTCCCGGATCTTGCGCACCATCCGGCAGATGCCCACCCGATCCAGGTCGTCGATCAGCGCGTGATCGCCGTCCCGGCGGTACACCAGCTTCAGGCGACCGCGGATGTCCTCGATCACCTCGTCCGGCACGTTGACGTCCTTCTCGTGCTCGTCGAGCATCTCGTTGAGGAACCGGCCGAAGTTCAGCGCGCCCCACCCGAGGTGGGTCTCCAGGATCTGACCGACGTTCATCCGGCTCGGCACGCCCAGCGGGTTGAGCACGACGTCCACCGGGACCCCGTTCTCAAGGAACGGCATGTCCTCCTCGGGCAGGATCCGCGACACGACGCCCTTGTTCCCGTGACGGCCCGCCATCTTGTCGCCGACCTGCAGCTTGCGCTTGATCGCGACGTAGACCTTGACCATCTTGATCACGCCCGGCGGCAGCTCGTCGCCCCGCTTGAGCTTCTCGATCTTGTCCATCGCCGTCTCGCGGATCTGCTTGATCTGACGGTTCAGATCCTTGAGCAGGCGCGAGATCCGCTCCGTGACCGAGTAGTCGTCCACCGCGACGTCCGCCCAGTAGCGACGCGGCACCGACTCCAGCAGCTCCTCCGTGACGACCTCGCCCTTCTTGAGCAGCTTCTGCTTCTTCTCGTTCGTCAGCGCCGCCTGGATCTCGTGACCCTTGAGCAGCTCGCCGATGCGCCGGTACGCCGCGTCGCGGATGATCTCGATCTCGTCGTTCTGATCCTTGAGGATCGCGGCCTCCTCGGCCTCCTCGATCGAGGTCGCCCGCTCGTCCTTCTCGGCGCCGCGCCGCACGAACACCTTCGCGCCGATCACCGTCCCGGTCACCCCGGGCGACACCCGCAGCGAGCTGTCGCGCACGTCGCCGGCCTTCTCGCCGAAGATCGCCCGCAGCAGCTTCTCCTCCGGGGAGAGCTGGGTCTCGCCCTTCGGCGTCACCTTGCCCACCAGGATGTCCCCGTGCTTGACCTCCGCGCCGATGCGGATGATCCCCGAGTCGTCCAGGTGCGCCAGCGCCTCCTCACCCACGTTCGGGATGTCGCAGGTGATCTCCTCCTTGCCCAGCTTCGTGTCCCGCGCCACACACTCGAACTCCTCGATGTGGATCGAGGTGTAGACGTCCTCCTTCACAACGCGCTCGCTGATCAGGATCGAGTCCTCGAAGTTGTAGCCGTTCCACGGCATGAAGGCCACGACCATGTTCTGGCCCAGCCCCAGCTCGCCGGTGTCGGTCGAGGGACCGTCGGCGATGATGTCGCCCTTCTTGACCGTGTCGCCCTTGCGGATGATCGGCTTCTGGTTGATGCAGGTGTTCTGGTTGCTGCGCTGGTACTTGACCAGGTTGTAGATGTCCGGCCGCGCCGACATGTCGTCGCCGGTCTCCGTGCGCCGGACCACGATCCGGCCCGCGTCCACCGACTCCACCACGCCGTCGTGCAGCGCCACCGTGGTCACGCCCGAGTCGCGCGCCACCAGGAACTCCATGCCGGTCCCGACCAGCGGCGCCCGCGTCTTGAGCAGCGGCACCGCCTGGCGCTGCATGTTCGAGCCCATCAGCGCGCGGTTCGCGTCGTCGTTCTCCAGGAACGGGATCAGCCCGGCGGCCACCGACACCAGCTGGTTCGGCGACACATCCATCAGCGTGATCTGCTCCGGCGGCAGCTGCATGAACTCGCCCTTGTTGCGGCACGCGACCAGCGGCCCCTCCAGGTCGTTGTCGTCCGTCACCACCGCGTTCGCCTGGGCGATGACGTGGCGCTCCTCCTCCAGCGCGGAGTAGTAGCGCACCTCACCCGTCAGCTTGCCCTCCTTCACGCTCCGGTACGGCGTCTCCACGAAGCCGTACTCGTTGACCCGCGCGAAGGTCGACAGCGACGAGATCAGGCCGATGTTCGGACCCTCGGGCGTCTCGATCGGGCAGATGCGACCGTAGTGGGTCGTGTGCACGTCGCGCACCTCGAAGCCCGCCCGGTCACGCGTCAGGCCGCCCGGCCCGAGCGCCGACAGGCGCCGCTTGTGGGTCACCTCGCCGAGCGGGTTGGTCTGATCCATGAACTGGCTCAGCTGGCTCGACCCGAAGTACTCCTTGACCACCGCCGACACCGGCTTGGCGTTGATCAGGGCGTGCGGCATGAGCGTCTCGACGTCCTGGCTCATGCTCAGGCGCTCCTTGATCGCCCGCTCCATGCGCACCAGGCCGATCCGGTACTGGTTCTCCAGCAGCTCACCCACCGCGCGCACGCGCCGGTTGCCCAGGTGATCGATGTCGTCCACCTGACCCTTGTTGTTCTTGAGGTCCAACAGGTAGCGCACCGTCTCCAGGATGTCCCGGTGCGTCAACACCGTCGTGTCCAGCTCCGGCTTCTCCGGGTCGTTGTCCTCGTAGAACTTGTGGTTGAGCTTCAGCCGCCCGACCTTCGACAGATCGTAGCGCTCCGGGTTGAAGAACAGGTTGTCGAACAGGGTCTGCGCCTGCTCCATGCTCGGCGGATCACCAGGCCGCAGGCGCTGGTAGATCTCCATCATCGCCTCATCCGGGGTGCTGATCTTGTCCGCCAGGAGCGTGTCCCGCAGGAAGCTGCCCACGTTCACGTTGTCGATGAACAGGATCTTGAACTGCGAGATCCCCCGGTCGAGCAGATCCTCGACCGACTTGTCCGTCAGCTCGTCGTTGCAGTTGAGCAGCACCTCGCCGGTCTCCCGGTCGAAGACGTCCTCGGCGATGATCTGACCGATCAGGTCGCCCCGCGTGATCGGGATCCGCGCGATCCCCGCCGACACGATCTTCTTGACCGCGCGCTGCGAGAACTTCTTGCCCGCCTTCACCAGCGGGCGCCCGCCCGCCGGGTTCGACACCTCGACGCTTGAGATCTGACCCGCCAGCAGCTCCGGCTCGACGCTCTTCGCCAGGCCGTCGTCCGTCAGGTAGATCGTCTCCGTGTCGTAGTACTCCTTGAGCAGATCCTCGGTCGAGAACCCGAGCGCCCGCAGCAGGATCGTCGCGGGCATCTTCCGCCGCCGGTCGATCCGCACGTGCAGCACGTCCTTGGCGTCAAACTCAAAGTCCAGCCACGAACCCCGGTACGGGATCACCCGCGCCGAGTACAGGAGCTTGCCCGACGAGTGGCTCTTGCCCTTGTCGTGATCGAAGAACGCCCCCGGGCTGCGGTGCAGCTGCGACACCACGACACGCTCCGTGCCGTTGATGATGAACGTCCCGTTGCGCGTCATCAGCGGGATGTCCCCGAAGAACACCTCCTGCTCCTTCACGTCCCGGATCGTCTTGATGCCCGTCTCTTCGTTGACGTCCCAGACCACGAGCCGGATCACGACCTTGATCGGCGCCGCGAAGGTCATCCCCCGGCTGCGGCACTCCATCACGTCGTACTTGGGCTTGTCGAGTCGGTACGAGACAAACTCCAGCGAGCTGGTCTCATTGAAGTCCTTGATCGGGAAGACGCTCTTGAACACCCCCTGAAGACCCAGATCGTCTCGCTGGGTCTGCTCCCACTCCGCTGCCGCATCCTCTCCCTCGCGGCGCACGTCCTCGGGCACCGGCTGCAGGAACGTGTCGTATGACCGCTTCTGGATGTCAATCAGGTTCGGGATATCAATGACGTTCTTGATCTCGGCGTAGCTGCTCCGGATCCGGAAGTTGTCTTGAATCGAAGACGCCATCTTCTCTCCTGTCACTTGGTCCGTGGTGGTCCCCATCTGGAAAACGGGATGCTTGACCCCGACTGGCCCTCTCATAGGGCCTCGCGGGAGTTCTCTACTCAAACCGGGCTGATTCTGTTGCGGTCACCTCGCGAGCCGATCCGAACCCACAACGCCACGGTCGTCTCTTCGACGATGGCGCCTGGCCGAATGGCCGCCTCTTGCACTCAACTCCACGCGTGCGGGGCGATCTCATCATGACGACGCGCCTTGGAAGCACCGACGCCTCGATCGCCCCTACTCTCTCTCGCCTGGACCCCCGTCGCCGCCCATGCTCTCGACTGGCCGACACGAATCCACTGATACACGCAAAGCTAGACAGGCACTCATTCCAGGTTGTCCGCTCTCTTGTCTTTGGTTGATGTCGTCTGGAAGGTTGTGAACCGCCGCCCTGGTCTTGACTACCCTGCTCCCGACAGGGCTCTGCTCCTGCCTCTCAGCCGCTGACCGGCGGTTGAGCGACAGCATGGTCAGGCGCACACCTGGCCATGTTAAAGCAGGAGGCAGATACTAACCAGCGTAAATGCAATAGTCAAGCCAAAAAAGATCTTCTCGGCGCGACGCCCCGACGAGCCCTCCGCATCGAGGACAGGGCGTCTCCCAGAGCGTTCTCGCCAAGGCGCTCTCATCCAAGCGCTTTCGGGCGCGGCGCGCCGCGAGGAGTCAGGAGGGGGGCTTGAGCAGCAGGGAGAGCCAGTTGGACGAGGAGCCGAGCAGGGTCTCCATCCACAGCCCCAGGCTCGGCATCAGCTCCACCATGACCCACAGGCCCATCCCGATCGTGAGGATGAAGCCCACGGTGAACACGTTCAGCTGCGGCAGGAAGCGGACCATCAGCCCGAGCACCAGGTTGACCGTCAGCATGACCACCATGAGCGGCAGCGCGAGCTGCAGCGCCGCGTGGAACAGCCCCGACACGAGCCTCAGGAACACCTCCGCGTCGATCGAGCCCACGCCCGCCGCCCCCACCGGGACGACGTCGTAGCTGCTCGCCAGCGCGAGGAGCACCTGGTGGTGGCCGTCGATCGCCAGGAAGACCATGAGCCCCACCATGTACAGCAGCCGCGTCGGCGGCGAGGAGACCGCCCCGACGGTTGGATCAAACGCGGCGGCCGCGGCGTAGCCCATCTGGAACGCCATGAACTCACCGGCGATCTCCAGCACCGCCACCAGGAGCCGCACCGAGAACCCGAGCGTCAACCCCACCAGCAGCTCCAGCGGCATCACCAGCAGCGCCAGCGTCGGCTCGGCGCCCGTCCACGGGTCGGCGCCGAGCGCGAGCCACAGCGACAGCGCGATCATGAACACGAGCGCCACCCGGACCTGGGTCGGGGTGTTGGCCTGGGAGAACCAGGGCGCCGCGAGCGCCACGCCCGCGACGCGGGCGGCGTAGAGGAACACGCCAGGCAGGGCGGCCAGGATGATGTCCCACATGGGAGGGCGCTCCGGGGGAGGGTCGGCTCAGGGGCCGACGAGGAGGGGGATCTGATCAAAGAGGCGGATCGTGAAGGTGACGAGCTGATCCAGGATCCAGACGCCACCGGCGAGCAGCACCCCGAACACCGCCATGATCTTGGGTACGAACGACAGCGTCGCCTCGTTGACCTGCGTCGCCGCCTGCCCGATCGAGATCAGCAGGCCGGTGACGAGCGCCGCCATCAACATCGGCATCGCGCACATGAGCGTGATCGTGACCGCCTCCCGGGCGATCCCCATGACCGCTGCGACGTCCATCGTCAGGCCACCTTGCGGCCGCCCGCGATCGCGGTCACCATCCGGGCGCCCCGCAGCTTGCGCCGCACCGGCAGCTCCTCGTCGTAGACCGTCTTGATCCCATCGCCGAGCGACTTCTCGCAGGCCCGGAGGTCGCGGACCATCCGCGCCATCCCGGGCGGCTCCAGGCTCGCGGCGTGGTCCGACCCCTTGAGCGTGCGATCGAGCGTGAAGTGACGCTCGATCACCCGCGCCCCCAGGGTCACCGCCGCGACATCGACCGCGATCCCCCGGTGGTGCCCCGAGAAGCCGACCGTCGCCCACGGGTAGCGCTCCGCGTAGAACGGGATCACCCGCAGGTTGATCGAGCCAAAGGAGGACGGGTAGGAGCTGGTGCACTGGAGGATGAACACCTCCTCCACCCCTCGCAGCACGTCCATCGCCGCGTCCACCTCGTCCAGGTTCGACATCCCGGTCGAGATGATGATCGGCTTGCCGTAGGAGGCCAGCTCCTCCAGCAGCTGGTGGTGCGTCAGGCAGGCGGACGGCACCTTGTAGTAGGGCATGTCGATCGACTCCAGCAGCTGCGCCGACGGCACATCCCAGGGGCTGGAGAAGAACTCGATCCCCAGGTCCCGCGCGAAGTCGCGCAGCTCGATGTACTCCTCGCGGGACAGCTCCAGGAACGCCCGGTGCTCGCCGTAGGTCTTGCCGAAGGCGTTCGGCGAGTTGTAGGGCCTCGCCCGCTCCTCGGGGGTGAGCAGCGTGTCGATGTCGCGCTTCTGGCTCTTGACCGCGTCCACCCCGGCCAACTTCGCTTGACGGATCAGCTCTTTGGCGATCTCGATGTCGCCCTGGTGGTTCTGCCCGATCTCCGCGATCACGAACGCCCGCTCATCGGTGGTTGCCTTGATGCTCGCCATGGTCAGCTCTCCTGTGTGGGTGCGTGCCAGGCTCATCCTGGCCTCAGACCGTGTGACAGTGTTCCCATCGGCAGCTGAGCGCGGTCCCTAAAAATGTTTTGGCGAGTCGGGGCAACGGAGGCACACTCCAGAGGTGGCTTGTACTCTCTGGCGACGGCCCGAGGCGGTCAGGCGCCGCGGCGCGCGGCGAGCACCGCGTCGCACAGCTCGCGGACCGCGCCGTGCCCTCCCGAGGCGTCGGTGACCGCGTCCGCGGCGCGCAGCACCTCGGGGCGAGCGCTCGCGGGCGCGACCCTCAACCCGACCTCGGCGAACGCCTCCAGGTCGGGGATGTCGTCCCCCATGTAGCCGACGACGTCGGCGTCGAGCCCCTGCTCGGAGAGCATCGCGCGGACACAGGCGCCCTTGTGGTCGATGGCGGTATGGATGATGTCAAACTGAAGCTTGCGGGCTCGAACGGCGGGGATGCCGCTGCGGTCACGGGTGATCATCCCCAGCCGCACGCCGTCCTCGCGCAGCATCCACAGGCCGTGGCCGTCGATGACGCTGAAGGCCTTGGTCTCCCGGCCGCTCGCGTCCAGCCACACCCGGCCGTCGGTCATGACACCGTCGCAGTCCACGATGAGCAGCTCCAGGCGCGCGAGGCGCGCCGGATCGAGCGAAGACAAGGGGTTGAGGGTCGTCATGGAGCGCTCCACATCACGCGCGCCCCCCGAGGGGAGGCGGATTTTGTCACCCTTCAGGGTTCCCCACCCCGGCGGGTTCCTGTTAAGGTAGCAGGAGAACAGGGTCGGCCGTGCCTGTCTAGAACTTCATCGGCGCGCTCGGGTCTGCACTCCAGATAAGACGCCCTACGCTCCACTCTCGGGAATGACAAGGATGGCGAAGAAATTCTCTTCACTTCTGGTCCAGAACAGTGTCGTCTCCATCGAAAAGATGGAAGAGGCCCTACAACGTCAGGTCATCTTCGGCGGACGCCTCGGGACCAACCTCCTCGAGATGGGCGTCATCAGTGAAGCCGAGCTGGTGCACTACCTCGCCATGGCGCACAACACGCGCCCCGCCGAGACCAACCATTACACCAACCTCGACCCGGACGCCATCGGCCTCCTCGACATCGAGACCGTCGAGCGGCTCAACCTGCTCCCGATCCGCATCCACCCGGGCAAGCAGGTCGACGCCCTCGTCGTGGACCCCCTCGAGCCGCAGATCCTCGAGGGTCTGCAGCGCATGACCGAGTACGAGTTCGTCCAGTTCATCGCTCCCGAGTTTCGCTTCCTCCAGGCGCTCAACCAGTTCTTTGGCCGTGAGCTGCCGCGCCGCTTCGAGCGCCTGATCAACCGCTTCCCCCAGCAGATGCGCCTGGGCACCTCCTCCCACCTCGGGCACAGCGTCTCCAAGAGCAACCGCACCCTCTCGATCCAGGCGATCAAGCTCCCGCACGAGTCGCAGGATCAAGAGCTGCACAGCCCCCTCGGCGCCCCGAGCAGCAACACCGCCACCGCCACCGTCATCCCCCGCGACATGCAGCTCGGCCTCGGCTGGGATCCCACCGAGGTCAGCGACTTCCTCTCGGAGTGCTACAGCCGCGACACCTGCCTTGAGCTGCTCCTGGGCTACTCGGGCAACTTCGCGCAGCGCCGCGTCCTCCTCGTCGTCGCCCGCAACCGCCTCCAGGGCTACATCGCCGCCGGGCTGCGCGATCCCGACGACCGGATCCGCCGCTTCAAGCTCCCGATCCCCGAGCAGAGCCTCCTCGATCAGGTCTGCAAGGGCGACAACTGCTACCAGGGCGATCCTGAGGGCGTCAACATCGACATCCTCTACCAGAGCTTCGACCAGATCCCGCCCGAGCAGATCGTCCTCATCCCGATCCGGGTCGGCCCCCGCGCCGGGCTGCTCCTGCTGCTCGACGACAACGACCTCTACATCGACATCGAGTCTCTGAACCCCCTCTTCAAGGTGGTCAGCGAGGTCTCCACCGCCCTTGAGCGCATCATCAAGCTCATGAAGCGCAAGGAGCTGCCCCCGAGCGAGCTGCGGATCCCGCCGCTGCCCGCGCGCTACCGACGCCAACAGAACGTCGGCAAGCCACCCACGAGCCGCAGCCGCCGCCCCGCCACGGCTCCCCAGCCCACGCGGCGCGAGGCCCTCCCGCTGCAACCCGAGGCGACCAGCGCGCGCCCCCGACCACAGGCTCGCCCCGAGTCGCCCGACCGCCCCCGAGCCGAGCAGCCCAGCCGCCCGGAGGCGCCTGCACCGAGCGCCGCGACGCCGCCTCCCATCCCGACCGAGGCAGCCCCGGTGGCGCCTTCACCACCCACGCCCGCCACCACACCGGCAGCCCCGCCGCTACCTACCGTAGACGATGGCCCGCCGGACACCATCCTGGATGCTCCCCGCGTCGTATCAGGTGACCTCGACGCTCCCGACGTCGAGGCCAGCGCCGCCCCCGATCTCGACGCTCCTGACGCCGAGACCAACGCCGCCCCCGATCTCGACGCCGCACCCGCCCGCACCGACGAGCCTCCGACGCCGCCTCCGAGCGACCTTGAGGCCAGCGCGCCGACGATGCTCATCCCCAGCATCCGCCCGGATGACCTCGACCCGGCCCCCAGCGACCACAGCGCCCCCCCGTCGGACGACGGAGCGGGAGCCCCGGCGCAGCCCGAGGGCGACGCCAGGCCCCCCATCCCCGCTGAGCCCGACCTGTCGCTTGAGAGCGCAGGAGAGCAGGGGGACAAAGAGCCCGATCTGTTCAAGCCGAGCGACGCCCCCGGCTCCATACTCAAGTCGGACTTCGACGTGGGCTGGGATCTGCCAGACGACTTTGATCTCCCAGACCTCCCAGACTTCCCAACCGACGCCGAGCCAAAGGCGAGCGCTCCTGCCTCCACCCAGGCAGACGCCGCGCCTCAGCGCGCCGCAGAGCGACACGACGAAGCCAGCACGGAGGAGGCGCCCGCTCCATCGAACGCAGTCGAAGAAGGCGATGAGCCGAGCAGCCAGGGCGGATCGACGATGATCCTGCCCGCGCTCGCGCTTGGTCGCCCAGGCACAGCGAAGGCCCCGAAGGCGCCCGAACCAGCCCCTCCCGCCGAGGACCCCGCTCCCGTGTTGGAGCTGGGCGGCCCGGATGCCCCCTCTTTTCACTCCGATGACCCCTCCGAGGACACCCCGGTGTTGGAGCTGGGTGGTCCCGACGCCCCCTCCTTCCACTCCGACGCGCCCTCTGAGGACACTCCCGTGTTGGAGCTGGGTGGCCCGGACGCCCCCTCCTTTCACTCCGACGCGCCCTCCGAAGACAACCCGGCGCCGGAGCTGGACGCCCCCGACGCGCCTCCCGCCGAGGACCCCGCTCCCGTGTTGGAGCTGGGCGGCCCGGACGCCCCCTCCTTCCACCCCGATGACCCCTCCGAGGACGGCGCCCTGCTCGAACTGGGCGGCCCCGACGCCCCCTCCTTCCACTCCGACGCTCCCTCCGAGGACAGCGCTCTGCCTGAGCCCGCAGACCCCGACGCCCTCTCAGGTGAGGAGCCGGAGCAACACACGGCGCAGGAACCAGGCGACTCAGACAAGCCTGAGCTGCTTGATGTTGAGTTGGTCGCGCTTGAAGAAGACCCCGACGCCGATGACCCCGACGCGTCCGGCGAGCTGGCCCGACCTCCTGGCTCCACCGAGCCGGGCTACCAGGTCCGCAGCTCGTCCGGCGAGGAGTTCCCTTCGCTGTTTGACGAGGTGAAGGACAAGCCGCCTGAGACGCCTCGGATCAACGCGGACGGTACGCTCAAGCCGCCGCCCCCCTCACAGCCCATCAAGGCGATGGTGCCTCAACCGACGAAGGACTCAGGGCTCCACGTCGAGGCGACCGACTCGGACGTGCCACAGGAGTCAACGGGCGATGTACCCGAGATCGAGCCCGAGGAGATCGACCTGCTCGCCATCGAGCCTGAGCTGATCGTCGAAGGGGAGCCCGAATCCGAGGAGGGCGCCCCCGAGAGGGTCCCGTCGCTCCCCCCCGGGGCCTCGCCGCCGTCGGAGGATGTCGAGTTGATCGACGCGGGCACGCTGGAGCTGGAGGTCCTCTCCGACGACGAGATCCTTGAAGACGAGTCGCTCGCCGAAGATGAAGTGATCTTCGATCCCGAGACCGCCGCGGCGCTCAAGCGCTACCGTCCGGTGGTCAAGCAGCTCGCGAGCACCGACCCGCTTGAGGTCTCATCGGCGACCGACCTGTTGATGGCGAGCGGCGGCATGGCGCTCCCCGCGCTGCTGGAGCAGTTCCCTGGCCCGATCCGCCTCGATCACTACTCCTACTCGGTCACGAAGCTGCCTCCGGTTGAGCAGCACGGACCGCTGCTCTCCATCCTCGTTCAGCTCGGGGATCTCGCGGCGCCTGCGATCAGCACCTTCTTTGAGCACCCGAGCGTCGAGATCCGCTTCTACTCGACCTTCTACTTTACGCGGGTGCGCTACGAGCCGGTGCTTGGGCAGCTCGTCAAGCGGCTGTTCGATCGCGACAGCCAGATACGGGGGGTGGCACGGCTGATCATCCGCAGCTACCGCGGCAGCCCGAGCTACCGCGAGGTGCTGCGTCAGATCCACTACATCCTTCACTCCAGCCAGGACACCTGGATGCTCGAACAGGCGTCGCTCGCCATCGGCGCGCTCGCCGAGACGCGGGCCGTGCCGCAGCTGATCGAGCTGCTGGAGAGCCCGCACCACCGCGTCTCGGACAGCGTTCATCGGGCGTTGTGTCAGATCGCGTTCGAGGATCTGGGTAAGAACAAGCGCAAGTGGAGTCGTTGGTGGCGAGAGCACTCCCAGGATGATCGCACCCGCTGGCTCATCGAGGCGCTCAACCACGGCAAGCCTCGCATCCGCGAGCTGGCCGCTGAGGAGCTGCACCACATGCCCGGGCTCCTGGTCAACTACTCGCCCTACGGCCCCAAGCCGCAGCGGCTCCGCGCCCAGAAGATCGTCGCGCAGTACCTCCAGGATCACTCACACGGCTGACCCGGGCCTCCCCGGCAGGAGCAGGACCGGGCGCTGGCCGCGCGCTTCATCACCCGCGGCCCTCATCGCAGGTCAGCTCCCCTCGCCGACCGCCTCGGGCTGTTGAGCCGGGGCCTCCGGCTTGACGACCGGGGCGCCCTGCGCGTCCTTCTCCACGCGGCCGACGAGCACGTTGCCCACGTCGTCGGAGTCGAGGATGCCCTTGCCGACCAGCTCCTCAACGAGCTGGCGGTGGCGCTGCTCATGCTCATAGGGCAGCGCGTCGTCCTCGGAGTCGTACTCGATGACGATGTCCTTCTTGCCCGTCTCCAGGTTGTAACGGAGGTGAACCTTGATCTCAGCAGACATGGACTTCTCCTATCTCGGTGTACGGATCGCGACCGGTGCCTGATGCGCTCAGTCGTCCTCTCGCTCGTTCGCCGTCTCTTCGTTCTTCTTCTTCTTTGAGGCCGCGATGACCGGCTCGCCGAGGATCTCGACGACCCTGTCCTTCTCGATGGTGCCTTCCGTGAGCAACGTCTCCACGAGGAGGTCGAACTGCTGGCGCTTCTCGTGCATCAGCGCTTCGGCGCGGACGCGCTGCTCTTCGAGCATGTCGCGCACCTCTTGATCGACGGCCGCCTCGGTGGTGTCGGAGACGTTCTCGCGGAGCGCCGTCCGCCCCAACCCCTCGCGCCCGGAGATGACCCTCAGGCCGAGCGTCTGCCCCATGCCCAGCTCCTCGATCATGGAGCGCGCCAGCAGGGTCGCCTTCTGGAGATCGTCGTAGGCCCCCACGGAGATGTCGCCGATCGCGATGCTCTCGGCCACGCGCCCCCCGAGGAGCACACAGATGTCGTCCAGCAGCTCGTTCTGGGTGGTGACGTACTTGTTCTCGCGCACGGAGCGCAGCACGTAGCCCAGCACGTCGGTGTCGTCGGTGGCGATCGTGATCTTCTCGATCGTCGAGGCGTGGGGCAGGTAGTGGGCGCAGATGGCGTGCCCCGCCTCATGGATCGCGATCGTGCGCCGCTCCTGATCGGAGAAGGAGACCTTCTTCTTGCGCTTGGTGCTGATGGCGCGGTTGATCATCTCCTTGTCGATCTCAGCCTCACCGCCCTTGCGGATCAACTCGCGCTTGAGCGCCCGGAACACCGCGTAGATGTGATCGCCCGAGAAGCGGATCCCGCGTCGGTCGTCGACGTAGCCGCCGGTCTTATCGACGAGGTAGTCCAACATCTCGTCGCTCATGTCGAGGTTGAACTTCTTCTTGTACAGGGCGCCGATGGCGCGCCGGTCGCTCGACCCCGGGTAGGGGATCTCGATCAGCAGCTCGAAGCGGCCAGGCCGAAGCAGCGCCGGGTCCAGGGACTCGGAGAAGTTCGTGGTGCCCACCACGAACACCATCTCCTCCTTACGGAAGCCGTCCATCTCGGTCAGCAGCTGGTTGACCATCGAGTGCTCGACGCCGCTGCCGGTGTAGGTGCCGCGAGCGGTCGCGAACGAGTCGATCTCATCAAAGACGATGATCGATGGGGCGCTGCGCCGCGCCCTGGCGAACACCCGGCGCAGGTTCTCCTCGCTCTCGCCGACCCACTTCGACTTCAGCTCCGGCCCCGAGACGATCGACACCGTCGCGTTGAGCGCGGTGGCCATCGCCTTGGCGAAGAAGGTCTTGCCGGTGCCCGGGGGGCCGAGGAAGATCATCCCCTTCGGGACGATCTCCTCAATCCGCTGGATCTCCTCGCGGCTGGTCAGCCCCTGCTTGTAGCGCAGGAGCGACAGTACCTCCTCCTCCAGCTGCGTCTTGACCTTCTTGTAGCCCCCGATGTCCTTCTCGATGTCGACGCTCGGCAGCTCCATGTCCGATGAGATCGTCATCTGCCGGATCTCACGGTAGATGTCGTCCGCCGTGCCGGGGTTCATCTCGTCAAAGTCCACCCGATCCGTAAAGTGGTTCATGATCTGCCGAAAGCGCACCGCGTTCAGGCCGGACACGTACTTGTAGAGCGCGAACGGGTTGAACTGCTCGACGGCGAACTTGCGGGCCTCGCGCTGCACGATGAGGCGAGGGAGGGCGTCGCGGGGGATGCCAATGATTTCGCGCTTGGCGGTGAAGACGTTGGCCATCACCGCTGGGATCTCAAAGAGCGGGTCCTTGAAGCCGAGCATCACCAGGTTCGGGTTCTCAAAGACCATCGCGATCGCCTCGCGGGTCTCGACGTTGAGGCCGCTCTTGGTGGTCGTCGTCAGCACGTCGAGGTGGGGGAGCACCAGGATCTGGCCCTGCTCGCCGCTGTAGACCTGCTGGCGCAGCTCGCTGAGGATCCCCTGCATCAGCGACGGGTTCATGCCCGGGCCGCTGTTCTCCAGGGCGGAGTGGCCGCTGATCAACACGCACCGCTGCGGCGGGGTGCCGCGTCGCAGGCGGTTACGGACCGCGCGGTAGAGGTACAGGGTCAGCTGCTTGTCGCACTCCACCAGGACGCTCAGGCCAAGGCGGAGCTTCTCCTCGATCCAGTCCAGATCCTCCCGGTAGGTCTCCTCCACCGCCTCATCGGGCGTCAGCTCAATCGGAAGCTCAGAGATGGAGATCAGGCTGTTGCTCATGGGTCCCCCTCGGTCAGGTAATGGAGCGCAGCGGCGGTCGTTGGTGGCGAGCTGGCGTCGCCTACCCCAACCGACCTTCGATGCCGCGCGCGATGGTGTCCAGGCGCTCAAGGAGCGCGTCGTTGTTCTCGCGGGCCCACCAATCGATGATCCAGACGTGGTGGGCGTCCCGCTCCGCCGGGTGCACCCGGCGCGCCGCGGCGTAGAGCGCGCTCAGCTGCGACCCGATCCCCAGCAACGACCCCCAGGCCTCCCGGATCGCGTACCGGTCCTGCTGACGCTCGCCACTGTAGACCGTGTTCAGCAGCGCCAACGCCCGCGCCACGACGTCCTCCGTCTCCACCGAGGCGATCTCCTCGGCGGGCAGGAAGCGCGGCACCTGCGCCGACGCCGACTCCGCCGTCCCCGGGCGCAGCGCGTCCGCGATCAGCCCCAGCCACAGGCGTCGTAGCAGATCCATGAACGGCGTCAACAGGTGAAACCACTGCGTGTGGCCGATCGCCTCGATCCAGGTCGAGAGCAGCGCCCGCTGACGCTGACGCACCTGGATGAAGCCCTCGGGCTCCCGCTGCCAGATGTGATGCTCCAGCGCCAGCCACCGCTCCAGGCTGTGCTCCAGCCACCACGGGAGGGTGTGGCGGAGCGGCCCCTCGATCAAGCGCACGATCGGGTGGCTCGCCGCCTCGCTCTTGTCGAACGGGGTCAGCGAGGTCTTCAGCCACGGGCCGTGGCGCAGCTCCAGCATGGGCTGCGTGCGCGCGAAGTGAGACACCAGCGGCGCCCACGCCGAGTCCCCACGATGCCGGGTCTCGGGCGCGTTCGGGTCGATGTCCTTCCACAGCCCCGACAGCATCCAGTAGGTCAGCAGCTGCTCCCCGGTCCGCTTCAGCTCCAGCTCCTTCAGGCGCCCCACCTCCTTCTTTGGCGTGTGGTGTCCATGCCTGGGGACGTCCGAGACCTTCTGCGGGCGCTTCGCCACCACGTTGAACAGCCCTTCGCACAGCTGCACCGCGTCCTCGCCGAACTCCAGCGTCAACGCGTGGTTGGCCTCCCAGAAGCGCTCCTGGCGCGCCTGCGCCGACCACACCTCACGACCGACCAGCAGCGCGCGACGATCCCAGCCGTTGGCCACCTTGCACATCGCCCACAACACCCCCTGCGGGAGCACGTGCATGAGCGCGTCCACGTCGTCCTCAAAGTAGATCTCGGGGTGGCCCACGGGCAGCGGCCACCCTTCAGGGGCGTAGGAGCGCATCGGGCCGTAGTGCAGCACCTGAGCGACAAAAGGGACCAGGGTTCGCCGCAGATCGTAATCGCTGGCTTGTAGGGACATCTCTGTCAGGGACCTCGCGTCAACACACGCCGCCGCGCCTGCGCCAAGAAGCAGGCGCGGCGCCCACCACGGCTCGGGGCGCGCTCGGTGGGGTGCGCGCCTCGGTGGGCGGCGCTACTCGGCGATGGTGATCGTCAGCTGGTACTCACCGTCGGGGTTGGTCGATTCGTTGATGGAGGTCACGTTCCCCATCCGCCCGGCCTTGCGCTTGAGGCCCTCGGCGTAGGTCCGCTGGAGCACGCCGTTGATCTCGCGGACACGCTTCTGCTCGTTCTCGTCGAGTTGCTTGGACAGCTCGCGCTGGAGCCGATCGGTCTCGGCCTGGATCGCGTCGCGGGCCGAGTCCTCCTCCTGCTGCAGCATCCGCTCCGCCTCGCGGCGCGCCGTGCCCCGATCGTAGCCGCGGCCCTCGACCGCGATGTCCCGGGACACCGTCTCGCTGCCCTCCACCTGCGCCTCGACCGTCATCTCGTCCAGGTCCCAGCTCAGGCGCACACCCTCCACGTCCTTCTCGTAGGTGTTGTCCTTGCCGTCGCTCTTCTCCCAGCCGCCCTCTTCCAGCGCTCCTTTCAGGATCTCGTTCATCTCCCCTTCAGGAACAACGGTGTCGAGGTCGATCTTGTGGATCGCCTTGTCGTGTGCGTTGACGGTCTCAGAGACCGATGAGGAGAGCTTGACCCAATATGCGCGACTCATGACTTCCATCTCCAAGCAGGGCGAGTCGATCGTGAACAGCCTTGATCCGACACCGCCCGATATCCGATACCAAGGACCATACGGCCTGTCGACCGGGTTCGTCAACGACGCGCCGCTCGACAACCTCCCGATGGGCGTCAGCCACCTGACGACGCAGGCCCCTCGAATGGTCTGACCAAGCTAAACATCCGTGCCATGATTACAAGCCGCGCAGCGGAGAAGTTCCCAGGCGGCGCCCACGGACACCTCCGCCGGGATGAGGTCGCGCGGCGCTCAAGCCGCACAGCCCGTGGCGGTCGGTCGGGTTGATGACGTGGGAGCGAGAGCAGAGGAGGGAGGAACGACGCCGAGCGGCGCGAGGTGTTCACCGCCCGGCGTCGAGAGGGCGCGGAGGTCGGCTCAGGAGCAGCCGGTCGTCCCCCCGCAGGTGTCGCACTTGAAGCAGGAGCCGTTGCGCAGCAGCGTGAAGTTGCCGCAGTCGCCGCAGGGGTCCCCCTCGTAGCCCTTGAGGCGGGCCACCTGGATCGCCTCAGCGAGCTTGACGGTCATCGCCTCAGCCTTGTTGTGGTGACCGTTCTTGCCGTTGCGGCCGTTGCCGTTGCGACCGTTGCCGTTGCGACCGTTGGTGTGATGGCCGTTGCCGCCGCCGTGCGCGAGCGCGACCGGGGCGCTGCTCTGGTTCGACTCGACCGGGGGCGCCCAGTGGGTCGCCAGCCCGCCCAGGGTCAACCCCTTGGACATGCTGAACGTGCGCCGCCGCCCGTGACGCCCCGGCAGGTAGGCCGGGGCGTGCGCCGAAGACGGATCCTCCTCGACCTGCTCCAGCCCGACGTCGCCCGCCGCGCTCATCCCATCGTCGCTCAGGTGCTCCGGCTCGCCCGGCGGCAGCGAGCCGGCGAAGATCTCCTCCGGCTTGACCTGCACCAGGTCGGTGCGCCCGAGGTAGCTCAGCCCCAGCTCACGGAAGATGTAGTCGATGACCGAGGTGGCCATCTTGATGTTCTCGTGGCCGGAGACGATGCCGCTGGGCTCAAAGCGCGTGAAGACGAACGCCTCGACGAACTCTTCAAGCGGCACACCGTGCTGAAGCCCGAGGCTGACCGCGATCGCGAAGCAGTTCATCAGGCTCCGGAACGCCGCGCCCTCGCGGTGCATGTCGATGAAGATCTCCCCGATCGAGCCGTCCTCGTACTCACCCGTGCGCAGGTAGACGTTGTGGTTGCCCAGCCGCGCCTTCTGGGTGTAGCCGTGGCGACGGTTGGGGAGCCGCCGACGCTTCGAGATGTAGCGGTGCACCACCCGCTCGGCGACGCGCATCGCCGGCGCCTTCGGGAGCTCCTGTTCGACCTGCTCGTCGTCCTCGCCGAGGTCGAAGTTGGCCAGCTCATCCGTGGCGTTGAGCGGCTGCGACAGCTTCGAGCCGTCGCGGTAGAGCGCCAGCGCCTTGAGCATCAACTTCCACGACTGGGTGTAGACCTCGGTCACGTCCTCAACCGTGGCCTCGTTGGCCATGTCGATCGTCTTCGAGATCGCCCCGCTGATGAACGGCTGCGCCGCCGCCATCATCCGCACGTGCGCCATGTAGGGCAGGTAGCGCTTGCCGTAGGCGCCGCACTTGCTCGCGCAGTCGAACACCGGCAGGTGCTCCTCCTTGAGCCACGGCGCCCCCTCGACGGTCATCGTCCCGCAGACGTAGTCGTTCGCCTCGCGGATCTGCTCCCTGGAGAACCCCAGCCCCTCCAACATGTTGAAGGTCGGGTCCATGAGCTGCTCGTCGCTCAACCCGAGGATATCACGGCAGAAGTCCTCACCGATCGTCCACTTGTTGAAGGCGAAGCTCAGCGAGAACGCCGTCCCGAGCGCCTTCTCGACCTGAGCGAGCACCGCGTCGGTGAAGCCCAGCGCCTCGAGCGACCCCCGGTTGATGTGGGGCGCCCCCTGGAGCGACCCGGCGCCCTGGCAGTAGCGGATGATGTCGTTGATCTGATCGGGGGCGTAGCCCAGCTTCTCCAGCGCCGGCGGCACCGACTGGTTGATGATCCGGAAGTAGCCGCCACCGGCCAGCTTCTTGAACTTCACCAGCGCGAAGTCCGGCTCGACCCCGGTCGTGTCGCAGTCCATCACCAGGCCGATCGTCCCGGTCGGGGCGAGCACCGTCACCTGGGCGTTGCGGTAGCCGTGCTTCTTGCCCAGCTCCAGCGCCTTGTCCCAGGCCCGCCGCGACGCCGCCAGCAGGTAGCTCGGGCAACGCCCCGGGTCGATCCCCTGCGGGGTCACCGTCAGCCCATCGTACTTCTCCGACGCGGCGTTGTAGGCCGCCCGGCGGTGGTTGCGGATCACCCGCAGCATCGACGCCTTGTTCGTGTCGAACTCGGAGAACGTCCCCAGCTCGCTGGCCAGCTCCGCGCTCGTGGCGTACGAGACGCCGCACATGATCGCCGTCACCGCCCCGGCGAGCGCGTAGCCGTCTTCGCTCCCGTAGGACACCCCGGACACCATCAGCAGCGAGCCCAGGTTCGCGTAGCCCAGCCCCAGCGTCCGGTACTTGTACGACAGCTCGGCGATCCGCGCCGACGGGAACTGCGCCATCAGCACGCTGACCTCAAGCACGATCGTCCACAGCCGACAGGCGTGCTCGAACGACTCGACGTCGAAGCGGCCATCCTCCGCGCGGAACTTCATCAGGTTCAGCGACGCCAGGTTGCACGCCGTGTCGTCAAGGAACATGTACTCCGAGCAGGGGTTGCTCGCGTTGATGCGACCGCCCGCCGGGCAGGTGTGCCACTCGTTGATCGTCGTGTCGTACTGCACGCCCGGATCGGCGCAGGACCACGCCGAGTAGGAGACCGTGTCCCACAGCTCGCGCGCGCTCACCGTCTTCGCCACCGCGTTGTCCGTCCGACGCCGCAGCGTCCACGGCTCGTCCGACTCCACCGCGTGCAGGAAGTCGTTCGTCACCCGGATCGAGTTGTTCGAGTTCTGACCCGACACCGTGATGTAGGACTCGCTCGTCCACTCCGTGCCGTAGGTCGGGAACTCCAGCCCCGTGAAGCCCTGCTCCGCGAGCTGGATCACGCGGCGCACGTAGTTCATCGGCACCTTCGCCTGCAGCGCCGCCTTGATCGCGCCGCGCAGCGCCTTGTTCGCCTTCGGGTCGAAACGCTCCTCGTCGCCCAGCCCCTCCGCGTGACAGGCCTCCATGATCGCGTTCAGGTTCGTCTCACACGCCAGCGACCCCGCCACCAGCGACGCCACCTTCTGCTCCTCCAGCACCTTCCACTGGATGAAGTCCTCCACGTCCGGGTGATCGATGTCCAGGCAGACCATCTTCGCGGCGCGCCGCGTCGTCCCGCCCGACTTGATCGCCCCCGCGGCCCGATCGCCGATCTTCAGGAAGCTCATCAGCCCCGACGAGCGGCCTCCGCCCGACAGCGGCTCCCCCTCGCCCCGGATCGCCGAGAAGTTCGACCCCGTCCCGCTGCCGTACTTGAACAGCCTCGCCTCGCGGGTCCACAAGTCCATGATCCCGCCCTCGTTGACGAGATCATCCGAGACCGACTGGATGAAGCAGGCGTGCGGCTGCGGGTGCGTGTATGCGTCCTCGCTCCGACGCGTCTCACCGCTCACCGGCTCCGTATAGTAGTGGCCCTGCGGCGGCCCCGTGATCCCGTAGGCCCAGTTGAGCCCCGTGTTGAACCACTGCGGCGAGTTCGGCGCCGCCATCTGCCGCGCCAGCATGTAGCGCATCTCATCGTAGAAGGCCTGCGCGTCCGCCTCGCCGTGGAAGTAGCCGTGGGTGAACCCCCAGTAGGTCCAACAACCCGCCAGGCGATCAAACACCTGACGGCTGTCCGACTCACCCGAGACGCGCTCCCCCTCCGGCAACGACGCCAGCTTCGCGGCGTCCGCCTCGCGGCGCTGCAGCCACTGCGGCACCCCCTCCTCCGCGACCGGCTTCGTGTGCCTCGGCACGCCCGCCTTGCGGAAGTACTTCTGGGCCAGGATGTCGGTGGCGACCTGCGACCACGTGCTCGGCACGCGGACGTCCTCCGCCTGGAACACGAGTGAACCATCCGGGTTCCTGATCTCGCTGGTCCGCTTCTCAAAGTCGATGCCCGCATACGGGGACTGACCTTCCTTGGTGTAACGACGTTCGATCCTCACCGGTGACTCCTCTCGTGCGTGTATTCTGTATCAGGAAATTTCAAGCTTTATGGCGCTCGCCCTCTACCCTCTACCCCCTGAACCCCCCAGGTGACAGTCAGGTGACGCGCCTCTCAACAATGCGGCTTCTTCTAAGCAGGTGCTGGTCGAAACAAGAAAAAACTACCCCAGCTTCAGTACGTAGATACACTCCATGGGAGCCCCTTGCTGGCGGGGTGTTCACGTTGTTCGACCAGCACAGGTTTAGCCAACCTCACCGTCTCGTGCAAGCGATACCTTCAGCTCATTACGCCAACCCCCATGAGCGCGGGGCATATATTTTTCACACCTGCTCTCCCACTACAGGTGATAAAAACCTTGAGCCTGATGTTGGATATCAAAGGCCGCGGATTCCCTGCCCAACCTGAATACCCAACGGCCCTCGCCCCTCCCCTCGTGACCGACCACCGCACACCGCCTCCGAAGATGGTCGCCTTCAGCACGATGTGCAGACGGTCATGGATCTGTCACGTAGCAAGCTCCGACACCTGACCCCCACCGTAGACTGCACAAACAGACAGTCAAAGAATCAGCGCGATTTTTTGCCACCCCCGACGTTCCGGGGTAGATCACTCGGCCCTCTTCTCCACCCCAACCACACCGCTCCGCCCCCTCTCAACGGACCCCCAGGCCCCCTCACCCCGACCCGACGCCCTCGCCGCGCGCGCTCGGGGATCCCTGCCCGCGCCCCGTCACTGCGCGCCTCAACGGCTCGGGGCACTTCGCCAGCGACTCGTCCCACTCCGCACCTGGCTCGCTGTCCGCCACGATCCCACCGCCGACGTGCCAGGCGATCTCACGCGCCGACACCAGCGCCGTGCGGATCACCACCGACAGCTCCAGATCGCCGCCCCAGCCCACCCACCCCAGCGCGCCGGCGTAGTAACCGCGCGGCGCCCCCTCCAGCTCAGCCAACAGCTTCATCGCCTGCACCTTCGGGGCGCCCGTCATGCTCCCGGGCGGAAAACACGCCCGCGCCGCCTCCAGCCCGTGCCCCCCCTCCTTCAGCTCCGCCTGCACCGTCGACGTCATCTGGTGCACCGTCTGGTAGCTCTCCACCGTGAAGATCCGCGGCACCTGGACGCTCCCCAGGCGGCACACCCGCCCCAGATCGTTCCGCATCAGGTCGACGATCATGATGTTCTCCGCCCGATCCTTGACGCTCCGCTCCAGTTCCCGGCGCAGCGCGCGATCCTCGGCGCGATCCCGGCCCCTTGGCCGCGTCCCCTTCATGGGGCGCACCGTCACCTGGCCGCCGCGCACCCGCATGAACCGCTCCGGCGAGGAGCTGACCAACGACACGGGGCCGTCGGTGGCGAGCAGCGCCCCGTAGGGCGCCGGGGACCACCGCCTCAGCCCATCGAACAGCGCCAGCGCCGTCACCTCCGGCGCCCTCTCCGCGCGCATCGGGTAGGTCAAGCACCCCTGGTACAGCTCTCCGGCGGCGATCCCCTCCTGAATGCGCTGGAACGCGGACGCGTACCGCTCCCGCTCCCACCCCGGCGTCAGCCCGACCTCCAGCCCACGCCCGTCCATCGACGTCGCTCCCCGGTCGAGGTGCTCCGCCAGCGCTCTGACGCGTCGCCGCGCCAGCCCCGGATCGGGCGCGCCGCCCCATCGACGCAGCCCCCAGGAGACGAGCACCCCTCGCCCGGCGAGCCCGTCCCAGGCCAGGAAGGTGTCGTAGAGCCCCCACCACACGTCTGGCTCGCCCCACCGCGCCGGCGGGTCGGCCTGGAGCGACTCCACGGCGAGCCGACACCCGTACCCGAACACACCGAGCGCGCCCCCTTGGAAGGGGACCTCGCGCAGCGCCTCGCTCGTCAGCCCGCGGTGCTCATCCAGGGCGCGCTGGAGCAGCGCGAACGGATCGCTGCCCCGGTCCAGGACGCGCCCGCTCGATCCGTCAATGATCTGAACATCGCCGACCCTCCCTTTGACGATCGCCAGAGGTCTGGCGGTCACGAAGGTCCATCGCCCCTGCCCCACCCCGCGACGCGACGAGTCCAGGCACGCCACGCCCGGCGCCCCCCCGACCTCCGCTCGTGGAGGCGAAGCCCCGGCCGCGACGGCCCACGCGCTCACCGCCCGCACCCAACCACCGACCGCCTCGTTGGCGCCGCTCCACTGTTGAATCGCTGGCTCCATCGCCCTCTCCTCTGATCGGCCTGAACTGGTACGGTCCTTGAATACTCACCCGACGCGAGCTCAAGTGAACCTCCTACGTGGTGGTGCCATGCAAGTCAAAACGTACCGAGCCCCGGGCATGAAAGACGCCCTCGAACAAGTCAAGGCGGATCTCGGCCCCAACGCCGTCATCCTCTCGACCCAGCGCCTCGACGACCATCGCGGCGGACACGGCGAGAGCCTCGTCGAGATCAGAGCGGCGCTCGACTCCATCGCCAACCAGCCCACCGGGCAGCAATCCACCACGGGCCTGAAGTACTTTCAGAAGGTCTCCCGGGGTCGCGCCTTCTGGCCCACCGGCTCGCCCGAGTCGGCGCAGTCCGCCGAGGCCCTCCAGAGCGCGATCGCGCCGCTCATGGATGAGGTGCGGACGCTGCGCGCCCTGGTCGAGGAGCGCCCCAACGCGCCGCGCGCCGAGACGCCCGCGCCGCTCATGGACCACCGCGACACCGCGCCCCAGCCCCACTACGACGCCACGCCCCACACGGAGAGCGGGTCCTGGCGCGCCGCCCCCGCGCAGGCTCCAGACGCCCGCCCGATCCACGCGCCTCTGCCCGAGCCGCACCCGGGGAGCGCCCGCGTCGCCCAACCGCGCGACGAGGTGACCGACCTGCTCGACGCGCACCCGATCGATCAGGCCATGGACGACTCCTTTGACATCGCCTTCGAGTACGCCTTCTACGATCGCGAGCCGCTCGGCGACGCCACCCGCGATCCGGACACGTCCCTGCCCGGCGCGCCCCGGATCGCGGAGCTGGACCAGCAACGACACGCCTCACGGGAGGGGCTCGCCCCCTGGGATGAGCCTCGCGCCAACGGCTCGGACCGCTGGAGCGAGCAGCGCGCGCTCCCTGACGACGAGCCAACCTCCTGGGACGCGCGCCCCATCACGCCCGCCCCCCAGCATCCGGCCTGGGACGACGCCCCCCCGCAGTTCGGCGCTCGGGTTGAGGCGGACGACGCGCACGCCTTTCACGAGCTGCGCAGGGCGCTCATGACCAGCGAGCTGCCCCCCGACCAGGCCGAGACGCTCCACACCAGGCGCCGCCCCCAGGCCACCGCGCCCGAGCGTCCTCGCCCCGTCCAACCCGCTGAGCGCGCTCAGCTCCGCCAACAGCAGCTCAAGCTCCTTGAGCGCTGGCTGCGCGACGCCGACGTCGCCACCCCCTACCGGGAGGAGCTGATCCACGGCGTGCGCCAACGCCTTGACTCGTTGCCTGGCTTCAACCGCGACCAGCTCGAAGGCGCGTTCATTCAGGAGCTGATCCACCGCGTGCGCATCCACCCGCGGCCTGCGCTGGACCAACGCCGCACCGTCGCCTTCATCGGACCCACCGGCGTCGGCAAGACCACCACCCTGGCCAAGCGCGCCGCCGAGTTGACGCTCAACCAGGGCAGGAGCGTCGGCATTCTGACGATCGACACCTACCGCGTCGGCGCCGTGGCGCAGCTGCGCAAGTACGCCTCCATGCTCCGCACCCCCCTTGAGGTCGTCATCGACCGCCCGAGCCTCCGCTCGGCGCTGCGTCGGCTTGAACACTGCGACGTCATCCTGATCGACACCATCGGCCGCTCCCCGCGCGACCCCGACCCCCTCCACCGCCTCGGCGCGCTCCTCCAGAACGTCCCCGACCTCAGCTACGAGCTGTGCGTCAGCGCCACCACCGCCCTCCGGGACATGCGCGGGATCGTCAACAACTACCGCACGCTCCACCCCAGCGGGCTCTTGTTCACCAAGCTCGATGAGACCTTCGCCGCCGGGCCCATGCTCTGCGCCCACCTCGACGAGCAGCTCCCCCTCACCTTCTTCACCACCGGTCAGAGCGTCCCCGATGACATCGAGAACGCCAGCATCGAGCGCGTCATGAGCATGATCGTCCCCATGCTCTGAGTCGGTCGTCAATGCCTTGGCGTCCAAACCTGGCACGCGCTTCGCATTAAAGTCTGCCCGTATTGAGACCGATATCGCCTGGTCGCGATTACATACACAACGTCCCGATTCACAAACCAGAGAGGGTCTGGAAGATGTCCAACACGTCCGCTGCCGCCAAGTTCGATTATGAGGATAACGCGCACAACCTGAACAACCAGGAGGACGCCGCCTCTCTCGCCGACGCCCAGCTCGACCGCACCCAGCTCGCCGAGCGCCACGCCCACCTCATCTGGGCCGTGATCCGCCGCATGGCGCGCCGCCTCCCCTCCTACGTGCAGTGCGAAGACCTGTACGGGGTCGGGGCGCTCGGCCTGATGGACGCCATCGACAAGTACGACGCCACCAAGGGCACGACGTTCGCCTCCTACGCGGCGTACCGCATCCGCGGCGCGATCCTCGACGAGCTGCGCCACCGCGACCCGATGCCCCGCGTGCTGCGCACCCGGTTCAAGCACTCCGAGCGCCTCATCGAGTCGCTCCGGCACAGGCTCGGTCGCGAGCCCAGCGAGGAGGAGATCGCTGGAGCCATGGACGTCAGCCTGGAGCGTTACCAGGAGTTCCGCCTCCAGGTCGAGCGCGCCACCACCGTGTCCTACAACGACGCGCTCGCCGGCTACTACAACGACGGCCCCTCCACCGGCTCCCCGTCCGCGTCGGTCCCCGAGCCCGCCGAGGCGTTCGCCCCCAACCAGTCCACCCCCGAGACCGAGGGCTATGAGGCCTTCCGCCAGCTCCTGCGTCGCGAGAAGATCCACCTGATCGCCGACCGCCTCGGCAAGCTCGAAGAGCGCGACCAGATCATCATGTCGCTCCACTACCGCGATGGCCTCAACTTCCGCCAGATCGGTGAGGTCTTGAACCTGACCGAGTCCCGCATCTCGCAGCTTCACAAGGCGATCATCCTGGCGCTGCGATCGCAGCTCAAGGACATGGGCTGAGGCTCACGGCAGCACCCACACCAGGCGCTCCGCCAACACCTTCGGGATCCGCGCGACCGCCTGAGGCTCCGCGCCCAGGATCGCCTCACCCGAAGCGCCAGGGGCGACGCTCCACCAGTAGCGCACCACGTCCAGCACCTTGACGACCTCCGCCGCCGACGCCTCCGGGGCGATCTCAACCCCCAGGGTCGGCAGCCGCTCCCCCTCCCGGGCCGCGGCCAGCGGCATCAGCCTCAGGTAGAGCTCCGTCAGCCCCATCCCCTCTGCCCCCGTCGGGAAGCGCTCGCTGACCCAGCCTTCTCCACGTGGCGTCCCCAACACCACCGCCCCCTGCTCCACGCGCACCCAGGGCGCGCCCCGCGGTCTGTCGCGACCGACCCACAGCCGGACGAGCCCCGCGCGCTCCAAGGCCACGTCGGAGACCACCAGGTCCAGGCGCGGGTGTCCGCGATGCGCGATGGCGTCGCCCACCGCCAGGAGCGACGCCCCCGACGCCTCCCCTCCCACGACGACCTTCGGGATCACGTTGGCAGGCCCGACCGCGTCGGCGTCAAACCCGAACGCGTCCGCCGCCGCGCGCAGCGACTCGCCCATCCCCTGATCGAGCGCGGCGCGCGCCGCCTCCCAGGACGGGCCCGGGTAGGCGTCCAGCGCGACGCCCGGAGCGACTGAGGCGCGCCCGTTGTCCAGCTCGACCGTGGTCCGGGTGACCCGCGCCAGCGGCTGGCGCGAGAGCGTCACGCCTCCGCCGGGCAGCACCCACACCAGCACCGCCGCGACCTCGGGAGGCCGTGTGTATCGGGCTTGGGGCAGCGTCAAATCGGTGACACCGATCCGCACCGTGCCTCGGTACTCGGGCAGATCGAGGACAAAGGCTCGCCCGTCGATCTCATCCACCAGCCGCTCCAACTCCCCCCATCGCGCCGCGAGCACCGGGAAGCGCTTCGTCGCCGCCGCGCGTTCGTCGAGGAGCTGACGCCCCTGTCGCCCCATGAGCGACAGATCGCCCAGCAGCCTCACCACCGCCTCGTTGCCCACAGAAAAGAGCGACGGCCCCGAAAAGACCGCATGCCCACAGGCCTGGAGGACCGACGGGCGATCGGGCGGCGTCAGCTCGCCCGCCTCCGGGCAGGGCCACCCGCACAGCTCCCGAAGCGCCTCCTCGCGCTCCTCCAGCGGCGCGCTCGCGAAGGCGACCAGCCCCCGTGGGCAGGTGTAGGCCATCAAGCGCGCCAGGAGGTGCGGCTGGCGCTCCGGGCTGAGGCGATCCAGCTCCGGGAGCTGGGCCAACAGGTCGGTGGAGGCGATCAGCAGGGCGTTGGGGGCGAAGACCGCCGCGCTCGCCTCCGAGGGCAGCCCATCGTCGGGGAGCGCGGCGCGCAGGCGCGCGATCCCCTCGAAGTACCCCGGCGACAGGTCCAGGTTTCGGAACACCTGGAGCAGCGCCAGCGCGCCGTCGCCGACCTCCTCGTACTCGGGGATGCGCTGGAGGCCGCGGGCGTGGCCCTCCAACGCCTCCACCACCGCGAACAGCTCGGCGTTGTTGAGCGACGCGCCGTGCGCCACCCCCAGGTGATCCATCAACCCCTGGAGCGCGGCCAGCCGCGCGGACGTGTCCGGTTCGAGGTAGGCCCGCGTCAACCAGTCGATCCGGGCCCGCAGGAGCCAGTAGCGCGCTCGACGCCCAGCCGCTGAGCGCGGCTGATTGAGCGCGAAGTTGTCCAGCCAGCGCAGCCCCTGGAGCGACCCCCCCTGAAAGTCGTACGGGGTGAGCAGCGACAGCCCGGGCTTGAGCGCCTCATCGGGGTGGGACGGCGCCGACGCCCCGGAGTGGGCCGTCGGCCCCGTGCACCCGAGCGGCGCCCACGCGAGCAGCGCCGCCAGCGCCGCCAACCATCCGACGCGCCTCATGCCCCCCCTCCGTCCTCAAGGCCTTCGCTGAGCCCTTCCAGCAGCTCGGTCGGGGCGCCCTCGCGGATCAGCCGCACGACCAGCGCGATGTCGCCGTGCAGCGCCCGATCCTCCTCGACGAAGGTGACCCCGTTGCCCTGGAGCAGCTCGGTGAGCCACCGCGACGCCACCCCGGGGCGCAGCGGGCGCCTGAAGTGGAGCGCCTGAAAGGCCGTCAGCAGCTCGATCGCGACCACCTCCTCCGAGCAGCGCAGGATCTGGCGCGCCTTGCGGGCGGCGATCGTCCCCATGCTGACGTGGTCCTCGGTGTTCTCGCACGAGGGGATCGAGTCGACGCTCGCGGGGTGGGCCATGCTCTTGTTCTCGCTCACGAGCGCGGCGGCCGTGTACTGCGGGATCATGAACCCCGAGTTGAGCCCAGCGTGGTGGATCAGCAGGCTCGGCAGCCCCTGGTTGAGGTGCCCATCCACCATGTGCGCGACGCGCCGCTCG
Organism: Myxococcales bacterium; assembly: GCA_002716585.1. GTDB lineage: Bacteria > Myxococcota_A > Bradymonadia > Bradymonadales. Next base: position 23,021 of record PBBL01000084.1, on the reverse strand, counting down.
GAGATGTTGCCCAGCTCGGACAGCCCGATCGCCAGGTAATCCATCGCCAGCGCCACCGGCTCCCCGTGGAAGTTGCCGCCGGAGCGCACGCACGCCCGGCAGAGCGCGGCGGTGAGCCGCGCGCGGTAGGCGTCCAAGTCGTCGAGCGGCAGCGGCGCGCCACCCTCATCGACCTCGGGGGGGATGATGAGCGGGTTGTCCGTGGCGCTGTTGGCCTCCGTCAGGAGCACCTGCTCGACGTGATCCACCACCTGCCGGACCGCGCCGATCACCTGGGGGGCGCACCGCAGCGAGTAGTTGTCCTGCACCGGCGGCATCACCGGCACCGCCGCCTCCAGGCTCGCCAGCGCGTCCGACAGCGCCCGCTGGGCGAGGTGGACGTCGCCGAGGCTGCTGGAGAGGAGCGAGCGGTAAGCGCCCGACAGCTCCTGCTTGGGTCCGGCGAGCGCCTGACGGTAGGTCTCCAGGTCGCCGACGTCGCTGCGGGGCGAGTAGGCGAGCGGCGCCTCGGCGTCCTGGCGCAGCCCGTCGAGCGCCTCCTCGACCCCCCGGACGCGCTCGGCGATGTCGTCCGCGAGCGGCGAGTCCTGGCTGGCGAGGTGGAACAGCGCCTCCTTGAGGGACCGGATCGCCGCGTTGACGTAGGCCATGTTCAACGGCAGGCGCAGGATCTGGGAGCCCCGCACGAAGCGGCGGAGGTGCCGGGCGGTCTCCTGCTGCCCCGGGTGGGGTCGGGCGGCGTGGAGCCTCGGGTCGAGGCAGTGGAGGACCGCCTTGAGCGCGTCGAAGCTCATCGCGCAGGCGCCCTCCGCCGCCAGCGTGAGGCGCCGCGCGTCGTGGATGGTGAGCAGCCCGATCGCGGTCATGACCTGGGTGCCGTTGTTGAGCGCCAGCCCCTCCTTGGCCTCCAGCGACACCGGCTCGAACCCGAGCGAGCGCAGCCGCTCGGGCGTGGAGGGGACGAAGGCGTCGGGCTCCAACCGCTCGCACAGCTGACCCTCGCGCAGCCGCTCCGGGGCGACGATGCGCCCCTCGGGCTCCCCTGTGAGGACCAGCGCGAGGTGGCTCAGCGGCGCGAGGTCGCCCGACGCCCCGAGCGACCCCTTGGAGGGGATGAACGGCACGATCCGCAGCTCCAGCAGCCGCAACAGCGCCTGCACGACCTTGACCCGCACCCCGGACATCCCCCGCGCCAACGTGTTGGCGCGCAGCAGGATGGTCGCCCGGGTGACGTCCTCGTCGAGCGGCTCGCCGACCCCGCAGCTGTGCGAGCGGATGAGGTTCCGCTGCAAGCGCCGCGTCTCGGCGGGGTCGATGAAGACGTTCTTCTTGCTGCCGAACCCGGTCGTCAGCCCATAGACCTTGACGCGCTCCTCCAACAGGCGATCGACCACGGCCCGCGACCGCGCCATGCGCGCCTTCGCCCCTTCGGACAGGTGCGCCGCGCGCCCCTCGCGGGCGACCTGGATCACGCTCTCCAGCGACAGGCCCTGACCTCGCACTTCGATTGACTTGGACATCGCTCCCTGCTCCTCAAGGGGCTCCGGACACCCTCGCGGCGACTGTCGCCTCCGGGGTGGCGTGGGCCCTGCGTTGCTTGCCCACGGTATAGGGGATCCATTTAGTGTTGGCCATCCCCCTCGCGCATGCGTTACTCTGAGTTGAGTAACGTAGGTTGGCGATTGAAGGTCTCCCCCACACGTCAGCACAGGCGATGGGTCGATCGCCCACCCGCTGACGCCTGCCCCGGACAGCGCATGCAGAGCAACGATCAACACCCTGAAGACAGCGCCCTGAGCGACATCAACCTGATGGGTCAGACCATCAACGATGTGCTGATCGAGCGCCGCATCAAGGCCAGCGCCCACAACCAGCTCTACCGAGGCGTCCAGCGGATCATCGAGCGACCGGTCCTCTTCAAGCTCTGGCCCCCCATGACCTCCATCGAGGACTTCTCCAACCACCGCGGCATCCACGAGGCGAAAGCGCTCAGCTCGCTGCGGCACCCCAACGTCGTGACGCTCTACGACAGCGGGCTGTACCAGGACACCTACCCCTACCTGGTGACGGAGTTCCTCAACAGCGGCAGCCTGCGCGACGTGATCGACCGCCACGGGCCGCTCCCGCTGACCCGCTCGCTGGGGATCCTCCAGCAGCTCGCCTCGGCGCTGGAGGAGATTCACCACAACGACATGCTGCACCGCAACCTGTCGCCCTCGTGCATCCTGTTTGAGAACCTCGTCGGCAGCGGGCAGGAGCTGGTCAAGCTCTCGGGGCTGGAGATGTGCAAGCTCGGCCCGGTCGATGACCCCAACGACTCCGTGCTGCCCGAAGCGTCGATGCACCACCCACAGTACATGGCCCCCGAGCAGATCCTCGGCGGCGGCATCACGGCGGCGATCGACGTCTACGCCTGCGGCGTGCTGTTCTACGAGATGCTCACCGGGCGCCTCCCCTACAAGAACACGACCTCCCCGGAGATCTGGGACGACATCGTCAGCCTCGAACCGCCCCCTGTCGGTGACATCGTCCCTCGCCTGCGCGGCCTGGACGACCTCCAGAACCTCCTCGACCTGCTCCTGGCGAAGCGGGTCGAGAACCGCCTCGACAACGCCCGCCACCTGCGCCTGTTCACGACCGAGCTGCTCGACGACCTGCTCGGCGACGACGAGGAGCCGTGGACCCAGGAGGTGGAGGCGTTCCCGGCGATCGCCACCTCGCTGCATGCCAAGCCCACGCTCCCGCCGCGCACGCCCGACCCGAAGCCCCCCCGCGGTCAGCAGCCTCGAACGCAGGTGGGGCGCCCGGCGCCTCGGGCGAGCGGGCGACCTCCGCGCGTGTCCCGCACGACGCCGCCCCGGACCCAGGAGCCGCGCGAGTCGCGCCCGTCGGGCCGCGCCCGCCCCGACATCCAGCACCGCCGCGGCAACGCCCCGCGCCGCGATGTCGCCCCGCCGAGGACCCCGCGGGTCGCGCAGACCGGCACCCGTCGTCGCCGCCAGGCCTCGCTCCTGATCGGCCCCGACGCGCACAAGAAGGTCCCCCGGACCCGCCCGGGCGGGCTGAACCACATCTTCTGGATCGGCCCCGTCCCCACCCGGCTCGAAGACGCCAGGGACGAGCCCTACCTCATCATCGCTGTCGAGTCGAAGGTCCGCGAGGCGCTCCAGGCCAACTCCCGCCTCTCCGGCGGGCAACCCCTGCTCCTGCACGCCAAGCTCTCCACCAGCTTCATCCTGATGGCGCTCTCCGTCCCTTCCCGCGTGGGCGACTGGCTGGAGCGCATGAACGAGCACGCCCAGGCGCACAACCTCGCGATCGGGATGATCCTCGATCGCCGCTTCCCAGGCAGCGAGAACCCACCCTCGGAGCGCTTGAGCCGCACCATCATCAACGCCGCGCTGCGCGGCAAGCCCGGCTGGCTGATGGCCTCGCGCAACACGGTCGAGTCGCTTGGGATCGACGCCTTGTTCAGCGACCTCGACACCGACACCCAGGGGCGCTACTCCTCCTTGATGCTCTACCAGGGCGCCGAGAACACCTGAGCGCCCCCTGCCGCGCGACCCCCAACGTGAGCCCCCTGGAGCGCCCGCCGCGTTGACGTGAGCGGCGGCGCGCGGCTATGGTTGAGGCAGCACGCGAGGGACCCCTTCTCGGAGACATGGAATTGACAGCTGACGACACATCGGGGCCGCTGCGCAGGTACACCCGATTCCTGAAATTCGCCGCGGTCGGCGCCAGCGGCGTCCTGGTCAACGTGGTGCTCTTCTGGGTAGGCGCCGAGGTGCTCTTCTCCGAGCTGGACGCCTCCTCACGGATCCTGGCCTCCAGCAGCTTCGCCATCAGCCTGTCCATCCTGAGCAACTTCATCCTCAACGATCTGTGGACCTGGCGAGATCGCCGTGAGCCTGGCGCCAACGCCTTCTTCGAGCGCATGTTCAAGTACGTGCTGGTGGCCAGCGGCGCGGGGCTGATCCAGCTCATCATCGCCTGGGTGCTGGCCGTCCCGCTCGAACTCAACCGCCACCTGCTCGCCCTGCTGGCGCTCCCCGGCGATGGGCTGCGAGACGGGGTGATCGCCGTCACCGGCGCGCTGCCCGGCGAGCACGTCGCCAACCTGACCGGGATCGTCGCCGGGGCGGTGGTCAACTTCGTGGTCAACAACACCTGGACCTTCAAGAAGAAGCCCGAAGGCTCCGACACGACGCCTGAGGCCGCGCCGACCACACCAGCGCGCACCTCCGACGAACCCGCCCCCTCGCCCGCGGAGCCCCACGCGATCAGCGCCGGAGCCTCCACCACCACCTAGGCGCGCCGCCCGACCCAGGAGATGAGCCTTGAGCGACCTGGACATGAACCAACTGATGTCAGTCATTGAGACCCGGGTCCGCGATCGACTCGGCATCCTCGAAGACACGCTCCACGCTCCGCCACAGGCGAGCGAGGAGCGCCCCGCGCCGCCCACGCCGCCCCGAGCCGCAGGGCCAGACCACCGCGCCCCGACCGCGCCGCTGCTCGCCCAGCAGGCGCCCCGACACATCGAGCACCGCGCTCTCGCGGCGAGCGCGACCCGCGCCGACGTGGAGGCGCGCTGTGAGGAGGCGCGCGTCTACAACCTCCACGCCGTCTCCGTCCACCCGGGGGACGTCTCGCTCGCCGCGACGCTCCTCGCCGACACGACCGCCCAGGTCTGCGCGCTGATCGACCCGTTGGGCGCCGCGACCTCCGCCACGCGGGCGTTCGCGGCGCGCGAGGCGGCGCGCCTCGGCGCCGACGCGCTGGACGTCACCCTGCTCGGCGGGGCGCTGCGCGACCTGGACTACCGCGCGGTCTGCGACGACCTCCGCGACGTGATCGCCGCGGCGGCGCTCGTCCCCACCACCGTCACGCTGGGCTCGACGGACGGCGACGCGGCGCTCGACGCCCGCGCCATCACGACCGCTTGCGCCCTCGCTCGCGCGGCGGGCGCCACGTCGGTCAACCTGCGCGCGCCCCACGCCCCCGACGCGCTCGACGCCGTGTCGCTCATGCGCGCCGTGGTGGGCGACGGCGTCGGCGTCAAGGTGACGACCGAGCCAGACAGCGTGGAGGCGCTCAAGGCGCTCTACCGCGCGGGCGCGAGCTGCGTCTGCGCCGCCCAGGGGCCATCGCTCATCACCCATTGGGCCGAGCAGGAGGCCGCCGAGCGCACCTCCCAGGGCTCACCGGAGCCAACTCCCCACAACCCCACCCGCGCCTCAGGCGCGTGACCCTGAAACCGGAGCGACGTGTCGACGACCACCACCACCAAGCCCTTCCACCCGCTGCTGGCCGAGCTGATGAAGCGCCAGCCCGAGTCGTGGCGCGCGCGCGTCGCCGCGGTCTGGAGCTGCCCCTTCATCGACCCGGTGCCGCTGGCCCGCGTCATCACCGGGAGCCAGGAGCGGCTCCATGAGATGCTCGGCGCGCGCGACCTCTCGCAGGGGACCCACCTGGTGCTGCTCGACCTGGTGCAGAACTTCGGGCTCCCGGTGACGCTGTACCCGGAGGATCACGAGGCGCGCCAACAGCTCGCCGAGCTTGGGTTGATCACGCCCTGCCCCAGCGAGTTCGGGCTCGGCGATCCGCGCTATCCCCAGTGGACCTGGATCATGCCCGCGGACGTGGCCGCGCTCTGCTCCGGCCACGTCCCGGTCTACCGCCCCCGCCTGCCGCTGATCCTCGGCGCGATGTCCGGCGACGAGCGGCGCGCGGTGGCGCGCGAGCACGGGCTGTCGCTGTCGGAGCTGGGAGACGCCGAGCAGATCCTCGCGCTGACCCGGCACCTGACCGACCCGGAGGTCGTGGAGCGCATGTTGAGCGCCCCTGAGTGGAACGACCACCTCTTCACCCTACAGCTCATCACCGAGTGGCAGGGGTTCTGCCACCACCAGGAGCTGTTCAGCTTCTCCTGGGGCGACGACACCCTCAAGCCCCTCACCGCGCGCGGTCACCAGGAGCGAGAGCGGCGCGTCGAGCACGACCTGCTGAGCGCGGGCCTGCTCTACGTCTACAACCCACCTCCCAACCCGGAGGAGCCCGACGCGTCACCCGACGACGACGAAGAAGACAGCGACGAGGAGGCCGAGAGCACCTACCTCGTGCTCCCCGAGGAGCTGCGGCCGCCGATCTGGAACCTCAACCGCCAGATTCAGGAGTTCGCGCTTCAGGAGCAGCTCGCCGAGTGGGGAGGCTGGCGACCGCGGCCGATGACCCACGGCCCTGGCCTCGGTCACGAGCCGCTCGACCGCCTCAAGGCGCTCATCTGCGTGTTGGAGCAGCACCCGATCGCGATCACAGGCACGCCGCCCCGACCTCGCCCGGAGGACGGTCAACACCTTGAGGGGTTGGAGTGCGCGACCGCCCAGCCCCTGGCGAGCTGGGACGCCTTGATCGAGCTGGGGCTGCTCAACCAGGCGCTCACGACGCGGGGCGGGCGGCAAGCCCGCGCGCGGGAGCTGGGGCTCGCCCGGCGCGGCGCCGAGCAGCTCAACCAGGGCACCGGCGCGTGGAGCCGCGCCGCGCTGGAGCGTTGGGTGCAGGGCGTCGGGCCGCGGGCGCTGGATCAGGCGCAGAACGTCGCCTTTGGCCTCTCCCAGGACTGGCTCGATGAGATCCGCCCCATCCTCGGCAGCCACCGCAACGTCCCCGCCGTGGAGACGCGGTGGATCTTTGATGACTTCCAGCGCCCGCTCCAGCAGCGCACCCACCAGCCCGAGCCCCGCTTCCGTCGCCAGACCCCGACCTGGCTCTCCGCGCCCGGGTACCGCGGCGAGGAGGACATCTGGTGCGGGACGCCCCGCTCGTGGGCGGATCGGGAGACGTTGAACCAGGAGGTGCACCTGGTCGAAGGGATCATGCTCACCTTCCGAGCCCTCCTGCTCGACCTCCTCAGCGGGCTCCCCCCGCCGCGGCCGCTGACGCTGGATGAACTCAAGCCCCTCTGCCAGGAGTCCGCGGCCTCGCGGTCCACCTCAACCTGACCACCATCCTCGCGGACGTCCTCGGGCAGACCTTCGTCCCGCTCCGCCCGCCGACCTACCTGATCGAGCCGATGAGCGACGAGGGCTTCGAGCAGTTCACGGTGGCGTTCGTCGAGCGCCTCCTGGCGCCAGCGGGGATCGTCGAGTTTCAGCGGGATCGTGAGACCGTGCGCCTGCTCCCATGGCGGATCGTGGCGCCGACGCCGCGCTGGTTCGACCACAACGCCCGCCTCGACGCGCTGAGCCAGGTCACCCAGGTCGAGGTCGAGCAGATCGAGGCGGGCACGGCGCGCGGCCCCACCCCGCTGCGCAGCGTCGCGCCGGACCACGCCGAGTCGGAGCGGCGCGTTTGGCTCGGGCGGCCGCTGGATGAGCTGCGCCGCGCCACCGCCGGGCGCAAGATCACGGCCGTGAGCGGGGGGTATCTGGAGATCGGTCAGGCGAAGCGCGGGTGAGTCCCTGTCAGCTGTCCGGGTCACCGCGGCGGACGTCGCGGCCCTCCACGAAGAAGATCACCTCCTCGGCGATGTTCGCCGCGTGATCTCCCAGGCGCTCCAGGTACTTGCAGATCAGGAGCAGCTTGATCGCGTAGGAGACCACCTCGGGGTTGCTCAACATGACGGCCTCCAGGCTGCGGTGGATCCTCCAGTAGAGGTCATCCACCTCGCTGTCCGCCTCCACCACCTCCTCGGCCAGCTCCACGTCCCGCTCCACGAACGCGTCGAGCGCCCCGCTGATCATCAGCCTCACCCGCTCGCTCATCCGGGGCAGATCGACGTAGATCATCGTCGTGGGGCGCTGCTCCATCTCCGTGATGCGATCGGAGATGTTCTTGGCCAGGTCGCCCATGCGCTCCAGGTGGGTCACCAGCTTCATCGACACGGCCACAAAGCGCAGATCACCGCCCGACGGGTGGTGCAGGCCGAGGATCCTCAGGCACAGCGCGTCCACCTCGTACTCCAGGCGGTTGACGTCGCGATCCATGCTCCGCACCTGACGCGCGAGCGCCACGTCGTGATGCACCAGCGCCTCCGCGGCGCCGCCCAGCATCTCCTCGACGTGGCCCCCCATGCGCAGCAGCAGCTCGCGCAGGCTCCTCATGTCACGCGCGTAACGCGTCGCGGTCATCCACTGACTCCTCTTGCAGATCAGCTCGCTCCTGGGCAGCGATCTTCAACCATACCGAGAATGTGCTGCCCTCGCCAGGCCTCGACTCCACGTCGATCTCACCATCCATCGCCAGGACCATGTGTTTGACGATCGCCAACCCCAGCCCGGTGCCGCCGTCCTCACGGCTGCGCCCGTCATCGACGCGGTAGAAGCGCTCGAAGATCCGCGGCAGGTGCCGAGGCTCGATGCCGATCCCGGTGTCGGTGACCTTGACGCGAACGCGACCCTCGTTGTCCGGGTCGGGATCCGCCCTCAAGAAGATGCACCCGCCGGAGTCGGTGTACTTGATGGCGTTCTCGACCAGGTTGCGCATCACCTGGGTCAGCGCGCGCCGCTCGGCGAGGATCGGGGGGACGTGATCGACCTCAACGACGAGGTCGATCTCCTTGTCCTCGGCGATCGGCTCAACCGCCTCGACGACGTCGGCCACCACCCCGAACAGCCGGACCGAGTCCAACGAGCGGCGCTCTCCGCGCGCCTCCAGCTTGGCCAGGACGAGGAGATCCTCCACCATGACGGTGAGGCGACCGGCGTTGCGCTCGATCACCTCGATGAAGTCGGTCGCGACCGGCTCCAGCTCCACCGCGCCCGAGAGCAGCGTCTCGGCGTAGCCCGAGATGGTGGCCAGCGGGGTGCGCAGCTCGTGGCTGACGTTGGCCACGAAGTCGCGGCGGATCCGCTCCAGGTGTCGGATGGGGCTGATGTCATGAAGCACCGCCACCGCGCCCCGCACCACCTCCTCCTCAAAGATGGGCGCGACGACCACGGCGAGGTGGAGGGTGTCCTGGCGGCGGAGGACGAGCTCGCGGCGAATGACGCGTTGCTCGGAGACCGCTTCGTCGATGGCGTCTCGCAGCAGCGGCGAGCGGTGCACCTCCAGCAGGAGGCGCCCCTCGACGGGGGAGGTGCGCAGGTCGAGCAGCTCACGCGCGGCCTTGTTCACCAGCAGCACGTGGGTGCTGGGGCTGCACACGACCACGCCCTCGGCCATGGCGTCGAGGATCGTGGTGAGCCACATCCCCTGCTCCCGCGAGCGGCCGAGCACGTCGCCGAGCGAGCCCAGCTCGCTGTCGAGCTGTTGAAAGACCGGTCCCTCGGCGGCCTCGGGCGGCCGCCCGAGCACCCCGCTGAGCCACGCCAGGATCGCCACCGCGACGACGCCGATCGACATCAGCACCCGAATGACCACGTCCGCGAGGCGCTCCGCGCCACCTGGCGCGAGCAGCACCAGCATCAACGCGAAGCTCAGCGTCACCAGCGCCACCAGGACGCCCTTGGACACCGCGGCGGGCAGCTCAGAAGGGGATGGGGGTCGCTCAGTCATGGGTCGGGGACTCGGCGAAGCGATAGCCCACCCCCCGGACCGTCTCAAGGAAGCGCGCCGTGGGGCCCAGCTTCTCACGCAAACGCTTGACGTGGGTGTCGACGGTGCGCGTGGTGGTCACCCCGGCGTCCACGCCCCAGACCTCCTCCAGGAGCCGCTCGCGGCTCTGCACCGCGCCGCGCCGCGCCACGAACGTGCTCAACAGCTTGAACTCCAGCGCCGTCAGCTTCAGCTCGTCCTCGCCGATCCACGCCCGGTGGCGCGTGCGGTCGATCCGGATCGGGCCAAAGGACAGCTCGTCCGCCTCCTCCACCGGCGAGCTCGTCGAGATCCGCTTGAGGATCGCCTTGACGCGCAGCACCAGCTCGCGGACCGAGAAGGGCTTGACCACGTAGTCCTCCGCCCCCAGCTCGAACCCCACCACCCGATCGATCTCCTCACCGAGGGCGCTGAGCATGAGCACCGGGACGTGGCGGGTGGCCGGATCGCGCTTGACCGAGCGGCATATCTCGGTGCCGCGCATGTCGGGCAGCATCAAATCCAGGATGATCAGGTCGGGCGTCTCCTCGCGAACCCGGGACAGCGCCTCCTGACCTGTCGCCGCCTGCACGGTGCGGAACCCCGCCGCCGTCAGGTTGAAGTCCAGCAGCTTCCTCAGATCGGCCTCGTCGTCCACAATCAGGATCGTCTCAGACATCTCTACACCTCGGCGTCGAACCTCTGGCCGCGCCCGCGACGTGACACCTCCCTGCCCAACGGGAGGGGTTGCAGGCGTGACCTAATCACAAAACACGGCGTCGCGCTCCCCGAAGATGACCGGGCCGGGTGGATCGAACTGGCCGTTGCCGTTCGCGTCCAGGTAGTAGGGGTTGCTCATCGCGAACACCTCACGGCCCGGGTACACCACGTTGGCAGGCTCGTTACCACACGCGAGGAAATGAAACCACGCGTCCTGACCTTCTTCTGCCTCCAACGTGATGGTGCTGTCGAAGTCCACCAGCTCCTCAAGGCCCGCGCCGATCTCCAGCACGTCGATCGTCACGCCGTTGCGCACCACCAGCAGGCGGTCGAGCTGCGCCCAGGGCGGCGACATCGCCCGCACCTCGACGGTCACCGACGCGCCCTCGATCAGCTGCCCCGGGCGGATCGCCCCCTCCTCGCCCGGAGCGCCCGGACCCAGCTCCAGGTAGCCGGAGGCCGACACCATCACGTCCCCGGAGCGCACGCCTGCGACGATCATGTCGTCGGTGATCTCCGTCGGAGAGTCGATGGCGGCGGGCAGGTAGTTGCGGGGCCACCCCGACTCCCGATCGCGGGTGTGCGTGTCGCTGTTGCCCAACGCCACGATCCGGTGGCCGTAGTTGAGCAGGGTGTACCAGTCGCGCAGCACCTCAGGCGCGTCGTCCATGCGCTTGCCGTTGAACACCTCCAGCGTGTCAAACTCCACCGACAGCCCCTCGGACGCGGTGTCCGGCGAGTCCACCCCGTTCCAGCGGTAGCTCTCGAAGTAAGCCGTGCTCCCCCGCGGGTGGTTGACCTGGATCAGCCCCGCGCCCTGCTCACGCAGCGCCGCGAACAGCTCCACGCCGTTCTGGTAGTTCAGGATCTCCCCGCTCTCGTCCTTGTAGGCCAGCGGGAGCGCTCCCCGCGCGGGCGCGTTCGGCTCGTAGGGGATCGGGTAGGCCCCGATGTGACCGAACAGAGGCGAGATCTCCACACCCACCAGCGACGCGATCAGGTCGCCCGCGCCCAGCGCGTCGATGATCGGGGCGAAGTCCGAGGCCATGTCGTGATCGGTGGCCACCGCGAAGTCCACCCCCTCGGCGATGTTCGCCAACAGCCGCTGCTCCAACGACACCTCACTGTCGAGGCTCGGCGATGCGTGCTGGTGGAACTCCCCGCTGATGAAGCCAGGCGTCGGCATGACGTGCTCCAGCGTCGCCGTCACGGTCACCTCGTCTCCGTCGCTCACCTCGATCGTGCCGCTGTCGAAGGTGTACTCCGTGCCGCGGCTCGCCGTCCACAGCCACTCCCCCGCGGGGACCCGGATGCGCTCGCTGCCGCGCAGCACGAAGCGCAGCTCGTTCTGACCCGACTCCTGGTTGCCGATCCAGAGCTTGGCCGGGCTGTCCACCAGCTCCTCGCCGCGCCGCTCCTTCACGACGACCTGGATCAACGCCCCGGCGGGCAGCGTCGCCGTCACCTCCTCGCCCTCCGTCGGCGCGTCCAGCTCCAGCGTGGTCCGCTGCCCCAGCGCGTCAACGACCGTCACCTCGTAGGGTCGCTCCTCCAGGCGGACCTTCAGGCGCCCGTTCTCGTCCGTGAACCCCTCCACCCAGGGCTCCCCCGGGGTGCCGTCCGTGATCGGCCGGATCGCCACCCGGGCGCCCGCCGCCGCACGCTCCCCAGAGCGTGCGAGCAGCGCCACCTCGACGGTCGGCACGCTGAGGGGGTGGTCAGGCAGGGTCTCCCCGACCGCCTCGAACACCCCCGCCGGGTCCGTCGCCACCGCGAAGTGACGGCGCAGGACCAGCTCCTCGCCGGGTTGGATCATGTGGGGGGGCTGCACCAGCGGCACCGCCGGCAGGTCCACGCCCGGCAGCGCGATCGGCTCGACTGGATCCTCTGAGAACCAGCCGTAGCTCACCCCCTCACCGTAGCCCAGCAGCGCGATCGGGCCTGCGCCGTTCGGCGGCTCCAGCCCGCTCCCGGGGTAGACGTAGCTGAGCGTGTCGCCCCAGAAGATGATGTCGCCCAGCCCCGTGTTAACCGGGCGGTCGCCTGTGTTGGTCGCGAACGTGACGACCTCCAACGCGGCGCTGTCAGGCCTCAGGCGGTACTCGGTGACGATCGCCAGATCCGCGGCCTGGAACAGGAACGGCCCCAGCACCCCGGCGATGTACATCACCGGCTCCATCCGTCCGGTCACCCGCACCACCGCCAACGGCCCCGCCGTGCCGTCACGCACCACCTCGACCGCGTTGGCCGAGCCGGTCATCAGGTCGAGGAACACCGACGACACGTGCAGCCGATCGCGGCCGTCCGCGCCCAGCGGAGGCTCAACCCCCACCGGCTCAGCGTCCACGAGCCGACCGCCGTCAAAGAAGAGGTTCGTGGAGGAGGTCACCCCCTCCACGCAGAACCGCGCCGCGCTGTTCACGAGCACGAAGTCCCCCGGGGCGCACTCCACCCAGTCCGGGTCTCCGCCGATCCCCCCTCGGCCCATGAGCACGCGCCCGGCTCGGGCCTGACCCGCCTCGGGCGCGCCCATGATGTCGGCGCCGTCTTCGCCCACCCCGTCCTGCGTCGGCGTCGGGCGACGCCCCGGATCATCCGGGTCCACGGGGTCACCGCCGTCCTCACCCGCGTCGGACGCGGTGTCCTCCTCGGGGGCGTCCGCGCCGCTGTCCTCCGCGGCGCCGCTGTCTTCAGCGCCCGTGTCCGCCGCGCCCGTGTCCGCCGCGCCCGTATCGACCTCGGCGCCCGTGTCCGCCGCGGTCTCACCGCCGCCGCCACCGTCACCGCCACACGCCCACAGCGCGGCCACCGCCAACACACCGATCAACAACCTGGTCAGGCGCCTCGCCCCCAACACCTCGACCTCAACGACTCCGTTCATACGCTGCCCCGTTCCCTTGTTTCTGCGTCGTGCAACCCTCGAATCAGCCGCGAGCAGACTACCAAGAGCGGCAGAGGGAGTCGACTCCATCCCGGGAGTGCTTAGCTTGCCGGACATGGAGCGCTCCCGGTCGGAGAGGAGCGCCCTCCATCCAGCGGAGCACCCACCTGTGGCACCCACTCCTTCATCCACCCCACGCCGTCCCCTGAGCTTCTACCTCAAGCGCCTCCTGGAGCTGTCCCGGCGCGAGTGGCCCTGGCTCGCGCTGGCGACCCTCTTTCTGGCCTTCAGCAGCTCCGCGACGCTCCTCTACCCGCAGGCGATCGGGGCGATCATGGACGAGGCCACCACCTCCAGCGACCCCGGCGTCATCGACCGCGCCGCGGTGATCATGGCGGGCATCTTCGTCTTCCTCGGGACCACCGAGGCGATCCGCTACTACCTCTTCACGGTCACCGGTGAGCGGATCCTGGCGCGGCTCCGCAACGACCTCTACGAGCGGATCATCGCCCAGGAGGTCGGGTTCTTCGACGCCCGCCGCACCGGCGAGCTGCTCAACCGCCTGTCGTCCGACACGACCGTGCTCCAGAACACCGTGAGCGTGAACATCTCCATGGCGCTGCGGCACAGCGCGACGGTCATCGGCGGGCTGGCGCTGCTGTTCTACACCTCCACCACCCTGGCCGGGATCATGGTCCTGGTGGTCCCCCCGATCTCGCTCGCCGTGGTCTACTTCGGGCGCATCATCCGGCGCCTCTCCCGCCAGGTGCAGGACGCGCTGGCCGAGGCCGGTGAGGTCGCCGAGGAGACCATCGCCGGGATCCGCACCGTCCGCGCCTTCACCCAGGAGTCCGCCGAGGCCAGCCGCTACGGCGACTCCATCGACCGCTCCTTCGAACTCGCCAAGACCCGCACCCGGGCCACGGCGATCTTCATGGGCGGCGCCTCCATCGCGGGCTACTGCGCGGTGGCGCTGGTGCTCTGGTACGGCGGGCGGCTCGTCGCTCAGGAGGCGATGACCGTCGGCGCGCTGACCTCGTTTGTCCTCTACACTCTCCTGGTCGCCTTCTCGCTGGGCGCCCTGGGTGGCCTCTGGGCGGACTTCATGCGCGCCGCGGGCGCCACGGAGCGGGTCTTCAACCTGATGGACCGCGCCCCGCTGATCCCGACCACCGGCGGACTCACCCCGGCGCGGCTCGAAGGGCGCGTCGCGCTCAACGACGTCTCCTTCGCCTACCCCACCCGGCCCGACGTCACCGTCTTGAGCGACATCGAGCTGACGATCGAGCCCGGCGAGATCGTGGCGCTCGTCGGCTCCTCGGGCGGCGGCAAGTCGACCATCGCGTCGCTCATCCCACGGCTCTACGATCCCCAGGAAGGGACGATCTGCTTCGACGAACACGACGTCAAAGAGCTGGACGCCACCTGGCTGCGCTCCCAGATCGGCATCGTCGAGCAGGAGCCGATCCTCTTCTCGACCAGCATCGCCGACAACATCCGCTACGGCCGCCCGGACGCGACTGACGCGGAGGTGCAGGCCGCCGCTCAGATCGCGAACGCCCATGATTTCATCGAAGATTTCCCCGACATGTACAACACCCAGGTGGGTGAGCGCGGGGTTCAACTGTCAGGGGGGCAGAAGCAGCGGGTCGCCATCGCCCGAGCCGTCCTCAAGGACCCTCGGGTGCTGATCCTCGATGAGGCCACCAGCGCCCTCGACGCCGAGAGCGAGCACCTCGTCAAGGAGGCGCTCGACCGACTGATGCGCGGGCGCACGACCTTGATCATCGCCCACCGCCTCTCCACCGTCAAAGACGCCAACCGGGTAATCGTGATCGACCAGGGGCGCATCGTCCAGAGCGGCAGCCACGCCCGACTCCTTGAGGAGGAGGGGATCTACCAGAAGCTCATCGCCCGCCAGTTCGTGTCCGCGGCGTGAGCGTACCTGGGTTCACTGCTTGCTGAACTCGATCTGAAGCGGCCCGTCGGCGCCGTCCTCAAAGAAGCTCATCGAGCCGCCGTTGACGCAGAACACCCCCGTGGACGGCTCCGACTCGGTGTCGTCCGGGGTCAGGGTGATCATGTCGCCGTCCGTGGCCCAACTCCCGGGCTCGACGGAGGTCTCCATCTGCGCGTTGTCGCACTCGCACTTGTCGCCCGACTCCGCACAGCTCCAGACGTCCGCCTCTTCGTTCAGCGACGTCTCCAGGTCCGAGCAGGCGCCGCCCATCAAGCACGACACAGGCACCGTGAGGTGGATGGTCAACGAGCTGGTGATGGTGGTCTCGTAGGTGTTGTCTCCGTTGAACACCACCGTCCCCTCCACGTCGAACCCGCCAGGCTCAAGCAGATCCCCATCGCACCCGGGGATGACCTCGTCGTTCGACTCCAACCCGAGATCGGTGCAGAAGGCGTCGACGCTCCACGTCCCGGTCGGATCGCCGCCGCACGACGTGAACGCCGTGCACATCTCCACCCCTCCGACCATGGTGCCTCCCGTGGTGTTGGAGGAGGTCGAGTTGCTGGAGGTGCTGTTGGAGGTTGAGTTGGACGTCGAGTTGCTGCTCGTGTCGTCGCTGCCCGTGTCGTCGTCCCCGCAAGCCCACAGCATGCAGGCGCACGCCACGCACACCACTGCAATCAACCCGTTTTCTTCGAACAATCTACGCATGTTGGTCCCTCGTCCAGGTGGGGTGTGGCAAACTCCTCCGCCCTCTCTTCATACCGCACCGCTCGACCCAGGGTCCAGCGCCACTCGGGGGCGAAGCGCCTGCCCCCCCTTCGACCCCGTCGGAATCGACCCTGCGGCGAGTCAAGCGGGTTGCGCTTTACGCGCAAACCGGTGACCTGATACGGTTCAGGTTCAGTGGTGGCAATCCAAAACACCGAAACGACAAACACAAAAACCGCGGACAATCAGATGAAGACAATCAACCTGCGACGGGCTTTGTACGCCTGCTCCCTGCTCACCTGCCTGGCTGGGGTGAGCGCCCTCGGCGTGGGGTGTGGTGGGGACAGCGGCGGCGACGGAGACGCGAGCAGCAACACCACCTCCAGCAACACCACCTCCTCCAACACGACCTCCTCCAACACCACCGGCGGTACCACGGGCGGTACCACGGGCGGCACCACGGGCGGCACCACCGGCGGGACGACCGGGGGCACCACCGGCGGGATGACGGAGCTGGAGCGCTGCCAGGCGGTGTGCTCCACCGTCGCGGCCTGCCCCGAGATCATCGACGCCTGCGGCGCGGAGGTCGCCGGAGGGCCGGAGATGGCCTGCCAGGACCAATTCTGCGCGGACGCCGAGGCGTTGCAGCTCGTGCTCGCGCTGGAGGGCGTCCCTTGTGAGACAGCGGTCCCGCTGGCCATCGGGCAGCTGCCCGAGGAGCTGACCAGCCAGTGCAACGGCGGCGGGGATCCGTGCGCCGACGTGACGTGCGACGACGGCGAGCGCTGCGACCCGGAGAGCGGCGAGTGCAAGCCCTTCACCTGCGACGCCGACGCCAACGAGCCCAACAACGACGCGGAGGTCGCGACCGCGCTGAGCGGCGCTCAAGACCTGGCGGAGTTGTCCATCTGCGAGGCCGATGAGGATTGGTTCAACATCACCCTCGCCGCCGGGGATTCGGCGCGGATCGGGGTCACGTTCCTGCACTCGCTTGGGGACATCGACGTCGAGCTGTACGACGCGGAAGGCTTTGAGGTGGACAGCAGCGCCTCCGCCAGCGACGACGAGTGGCTCGCCGTCCTCTCGAAGGACTCCGAGGCCACCTACACCCTCCGGGTCTACGGCTTCGAGGGGGCGATCAACGACTACGGCCTGACCGTGGAGCTCAACCCGAACGGCCTGTGCGCGTTGGACTTCGACTGCGCGGAGGGTCAGTTCTGCACCAGCGAGCGCCTCTGCGGCGAGATCCCGCCCTGTGAGTCGGATCTCGACTGCAGCTTCGGCGACGTCTGCAACACGGAGACCGGCGAGTGCGAGCGCGCCCCCTGCGCCACGGACGACGACTGCTTCCTCGGCGAGGTCTGCGAGGACACCCGGTGTGTCCCGGCGCCGTGCGAGTCGGACAACGACTGCGGCCTGAGCGAGCTGTGCGACGTCGGCACGGGCGACTGCGAGCCGTTCGAGTGCTCCGACGACGGCAACGAGCCCAACAACACCCGGATGGAGACGACCGCCCTCACCGGCGCCGACGAGACCCTCGATGACCTCACCCTCTGCGTGGAGGACGAGGACTGGTTCACCTTCACGCTCGCCGCCGACAAGGCGCTCCTGATCCGGCTGTTCTTCACGGACGCGACCGGCGACGTGGACGCCGCGCTGTTCGTCGGTGACGAGGAGGAGGCCCTGACGACCGCCACATCCGGCAGCGACAACGAGTTCCTCGCCGTCGAGGCCGCCGCCGAGGAGCGGGTCATGCACCTGCGCGTGTACGCCTTCAGCGGCAGCAACACCTACACCCTGGAGATGGACTTCGAGCCCGAGGGGGACCTGTGCGGCTTCAGCAGCGACTGTGAGGGTGGGCAGATCTGCGAGGCTGGCCTGTGCGGCGCCTGCTCCGAGGACAGCCAGTGCGGCTTCCGCGAGGTCTGCATGGACGGCGCCTGCCTGATCCCCCCCTGCCAGTCCAACGACGACTGCGGCTTCGGAGAGGTGTGCCGCGAGGACGGCGAGTGCGTCTCCTGCGTCACCAACGAGGACTGTGTGGTCGGCGTCTGCTCACCCATGAACACCTGCGTGGAGTGCCTGGGCGACGGCGACTGCGAGGGCGGCCTCTGCGACCCCGCGGCGAACGCCTGCGTGCAGTGCCTCGCCGACGACGACTGCGGCGACGGGACGTGCGTCGAGGGGGCCTGCCAGGCCGCCGCCTGCAACGACGACCCCTACGAGCCCAACGAGTCGGCTGAAGAGGCTGAGGCGATCACCGCGGGGATGTACTCGGAGACCTACGTGTGCGTCAACGACGAGGACTGGTTCTCCATCACCCTCGAGGAGGGGGACGACCTCTACGTCACGGTCGAGTTCACCCACGAGGACGGCGACATCGACGTCAACGTCCGCGACAGCGAGGACGGCTTCGTCGGCTCCAGCGTCTCCACGTCGGACAACGAGTACGTCGGCCGCCCCAACCTCGCCGCCGGGACCTACTACATCCGCATCTACGGCTTCGGCGAGTTCAGCAACCCCTACGGGCTGAGCGTGCAGGTCAACCCCGACTTCGCCGTGTGCAGCGTGGACGAGGACTGCGCCGAGGGGCAGCTCTGCAACCTCGACCTCGACACCTGCGAGTGAGCCTCCCGCTCAGGCGTCAGCCCGGCTGACGCCCCCTCACCTCCTCCCCCGACGCGCGTCGGCCTGGCCCTGCCAGGTCGGCGCGCCCTACGCCGAGCGGCTGGTGTGGGCGTGACGCTCACCGATCGTCACCCCGATCGGGCGACCGACCCAGGCGCGCTTGACCAGATCAAAGAAGTGCAGCGACGTGTTGGACGAGATGATCAGGTAGCGCCCGTCCACCGACTGCTCGATGCCGCGCGGCGCCTGATCGTGGCTCCCGGGCATGGGCTCGAACGGGACCGAGCCGATCCGCTCCATGGAGCGAGGGTCGAGCGCGAGGATGCAGCGGCTCTCGGCGTTGGTGCTGAGGAGCATGTCGCCCTTGTCGGACATCCTCAAGGAGTGAGGGACGTTGCAGAACGTCGGGTTGGTGTACTCCTGAACGATCCCCGCCGTGCCCTCGATGAGGTTGATCTTCTGGTAGGCCCCGGTCCCGTACCAGCCGGGTGGGTTGTCCACGAAGGTCGTGTTGACGCACTGCACGAACAGGTGCTCGCAGCGACCGGCGTCGTTCACCGCCTCAAAGGCGACGTGGACGGGCACGGCCGCGCTCGGGATGTCGGCGAAGGGGCGCATCTGCGCCCAATCGAACAGCAACAGCCTGGAGTGCTTCGCGGTCAGCTTGCCCTTGCGGGCGATCTGGGCGCGGTCGCCCGCGCGCCCGAACGGCGCGCGGATCCCGTCGCCGGTGAAGACGATCACGCCGACGCGGCCGTCGGGCGACCGCGTCACCTCGTGGACGATCGCCCCCTCCAGCTCCTGGATGAGGGGCTTCTCCGCGCCGGTCCGGAGATCGCGGCGCATCAGCGTGTGGCGGTAGCGCTCCGGGGTGCCGTCGAGCGACGGAGTGAGGTTCCCGAGCACGTCCATCCGGGTGTAGTAGAGCGCCTGCTCCTCGGGCTCGTAGTGTGGGTGGGCGCAGAAGTTGTCGGCGAAGAAGGCGCGCTCGCCAAAGCTGGAGGTCAGCTCCAGCGACGAGGCGTTGACCACCGCCGGGGCGCCTGAGACCGGGAAGAGGTAGAGTTCGTCGCGCTCGGGCACGGGCGCGACCTTGTGGATGCGCCCGGCGATCCGACGCACCACCTCCAGCAGCTCGACCGCGTCGGCGCCAGCGATGGAGGTGAGCGGCCTGCCTTCGTCGATGTCGTAGGTGTAGGTCGAGCGCCGGATGACGCCCCGGTTCGCGTCCAGCTCGACCAGCACGGACTGCGGCTCCACACCCTGCCGCCCCATCCAGCCGCCCCCGAAGAAGTAGCGCCCGGTCAGGTGGGAGGGCAGGTAGGCCGAGACGTCGCGCTCCTCGACGCCGCGCGCCCGCATCGGCGGCAGCGGCGCGCTCTCCTGGCGGAGGATCGGTGAGGCGTAGGGACCTGGGCTGCACGCGGCGCCGCCGAGGGCGAGCCCCGCGAGCGTGAGGAACTGGCGACGGCTCAAGCCCGCCACCCCGCGCTCCATCTCCTCCAGGCGACGACGATCCTTCAAACTCAAGCGACGACCCATCAGCCGACCCCCTTGCGAAACCGAAGCGCCCGCAGCCCCCAGCGCTTCTTCTTGTCTTGTTGGGCGCGCTCGACCTGATCGGCGCACGTCATCCCGGAGATGGTCACGGCGACCACGCCCTCGCCGGGGAACGTCGAGTCGCCGACGAGGAAGAGGTTCTCGATCTCGGTGAGGTTGCCCTGGCGCTTGTTGAGCGACTGCTGCACGGTCTGCTCCGGGCCACCGACCGCGCCGAACCGACGCCGGAGCGTCTGCTCCAGCCCGGGCGGGCTGAAGGTCCCCTTGACCTCACCGCGCGTCGAGATCCCGGGGAGCACCTCCTCGGCCAGCTCCAGCGCGCGCCGGACGCAGGCCGCGTCCAGCTCGGCGTCGGGGAGCGCGCGGGCGGCGCCCTCGGGGACCCAGTCGTTGTAGTCCACGACGTTGATCAGGGTCACCACGTGCCGCCCCTCTGGCGCGAGCGAGGGGTCGTCCACGCTCGGGACGTAGATGATGCTCGTGTCGGCGAGGCCCGTGGTGTGGTCGGGGATGACGACGGTGTGGTTGTGGAACCCGTCGGGGACGACCGACGCGTCCACCGAGACGCAGGTGATGAACACCGAGAACGAGGGGGTCAGCGACTCGACCTCGCGGCGGCGCTTGCGCGAGACCTGGGAGGGCTCGATCAGCTCCTCGAAGGTGTCCCAGATGTTCGCGTTGCAGATCACCTGGTCGGCGAGGACGACCGTCCCGTCGTCCAGCTCAACCCCGGCGGCGCGGCCACGCTCGACGAGGACGCGCCGCACGGTTGTGTCGAACTGAACCGCGCCGCCGTGACGCTCCAGGCCACGGACCAGCGCCCGCGCGACCTCCCCCGCGCCGCCCTTCGGGTAGCGGACGCCGCCGATGTGGCGATCCATCAGGATGGGGACCGCCAGCAGCAGCGGCAGCTCGTCGCTCGCGGTGCAGGTCCCGAACGCCAGATCGACGTCCAACATCGCCTTGAAGCGCCGCACCTCGGCGTTGCTCTCCAGCGGAGGGAGGAGCGGCTCAAGCACCGACCAGACGGTCTGGGTCAGCACAGGGAGGTAGGAGAAGAGGATCGTCGGGTTGTCGAACGCCATCCGGGTCAGCTCAAAGAGGCTCGCGTCCGCGACGGGCATGAAGCCGACCCGGAGCGCGTCCTCGTAGAGCTGCTCGATCTGCGCGTAGAACGCCTTCAACCCTTCGGCGCAGCTGGGGAAGTCGCGGCCGAGCTGCGCGATCCACGCCTCCAGATCTTCAGGGACCGGCGTGGCGCGGCCCTCAAAGACGACGTTGAAGCACGGGTCGTGGCGAACCATGTCGATCTCGACGCCCAGCTCCTGCATAACCCGGTAGTTGGCGTTGAAGCCCTGCTCCCCGAAGCCGTAGAAGAGGCTGGACGCGATATCAAACGCGTGGCCGTCCACTTCAAACGCCGAGCAGCACCCTCCCGGGATGGAGCGGCGCTCGTAGACCTGGACGGACAGCCCCCGGCGGGCCAGCAGCGCCCCGGCGGTCAGGCCGCCGACTCCGGCTCCAACGACCACGACGTCGTACGATGTCTTGTTCTTCGAGATCATGAGGCGACTCCTTCACGCTCATCCCGCTTGTAAGTACGCAGCCAGGCGTCTTCGGGTTCACGAGCGCTCGGATTACCTCGGCGTCAGGGGCGGCTCACTCGCCCTCCCCGCTGTAGTGCAGGGTGAGCATGGAGCAGCGGCTCCCGCGCAGGACCCGCTCGGCGGTGTTGCCCAGGAGCATCCCGGAGAGGCCGCGCCGCCCGAGGGTGGGCATGCAGATCAGCTCGACCTCCTGGTTTGAGGCGTAATCGAGGATGCCCACGTGGGGCTGGGCGCGGACGACCACCTTCTTGACCTCCTCCACGCCGCTCACGTCAAAGTCGCCGAGGAACGTGTCCATCTGCTGATGCGCCGCCTCCTCCACCTGCTGGGCGTAGTCGCTGGTCGAGGCGTCGCTGACGACCATGACCGACGAGAGCCCGATCGGCTCACAGGCATGCAGGATGTGCAGGGTGCACCGGTCGCTCTGACGCGCCAGCGCGACCCCGACGCTCAGCGCTTCGCGGCAGGCGGGCGTGAAGCTGATCGGCACGAGGATGTTCTGAAAGCCTGGCTCCTGATCGGTGCGCACCGACAGAACCGGGGTCGATGAGATCCGCACGAGGTTGCTCGCCGTGGTCCCCCAGGCGAACACCTCGGCCTGATCCTGCCCGTGGGTGCCGCTCACGATCACGTCCGCCTTCCACGACTCGGCGAAGTCGCTGATCTGCTCGTAGATGGCCCCTTCACCCTCCAGGATGGCCGACGTCTCCAGCTCGCCGCCCAGCGCGGTGATGGCGCTGATCTCCTTCTTGAGCTGGGTCCTGGCGCCCTCGCGGAGCTGATCGTTGACCTGTGAGTAGAAGCGGTCGAAGCTGTACCAGCTGCTCGACAGGCTGCGCTGGACGTGGATGAGGCCCAACTCAGCCCCCCAGCGAAGCGCCAGCCGCACCGCCTCCTCGCGGGCGACCGCGGCCTCGTTGGAGAAGTCGGTCGCAAACAGGATGCGCTTGAACAGGTGCATGGTGGTCCTCCCCGAATCGATCGTCTCTGCCATCTCGCATCTGGGCGCGATCTTAGGTCCAGAGCCTGGCCCGACGCAACCCCCTCACCAGAGAGTTCGGCCCGCTCACCTCTCCCACGGGTGGGCCACAACGCGCAGCGCCCCTCCTGAACTCAATCAGGAGGGGCGCTGCGCTCCCTCACCCGGGAGTCGGCGAGCGGGCTCGCCGTCGTCGCGTCAGCAGCGATCAGCCGCGGGCGTCGGTGAGCGCCTTGGTCAGCTCGGGGACCACCTTGAAGGCGTCAGCGACCAGGCCGTAATCGGACACCTGGAAGATCGGGGCCTCGGGATCCTTGTTGATCGCCACGATGACCTTGGAGTTCTTCATCCCGGCGAGGTGCTGGATCGCGCCGCTGATGGCGATGGCGACGTAGAGGTTGGGGGCGACCACCTTGCCGGTCTGGCCGATCTGCCAGTCGTTGGGGGCCATGTTGCTGTCCA
>PBBL01000083.1 GCA_002716585.1 Myxococcales bacterium | reverse complement strand
TGGATCGGGCGCTGGTTCGCTGGTCGCATGGTCGCTCACCATCACCGATCTCGATCCGATCCGGCTTGGCCTGCTGTTCGAACGCTTCCTCAACCCCGAGCGCGTCTCGATGCCCGACTTCGACATCGACTTCTGCATGAACCGCCGCAACGAGGTCATCGACTACGTGACCCAGAAGTACGGCGAGTTCAACGTCGGGCAGATCATCACCTACGGGCAGCTCAAAGCGCGCGCCTGCATCAAGGACGTCGGCCGCGCCCTCGGGCTCGCCTACGGCGACACGGACAAGCTCGCCAAGATGGTCCCCGATGAGCTGGGGATCACGCTCCAGGACGCCATCGACAAGGAGCCTCGCCTCAACGCCGCCATGGCCGAGGACGAGCGGGTCCAGACCCTCTTTGACATCGCCCTCAAGCTGGAGAACCTCAACCGCCAGGCGGGCATGCACGCCGCGGGCATCGTCATCTCCGAGCGCCCCATCTGGGAGTACGTCCCCATCTGCCGCGGCGCCAACGACGAGCTCGTCACCCAGTTCGCCAAAAACGAGGTCGAGGAGGCGGGCCTCGTCAAGTTCGACTTCCTCGGCCTCAAGACCCTGACGGTCATCGACACCGCCGTCCGCCTCATCAACCAGCAGAAGAAGCCCGGCGACGAGAAGTTCGACATCGACGCCGTCCCGATGACCGACGGCGCTGTCTTCGAGATGATCAGCAAGGGCAACACCACCGGCGTCTTCCAGCTGGAGTCCAGCGGCTTCCAGAGCCTGCTCCAGAAGCTCAAGCCCGACACCTTCGAGGACATCGTCGCCGCCGTCGCCCTCTACCGCCCTGGCCCCCTCGGGACCGGCATGGTCGATGACTTCATCGACCGTAAGCACGGCCGCCAGGCCGTCTCCTACCCCCACCCCTGGCTGGAGGAGGTCCTCAAGGAGACCTACGGGACGATCGTCTACCAGGAGCAGGTCATGAAGATCGCTCAGGTCATGGCGGGCTACAGCCTCGGCGGCGCCGACATCCTCCGCCGCGCCATGGGCAAGAAGAAGGCCTCCGTCATGGACGAGCAGCGGGTCATCTTCGTCGAGGGCGCGTCCAAGAAGGGGGTGGACGACGAGAAATCCAATGAGATCTTCGACCTCATGGCGTACTTCGCCGGTTACGGCTTCAACAAGAGCCACTCGGCCGCCTACGCCCTGATCACCTACCAGACCGGCTACCTCAAGGTTCACTACCCCGTCGAGTTCATGGCCGCCCTGATGACCTGCGACCGTGAGAACACCGACAAGGTCGTGCGCTTCATCCAGGAGGCCAAGGGGATGGGGATCCAGGTGCTGCCCCCCGACATCAACGAGTCGGACCTGGACTTCACCGTCGTGGACGCCAAGATCCGCTTCGGGCTCGGGGCGATCAAGGGGGTCGGCGAGTCGGCCATCGAGTCCATCATCAACGCTCGCGGCGGCGAGGGCGACTACGAGTCGCTGTACAACTTCAGCGAACGGGTGGACCTCAAGCGCGTCAACAAGCGCGTCCTCGAAGCGATGATCAAGTCCGGGGCGTTCGACACCGTCGGCCCCGTCGTTGACGCCGACACGATCCACACGCTGGCCGACAGCCGCGCTCAGATGTTCGGCGCCATCGAGTCGGCCATGGCGCGTGGGCAGAAGGCGCAGCAGGATCGCAACACGGGGCAGTCGAGCCTGTTCGGGATGTTCATGGAGGCCGCGGTCGAGGCCGCCGAGGAGGAGGAGACCAACCCCGGCGAGTACTACCCGGACGTCCCGCCCTGGACCGACAAGGAGCTGCTCGCCAACGAGCGCGCCTCGCTGGGGTTCTACCTCACCGGCCACCCGCTCGATCGCTACAAGGAGGAGGTCTCCAGGTACGCCACCCACAACACCATGACGATCACCCGCTGCGCCAACCACGAGGAGGTCGCGATCGCGGGCGTCGTCTCGTCGCTGCGCGAGAAGCTCTCCAAGAGCGGCAGCCGGATGGGCTTCGTCGAGTTCGAGGACACCCACGGCTCCATCGAGGTGCTCTGCTTCAGCAGCAGCTACATGGACTCCGAGGAGGTGATCAAGAGCGACGTCCCGATCCTGCTCAAGGGCAACGTGAAGGTCGAGGGTGAGGGGGGCAACGTCAGCCACAAGCTGCGCCTGAAGGAGGCGACGCGGCTGACCGACGCGCGCCGCGCGCGGGTGCGCCGGGTCCAGATCCAGCTCGACGCCGAGCGGCTGCGCGAGCGGCAGATGCGCGACCTCGCGGCGCTGCTCCAACGCTACCCGGGCGGCTGCGTGACGGAGCTGAGCATGCGGGTCCAGACCGCCGAGGCGACCGGAAAGAGCATCCTCCGACTCGGCGACGCGTACCGGGTCGATCCCAGCGATGAGATGATGATGGCGGTTGAGCAGCTCTTCGGGGATCGGATCGTCAAGCTGATGTGACACCTCACGGGCCCGCTCCCCGTCAGAACGGCACCCCCAGCCCAAACGTCAACGTCCGGTCCGCGGGCGGCGCCCCCTCATCGCCGCCGCTCGCCAGCACGGCGCCGACCGTGATCCCGACCACCGCCGCCGCCGCGAGCCCGCCCCAGAACCACCACTCGGAGGTCAGCCCTCCGCCCAGGCCGGACTGCTCCTCCAGCTTGAGGTCGATGAAGTAGGTCTCGCCCGCCACCACGTCGGCCTGACGCTCGTAGCGCTCGTACCCGGCGAGCTGCACCTGGATGCGCCGGGCGCCGCTCTGGACCTCCCCCTCAAAGGGGGTCTCGCCCAGGTACTCGCCGTCGACGAGCACCTGGGCGCCGGCGGGCCTGGTGTCGATGATGACGATGCCGCTGAAGGGGATCAGGTCGGCCTCGACGACCAGGGGGGCGCGCGCGCGCCGCACGTCGTGGACCGCGTAGTAATCGACGTAGCCGGGCTTGGTGACCTTGATCACGTGCTCGCCGGGCGTGACCTCGATGGGGCCGTCCAACGGCACCGTGCCGACGAGCGCGCCGTCGATGTAGACCTCGGCGCCATCCGTCAGGCTGACGACCTCAACGGAGGCCTTGCGCCCGCGGCGAGGCTTGGCCTCCAGCTCCAGGGGTCCAGGCCAAGGGACGGCGCCGAAGATCAACAACGCGCTCATGGTGAGCGCCGCTCTGGAGCCAATCCCCACCAGAAGACCCCACCTCAGCCGCGCTTCTCCGCGAGGATCGCGTTGATCTTGGCCTCCAGCTCGTCGAAGTTGAAGGGCTTGTCCACGTAGGCGTCCGCGCCGTACAGCGGGCTGGTGAGCTCGTTGACCTTGGCCCCGATGGCGGTGAGCATCAACACGCCGGTGTTCTCGTACTCCTCGCGCTCCTTGACGTACTTGCAGATCTCCCAGCCGTTCAGCTCAGGCATCATGACGTCGAGGATGATGAGGTCGGGCTTGTTGACGATCAGGCTCTCCAGCGTCAGGGCGCCATCCGAGGCTTCGATGATGTCACACTCCATGGTGGAGAGGTGCGCCTTGAGGAGCTTGCGGATTTCCGGATCGTCGTCGGCGATGAGGATGAGCGGCGTTTCCCTGTCAGTCATGAACCCTGTCCCTGGATGGTGAGACCACGCCTCGCAAAGATCTCGCGCAGCGGGGCGCTGTGTGTGAACGAAAGACCCGAACCGGCTCATGGCGCCAGCACCTGCCGAAGGGCTTACGGGGAGTATAGCACCGGAGAGGTCCAGATTGGAACGTTGACGCGCAAGAGGGGCGACGGAGGAGGAGGCTCAAAGCTCGCTCATGAGCTTCTTGGCCTTCTGGTGCGTGTCGGAGGAGTTGGGGAGCATGGAGAGGATCGATTGGGCGATCCGCTTGGCCTGCTTGGGGTCGGAGGCCTTCTTGTTGATGGCGTCGATGTACATCGACTTGGCCTTGATCTCCAGCTGGCCGAGGAGGGTCTGCACGCCGGGGTGGCTGGGCTTGTAGTTCTTGGCCTTCTTGGCGTGGGAGCCCGCGCGGGCGAAGTTCTGGGTGTTGAAGGCGGTCTCGGCCTGCTTGAAGTGGCTCTCCGCGAGCATCTCGCGGAGCTGGGCCTGGAAGTAGCCGCCCGAGCCGCTGATCGCCTTGTCGAGGCGCGCGGCGTTGGTCAGGTAGCGGGTCGCCTGGCTGAAGTTGTTGGACTGGTAGGCGCTGGTGCCCTTGTTGAAGCTCTGCTCAAAGCTGCGGATGCTCCGCGCGAGGGTCGAGGCTTTTTGAGCGTAGAAGCCCTCCTCCTCGGCGGCGATCTTGTTGAAGAAGGCGGTGGCCTCGCTGAACTGCTTGCTGCGGTACATGGTGAGGCCGGGGGTGAAGTTCACGACGCCGGGGGCGGCCTTGTCGTTGCCCTTGTTGCCCTTGTTGGCGCCGGCGTTCCCCTTGGTGTTGGCGGCGACGGCGGCGGTGTCCTTCTTGTCGTCTTTGGGGGTCGTGTCCCTGGCGCCCTTGGTGTCGTCGGTGGCCGCGTCGTCCTTCTTGTTGTTGCGGGCCTCCATGCGGGCCTTCCAGTCGGCGCGGGTCTGGGTGTTGCTCTTGTTGGTGCGGACGGCGATCGGGCGCGGGGTGTGGATCTCAGGCGGGAGCTTGAGGATGTCCGCGCGCAGCTCCTTGGCGCCGTCGTGGTCGGGGACGATCCCGAGGAGCGCGGAGATCTTCTCGTCGGCCTCGTCGTAGCGCTTGTCGTCAAAGGCGACGCGCGCCTCCTTGACGACGCCGTCCGCGTAGTCCTTGCGGGTCTTCTCGACCAGCTCGCGCGCCTCGCTGTAGTAGACCGAGTGGGAGCGGATCGACTCCAGGCTGTCGATGGCGTCGACCATCTCGCCGTCTGTGATGAACTGCTTGCCGCGCTTGAGCTCCTTGGCGAAGTCCTTCTCCTGGTTGACCACCTCCAACTGACGCTCGGCGTCCTTGCGGACCTGGAAGTTGCGCTCGTCGCGGGCCAGCTCCATCGCGAAGGTGAGCTTCTCCTCGGCGTCCTCCCACTTCTTGTCCTGAACCAGCGCGACGCCCTCAAGGTAGAAGTCGGAGGCGCCCTTCTTGTCGACGTCGGTGTTGGCGGCGACCGTGGTGTTGGTCTTCTGGTTGTCGATGTAGACCTTGGCGCCGACCACCAACACCAGCGCCATGAAGAGGAGGCCGAAGCAGAGGATGAGCGCCGTCAGGAGCAGGTTCGAGGAGCGCGCCGCGGCCGGGGCGGCGGCGTTCTGCTGCATCTGGTAGTGGGTGACGGTGGCGTTGTGACCGGGCGCCCCGGCTTGGTAGTTGGGGATCGAGGTGGCCGTCTTCTGCGGGCTGGCCGAGGGGGCGTTGAAGCCTCCGCTGCGGCTGGAGTTGCTCTGCTTCTCGGACGGGTGGATGACGATGTTGCGGTCACCTGCCGGGCGGCTCGCGCCCGGGCCGGTCAACACAAACTCAAAGATCGTGCTCCCGATCTCGATCCGATCGCCGCCGAACAGATCGCCCTCGATGACCCGGCTCCCGTTGAGCTTGGTCCCGTTGCCGCTGTTCATGTCCCGCATCTTGTAGGTGCCGTCCGGCTTGCGGATGATCTCCAGGTGCTGTCGGCTGATGGCGATGTCGGGCACGAGGATGTCGTTGTTCGTCCCTCGCCCCATCGTCACGCGGTCGCGGGCGAGCATGTACTCCTTCTGCTGCCCGCCGCCCTGGAGCACCTTGAGCTTCGCGCGCGACGGCTCGTCCTCCATCGCTGGCACGAACACCTGGGTCTTCTCACCATTCGCGTCCATCGGGGGTGGCCCTGTCATGTGCGCCTCTCGCCTTGGGTCTGGCCCGGGAGGGGTGGGCCCGTCCTGGACGTCGAGGAGGTCATCGACCCCCAACGTCACGGTGTGCTCAGAGGGGAACTGCCCGCCTCCGCCCGGAGGTTGCTCCTCCTTCGCGTCCAACGCCGCGAGGCGGTCGAGCAGCGTCGGGTCCACCGTGGTGTGATCCGCGGCGAAGTCCTCGCCCCAACCACCGTCGTCCATCGCGTTTTTGTTTGAGTTGCTCATCGCACACTTCAATCCTACGTGAGCCAGGGGCCTTTGCGCCTCCATCACTCTAGAGATCGCACCCGGGGATGTCAAACCCCTCAAGCCCCTTGCCTATGGCGCCGATCCGCATCATACACCATCCCAGGCGCGCGCTCACTCCCAGATGTTGTAGCGCACGCCCGACGAGACCATCGCGCCGTTGCCGCCGCGTCCATCGACGTAGATGTCCCAGTCCGCCATCGGCGTCCACACCGCCTCGAAGCCAAACGCTCCGATCCACTCGCTCGACCGCCCCACCGCCTCCGCCTCGGAGAAGATGTAGTAGGGTCGCATCATCAGCTCAGGCGTCAGGTTGAACAGGAACGCGTGCTCCAGGAACACGTACGGCGCGCGCCGAGACCCGGGGACCGCCGCCCGCTCGCCGCTGTTGAACCCGATCCCCAGCCCGGCGGAGCTTTGCACCAGCACGTTGTCCAGGTGCTGCAACAGGACCTCCAGATCGAGGCTCAGATCCGCCAACGCGATCTCCAGCCGCGACACCGCCCTGCTGTCATTCTGGGACTCGCCACCCACGCCGTCCGTGATCAGGCTCGCGTCGGGCTGGGTGCCCTTCAAGCCCGTGAACGACACCTGGGACAAGGAGAAACCGAAGCCAAAGTATTCCTGCGGGCTCTGCCCGGGCACGACGTGCCAGTTCAGCTCCACCCCCAGCTCGTCGTAGGTGTTGAACGGGTACATCGACAGCCGCGCGTAGGGGCGCAGGGTCACGTTGCCCAGGTGCGCCATCAACCCGACGTCCACCGCCTGACACGGGCTGGAGGCGTCGCAGGGGAGATCGTTGACGAGCAGGAAGGTGTAGCCGCCCTCGACGAGCACGCCGTCCACCCGCTGCGACACACGCGACAGCTGGGACTCGGTCCCCTTCGAGACGCCCACGACGTCGGCAACGTAGCTGATGGAGTACAGCGCCCCGCCGATCTGGAGGGCGAGCAGCCCCGTCTCCCCCCAGAAGCTGTCGCGGTTGTCCACGAGGCCATACAACAGGCCGCTGCCGCCCAGCGCGGCGAGCGCCCCCAGCTCCAGCAGGAGCAGGTCCTGACCCGCCTGGGAGTTGCGCACGAAGTAGTGGCCCATCCCGTGCACGACGCTGCCAGGCACCGCCGCGACCAACCCGCCGACGAGCGACGGCCCGTGCTCCGACTCGGGCTCCCAGAGGTAGCCCGCCTCCTCCAGCTCCGCCTCGTTCATCTCGTGTGGCTTCTTGCCACCGAACTGCGTCGGCCGACTGCGCTCCTTCCGCTCGCTGTCCTGTTTCTCGGCGTCCGCCCTACCCTTCTCGGCTTCCTCCTTCTTGGAGTCTGCCTTCTCGGCGCCCACCTCGTCGCCGCCCGTCTCCTGAGCGCTCAGGAGGGTTGGCGCACCCAACCCCACGATCACGCCCACCATCACCGCGAGCGCTCTGCTCATCGCCCCTCCCCGAGCGGGACAAACGCCTCGTCGCGCACCTCCAGGAGCGCGGGCGGCTGCACCAGCTCGCCGCCCGGCGCGCTCGTGACGTCGCTCAACAACCCTGGCGCCCCCTGGAGGCGGCTGAGCGCCCCGCGAACCGCGAGGCGATCGGTGTGGCCCTGTCTCACCAGCGCCTGCGCCAGCGCCGCCGCGGTGTAGGCGTACGCGGCGAACAGATCGGGGTCCTCGCCCATCCAGGCTCGGTGCAGGCGCACGAAGCGGGCGTTCTCGGGCGTCTGGACCTGCGTGGCGTAGCTCGCCGCGACCCGCGCGCCCTGCACGTAGGACGCCGTCCGCGTGAGCAGGGACCCCTCCAGCCACGTCACCGTCCCCAGGCAGAGCAGCGCGCGGCGCCCCTCCCCGGCGTCCTGACCCGGCGGCGTGCACCAGAGCTGCTCCGCCGCGAGGTAGGGCATGATCAGGCTCACCCGCGTCCCCACGTCGGGCACGAGCACCGCCGACGCCTTCGCCGCCCTCACCTCGCGGGCCAGCTTGCTGAAGTCCGTGGCCGAGGTCTTGTAGCCGATCGCCTCCACCACGGAGACGCCCAGCCCCTCCGCGACCTCACGGGCCTGGGACGCGACGTCGCGCCCCAGCGGCACGTCCGGGTAGAGCACCGCCACCCGGCGCGCCCCAGCGCGCGCCGCCTCGCCGAGCAACACCTCCACCTCCCGGCGGCTGTCCAGAAACAGCCGGAACGTGTGTGGGCCAGCCTCCGTCACCGAGCGGTCGAGGTTCATCGCCACCAGCGGCACCCCGAGCGACTCCGCCTCGCGCGCCGCCGCCATCGCCTCCGCGTTCGACAGCGGCCCGATGATCACCGACACCCCCTGCGCCGCCAACGCCTTGACCCCGCTGGCGGCGCCCCTCGCGCTGCTGGACGTGTCCTCGATCGCCAGCGTCACCCCCCCCTGCGCCGATCCCCGAAACGCGCCCTGGGCCACCAGGAGCCCCCCCAGCGCCCTCTGCCCGACACGGCGATCGGAGCCGGAGAGGGGCAGCAGCGCCCCGATGCGCAGCGGCGTCGGATCGCTGAACGCGCCCAGGCGAGTCTCCAGCGCGTCGATGAGCTGGCCGTCGTTCAAGCGCGCCAGGATCGGCGCCAGCTCCGCGAGCGCGGCGCGGAGCGCCTGCACCCGCTCGCCGTCGCCGTCAGCGGCCTCCAGCTCCGCCTCCAGGTGCCCCACCGAGGCGTAGCCGCGGGTGAAGTCGTCGGGCGAGCCCATGAGGCGCTCGCGGACGTCCGGGTCGAGGTCGGTCCGAGCGAGCGCGAGGCCGCGCCCGCGGGCGAACTCGCGCCCTCGCGCGTCGCCCAGCTGATAGAGCCAGCTCAGCGCCTCGAAGGTGGCCTGCGGATCGCCTTCGGCGCGCCGCGCGTCCACCAGCAGCATCAACAGGGGCTGACGATCGGCCTCCGCGACCAGGGTCGGCGGCGTGTTGCCCGGGTACAGCTCACGGAGCAGCTCCAGCGCCCCGTCGCGGTCGCGGGCCTGGACCTGGCGCAGCGCCAGGTAGGCCGCCGCCGTCCGTCGCACCGAGAGGCTGAGGTCGTCGTCCTCCGCAGCGGCGCGGAGGGCCTGTGTCGCCTCGGGGCCGCCGCCGCCGCGGACCTGAATCACGGCCTGAAGGAGGGCCGCGCGCTCCGAAGCGGGGGAGTCGGGGTGTTGGGCGAGGACCCGCTCCAGCTTGCGCTGCGCGGCGTCGAGCGCCCCCTCCTCCATGAGGGAGAGCGCCTGCTCCAGCTCAGCGAGCGCCTCGGGGGGGACGTCGGCGTCGGGGTCACTCGGGCCGCCCCCTTCGACGTGCTCAGACGGGCCGCCCTGGCGAACCGGGCAGGCGCTCAGCAGGAGGCCGCTGAGCAGGAGGAGGGTGATGGGCCATCTTCGGGTCACGGGACGTCGGGTTGGGTTCAGCAGCGCCACGTGTGTATCACCTGAGCCAGCGCGTCTCCCTGCTCAAGCGACGGCAAGGCGCCGCTGCCGCTGTTGAAGTGGCTCAGCGCGAGGAACGCGACCACCGCGAGGGCGGCGGCGAGCAGGATCGCCACGACGAGGATCGCCCCCCAGAGCAGCGCCGTGTTGGACGACCCGCCGGAGGTCGTCATGGAGGTCGTGGCGTGGCCTCCAGGGGCGCTGGTGGGCTTCTGGATGTCGAACATCGCGGTGGGCGCCGCGTGTTCGGCGGGCTTCGCGGCGACCTGCGGGCCTGGGCCGTTGGGCTGGATCTGATCGAGCATCTTGGTCGGCCCGGAGGGCATCTGCTCCATCACCTGGGCGCCCCGGGCGCTCCCCTTGTCGCTGTCGAGCAGCTCGACGTCGCTGACGCCGCTCAGATCCACGTCGTTGGAGGTGATCCGCGAGGGGTCTTCGAGGAAGGGGGCGAGCAGCTTGCGGACCTCCACGGTGTTGCGGGGTCGGTGCTCGGGGTCCTTGGCGAGGAACGTGAACAGGACGTCGGCGAACGGCTTGCCGATCGAGCCACGCGGGGCGAGGTCGAGCAGCGAGGGGGGCGTGTCGTTGAGGTGGGAGTAGAGCAGGGTCAGCGGGGTGTCCGCGACAAACGGCGGGCGACCGCAGATCAGCTCATACCCCATCGCCCCGAGCGCGTAGATGTCGGTCCGCGGATCGGGCTGGTTGCCCATGATCTGCTCAGGGGCCATGTAGCTGGGGGTGCCCATCACCTTGCCGGTGACGGTCAGGTTCTGGCCGCCGGTGATCTTGGCGATCCCGAAGTCGAGCACCGTCACAAAGAGCGACCCGTCGGGCTGCTTGCAGGCAAAGATGTTGGCGGGCTTGAGGTCGCGGTGGATCACCCCCTGGAGGTGCGCCTCACCGAGGCCCGCGGCGGTCTGATCGAGGATCTGGAGGGCGTCGAGCGGGGTGAGCTGCTTGTGCTTGATGAGCACGTCGGCCGGACGCCCCTCCAGCAGCTCCATGGCGATGTAGAGGCGCTTGTCATCGCTGCGACCGAAGTCGAACAGCTCGATGATGTGAGGGTGTGACAGCGAGCTGAGGACGCGGGCTTCGCTGAAGAAGCGCCGGACCGCCTTGTCGTCGTTGCAGACGTCGCGGTGGAGGACCTTGATGGCGACGATCCGCCCGTCATCGGCGCGGGTGTCGCGGGCCTCATAGACCATCCCCATGCCGCCTTCGCCGATACGGCGCACGATCTCGTAGCGATCGGCGAAGGTGGTCCCTTCCAGGTTGCCGGACTTTTTGCCCACCTGGACGGCCATGAGGGCCTGTCCATCGTAGGGGCAGGCCTCGACGCTGTCGTCAAAGAATGAATTACAGGCTGGGCAACGTCGCATCGGTCAGCCCATTGTGTGCATTTGTTCTACATGGCGCACGACGCGAACCGTGTAGCACCCCAGACAACAGGACTCAACCCAGATTGCGCTGAACCTGTCGCCGAACTTGGCCCCATACTGCGCCCAACCGGACCCTGACGCAAGGGTTCCGAGTGGATTCGCCGACAATCCGCGCCAGCCGAGGCACGAACCAAGACCCATGAACACCGCTCGCCCCCGACTCGCCGCCCCGCTCCAGGCGACCCTGACGCTTCTGATCATCACCCTCACCACGGCCGCCGCGGCCGAAGACACGGAGGACCGCCGCCACAACCACGACTCGCTGGTCGCAGGCGCCACCGTCCACTCCTTCGCGGGTGACGCGGGGAGCATCGACCCCTTCTTCGGCTTCGGGCTCAAGTGGGACACCTTCTCGGACTTCCAGGACGTTGAGGGGCTCAAGGATCGGACCATCTGGGAGTTCATCTCGTTGGGGATGACCGTCTTCTACTTTCAGTCGGTCACCCCCTACGAGGCGTCGCTCGATTACGGAGACACCACGCTGGAGTTCGACGGGGAGGCGTTCCAGGTCGGCATCCTGGCGACGCTGATGTACCTCCCCGGCGCGCTGCACCCCTACATCGGGATCGGCTTCGCGTGGACCGAGATGTCGGCCAGCGACGACGGTGACGACGCCCCCCCGGGCCGCGAGATCTTCCCGATGTTCGACGCCAACATCGGCTCGCGCCTCGACCTGAGCGACACCTTCTTCCTCGACCTGTCGCTCTACGCCAACTGGGGCCGCGACAGCAACATCCTCCTCGACGACACCCGGAACATCCTGTTCTTCTCCACGTTTCTGGGCGTGGGCGTCAACGTCCTGTAGAAACCGCGCCCCGGCGGGTGGGATTCCCGGCCCGCGGGGCGTTGACACGGGCGCCGTATGGACTACCATCACCCGGGTCACGGATCCCATCCACACGCCGAGGCGGTCATGTTCTCCTCACCACAAAAGCGCATCCTCATCGTCGACAGTGAACAGCACACGCGCGAGCCGCTGGCGGAGGCCCTTCGCCAGGAGGGGTTCGACGTCTACGAGGCGACCGACGCGGAGCACGGGCTCTCCATCACGTTCCGCCTCTACCCGGACGCGGTGATCAGCGCCGAGTGGCTGAGCGGGATGAGCGGGCCGGAGATGATCGCCCAGATGCGCTCGGATCCGCTCATGGTCAGCACCCCGATCATCCTCCTCGCGGAGCAGGGCAACCGCCTCCAGTCCGAGCCGCGCGCCGACAGCTACCTGCCGGAGCCGTTTGAGCTGCCCGACCTCCTGGGGCGGCTGCGCCGCCTGCTGCGCCGCAAGTCGCTCAAGAGCACCGGCAGCTGGCTCAAGGGCGATCTGCGGGGCTTCGGCCTGCCCGACGTCCTCACCATGACCCAGCAGAACCGCCTGACCGGGCTGCTCAAGGTCACCGGGGACGACGCGACGAAGTTCCAGTTCCTGTTCGACAAGGGGAGCCTGGTCTGGGTGACCGGCCCCGGCGTCAAGGGGACCAAGGCCCTCTACCGCGCGATGCGCGTGGACAACGGGCGCTTCATGTTCCACCCCTGGGCGAGGTTCCAGCGCAAGCCCTGGCACGACGACATGATGATCGGCAACCTGCTGCTGAACGCCGTGCAGGAGAAGGACGAGCTGCCGCTGCTGCTGGAGAAGCTCCCCGCCCTGGACGCCCTGCTGACGCTCGCCACGGACGCCGAACACGACGGGCTGGGTGAGCACGAGGTGTTGGCACCGCTGCTCGACGAGGAGGCCGAGCCGCTCTCGCTCCAGGCGCTCATCGACGCCTCCGAGCAGACCGACCTGCGCGCCGCGACCGACGTGCAGGAGCTGCTCAAGAAGGGGATCCTCACCACGGCGTGAGCGACAGAACCCTCCGCTGACCCTGGACCCCCCGGAGCAGGTGCGTATACTCCTCGTGCATCAACGCGTGGCCCGAGCGGCTCTACAGGAGGGCACGTCGGGGTTGACACCGCAGCCAACCAGGAGGAGCGGCCATGGCCGGTTCAGGCAGCCTTTTCATCATTGATGTGGACACAGGTGAGCAGCTCGGCCCCATCCAGGGCGACAAGGGCGACGTGAGCTTCCCGGAGCGGGTGCGGGGCTGGAGCGACGTGCTCGACTGCCGCCACGAGCCCTACCAGGAGATGCCGCTCCCCACGCTGCGCCACTACGCCCACCACGTCCACAAGTTCTTCCTCCTGGTCGATGAGGGCTACATCGCGTCCTACGTGAGCGCGAGCGCCGCCCCGCCGCTGGAGGCCGCCGAGCCGGCCTGACCCCACCGAGAGCCCGACCACCCCACCGAAAGCAGAGGACCCGTCTCATGGGACACATCATCGGCATCGATCTCGGCACCACCAACTCGGTCGTCGCCATCATGGAGGGCGGCGAGGCGCGCGTGATCCCCAACGAGGAGGGGTCGCGGACGACCCCCTCGGTGGTCGCGATCGACGAGGCCAACAACATCCTCGTCGGCCAGGTCGCGCGGCGGCAGGCGATCACCAACCCCACCAACACGATCTACTCGGTCAAGCGGCTGATGGGGCGCGCCTTCGCCGACGTCGAGGATGAGCTGCGGCGCTACCCCTACGACATCGTCGAGGCCGACAACAAGGACGCGGCGATCCAGATCGGCGCGCGCCGCTACGCCCCGCCCGAGATCAGCGCCCGCATCCTCATGAAGCTCAAGCGCGCCGCCGAGAAGTACCTCGGCGAGGAGGTCACCGAGGCGGTGATCACGGTGCCCGCGTACTTCAACGACGTGCAGCGCGTGGCGACCAAGAACGCGGGCGCCATCGCCGGGCTCAACGTCCGCCGCCTCATCAACGAGCCCACCGCCGCCGCCCTCGCCTACGGCCACGACACCAACGAGGACCGCGTGGTCGCGGTCTTCGACTTCGGCGGCGGCACCTTCGACATCTCCATCCTCGACATCGGCGACAGCGTCGTGGAGGTGATCGCCACCGCGGGCGACAACGACCTCGGCGGCGACAACATCGATGAGCTGATCATCGACTACCTCGCCAAAGAGTTCGAGAACGACACCCAGGTCGACGTCTCCGAGGACAAGATGGCGCTGCAGCGGCTCAAGGACGCCGCCGAGAAGGCCAAGATCGAGCTGTCCAGCACCCTGGAGACCCACATCAACCTGCCGTTCTTGACCGCGGACGCCTCCGGGCCGAAGCACCTCAACATCCGCATGTCGCGCGCCAAGCTGGAGTACCTCATCGTCGATCTCATCGACCGGACCCTCGCCCCGTGCCGCCAGGCGCTGACCGACGCGGGCAAGCGGGTCACCGACATCGACGAGGTGATCCTGGTCGGCGGCAGCACGCGGATCCCGCTCGTGCAGACCACGGTCGAGAACTTCTTCGGGCAGTCCCCGGTGCACCGGGTCAACCCGGACGAGGTGGTCGCCCTCGGCGCCGCGGTGCAGGCCGCGGTGCTCAGCGGCGAGATCAAGGACCTGATCACCCTCGACGTCACCTCGCTGACCCTTGGCGTCGAGACCCGAGGCGGGATCATGGCCCCGCTCATCGAGCGCAACACGACCATCCCGGTCAAGCGCTCCAAGACCTTCACCACCGCCGTCGATAACCAGGATCAGGTCTAGATCCACGTCGTCCAGGGTGAGCGGGAGTTCGTCAAGGACAACATCTCGCTGGGGCGCTTCATCCTCGACAACATCCCCGCCGCCCCGCGCGCGACGCCCAAGATCGAGGTCACCTTCGACATCGACGCCAACGGGATCGTCAACGTCAGCGCCAAGGAGGAGAAGACCGGGCGCGCGCAGGAGATCACGGTGCAGCCCAGCGGCGGCCTCTCCGACGGAGAGATCCGCCGCCTCCTGGAGGAGGCCGCCGAGCAGGCCGAGGCCGACAAGAAGCAGCGCCGCGCCATCGAAGCCCGCAACCGCCTCGACGGCATGATCATGGGCGCCCGCCGGGCGCTGCGCGGCGACATGGAGATCCCCGCCGACGCCGAGCGCGCCGCGCTGGGCGCCGAGCTGGCCGACGCCGAGGCGCTCCTCAAGGACGACGACGCGTCGCTCGACGCCCTGCACGAGGCCAACGACAAGGTCGCCCGCGCCATGACCGAGCTGTCCAACACCATCACCGCCGCCCGAAAGGCGCGCGAGGAGGCCGAGCAGGGCCAGGATGAGGGTGATGAGGACGCGAAGGGAGACGCGGCGGAGAGCGAAGGGGTCGAAGCGGAGGAGAGCGAGGAGGACGAGGCGAGCGGCGCGGACGCGCCCGCGTAGAGGTCAGCCCGCGTGGGTCTGCGGCACGAGGTCGCCGCCGTCGCCCGAGGTGTCGTCCTCCTCGGGGGGCGCGGCGTTGTGCTCGACCTGCACCCCATCGACCAGCGCGAAGGCCGGGCGGTACCGCGCGTTGCGGAACAGCCAGAAGACGCCCCCCCACATCGTCGCCGCCTCGGCGGCGATGAAGCCGAGCGACGCCGACAGGATCGACTGCACCGCGCCCATCTGATCGGCCAGCAGGTAGGCCTGGATCATCTCGCGGGCGCCCTCACCGGCGATGGTCGGCGAAAAGAGCGTCCCCAGGATCTGGATGGACGAGGCGAAGGTGACGTCGAAGAACTGCACGTCCACCACGCCAACCGCCATCGCCGTGAAGACGTAGACGACCGCGGTCGTGAAGTGCGTCACGAACTTGGCGAAGAACACCATGCACAGCAGGAGCGGCTTGTCGCGGTAGGCGCCCGCGGCGCTGTCGAGGCGGTTGACCTGGGTCTCGATCCGATCGCGGAAGGGGAACGGGAGCCGCAGGAAGAACTGGAGGATCCCCGGGCGGAAGGTGCCGAGGAAGACGGCGAGCACGATCATGCTCGCCACGCCGCCGACGATCCCGCCCATGAGCATGGCGCGCTCGCCGAAGATCCCGACCCCGAACGGGAGCAGCACCAGCATGCACAGAAACAGGCCGGTGACCCCGATGAACTTCTCAAGCGCCTTGGCGACCGTCACCCGCTCCCACTCATTGCTGTAGCGCCCGGCGTCGTAGAGGGTGTAGCCGTCGAGGCCGATGGTGGAGGGCAGGAAGGTGCCGATGAAGCGGCCGATCAGCCAGGTGGTCATGATCTGCCGCCAGAAGGGGTAGACGATGTTCTGCCCCTTGAGCAGCAGGTGCCAGCCCCAGGCTGAGAACCCCACCCCGACCAGCTTGATGAGCCCCGCGAGTATGCACCAGAACCAGAACTGCCGCGCCTCGATCTGAGGCAGGTAGGTCACGATCGCTTCGTAGATCGCGACCTTCTCGCCCTCGCCGGCCTGGACGGGGTGCGTGAACAGGACGTAGAAGGCGGCGATCGTCAGCGCCAGCTTCAGGGTCACGCTGATGGCGGTGCGGACCTTCCTGGGCAGCTTCTGCCATTGCTCTTTGAGCTGCGTGAACATGGTCACCTCACAAGTATCTCAGGGCGGCGCGTCGCCCGGTGAAGCACCTACATCCACCGCGGAGCACCGATATTCAGCGCTGCACACTACCCCCAGACCTGGGGGTCGTCCAGTAGAAAGGCGGTTGAGGTGTCGTGGGTTGGGGGAGATGAGAGAGGGACGCGGCGGGTGGGGAGGAGAGCCTCACTGGAGGGTGAAGATGAACTCCAGCTTGCCGAACTGAACGCGGTCGCCGTCCTTGAGGAACTGCTTGGTGATCCGCTTGCCGTTGATGAAGACGCCGTTGGTGGAGCCGAAGTCGTGCATCTCGAAGCGGTTGCCGTCCTTGATGCGGATCCCGGCGTGCTTCTTGGAGATGGTGCCGTGTTGGATGTTGATGGAGTTGCCGTCGGCGGAGCCGATGGTGGTGGTCTCGTCCACGATGTAGAGCTTGCGATCGGTGTAGTCGCCGTTGAGCCCGGTGAACTTGCCATAGAAGCGGGGCGGCGGCCGGTCGTCGAAGACCGGGCGAGGCGGAGGCACGGGGGCGACCGGGCCGGGGGCCGGGCCAGGCGCGGGGTAGAGCTGCGCGGGGACGGGCATGGGCTCGGGCTGCTGTTGCTGCTGGCCGCCGCCGGTGAACATGCGGCCGATGACAACGAGGATGCCGATCAGGATCATCAAGGCGATTCCGCCGCCGAAGATGACCATGAGCCACCAGAGCCAGCCGCCGCTGCTCTCGGGCAGGATTTCGGGGGTGACGAGCTTGGCGGGGGCGCTCTCGACGGCCTCGCCCTGGTAGTTGGCCTTGAGCTTGACGTTGTAGGCGGTCTTGGGCTCAAAGTCGCCGGTCTTGAACTGGTAGACGTAGGAGTTGTAGATGGCGTTGCAGGCGTCATCGACCGCCGAGGAGACCTCGATGGCGTCCACCGCCGGGCGGTAGGTCCCGCCGCCCTGCTCGGCGAGGTTGCTGAGCTGGGCGAGGGCGTTGCGGCCGAGGTTGCCGGTGGGGCTGAAGCCGATGATGATCGGGGTGATCCCCTTCTCCTTGAGCTTGGGGACGAGGCGGTCGATCTTCTTCTGGGCGCGCTGGTTGCGCTGCTCGGCGCCCTCCCACTCGCCGTGGCCGTCGCTGATGATGACCATGTAGCGGCGGGCGTTGGCCTGGGGATCCTTGCGGTCGAACTGGACGATCGCGGTGTCCAGCGCGCTGAACAGCTTGGGGATCGTCTCGTTGCCCTCGGGGATGTCTTCGAGCTGGGCCTTGAGCGAGTTGACGCTCGACGCGGGGACGAGGTTGGAGTTCTCGCCGTAGTGCATGACCGCGAAGGTGTCGCCGGTGCGCTTGCTGGCGTCTTCGCGGTCGAGGCACCCGCTGACGGCGGTGAACGCGTTGGCGTTGCCGTCGTTGAAGGCACGGTAGTTGGCCACGATGAACAGCACCATCGCGGGCCGGTCGGACTCGTGCAGCAGCTTGACGCTGGGCTCGTCGACGGACACCTGCTCGTCGTTCTTGGTGTCGATCAGCTCAACGGTCTTGCCATCGAGATCCTGGATGGGCTGGTTGTTGGCGTCCTGGAGCGAGAAGTAGATCTCGTAATCCGCCTCACTCACCTTCGTGTGGAGGATTCGCAGGGTCGGCGCCGCTGCGGCTTCGACCGTCAGCATCAACCCGAGCACGACCCCCAGGAGGGCCAGGGCGCCCCGCGTTGTCCTATGCATCACCTGTGCTCCTCTCAAACCGCTTCTCCTCCGCGATTGGGGTGCAGAGCGCCGAACGCGCCCGACCCGAAACCAGCCTTCGCTCTCACCGGGTGTGTGCACGCGTCGCCACGCAGCTTGCGCTGGTTGAACAACGTCGCTTGAGAGACACACCCCAACACCCAGGGTACTGCAGCCGACCCATTCTGTCACAATCTGAGCGCCGTTTGCAAAGCCTGACCGTCGCCTGGATCGTCCTCAGCGCGTGCCTTCAAGGCGCCCCCCGCCACAGGGCGTCCCTCTCCCGCCTCGCCTCGCCCGGTCACGGGTCGTAGCCCGCGATCGCGTCGACGCTCTCCTCCCACCGCTGCCCATCGAAGGGGACAACGGGCAGCGCGGCGGGGATCCCCCGATCCAGGCAACGGGCGTTGACCGAGAACCCGTCCGGGTGGGAGCGCGGCACGTAGAACGAGGTGATCCCGCATGTCGAGCAGAAGTGGTGCTTCGCCTGCTTCGTGTTGAAGGTGTAGGTGCTCAGCGCCTCGGCGCCCGAGAGCAGCGTGAAGCGCTCCCCGGGCACGATCAGGTGCAGGAAGCCCTTCATGGCGCACATCGAGCAGTTGCAGTCGAGCAGCTCGGTCACCTCGGAGGCGTCAACCCGGAACCGAACGGCGCCGCAGTGGCAACCGCCCTCCCACACCCTACCCATCGCGCTCCTCCTCCGGCTTGTACATGTCGATCTGGAACCCGAACTCCAGGATCAGCTCCTCGGCCAGCGCCTCCAGGATCCTGGGGTCGGCCGCGGTGGCGACCGCCACCGGCCCCCAGTCCCGATAGGCCCCCTCGTCGGGGAGCGCGAGGAAGCGCTCGTGGCTGAGCAGCTCGACCTCCAGCCCCGAAAGCGTCTCGCCCAGCTCGCGCAGCTCCGCCTGGAGGTGTTCAAAGTCCACGCTGCGTCGATCCGCGCGGATGTCCCATCGGAAGGTGGGTGGCGTCATGAATGGTCTCCTCACTCGTCCTGGACCGTGACCGCATCAAAGGG
Source organism: Myxococcales bacterium (assembly GCA_002716585.1). Taxonomy (GTDB): domain Bacteria; phylum Myxococcota_A; class Bradymonadia; order Bradymonadales. The sequence continues at coordinate 76,711 of PBBL01000083.1, read as the reverse complement.
CATGATATCATGCCCTGACGCGTTGGAGCGATGGTGTTCGAGAGCCAGCGCCACGAGGACACACCGGGAATCAGCATGACGGACGACAACAGCCCCCCCGATCAGGAGCTCGCCGAGGTGATCGCCTCGGTGCGCGAGACCGAGTTCCGCAACCGCGCCAAGTGGACCGCCGTCTTCGTGTCGATGGTGGCCGTGAGCATCGGCCTGTTCGCGCTGTTCTGGAACTACTCCACCTTCTTCTTCCGCCCCAAGCCCGACATGACGGAGGTCAAGCGGGTGTCCTTCGAGAAGAGCAACGATCCAGCCTGCCGCGGCCTCATCGAGGCGATCGACGCGACCGCGGCCGACTGGCGAGAGCACCGCCTCGCCCTCAAGGAGCTGGCGAGCAGCGACGACCCCGACGCGATCCAGAACGGCCGCAAGATCCTCCAGGCGCACCTCGCGACCTACCAGCACGAGCGGCGACGCGCCGCGATCATCATCACCAAGGATCCCAACGTCACCGGCGACATCGTGCGCTACATCAAGCACATCACCGCCTTCCTCAAGGACATGGATCGGGCGCTCAACACGATCGTCATCGACATGGCGCGCGAGGCCGCCGGGACCGCCAGAGAGGACGCCAAGGAGGCGGAGAAGTCCCCTCAGGAGCGGTACACGCGGGGCTGGTCGAAGGTCAATGAGGATCAGGAGAAGTGGCGGGTGTTCCGCCAGGGAGCGATCCCGTGCGGGCGGCGCCTCGGCGAGGTCCCGCCGCTGCCGGAGGGCGACGGGATGTTCGAGGACGGCCAGATCATCCCCGGGACCGCCGACGACGGCAACCAGGGCAGCCAGAAGGCGATCAACAAGGTCCTCCCCCCAAGCCCGAAAGAAGGCACCGAGGCGCCTTGAGCGCTACGCGGTCTCCTCGCCCTGCTCGCGCGTCGCTTTGAGCTTCTCAACCTCCTGGCGCGCTTGAGCCGACTTGGGGTGGGCCTCGCACCACATCTCCCAGACCGCGTCCTCCTGCTCGGTCATCCCACGCTTGGCGAACATGTCGGCGAGCTGCCTCGGGATCGCGATCTCCGTGGGGTGCTCCTTGATCGCCTCCTCCAGGAGCTTGAGGGCGAACGAGAACTTCCCCCGGTTGATCGGGACGCTCATGGCGCGGACGTAGTCCTCGACCCGCTTGCCCTGTCGCTCGACGTAGCGCAGGAGCAGGCGGTGCATCCGGCCCCAGCGGCCAAACTCGGTCTGGAGCCTGGCGAGCCCGAAGAGGACGCCCGCCTCCCCCTCCTCCTTCTGCCGCTTGAGCTTGGTGCCGTAGGAGAGCGGCAGGAACGGCTTGAAGCGGCGGTGGTTGGTGTAGAGGAAGTAGGCCCGGATGTTGGCCTCGGCGCGGTAGCGCTCCAGGAGCCCCGTGAGGGTGGTGCGGAAGTCGTAGAGCTGAGGGAGGATCCCGGCCTGGAGCTGGCTCAGGGAGTTGGAGACGGTCGAGGACTCCTGCTGGAAGGCCTGGCTGATCTGGGTGAGCTGCTCGGCCGCCATGGCGAGCTGACCGAGGAGCATGTTCATCTGGGAGATGATCTGCTCCAGGTTGCGGATCACCTCCTCGATCTGGATCAGCTCCTGCGCGGTCTTGTCGAGCTGGGTCAGGATCCGCTCGGTCTCCCTGAAGTCGAGCCGCTCCATGGAGCCGATGTAGATGTCGAAGTCGTAGCCCTGCATGTCGGGGAGCAGCTCGATGATCGCCATCAGCTTGAGGGCGTCCACGAGGACGAGCTGCCCGGACAGGAGCGGCGAGCCGAGCTGGGACTGGAGCAGCCCCATGTGGAAGGAGGTCACCTGCCCGGTGAGGCTACCGGCGATGGTGTTCAGCGCCCGCATCTGCTGGTTGAGGACCTCAAACGCCACAGCTCACCTCCCGGTGGATTCATCGCAGTAGACCACGTCAGCGGGCCTCGCCTCGCCCACGATCGACAGCACCGCCGGGGCCGACTTGCGCCCATCGGCGCTCACGACCACGAGCCGCTCCCCGAGCCCCGCGCCAGCGGGGACGACGACCGTCACCGCCGTGTCGCTCCACCCCGTGACGGCCGTGCACACGCCGCCGACCCAGGCCGCGACGCGCTCAGGGCGCGCGTCTCCGAAGCCGACGCCCATCAACCGCACCTGCTCGCCCTGTTGGGCCTGACTCGGGCTGACGCGATCGATCGCCAGGACGCGCCCCTCGCCCAGCTCATCCTCCACGCAGCCCCCCAGCGCGACCCCACACACCAGCGCGACCGCGCTCAGGCGCATGAGCGAAGCCAGGGAGTTGCCGATGTGCGCTGTGCCGTGCCCTCGTCTCATACCAGCTCGCGTCATCACGGCGCGGAGGCCGCCCTGTTCACACCGCAGGCGCTCAGTCCACGCGCCAGTCCAGCACCTGGACGTGATCCACGCTGCTGTCCACCGAGTTGCCGTCGCCGTTGGGGTCACCGTTACCCACGATGAAGAAGGTGTAGATCTCCCCCGGCTTGAGGTCAACCTGTTCGATGCTGTGGATCACCTGGTTCAACCCCTCAGGGCGCACCTCGAAGTCGTAGGTCCCGCCCACGACGTCGGTGTAGAGCGTCAGCTGGCCGAGCGCCAGCCCCTGCTCCAGCAGCGCGCCGGAGGGCAACTCATAGAGATCCGCGCGAGGCCCCGAGGCGCGGTACACGAAGCGGTAGCGGGCGCTGTTCTCTCCGGGCGCCGTCAGCTCATCCTGGATCATCTGATGGACCGGGTCGCCGCCCTCGTCCTCGGTCAACACGAGCGTCCACGTCTCACCGTCGCCGACCGTGATGTTATTGACGCTCGTGCCACCCCGGAGCGGCTCCTGGGAGCCGGACACCAGGAAGATCGCCCGGTAGTCTCCAGCCGGGATCGCGTTGTAATCCGTCGCGACGTTTCGGGTGACGCCTTGCAGCTCGATCGTGTTGCCGTCGTCGTTGTTGTCGATCAGGGTGATGTCAACGGACTCGGGGGTCGCGAGCGAGTAGAACACCCGGAGGCCCTCCGGGCGCGTGCTCGTCGTGTTGCTCTCGCCCGCGTCCTGCTCACCACCGCCGTCGCCGCCGTCGTCGCCACAGCCGATCAGGGCGCCGCCCGCCGTGACCACCCAGAGCGCCGCCACGATCACCGCCACGCCCCGCCTACCCCAAGTCCGACCTTGCCACATCGCTCCACCTCGTCTGCGGGTCTCCCGCCCGTTGTCCACGCCTCAAAGCGCTTGTTGGGATTGGCAGGGACCGACGGTCTTGTCAAGAGCATCCTTGAGCGACGATTATTGACTCTGTGCCGACGGGCATGTATCTCATCAAGGCTCGCCGCTCCTCACGGAGAGCGGCACTACCTCGGATTGAAGCCGGGCGTCACCCTCCACGGTGGCCCATGCGTGAGGCGTCGAAGGAAATCTGATGACCATCGTACTGATCACTCTCGCCGTATTGTTCCTCGCCGTGCTCATGCACCTCGCGGGTAAGTTCTGGTTGGCCTACTACGGGTTCAAGTACAACGCCGGGATCGGCATCGGGGTCATCCTGATCGACTTCGTGACCTTCTGGTTTGCCTTCTACAAGCTCGAAAAAGAGGGCAAGGAGAAGGCCGCGACCCTCTGGCTCCTCGGCACCGTGCTGATCGCGGTCATGCTCGGCGGCTTCTACCCGCCGATCATGGACGGGCTGACCGGCAAGGCCTTCGCCGAAGACTACCTCAAGCCCCCGGCGCCGACGGCGACCGCCACCCCCGAGCCTGAGGAGGAGCCGGAGGAGGAGAAGAAGGACGAGGCCACCAACGACGCCGCCGCCACCACGGGCGGCGCCACGGGCGCGACGACCACCGAAGGCGCGGCGGCCGGGGACGGGACCACCGACGGCGCGACCGCGGGCGGCACCGCCGCTGGGACCGCGGGCGGCGAGGCTCCTGCCGACGGGACCACCCCCGCCGGGACGACCGGCGCGGCTCCCACCGACGGCAACACCGCGGGCGGCGCCCCTGCCGCCCCCTGAGCCTCTCAGGCGCGCCACACCCCCGGCGCGCCCCTGCTGAAGCCCCCCACACACCGCTCACGAACGAGGCCCGGAGACGGGCCTCACCTCGCCGACGGCTCCTCAGACAACAGTTGAAGGTTCTGCTTGGCGGCGCTCGACCACCCCAGCTCGCGCGCGATCTCCCAGGCTTCCTGAAATGAAGACTTCGCCCGGTTTTCGTCGCCGCTCGCGCGGTAGGCGCGCCCCAGGAGTTGATGGATCACCACGTGGTGGGTCGGGCGCAGCGTCAACGACGACGCCTGGAGGACCTCGTAGCACAGCATCGCCAGGCGCTTGGGCTCACCGTGGCTGGGCAGCAGCGACGCCAGGAGCTGGAGCGCCTTGAGCACCCCGTTGACGTCATCGACGACGCGGGCGCGCTGAAAGCCGATCTCGAGGAACTTCTCCGCCTCCTCCTCATCTCCATCGGAGAGCGACATCTCACCGTAGAGCAGCGCCACGAGCCACGGGTAATGGGTGAAGTCCTCGGGCAGGCGCTCGTGGTTGCGCTCCAGGATCCGAAGCACCTTCCGCAGCAGCTGACGCGCCTGCGTCAGCTGACTGGCGCGTGAGATGATCTGAGCCTGAAGGACCATCAACCCGGCGAGGAGGGGCGAGGAGCTGCGGTGCTCGTCCAACGCGTCTTCGATGAGGCGCAGCGCCGCCATGTGCTCGTTGTTGTTCAGCAACTGGCGGGCGCTCAGGATCGCCAGGCGGATCCGCTGATCGGTGTTGACCGCCTCGAACAGCTCGGTGATGTGCTTGACCTGGGCATCACGGCGCAAGCGAACCGCGATCTCCATGGACTTGAGGCCCAGATCCCCCAACCGCTCCAGATCCACCCAGGCGCCCGCGTCCCTCGCCTCGACCATGAACTCCAGCGACAGCAGGTACCAGTCCATCGCCCCATCCAGATCGCCCGCGATGGAGAACCGATCGCCCAGAACCTCGGTGCGACGCGCGGCCTCCATGCCTCGGACGCTCTTGGAGGCTTGAACCGCCTCCAGGAGGAGCTGACGCTGAGACAGCGGCTCGTCCAGCTCGGAGAGGCTCGAAAAAATGTTCTTGTGGTACCGACTTCGATCGGCGCGGCTGACGCTCCGATAGACCGCCTGGTGGATGAGGGGGTTTCGGAACCGCCACCACCGCGGATCGGGAGGGTAGATCTCCAACAGCCCGAGGACGTTGGACTCCTGAAGCGTGTCCATGAGCGAGGACGACCGGGGAAACAGCCCCTCCAGGACGGCGGGCTCAAAGAACTGCCCCATGATGCTCGCGATGAGGAGCATACGCCGCACCCGACCTGGCAGGCGGGCGAGCTGCTCCACCATGAGCGCCAGCACCCCGCGCGGCGGCTCGACGTCGTCGAGGGGGCTCTGGATCCAGGAGGTGAGGTACATGGGGATCCCGCCCGACGCCGCGAGGATCTCCCGCGGGGGGGTGATCCCCTTGTAGCGCGGCACGAGCTGGCTCCAGAACGCCTCCAGCGCCTCAGGCTCCAGCGCGGGGAGGTGCAGGGCGCTGAACACGCCCAGCTCCTCAACGTCATCGCGGGTGGAGGTGGCGAGCATGACCATGGGCATTTCGAGCGACGACCCGGCCAGCGACGCCAGGCAGGAGACGGTCCCCGGGTCGGCGGCGTCCAGATCCTCCACAATGACCAGGAGACCCTGTTGGGCGGTGATCCGCTTGAGGATCATCCGAAAGACCGAGGTCAGGATCTGACGCCGCTCCCGAGGCGTGAAGACGTGAAGCGCCCGACAGATCTGGGCGTAGGGCAAGGGCTCGCCGCCCCCGCCGTTGAGCGCGGTCCATGGGTCATCGAGGGTGCCCGCGACGTACTGATCGACGAACAGGCGCGCCTCAATCGCGCCGAGCCCGAGATCGAGGAGCGCCTTGCGCAGATCCTCGGGGTGGTGCCGCCGCGGCCCATCCGAGGCGCTGATCGGGAGGAGGTACTGGATGAACAGATCAAAGACGGGCCGAAACGGGCGATCGGTCATCTCGCTGGGGGCGCTGACCTCCAGGACACGCAGGCCCGTGCGGAGCGCCAGCCGTCGGGCGTAGGTGACCAGGTGGCTCTTGCCCGCGCCGTGGGGTCCGATGAGCATCAACGGGACGCCCGACCCCTCCTTGACGACGCGCTTGATGGCGTGGTCGAGGCGCCGGGTCGCGGTGGAGCGCTCCAGGACCTGAAACCCCTCCTCATCGACCTCCACGAGGGGCAACGCGCTGAGGGTCGGCTCGACGGGGTTCGGCCGTGAGCCACGCGGGCGAGGAGCGCCGACCTCCAGCTCACCGCTGGAGGCGTTGTGAAGCTCAAAGCGCTCCCCGAGGAAGTCGGCGGCCTCGGCGGGGATCAGGAGTTGACCGGCGCGGGCTCGCCGCGCCTGCTCCATGGACATCGCGATGGCAGGCCCGATCGGGATCTCGTCGGGTTCGAGCGGATCGCTGCCGCTGTGCCCGTAGACGCTGCCGTGGGAGAGCCCCATCTTGAGCTCCGAGGCGCCGAAGCGGTGCTGCGCGGCGAGGCGCATCTGAACGGCGACCTCCGTGGCGTGGAGCCACCCGGCGCTGACCTCCTGGTGCTCGAAGATGACGACGACGACGCTGCCTTGGAGCGGCGCCTTGTAGAAGCCCCCGGACGCCTCCGCGAAGCGGTAGATGAAGGTCTCCAGCTCCTCCTGGGGGTGCATCGAGCCGTCGAGGTCGACCGCCAGGATCATCACCTCCCGATCGACCTGACCCGAGTGGGTCCCCGAGGAGCGCGAGGTTGGCCCAGGAGGCGAGGAGGTGCCCTGCCCCGACTGATCGGAGAGCTGATGCAGCACGCCCTGGAGCGCCTCGCGGAAGGCGGCGGCGTCTGGGAAGCGCTCTCCCGACTCGCGGGCGAGCGCGCGCAGGCAGATCGCGTCCAGCGACGGGGGCACCTCCGAGCGCAGTGAGGAGGGCGCGGGGGGATCCTCGGCCATCCGTCGCACCAGCATGCTGACGATGTTGTCGCTGTCGAACGGCAGCTTGCCGGTGAGCATCTCAAACATGAGGATGCCCCCGGAGTAGATGTCGCTGCGCCCGTCCAGCTCCAGCCCCTGCGCCTGCTCAGGCGACATGTACTGCGGGGTCCCGACCGCGGTGCCGGCGGCGGTCAGGCCACCGTCGATGGAGGTGAAGGTGTTGGTCTGGAGGATCTTGGCGATGCCGAAGTCGAGCACCTTGACGAAGTCCTGGGCGCCCGCGACGTCCTCCAGGACGATGTTCCCCGGCTTGAGGTCGCGGTGGACGATCTGGTGCCGGTGGACCTCCTCCAGGGCGCTCAGGACCTGGATCATGATCCGAACGACGCGATCGAAGGCGAGCTCACGCTCCCGCTCGATGAGCGACTCCAGCGAGCGGCCCGGGATGTACTCCATGACCATCAGGAGCGTCCCGTCGCTCTCCTGACCGAAGTCGATCACCGAGACGAGGTTCGGGTGGCGCAGCTTGCTCAGCACCCGGGCCTCCTGCATGAAGTAGGAGACCGAGCGCTGATTGGTCCCGCTCATGGTGTTGAGGACCTTGACCGCGACAGGCCGCTGGAGGTGGGCCTCGAAGCCCTTGTAGACTGTCCCCATACCACCCGAGCCGATCACCGACTCGATGCGGATGTTGCCCCGAACCGTGCGGTTGAGGAACGGATCGCAAGGATGGTCGATGTGGCAGTGGGGGCATATCTCGGCGATGGGGAGGACCGGGCGTCCGCACCGCCTGCATGTGCTGTCAGCCATCGATTATGCCATGAAGCCGTCAAACAGGTCATTGACCCGAGCGCATCTAACATAGCACAGGATTCATCTGGGGGGCAGAGCGGTTTCTCGGGTGTGAGTCGAGGACACCGCCCGATGTGCGAGGAGCGCTACGCCGCGCCCGCGCAACGTGGTAGTTTGTACGCCCGTGGCCGTGACGCCAACCGCGAAGCCCCTGCATCGCGCGGGCGCGATGTGACGAAGCCACGCGAGCTGAACCCATGCCCCCAGAGCAGCGTCCATGCTGACACCCAGGATCCTGACACCAGGCGCCCTCCTGCCGATCGTGATCGCGCTCCTCCTGCTCCTCGCGGGGTGCTTCGATCTCAACGCCCCAGGCGACAGCCTGGAGTTCGAGTTCGCCGACGCGGGCGACCCGGACAACGCCTGCGACACCGCGCTGGACTGCACGCGGGGCTTCATCTGCGTCAACAACCAGTGCGTCGAGGGGTGCCTGAGCGACCTCGACTGTGAGCTGGGCCAGCAGTGCCGCGGCACCCCGCCGACGTGCGTCGCCGCCGGTGAATGCACCTTCGACGCCGACTGCACCGGCGGCGAGCGTTGCTTCCAGGGAGAGTCGCTGTGCGTGCCCTGCCTGGACAACCTCGACTGCCCAGGCGGGCTGGTGTGCCGCGTCTCGTTCGAGTGCGCGGCGAGCAGCCGCCCCTGCACCGCCGACGACTTCGCCTGCTCCAGCTGCTCCTCGGACGCGGAGTGCCCGAGCGGCACCTCCTGCGACACCGACACCGGCGCCTGCGTCGAGTGCCTCGACGACGGCGACTGCACCCCGGGGCTGGTGTGCGACCCGGAGCGACGCTTCTGCACGCGCTGCGCCACGGACGACGATTGCAGCGACAACGAGCTGCAACCGGCCTGCATGCGCACCGAGCAGGGGAGCGAGTGCGTGGGGTGCGTCGATGACGCGGACTGCCCCGAGGGCACCTGCAACCGCGACCTGTTGAGCTGCGAGGGGTGCCGCTCCCACAGCGACTGCGACTCCGACGCGCTGCGGTGCAACCCGGTCTCCGGGCTGTGCTACGACACCGCGTGCTCCTTCCGCGACACCCCGGAGTTGATCGAGGTGACCGTCCAGGCGACCCTCCCCGCCCCCTTCCTCGCCGGACCGCTCGGCCTCGGGCCGCTGCGCGACGTCGACAACAGCGGCGTCATCGACCGCGCCGATCAAGCCGCGGTCGTCGCCCCGCTCGCGCCGCAGGGGCCGTCCGACCGCTCCACCGTCGCGCTCGCGCTCACCGGGCAGCGGCTCTGGAGCGCCTCCTCCGTCGGAGGCGCCACCCGCGGGGTGGCGCTCGGCGACCTGGACGGCGACACGCGCCCGGAGACGGTCGTCCTCCGCGGCGACCGGCTCGTGGCGCACGACATCTCCGGCTCCACCGTCTGGACCTCCGCGTCGCGCACGTCGCACCTCCCTGGGCTGTTCGACGTCGATCAAGACGGCTTCGCCGAGATCGTCGCGGGGGGCAGCCTCTTTTCGGAGGCGGGCTCGCGCGTCTGGCTCGGCGACGCCCACCAGGGCACCCACTCGCCCGACCTCCACCCCGGCGTCGGGCTGGCCGCCAACCTCGACGACGACCCCCAGCTGGAGATCGTCGCGGGCGGCACGGTCTACTCCACGCAGGGCGAGACGCGGTGCTCGCAAGGCGCGGACGGCTACACGGCGATCGCCGACCTCGGCGGCGCCCCGGGGCCGGAGCTGGTCGTCGTGTCGGGGGACGGCGCCGTGCGCGCCCTGAGCGCGGCCTGTGAGCTGCGCTGGGGGCCGATCACCCCCGAAGGGGCGGGCGGCGGCGGGGGCCTGCCCGCCATCGCGGATACAGACGGCGACGGCACCCCCGAGATCGCCTACGTCGCTGGCCCCGACGTGCTGGCGCTGGTAGGCGCCGACGGCGCCGTGCTGTGGACGGCGCCTCTCGACCGCGCCCACCCGACCGCCGGGGCGACCCTGATCGACCTCGACGGCGATCGGGCGCTGGAGGTGGTCGTCTCGGACAGCAGCAGCGTCAAGATCCTGCGCGCCGCCGACGGCTTCCTGCTCACCGAGCACCCGCAGGGGGGATCCCAGGTGCCGTTCAACACCCCCTACGCGCTCGACGTGGACGCGGACAGGGCCACGGAGCTGGTCGTCGCGGCGGGGAGCGGCGAGGCGCTCGATCAGATCGTCGTGTTCGGGGATGTGCGCGATCGGTGGACGGCGACGCGCAACGTGTGGAACCAGACCGCCTACATCGCGGAGGGGATCGCGGACAACATGACCGTCCCCGTCATCCTCCCGGCGTGGTGGGAGGAGAGCAACGCCTTCCGCGCGCAGACGAGCGGGACAGGCGCCGTGCCCGCCCCCAACGTCACGCTGAGCACGCTCCTCGGCGCGGTGGAGCTGGGGGAGTGCCCCGATCGCTACACCATCGTCGTGGGGTTGAACAACCGCGGCTCGCTGACCGTACCCCCTGGCGTGACGGTGGAGGCGCGGTTCAACGAGATCGACACGGGGTCGCTGCTGGAGGTCACCTCAACGACCCGGCTGGAGCCGGGCGACCGGGAGACGGTGACGCTGACGTTCGACGATCTGCGCGGCCCGGTCGATGTCCTCCTGCGCGCCGCTCGCCCCGCCGACCAGGAGGCGCTCCTGCCGGAGTGCAGCCTGGAGGACAACACCCTCCTGCTGGAGGGGATCGGCTGCCCCGACGGGTTCGAGGAGCCGTGACTCAGGGGCGCTGCGCCGCGATCCAGGCCTCGACGTTGCGCCGCAGGGTCTTGAGCGGCACCGAGCCAGACGACAACACGACGGTGTGGAAGGCGGCCAGGTCGAAGCGCTCACCGAGGGCGCTTCGAGCCTCCTCGCGCAGCCCCTCGATCTCCAGCTGCCCGATCTTGTAGGCCAGCGCCTGCCCGGGCCAGACGATGTAGCGGTCGATCTCGTTGGCCGCCTCCTCCGGGTCCTTGCTGGTGTGCTTGATCAGGTAGTCGAGCGCCTCCTGCCGCGACCACCCCTTCGCATGCATGCCGGTGTCGACCACGAGGCGCACGGCGCGCCACATCTCATAGCTCAACGCGCCCATCTGCTCCTCGGGCGTGTGATACAGCCCCAGCTCCCCAGCCAGGCTCTCCGCGTAGAGCGCCCACCCCTCGCCGAAGGCGGTCATGCCGACCTCGCGCTGGAACCTGGGGAGGTCGTCGTTCTCGGAGGACAGCGCGTTCTGGAGGTGGTGGCCTGGCACCGCCTCATGAAACGCCAGCGCCGCCATGGTCCAGGTCGGCCGCGTGGGCGGCTTGTAGGTGTTGACGTAGTAGTAGGCGGGCCGGGAGCCGTCGGCGGGCGGCCCGACGTAGAAGGCCGCCGGGGCGTCCCGCTCCTGGGTCTCGGGGATCGGGATCACCTCCACCTTCGCCTCGGGGATCGTCTCGAACGCCTTCGGGAGCTGCTTCATCGCCCTGTCGATGAGCTGGCGGTTGTACTCCAGGATCGCGTCTCGGCTGTCCAGCCTCAGGTCGGGCGCCTTGTTCAGCTCGGCGAGGTGCGCCTCCACCCCGCTCTGGCTCCCTGTCGAGCGGATCAGCGCCTCCATCTCCTTGAGGATCCGCTCGACCTCGCTCAGGCCGATCGCGTGAATCTCATCGGCCGCCGCGTCCATGCCCGTGGAGCGCTCGATCTTCTCCTGGTAGCAGGCCGCGCCGCCGGGCAGCGCCGAGACCCCCACCGACTCGCGCGCCTGAGGCAGGATCTCGGACTTGAGGAGCGCCAGGTAGCGGTTCATCGCCGGGTAGATCGCGTCGCGGACCACCACGAGGAGCTGCTCGCGGATCGGCCGCCCCCGCTCATCGACGAGCGCCGCCTCCTCCAGGCCGCTGTCGTCGAGCTGCTTGAGGGCGAGCTTCATGTACTCCGTGTCAGCCGGCGGGAGGTGACTCTGGTCCTCCAGCTGACGAATGACCCGCTCGACGTTGATGCGCGGCGCGACATAACCCTGCTCCAGACCTTTGCGGAGGTTGGCGACGGTGGCGTCGAACACCCCGGCGACCTTCCGATACCGGTTGAGGAGGTTCCGCGCGTCCTGCGGCGAGCTGACCTTGAAGAACCGAGCCAGCTGCGGCATCCCCGTCTGAGGGCCTCCGAGCTGATCGACGCTCCACAGCCAGGGCTTGCATGCGCGCTGCGCGCGGGTCGAGCCGAGGCTGTAGGCCATGACGTCGGCCGTCACGCGCTCCTTGTCCGAGAGCGCCCCCCGATCGATGGCCGCGAGCTGGCGCTGAAGCGCCTCGCGCTCCTCCTGCCGCGCCAGGATCGCGGCCTCGGACGCGTCGGTCAGCTCGGCGTCATAACGCCGATCCCCAGCGAAGGTCGCCCAGGTCGGGCTGTGGCGCATCAACAGCTCCCAGTACGCCTCGCCGAGGGCCTCCAGTGCCTCGCTGGCCTGGGAGCGCGTCGCGGCGGCCTCGGGCGGCGAGGGCGAAGGCCGAGGGGGGGTGGTCGTGCACGCGCCGAGGAGCGACGCGGCGAGCAGGGTACCGATCAGTCGATTCATGGGGTGGCGCTCAGGGACGTACGCAGAACCGCTCGATCAGCCGCTCCAGGAGGCGGAGCGTGGGCTTGATCTGCGCGGTGGAGAGGTACTCGTTGGGTTGGTGGGCCAGATCGATGTCGCCCGGCCCGAGGACGATCGCCTCCAGGCCAAGCTCCGCCAGGAACGGCCCCTCGGTGCCAAACCCGACCGCCTCGGCCTGGGCGCCCGTGAGCGCCTCCGCCACGCGGACGATCTCGGAGTCGGCGGGCGTCTCAAAGGGCGGGATCCCGTCGAACAGCGACAGGACGTCCACGCCGAGGCGAGGATCCCAGTCGCGCGCCGCCTCCTCGACCTGCTCCCGGAGCTGGCGTTGGAGCGTGGCGTTGTGCATGCCCGGCAGGGGTCGAAAGTCGACGTGCAGGTGGCAGTGTCCACAGATGCGGTTGGGGTTGTCACCGCCGTGGATGTGGCCGAGGTTCATGGTCGGGACGGGGACCTCGAAGGCGGGGTGATGGTGTTGGGCCTGAAGCGCCTCACGCCACCGGAGCAGCGCGGCGATGACGTGGTGCATGCCCTCCAGCGCGTTGACGCCCAGCGCCGGGTTGCTGGAGTGCCCGGAGCGGCCCCGCAGCTCCACCGCCGTCGAGAAGATCCCCTTGTGCATGCGGATCGGGCGCATGTTGGTCGGCTCGCCGATGACGGCGTAGCGCGCCTTGGGCTTCTGCGCGTCGACGAGGGCGCGGACCCCGGCCATCGAGGTCTCCTCGTCGGCGGTGGCGAGCAGGATCAGCGGCTCCTTGAGGTCGGCGGCCCGAAACCGGGAGGCGGCCTGCGTCGCCAGCGCGAAGAAGGACTTCATGTCGGTGGTGCCGAGCCCGTAGATGCGGCCGTCGGCCTCCACGCCGCCGAACGGGTCGTGCTGCCACAGCCCGTCGTCCCAGGGCACGGTGTCGGTGTGACCGGACAGCACGAGGCCCCCTGGGCCTCGCCCGAGGGTCGCGATCAGGTTGGCCTTGTGGGGCTGCTCCGGCAAGGGGAGGATCTCGACGGCGAAGCCCATGCCGTCGAGCCACGTTGCGAGCCGATCGATGACGCCGCGGTTGCTCATGTCCAACTCGGGCTTGGCGCTGCTCACCGAGGGGAGCGCCACCAGCTCGCGGATCATCGTCAGCACGTCGGGGCTGGTCCGTGGTTGACTCATGGGCACCCTACATCTGCCCGGCGCCCTGTTGGCCAGGCACCGGCAACTTCTTGAGGCTCTGGAGCATCACCCACCCCGGCCCGGTCATCTCGGTCATGAACAGCCCCTCACCGCCAAAGAGCGACTTGATGCAGCCTCCCGTGTAGCGGACGCTGTACTGGACATCGGCGGAGAACACCGCGAGGTTGCCGGTCGAGACGAGGAGCTTCTCGCCGGGCTTGAGCTGGCGCTCGATGAAGTCCCCGGCGCCATGCACGATGACGATCCCCTCACCCGAGAGGCGCTGCATGAACAGCCCCGCCCCACCGAAGAACGCCGCCCCGGCGGAGCGCGCGACGGTGACGTCGATGTTCACGTCGCCGAGCGCGGCCACGAAGGAGCCGCTCGTGCACACGATCGGGCCCTTGCGCAGATCCCAGGTCACGAGGCGCCCCGGCTGGTTGGCCGAGAGCACCACCTGGGTCCCAGGCCGCTCAGCGGTCACGTAGGTCAGCGAGACGCCCTCGCCCGCGAGCATACGGCTGACCGCCTTGCCCGCCCCACCGGGGACCTTGAGCTGCCAGTTCACCCCGTCGGAGTAGGCGAGCAGCGAGCCGCGAGAGCACCAGATGTTCTGGTTCCGCCCCAGCTCCAGCGTCACCGTCTGCGCGATCACCCCGTCCACCGAGATGCTGTCGCAATAGCGCGCCAGCTGCTCATGCTCCAGCGCCACGAGCGCGTCGAGCACCGATTCCTGCGTCATACCGCCACCTCCTGATTCAATCCGCTCTCTCGGGCCGCACTGTGGCACGTCTGGTTGACAGGCTCAAGCCCGCGAGAGGATACTCCCGAGCACCGGGAGCCGGGGTGGAGGTAGCTTCATCTGCGATGATACGTCGCGGGAGGGCCCTATCCGAGGGCGACCACGTCAGTCTCATGCGTCGCGACGGATCGTCGCCGCGCATCGACTCACAGGAGGTTTGTACCACCCCCGGCCCCGCCCCACCTCACCGCTCCCCCAAGAGGTCGCGCCGCCGCCGATCCGGTTGTCAACCCAACCCGAATGGGCTACACCTGTTCACGGGTTCTGCGATGGGCGCGCTCGCCCAAGGGACGTCATGGCCTCACACCGCGACCGATACGACGATCGACCTCCGCTGCCAGTGGGCGCGGAGACCAACCCGGAGGATCTCGCCCGGGTCGCCGAGCTGGCGGCGCGCCTGCCCGGCAGCGTCTCGGCGCTGAGCGACTTCCTCCAGGCACGCGACTCCTACAACGACTTCGACCCCACCCGCCTCGCCGCCAACGACGCGATCCTCGCCCGGCTCGGCGCGTTCCACCTCGCCGCGGAGGGCACGCACCGGCAGCTGCTCAACTACGCGCAGGCCTACATGGCCCCCTCGGAGGTGATGGCGGTCTGTCGGATGGTGCTGCGCGGCGGCTCCACTCGCCTCCGCGAGCGGTGCGTCGACCTCCTGCGCGGCGCGCAGCCCGACGGGCTGACGCTGCCTGCGCGCCAGGGTGGAGCCTGGGACTGGACCGGCCTGCTCCGCGGCGTCGAGCGAGGGCGGCTGTTCGCCAAGCAGCCCTCGCAGCGCCTCCTGGAGCGCAACGGGCTCCCGCAGCTCACCACCGTCGGCGAGCTGCGGGCGATGCTCAAGCTCTCCAGCCCGGAGCTGCTCGGCTACCTGCTCTTGAGCACCAGCGGCTCAGGGGGTCCCTACGCGACCTTCACGCGCCCCAAGCGCAGCGGCGGCGAGCGCCTGATCTGCGCCCCCAACCCGACCCTCAAGCAGGCGCAGCGGGCGGTGCTGGAGAACATCCTCGCCCGCGTCCCCGTCCACGACGCCGCCCACGGCTTCGTCGAGGGCCGCTCGACCGTCACCAACGCCCGGGCGCACCTCGGCCGTGAGCTGCTGATCAAGTTCGACCTGCGCAACTTCTTCCCTTCGATCACGTACTACCGGGTCATGGGCCTCTTCGCGCACCTGGGCTACTACCTGGAGGGGGGCGTCTTCTCGTCCCGGGACAGCAGCCGCGCCGTCGCCCCGACGCTCGCCCGGCTGACGACCTACACCCCCCCCGGCGCCACCTGGCGGGCGAGCTACACGCCCCAGGGGGCCCCGACCTCTCCCATCATCTCCAACCTCATCTGCCGTCGCCTCGACGCTCGCCTCTACGGACTCGCCGCTCGAATCGGCGCGACCTACACGCGCTACGCCGACGACCTCACCTTCTCGATGAACGCCCTCCCCGAGTCGGGGCTCGGGCGGTTCCGCTGGTGGGTTGATCAGATCTGTGTGCAGGAGGGGTTCTTCATCAACCACAGCAAGTTTCGCGTCATCCGCAAACACCAGCGGCAGCAGGTCACCGGGATCGTCGTCAACGAGGCGCTGCGCGTCCCTCGCGAGGAGCGCCGCCGCTTCCGCGCGATCCTGCACAACTGCCGTACGCAGGGCGTCGAGAGCCAGGCGCGCGGCCGCGCGGGGTTTCGGGAGTGGCTGCTGGGTTACGCGAGCTACATGAACATGGTCAACCCCACCCGCGGGGGGCAGGCGCTCGCCGAGGTTCAGGCGCTGCTCGCGGCGGAAGGCCCCTCCACATGAACACGCTGCTCGCCAGGCTCCGCGCGCTCGCGCATCAGCCGCGAACCGCGCGGCGGGACGCCCAGCTCCTCCGCCTGCTCACCAAGGCCCCGGAGGACACCGACTGGGATCTCCTCAGCGACTACCTCCGGCAACACGCGCTGATCGCGCCCGAGAAGC
This sequence comes from Myxococcales bacterium, assembly GCA_002716585.1. Classification (GTDB taxonomy): domain Bacteria; phylum Myxococcota_A; class Bradymonadia; order Bradymonadales. The sequence continues at coordinate 60,430 of PBBL01000083.1, read as the reverse complement.
TCGCCGCCCTGCCGCTCATACACCAGGCGCTCCTCAACCACACGAGCTGGCGAGAGCCCACCAGCGGCCTGGAGATGATCTGGATCCCCTCCGGGCGGTTCCTCTTTGGCCCCCTGGAGACGCAGCAGCGCGTCACCCTGCCTGGCTACGCCATCGCGCGTCACCCGGTCACCAACGCCGACTGGGACCGCTTCACCCGCGCCACCTCCTACACCCCGCACGACCCCTCGCCGAGCGACAACGGCTACCTGGAGCACCGACAGGAGCACACCGAGGCGCTTCAGCGGCGCCCCGATCACCCCGTGGTCAACGTCTCCTACATCGACGCGCTCCATTACAGCCGATGGGCGGGCCTGAACCTGCCCACCGTCGCGCTGTGGGAGAAGGCCGCGCGCGGCGCCGACGGACGGACCTACCCCTGGGGAGAGCGCGCCCCGGACGCGCTGCTGGCCAACATCCGCTCCGAACACAGCGTCCCCATCCGTCAGTACGAGAAGACCCGCACCGCCTATGGGTGCCAGGATATGGCGGGGAACGTCGCCGACTGGTGCCACCCTGAGGCCCTCTACGCCCCCGATGAGCTGCCGCCGCCCATCGAGGATGTCCCCGGCTCGGACGTGGATCCCTACGGCTGGCCCTCCTACCGCGGCGGCCATTACCGCTCCAGCGTCAGCCAGCTCCGCGTCCACCAGGACCGCGCCATGCGCGCCGAGCGGCGCACCGCCTGGTGCAGCCTCCGCCCGATCTGGCTCCCGCTGGAGCCCCCCACCCACACGAGGTCCTCCTGAACGCTCAACGGCACACCTCCGATCTGGCGCCGCTCATCACCGCGGCGTTCCTGCTCCTCGTCCTCGGCCACTCCCTGCAAGCGCTCGGCTACTCCTCGATGCCGCTGCTCCCGCTCTATCTGGAGCACCTGCAGGCCGACCGGACCGAGATCAGCCTCATCATGTCCACCGCCGCGGTCAGCGGCATCCTCTTTCGCCCCCTCGTCGGCTGGAGCCTCGACGTCTTCGGGCGACGCCCCACGCTCACTGTGGGGACCGTCATCCTCGTCATCAGCATGGCGCTGATCGGGCTCGTCGACACGATCGGGCCGCTGATCTACGCCGCGCGCTTCCTGTTCGGGATCGGGGTCGGGGCGCTGTTCACGGGCTACTTCGCCTTCGTGAGCGACATCATCCCGGTGTCGCGCCGCACCGAAGGGATCGCGCTCTTTGGCGTCTCGGGGTTGGCGCCACTCGCGCTCAACCCCGTCCACCAGCGCCTCGTCGGAGAGCCCGCCAACCTCCGGTGGCTCTACCCCGGCCTCGCGGTGATCATCTTCGCCTCCCTCCTCTGCATCTGGCTCATCCCCGAGCCGAACCAGGCCACCGGCGAGCAGGACGAGCCTCGTCCGGGCGTGACGGTCTCCGACATCGTCAAGGCGTTGTTGGAGCCGCGGCTGTGGCCTGTGTGGTGGGCGTCAGTCATCTTCGCCGGGCTGGTGGCGCTGTTCATGACGTTCGCGACGGTGGTCGCCGAGGCGTGCGGCGTCGAGCAGCCCGCGACGCTCTGGGTCGCGTACGCTGGCGGCGCGATCGGGGTTCGCCTGTTCGGGGCGCGGCTCCCTGACCGGCTGGGCACGCGCAACCTCGTCGCCCCAGCGCTCGGCTGCTACGTGGTGGCCTTCATGCTCGCGGCGGGGGCGTCGAGCGCCACCGGCTTCATCGTCGCCGGGCTGCTGGCGGGGCTGGGGCACGGGTACTGCTTCCCGGTGCTCACGAGCCAGGTGGTGAGCCGCAGCCCCGATCACCTGCGCGGCTCGGCGCTGGCCATGTTCACGGCGCTGTGGGACGCCTCCAAGCTGGCGCTGATGCCCCTGTTCGGGAACGTCTCCGACCGCCTGGGCGACGCGGTCATGTTCTCCATGGTGGCGGTCACGGCGCTGGCGGCGCTGGTGGCCTGGGCCGGGCTGGAGCACCGGCTGGGCGAAGCGCCCTCGCAGGCGGAGAGCGGCTGAGGCCGATCAGAGGCCCGCCAGCGGCCCGGTGCTGTCACCGAAGGAGGTGGCGGGCACGTTCAGGTTCTGCAGGATGGAGACAAAGAGGTTGGCGATCGGCTCGTCCTCCTCGTAGACGAGGTGGCGACCGGTCTCAATGACGCCGCCTCCGCCTCCAGCGAGCACGATCGGCAGGTTGAAGTGGGAGTGGGAGTTGCCGTCCTCGATCTCGCTGGAGAAGAACACCAGCGTGTTGTCGAGCATCGAGCCCTCCCCCTCCGGGGTGTTCGCCATCCGCTCCAGGAGGTAGGCCAGCTGGGCGACCTCCCAGGTGTCGATGGTCTGAAGCCGCGCGAAGTTGTCCGGGTTGTTCTGGTGGTGCGAGATCTCGTGGTGCGCGCCCGGGACGCCCAGGAAGCCGTAGGAGCGACCGCTGCCCGCGTTCCCCAGCATGAAGGTGATGATCCGGGTGAGGTCGCACTGAAACGCGAGGACCATCAGCTCGTTCATCATCTCCACGTGGGCGGGGAAGTCGAAGTCGGCCTCCGGGCGGTCAGGAACCCCGCAGGACGGGCCGTCCTCGGCCTGCTGAACCTGCACCTCCAGCTCGCGGACTCCGGTCATGTACTCGTCCAGCTTCCGCCGATCGGTCTGACCGAGTCGGGTCTTGAGGCGCTGCGCGTCCGCCCGCGCGTAATCGAGGACGCTGGTCCGGTACCGCTTGCGCTTGGCCCGCTCGGCGGCGGAGGCCTGGGCGTCGAACCCCTGAAACAGGCGATCGAACGCGAGCTGTGGGCTGACGATCTTGGGGAGCGGCGTCGACTCACTGGCCCAGGAGATGTTCCGCGAGTAGGCGCAGCTGTAGCCCGAGTCGCACCCACCGGCGTTGCCGCCGCCTTCGATGCCAAGCTGGAGCGACGGGAAGCGCGTCGCGCCCCCGACCGCGGCGGCGGCGATCTGATCCATGCTCACGCCGACGGAGATGTTGGCCCCCTCGGTCTTGAAGGCGTGGGCGGCGGTCAGGAACGAGGACGTCCCCGCCGCGTGAACGCCCGCGCCGTCGGGCCGTGCGGGCCGGTTCGCGAGCCCGCTGATGACGTTGATGTGATCACGGACGTTGGCGAGCGGCTCCAGGATCGGGGTGAGCCCGAAGTCGCGCCCTGCCTCGTTGGGGGTCCAGGCGGGCATGTGGATCCCGTTGGGGACGTAGAACGCCAGGAAGCGCCGCGGCACCTCGGCGGCGTCGGCCAACGCTCGGGTGGGGAGCATCGCTTCAAGGAACGGGAGGGCGATCGCGGCGCCTGCGCCGCCCAGGAAGGCACGTCGAGACAGTCTCCAGCGGCTCATATCAAGGTCCCTCCTCGGTCGGGGCAGGTTGCTCATCAGGGGTCTCGCCGCGTCGCATGCGGAACGACGGGCTGAGGACGATCGCCTCGATCAGCGCGTGGAGCGTGTGATCTCCGTCCTCAAACGCCGCGCGGATGGCGCGGAGGTGAAGCGTGTCCACCCCCTCAATCCCCCGGCCCAGCGCGTAGGTGTACATCTGCCAGGTGACGCAGCGGGCGAAGTTCGGATCCTCGGCGATGATCGAGGCCATGCCGCTGGCGTCGGTGAAGCTGCTGCCGTCGGGCAGCTCGCCCGACGCGTCGATGTCAAACCCGTGGATGTCCTGGAGCCGGTAGGCGCCGACGGCGTCGAAGTTCTCCAGGCCGAACCCGAGCGGATCCATCGAGTCATGGCACGAGGCGCAGATCGGGTCGGCGCGGTGCTGCTCAAGCCGCTCGCGGAGCGTCCCGGTGGGCATCTCAGGCTCAGCCAGCCCCTCGACGCCGGGCGGCGGCGCCTCAGGCTCGGTGCACAGGAGCTGGGTCAGGATCCACTTGCCGCGCTTCACCGGGCTCGTGCGGGTCGGGTACGAGGTCACCGTCAACACGCTCCCCTGGCCCAGGAGACCATGGCGAGGCCCGGTCAACTCAACCCGCTCAAAGCCGTCGCCCGGCCGCGCGTCCATGCCGTAGTGGCGAGCGAGGCGGTCGTTGATGTAGCTGAACCGCGCGGTGAGCATCTCCTCGACGCTGCGATCGGTGTAGAGGAACTCCTCAAAGAACAGCTCCGTCTCCAGGCGCATCGCCTCGCGCAGCTCGTCGTCGAACTCGGGGAAGACGTTGTAGTCGGGCTGCACGTCCTCCATCGCCCGCGTGTAGAGCCACTGCCCGGCGAAGTTCTCGACGAGCGCCCGCGAGCGGGGGTCCGCCAACATCCGGCTCACCTGGCGGCGCAGCTCCTCGTCGGTGTTGAGGCGCCCCTCGTCGGCGAGCGTCATCAGCTCGTCGTCGGGCATGCTGCTCCACATGAAGTAGGAGAGCCGCGTCGCCAGCTCGTGGTCCGAGAGCGCGTGGGCCGACTCCGCGTTCGGGTCGGGGTCCAGCTCCACCCGAAACACGAAGTTCGGCGACAGCAGCACCGCTTGCAGCGGCAGGCGGATCGCCTCCTCGAAGTCGGCGCTCTCCTCCATCCCCAGCTGGAACAGCGGCATGAGCTGATCGACCTCCGCGTCCGTCACCGGTCGCCGCCAGGCTCGCCGCGCGAACCCCTGCACGACCGCGCGGGCGCAGACCTCCTCGGCGCCCGCCTCGGGGGCGCACGTCAGGACGCGGTCGCGCCGGGTCGTGTCGGCGGGGGGTAGGTTGAGCGGCCCCTCGATCCGCATCCAGTCCACGATGAGGTTGCGATCGGCGTCCTCCTCCGGGAGGTAGAAGTCGTTGATGAACTCCACGCTGAAGACGTGCTCCCCCGCCTCCACCTCGGCCTCCACGCTGTAGACCGCCGGGGCGCCCTCGGTCGCCTCGACGTCGATGACAGCCAGCACGCGCCCGTCGAGGTTGATCGCCATCTGCGCGGGCTCGTCGCCCGCTTGGTGGCCGAAGGCCCGCGCGCTGAGCCGATACTCGCCGTCGTCGGCGGTGAAGATCGTCTCCAGCGTCCCGTTCGACCAGAGGTTCCACCCCTGGTCCCGGTAGCTGGCGCCGACGCTGGCGGTCATCTCCTCCGCCTCGAACTGAAGCACGTCCGGCGCGGCGCGCGGGATCGCCAGCGTGTCCTCGATCAACACCTCGGCGGCGCGCTCGTAGAGCTCAAGCTGGAGCGGCGACAGGCTGAGGACGTCGGCGTTGTTGTCAAAGCCGTGGCCGATGTCGTCTGCGGGGAAGTCGTCCGCGGGGCTGAGGGCGGTGCCGAGCAGATCGCGCACCGTGTTGTTGTACTCCACCCGGTTCAGGCGGTGTATGGTGACACGGCCAGGGTCGGTCACGCCCGGGTCGTCCGGATCGGTCACGTCGCCGCCACCGCTGGTGTCGTTGCTGTTCGCCCCCTCACCTCCCGGAGATCCATCCACGGACCCCGAACCTGCGCCCGCGCCATCGGACGAGCAGGCTCCCACCAGGAGCGCCACAAAGAGGAGGGGTCCCAACCGTTGATGTCGAGTCATGCTCACCCCGCTGGTCACGCGCAGCCCTTGCTTGAGAAACTGCATGTATCTAACAGGCATTACAGTAACATCAGACAGCTCGCCGCACCACCCGAAACCGATGTTCCGTGGTGCCACCTCCCGGGGCGCCGCGCCGCTGACGCCCACCCGATGCCTCCGCGGCTCGCCGTCGGAGCGCTCCAACAACGGATCCGAACCCGAGGAGCGCCACCACCTCGCCGAAGACGAGGGCGACTGGCTGGTGTGCGCCTCGTGCGAGCACCCGATCACACGAAGCGCCGCGCGGATCGAGGTGCAGGGGGCGCACACCCACACGTTCGCCAACCCGCACGGGCGCTTCTTTCAGATCGGCTGCTTCTCCGAAGCGCCCGGATGCCTGGAGCTGGGGGGCTCCACCAGCGATCATACGTGGTTCACGGGGTACGCGTGGTCGATCAGCCACTGTCGAAGGTGCGGGGCGCACCTGGGCTGGCGCTACGACGCGTTGGAGGCAGCGCGGACCTTCTATGGGGTGATCCTCACGCGGGTGAGGTCAGGAGGGTAGGGGCAGGCGAGGAGGGGTTCAGGGACGAGCGCACTGAACACAACCGATGAGGCGATCGGTGTTGCGGGGTTGCAGCTCGACGATGATCTCATCAAGCTGACACTCCAGGCTGCAATACCCATCGCTGTAGTAGCCGCGGCCCGCGGTGAGTTCGTTGCAGGCGCCCTCATCGGTCATCGGAGCCTTCCACCGCCCCTCCGTGTTGACGACGTACCCGCAGCAGTCGTGCGCGGGCTTGTAGCCGACGCCCACGGCGCACTCCTGGGCGATGCCCTGGGAGCGATCGATGTCTCGGCCATCGCCGCCCGAGGTGGACGAGCAGCCGACACAGCCAAACACGGCGAGTGTGAGGATCGCGGCACATCGTATTACGTTCATGGTGGGCTGCTCCTTCGCGCGAGTGACGCGGGTGGTCGTACCCTGCACCCGCGTGGTGTGCGAAGGTACACCTGGCTCTCCAGCTCTGCAACCGCCGTTGTTAGCACCTGAACGCGCAGACGTCTTGTTTTTTGCGCCGCGGCGGCCCGCGGTGAGGGTGAAGGGAGGGAGAAAGAGGGGGAGCGGGGTCCCCACGCCACGACGATCGTCGTGGCGTGGGGGGATGAGGAGGGGGAGCGGCCAGGCTACTTGGACTTGCCGATGTTCTTGGCCTGCTCCATGGCGATCTCCTTGACCGCTTCGTAGGAGCGGGCGTTGGAGGCGCCGTCGATGGCCTGCGCGGCCAGGTCCTGGGCCTTGTTCTGAGCGGTCTGGAGCTGCTCGGAGAGCTTCTCGATCCGCTGCAGCTGGCGCTTGACGGTGTCTTCGAGCGAGGCGATCTTGAACTCGAACACGCGGAGCTTGCCCTCGTGGTCCTTCTCAAGCGTGCTGCGCTCGATGCGGGCGTTGCGCTTGGCGATCCCGACGCCCTCTTCCTTGGCCTTCTTGACGGCGCTCTCCAGCTCGGCGGGGAACGCGTCGGCCTTGGACTTGAGCTCCTGGAACTCCTTCTCGCGCTCGGACAGCTCGGTCTCCCGCTCCGCCCACTGCTTCTCACGCAGCTCCCGCTGCGCGGCGAGCTCCTTCTCGCGCTCCTTCTTGCTGGCCTGGTACTGCTCCTCGTCGAGGTTGCGCTCCAGCTCCAGGTTGTACTTGTACTGCTCGGACTCGCGCTTGCGATCGCGCTTGAGGTCCTCGTCGCGGGTCTTGGTGGCGAGCTTGTGCTCGTCGACCTCCTTCGCCCAGGCCTGCTGCTTGGCCTCCAGGTCCTCAGCGTGCTCCTTCTGGAGGCGCTCCAGCTCCTCCTCGAAGGCGTCCGCCTCGGCCTGGTAGCCCTCGACGAGCTGCCCGAGGGTCTCGGCGCTGGGATCCTCGATGTCGTGCAGCTCGGTGAGCTGCGTGTTGATGCTCTCGACCTTCTCGGCGAGGTCGGCGAGGTAGTCCGCCTCGGCGATGAGCTTCTGCTGGAGGTCGCCGGTGGAGGCGGCCAGGCCGGTGCGGAGGCTCTGGAGGCCGACGATGATGTCGCTGATGGTGAAGTTGGTCGGGTCGGAGCTGCCGCTCGGAGCCACGGCGGCGGGCGCCACGGCGGCGACCTTGCTCTCCTGAAGGTCCTTGAAGTCCTTCTGGAGCCCCTTGTAGTCCTTCATCAGATCCTTGTAGGCGCTCAGGATCTGGGCCTTGGTGTTACGTGAGCTGACGGTCATGGTTCAGATCTCCTTAATCGAGTGAAGGTGTCGAGGTTGTCGAGCGAAGTGCCTACTCACCGAGTTCGGACATGGACGCCACGCGGCCGCGGCTGATCGCCTCGCGGGCGAGCTTGTCGGCCATGCGCTGGGCCTCTTCGAGGCTCTTCTCGAGGGCGGCGATCTCGGTCGCCTGCTTCTCGATGGTCCCCTCCAGCGAGGCGATCTTCAGCTCGCTGACCTCGACGCTGGCGTCGATCTCCTTGCGGAGCAGCGTCAGCTCGACCTCGGCGTCGCGCTTGGTGCTGCTGATCGCCTTGGAGCGGGCCTCGTCCACCTTCTCCTTGAGCTCCTCGGGGAAGTTCTCGACCTTCGCGCGAAGCTCCTCGATCTCCTCGGCGTGCTTGGCCAGCTCGGCCTCGCGCTCCGCCCAGTCCTTCTCCTTCTCCTCACCCTGCTCGGCCAGCTCGCGCTCCATCTGGCGCTTGCGCTCGCTGAAGTCGTCCGCCTCCTTGAGGCGCTGGCGCTTGCGATCGTAGTCGAACTCGTCCTCGCGCTGCTGACGATCGCGCTGCTGGCGCTCGTTGTACTCCTCGACGCTCGCCTCGTGGGCCGCCTGATCCTTGGCCCAGGCCGTGCGCGTCTCCGCCTTCTCCTCCTCCAGCTCACTCAGATCCGCGGCCGCCGACTCCTTGAAGTCGCCGCGGCGCTCCTCGTTCTCGCTGCGCTTGATCTCAAGCGCCTCGGCGGCGACCTTGATGTCCTCAAGCGTCTTGAGGCGGCGGGTCTCCACCTCAATCGCCCGCCGCAGCTCAAGGAGGCGATCCGACTCGGTGACCAACCGGTTCGACAGGCCGTCGAGTGACGTGCTGAACGTCAGCTGCTTGTCCGCCAGATCCTTGACGATGTTCTCGACCGTGTAGCCCGCGGCGCGAGACGCGATCTCGAGATCCTTCTCCAGCTTCGCCTGCTCGGCCTTGGTCGTGATCTGGGATCCCTGGCCTTCAAAGCTCTTGAGCAGAGACTTGAACGCTTTGAGGATATCATCCTTCGATTGGATGGTATCGGGCGTCGTCATTGGAGCACCTCCCTATGGTGTGTTGTGGTGTGTCGCGTGTCCGCGCGCCCACCAAAGCAGCGTCGCCCCGAAGCAACACTGCGAGCGCGTGTATAAAGGGTCGCAATGTACATGGATCAGGCCGCATTTGTGTACCCTTTTTCCATGAAGCACACATCAACCCGACCAACATCGTCGTGCACAACCGCGTTGTAGAACACCCGTTCAGATGTGTCAATGATTTCGACCATAAAAATCTGAACACCCGAACAGACACTCGCCGCACATGTCGGATGAACACCCACAAAAAACTGGCCGTTTGCCCGGTTCCGATGATCATGGAGGCGCCGTCGAACGATCAACGCACCGCTCCCAGCCACCCTGGGGAGGATCATCATGACGATCATCTCACGACGCGCGCTGCTGAGCTGGGGCGCGCTCTCCGCTGGCGCCGCCCTGACCGCCGGGCTCCCGACGATCGCCGCCGCGAAGAGCCGCAGCGCCAGGAAGCTCAAGGCGGTGGAGCGCTCCGCGCACGGGACGACGCTGCGTATGCGCCTCGCGCATGCCCCCTTCCCTGACGTCGACGCGCCCTACCGAGACTCCACCGTCTACATCCACGTCCCGACAGGCTTCAGCGCCAACCCGGACGGGACGCTCGACATGCTCGTGCACTTTCACGGCCTCAACAGCCGCGCCAGCGACCCGCTTCGCAAGCACCGCGTCCGTGAACAGCTCGCCTCCAGCCGCAAGAACGCCCTCCTCATCCTCCCGCAAGGCCCCGATCGCGCCAATGACACGGCCGGTGGCAAGCTCGACAAGGTGTACGGGCTCAAGAACCTGCTCACGGAGGTCGCGCTCGTGCTTCAGGACGAGGAGGTGCAGGCGCGCGCCGAGCGCTTCATCGCCCCTCCCGACGCCTCCCCCGGGCGCGTCATCCTCTCGGCGCACTCCGGCGGGTTTCAGGTGCTCGCCCACAGCCTGGCGCGCGGTCGGATCCCTGTCCAGGAGGTCTACCTGTTCGACGCGCTCTATGGGTTCACGGGGATCTTCGCCAACTGGCTCGCGCAGACGCGCCATGAGCCGCGGCCCGCTCAGCACAGGCTGTTCAGCTACTACAACCCCGAGGGGAAGCTCACCGAGGAGTGGACCGAGACCCTCATGCGCCAGCTCAAGGCCCGGGGGATCGCCTACCGCGCCGCGGAGTTCGCCGGGCACCTCCAGCCGGAGGAGCTGGAGCGCGATCGGGTCGTCTTCATGCAAACCCACGCCCCCCATGATCTGGTCCCGGTGCACGGCGAGGCGCTTCATTACTGCCTGAAGACCTCGTGCTTCAGCACGATCGCCCCGCCTCAGCGGCGCAACACCCCGCAGGCGCAGGTCGGACCGCTGAGCACTCGCCCCTGACGGCTACGCCGCCGGGCTCTCCACCCAGCACGACAGCGGCCCCAGATCGGCCCAGGGCACGTCCTCGCTGTGGGCGAGCCTGCCGCTGCGCCGCGTCAGCACCTCGCACCCACTTCGCGTCACCACGACGGTGTGCTCGAACTGCGCCGACAGCGACCTGTCGCGCGTCACCACGGTCCACCCGTCGCTCAGCAGCTCGGTCTCGTAACCTCCGACGTTGATCATCGGCTCGATCGTGAACACCATCCCGGGCTTCATCCGCACCAGCGTGCCCCGACGCCCGTAGTGGGGCACCTGGGGCGGCATGTGGAAGCTGCGCCCGATGCCGTGACCGACGTAATCGCGCACGACCGAGCAGCCCTGCGCCTCGGCGTACTCCTGGATCGCGGCGCCGATGTCGCCGAGGCGGCCGCGCGGGCGGACCTGCTCGATCCCAAGCTCCAGGCACCGCCGCGCGACCTCGACCACCCGCTTGGCCTCCTCGCTCGGCTCGCCGACGTAGAAGGTCGCGCTGGTGTCGCCGTAGTAGCCGTGCTCGGCAGGCAGGACGGACGTCACGTCCACGTTGATGATGTCGCCGTCGGCCAACACGCGATCGCCAGGGATGCCATGGCAGATCACCTCGTTGAGGCTGGTGCAGGTGCTCTTGGGGAACCCCTTGTAGTTCAGCGGCGCGGGGCGCGCCTTGTGCTTGAGCGTGTACTCGTGCACGAGCGTGTTCAGCTCGTCGGTGCTCACCCCCGGCTTGATGTGCTCACCCACCATCAGGAGCGTGTCGGCGGCGAGCTGACACGCCTCGCGCATGTTGTCGATCATTCGCTTGGTCATCAATTCTACACGCGCCACAGGGACCTCCTCATCCGCTTCCATCGCCCACGCCGCTTCCAAAAGCGGCGCCCGACACTGTAGCAAGGCTCCCCTCACCCTGACAACGCCGTCACTTGAACGGCTCCGACGCGATCCAGGACCGCCCGGGCGGATCCACGTGCTCATGAAACACCCCGGGGCCCAGCGGTGAGGGGGAGACGTAGATGTTGTTGAACTCCATGGGGACGCTCCAGTAGCGAGGCTGCTCGGCGTCCGCGTCGTACCAGAAGGCGGTCATGTGCAGGTGGGGCTCCAGCGTCACCCCCGAGTTCCCCACCCGCCCCACGTAGGTCCCGGCGGGCAGCACCATGTCCGGCTCGATGTCATCGGGGATCGTCCCCTCGCGAAGGTGCAGCAGGTAGACGTAGTAGGAGCCGCCCACCTGAAGGCCGATGTAGTTGCTGAGCGACCCCGGCTTGTAGAACCCCGGGTCGTTGTCGGGCTGGTCGCGCACCACCTCCACCACGTACCCCGCGACGGGCAGCGTGACCTCCGCGTCCCAGACGTAGTGGTCGGCGTTCTCCGTGCCGTCGCCGTCGAAGCGGGCGCCGCCCTCGTCGGTCAACACCAGATCCCAGGCGTAATCGCCGAAGCCGTTCTCCTCGCGGTGGTAGCTCTCATGGCCCGTGATCACGTGCGTGGGGCCTTCAATCGGCACCTGGGAGAGCACCAGGCCGCGCTGACGGAGCAGCCGCGCGTAGCTCACCCGCCCCGGCTCCCCGACCGCCCTGCGCACCGAGCGGACGTCCCGCGACGACACCAACGTCACGCTGCGATCGTCCGGGAAGGGGGCGTAGGCGTCCGGCTCAAACAACGCGTACGTCAGCTCCGGCGCGCTGTTGTCCCACCAGTAGTTGTGGTTGAAGGTCGCGATCAGCTCGCCGCTCACGGTCTCGCCGCCGTCCAACACGAGCAGCGCCAGCTCGACCCGCGGCCACCCCTGCTCCTCCTCGTCCGTGCACTCCGCGTCGGCGCCCACCTCAAGCGGCGCGGCGCTGTCCGGGGGGGCCGCCGTGTCCTCGGCGGCGGTTGAGTCCGCGGCGACCGCCGCGTCCCGAGCGGCGTCCTGCGCAGCCCCGGCGTCACCCTCCTCAGCCCCCTCCCCTGCGCGGCACCCGACGAGCCACACCACCAGGAGCGCGGCGACGAGCGCGCGGCGAGTTGATGGGGGTGATGTCGACCAGCTCAACATAAAGCTCGCTCAGCTCAGGGGTTGTTCTTCCCGTCGGGAGGGTAGGAGGGTTTGGGTTGGGGCGTCAATGGAGGAGAGGGGACGTCCGAGATGCCGACACCGTCTCGATCCCTTGGAGGGGGCAAAGGCGATCCTTGTCAGATCGGATCAAGCGCAGACAAACACCTCGAACGGGCGGAAACATACCACACCCATCCGACATGAACAAATGAATTTATGACCATTTGTTCACCCCCACAGCAAGCCATGGAAACGACTCATCAAAAGCCTCGCTCACTCCAGCTCATGGAACTCCGGCGCGCCCGACTCCGGGTCGAGGTGGAGCCCGACCTCACCCGTCAGGATCTCCAGCAGAATCCCCCCCACCAGATCCCCTCGCCAGCCCTTCAAGAGCGGGTCGCCTTCGGAGCGCTCCGGGTCGTCGAAGTACCTCCTCACCAGACGCTCGATGTCCGACGCGTTCCCCACCATCGCCGGCGCGATGTTCTGCCGATCGCACTGCACCTTGAACGCCGTCTTGAGCATGCTCACCGCCAGCGAGGGATCGCGGGAGACGCGCGTTCGGCGCCTCGGTCGGGGGCAGTCGTCCCGAGGCACCTCCTGACCGCGCTTCACCGCGTCGAGCAGGCTGTTCAGCGCGCCCTGATCGCGGATCCGAAGCTCCCGCACCCGCTTGAGCGTCTTGACGTCGCTCGGAGCGCGGCGCGCGATCTCGACCAGGACCTCATCGAGGAGCACCCGGCGCCTGGGGCGGTCCTGGCGCATCGCCTCCTCCTCGCGCCAGATCGCCAGCTCGCGCAGGATCGCCAACCCCCTGGGATTGAGCTTGTTGCGCGACTTGACCTGCGTGAACAGCTCCTCCGGCGGCGTTCGATAACGATCCAGCTCCTCGTACTGCGAGCACTCCTCCACAAACCACGACATCCGACCCATCTGCTCCAGCTGCTCGGTCAACCGCTCCTGGAGCGCGAACAGGTGGCGGACGTCGTCGAGGGCGTAGGCCTCCTGGGTGCCCGTCAACGGACGCCGCAGCCAGTCCGTGAACCCCTCGGAGTGTCGCAGCTCGACCCCGAGCACCATCGACACGAGCGAGCTGTAGGAGGCCTGGTGCCCCAGGCCCGCCATCGCCGCCGCCATCTGGGTGTCAAAGATGTTGCGCGGCGGCTCGCCGAGGCGGTGGAAGAAGATCTCCAGATCCTGACTCGGCGCGTGGAGGACCTTGCACACGCCCGGATCGAGCATCACCGACTCCAGCGGCCCCAGATCCACGTCGCCGAGCGGGTCGATCAACAGGTGCTGCTCGCCCACCGCGATCTGAACCAGCGCCAGCTTCGCGAAGTAGGTGCTCTGGCGGATGAACTCCAGATCCACGCCGATCCGGCGCTCGTAGCGCGCTTGATCGCACAGGACCTCCAGGTGGGGGTCGCTCTCCACGTATCGCGCGTTTGGGTCGATTTCGAGCATCACGCCATCCTCCAGCCATTCCAAGCCCACAGCCGCGGGTCCACATCATGCCCGGGTTCCGCCGCAGGGTCCAGGCGGGTTGCGCGTCTGAGGCCATCCGAGTAGATTCACACACGTTGTGCATAGTAGAGGTTGGGGCCTCTCGCATCGACGTCGCGCCCCGACCACACACGCAGGAGCGCCCATGGCTCAGGATCCCCCGGACAAGCAGACCTCCCGACCCGTCACCAAGAGCAAGCGCTTCTTCAAGCTCGCTGGGATGACGGCCTCCGTCGCGGGCAACTACGCCAGGAGCAAGATCAAGTCGGTCTTCAAGACCGCCGAGGAGAACGCCCGTCAGCAAGCCGAGTCCTACCAGGAGTCGGGCGAGCGGATCGCCAAGACGCTGGGCGAGCTCAAGGGCGCGGCGATGAAGATCGGGCAGATGGCCTCGGTCGCCAGCGACGTCCTCCCCAAGGAGCTGTCCTCGGCGCTCACCAGCCTCCAGAAGGAGGCGCCGCCGATGCCCTTTGAGGTGATCGCCGACCAGATCGAGGCCGAGTTCGGCGCGCGCCCCGAGGTCCTCTTCAACCACTTCGATCGCGAACCCTTCGCCGCCGCCAGCATCGGCCAGGTGCACCGCGCCCAGGTCGACGATGGGCGCGAGGTGGTCGTCAAGATCCAGTACCCTGGCGTCGACAGCTCCGTGGACTCCGACCTCGCCCACCTCAAGCTCGCGCTGCGGGCCAGCGGCCTGGTCAAGATGAACCGCAAGGCCTTCAACAGCCTCTTTGACGAGATCCGGGCTCGCCTCCACGAGGAGCTGGACTACACCCTCGAAGCCGACAACGTCCGCCTCTTTCGTGAGTTCCACAAGGACGACGACTTCGTGCACATCCCCGAGGTGGTCGGCGAGCGCAGCTCCAAGCGGGTGCTGACGCTCACCTACGTGCCTGGGGACGACATCAACGACCTCGACGAGCTGAACTACACCCAGGAGGCGCGCGACACCATCGGGGAGAACCTCTTCAGGCTGACCTTGAAGCAGCTGTTCACCCACCAGACCATCCACGCCGACCCCAACCCGGCCAACTACGCCTTCCGGCCTGATGGCACGATCGTGCTCTACGACTTCGGCTGCATCAAGCGCGTCAAGCCCGAGATCGCCGAGGCCTACCGCGACACGATCCGCTGCGCCGTCGAGGAGGACTACGAGGGCGTCGAGGAGGGGCTGCTCAAGCTGGGCGCCCGCGACCCCGACGGCCCCCCCATCGAGCCGTCCTACTACAAGCAGTGGCGCGACCTGCTGCTGCTGCCCTTCACCACCGGGGAGCCGTTCGACTACGGGACCTCGACCATCCACGACGAGGTCAAGAAGATGGTCCCCGAGGCGCTCAAGCGGATCTCGTCGTTCCAGCCCGCCGTGGAGATCGTGTTCATCGACCGCGTCGTGGTCGGTCACTACGGGAACCTCCGCATCGTCCGCTCCAAGGGACAGTTCTTCGAGCTGGTGGAGCCCTACCTTGACCCGCAGGCCGACCCATGAACCTCCGCCGCGCCCTCCTGGTCGCCCTCGTCGGCGTCGCGCTCACCGCGGGCTGCGGTGACGACTCCGGCTCCACCGCCGCCGAGCCCGAGGCCTGCGCCTTCTCCCCCGGCGACAGCGCCATGGCCACCGCGCGCGACGTCACCGCCCTCACCCTGGACGGCGACACCCTCTGGATCGGCACCGAGGACGACGGGCTCACCCGCCTCGATCTGACCGACCTCGCCTCGGCGACGCGCTTCACCACCAGCGACGGCGTCGCCGCCGACGCCATCCACTCCGTCGCGGTCGCCCTGGACGGCCAGGTGTGGCTCACCCACGCCCGCGCCGTCTGCCCTGAGACCACCACGGGCTACTGCGGCGTCAGCCGCTTCGACGGCTCCTCCTGGAGCACCATCACCCAGGACACCATCCTCAGCGACCGCGCGTACGCCCTCGCCCAGAGCCCGAGCGGCACGCTGTGGCTCGGCGCGCACGACGGGGCGATGTTCAGCCAGGGCGGCTCCACCTGGGACGCCTGGTTCGACTGGCAGGACTGCAACAGCCCCGGTGACCACTGCTCGCCGCTGTTCTCGTTCACCGTGCAAGGCGTCGCCTTCGACGCCCAGACCAACGACACCTGGTTCGCCATCGACCAGCAGCAGCTCGGGGTCAGCCCGAAGCCAGGCGGCGTCGCGCGCCGCGACGCCGACGGCCGCACCGACACCTGGGACCGCGACGACGGCCTGCCCAGCAACCGCGCCACCTCCATCGCCGTCCTCGGTGGGATCCCCTGGGCTGGCAGCCCCGCCGGGCTCGCGAGCCTCGACCTCTCCTCCCAGACCTGGTCCACCTGGAGCGACCTCGCCATAAACGACCTCGCCGTGCAAAATGAGCAGCTCTGGGCCGCCACCGACGAGGGCGCCCTGCTCCTGAACGCCGACGGCTCTTCGGAGAGCTGGACCACCGCCGAAGGGCTCCCCTCCAACGAGGTGCGCGCCGTCGCCGCGACCGATGACGTCGTGTGCTTTGGGACCAGCGCGGGCGTCGGCTGCTACCGCTCCAGCACCTGCGGCTGGATCTGGCCGTAGACCGCCGCGCCTTGAGCGGGGCTCAAGCGCGCTGCTCTGTTACGAAGACACGAGGACGTTGGCGATCTTGAGGAGGGACGCGATGTCGTTGGCCCCTCCGGTGAGGTTGGGCAGCGCCATCGCCATCGCCTGATCGCCCGCCTTCTCTCCGAGCTGACGCAGGAGCTTCTGATCGCGCTTGACCTGGGCGACCTCCAGATCGGCCAGCTCCTGCAGCTTGGCGAGCCCGCTGAGCGCCGCCGGTGACGGCGCGGGGCCGAGCAGGTCGGCGGTTGGATAGACGCGGTCGAGGTCGTAGGCCTGGGAGCGGTTGAGGATGAAGGCGCGAAACGGCAGGTTCATCTCCTCGGTCTTCTTGCGGAAGAAGAAGGCGTCGGTCAACGCCGCCGGGCTCGGCGAGGTGACCAGCAAGAAGGCGACCCCCTCGGGGTCGGCGAGGAACTCGCCCATCTGAGAGGCGTTGCGGGTGAGCTGGGTGAAGATCGTCGCGAAGGCGTTGAAGAACTCCTGGAGGTCGCCGAACGTCTCCTCGCCGAAGACCGCCGAGAGCACCCGGCTGATGAGGCTGGACGCGGCGCGCTGGACAAACCCCTGCTCCTCGGAGGGGACAAAGAGCTGAAAGATGCGTCCGTCGAAGAAGCGCGACAGGCGCCGCGGCCCGTCGAGGAAGTCCAAAGCATTGCGCGAGGGCGGCGTGTCCAGGATGACCAGATCGTAGCGATCCTCCTGAACGAAGTCGTAGAGCGCCTGCATCGCCGTGTACTCCTGCATCCCGGCGACCATCCCACTGACCCCCTTGTAGATGCGGTTGTTCATCAGCCGCTCGGCGGACTCCGGTGAGGGCGCGAGGCGACGGACGACGCCGCTGGCGATGAGCTGGGGGTCGAGCATCCAGGTCTCCAGCGACCCCGGCGGCTCGATCCCGGCCTGGCGCAGCCGCTCCTCGGGGAGGGAGACGGGCGCCTTGAGGTTGCGCTCGACGCCCAGCGTCTCCGCGAGCCGCTTCGAGGGGTCGATCGTCAGCGCCAGCACGCGGCGCCCCTCGCGGGCCGCGGCCAACGCGAGCCCGGTGGCGGTGGTGGTCTTGCCGACGCCGCCCGCGCCGCAGCAGACGAGGATGCGGCGCGTGCTCAACAGTTCGCTCAGGGTGGGCTTCATGAGGCTAGCCTATGCTCGTGAGGAGGCTCTCGGCCAGGTTGTCCGCCAGCTCGTCGTCGGACGAGGTGAACTCAGGTACCAGCGAGATCGGGACGCGGGTGTTGCTCCGCAACCGCTGCAGCGCCTTGTTGTTGTCGAGCAGCCTCAGGAAGCGGCTGCGGCCGAACACCGGGTTGGACTGCGCCACCGGCATCAGCGCCGCGCGCTCCTCGGGCGTGAAGTGATCCTGCATCACCTTGTTCACCAGCACCCCGCCGACCGGCATGTTCGTCTCACGCAGGCCGTCGATCAGCTCCAGGCACTCCGTCACCGGCAGGGGCTCGGGGAGGGTGACGATGAGCGCGGCCCCGGTCTTCGGGTTGTTGAGGAAGTCCTGCCCCGCCCGCAGCTCGCTGGCCACCGGCCCCACCGGGATGATCTGGAGCAGGCTCTCGGGCAGCGAGGTGAGCGCCAGCGTGTGCCCCGTGGCGGGCATGTCGATGATGATCAGCTCATGCCTGGGAGCCCCGTCGCTCCGCTCCTCCCGTAATAACGTCAACAGGTGGTAGAAGACCCCCATCTCGTTGAACGACGGCGCGGAGTCCAGAAAGCGCGACAGCGCCTTGGAGCGCATCGCCGCCCGGATCAGCGTCCGCACCGGGAGCACGGTGCGCAGGAACAGCTCGTGACCCCGGCGCGAGTAGAGCACGCAGGCCTCGACGCCGTGACCGACCTCCTCCGCGTCCACGTCAAAGTTGTCGCGATCGAAGATCCGAGCCAGCGGCGAGTAGTCGCCGTCCGGGTCACCGATCTCGGTCAGGAGCACGCGCTTACCAGCGCGCACCCCGGCGATGGCCAGGGACGCCGCGATGGTCGTTCGACCAACGCCGCCCTTACCCGTCACGAGAATCACGCGTTTGTTGAATAGATCCAAGGTCAGGACGATCGGCAGGGGTGAAGGTTGCTTCTCAATCGATCGGACGAACCCTACAGGAAGCCTCCGAGAGCGTCAACGCCGCCTCGGGTCCTCAAAAAGGGCTGTTTTCTTCGAGCAGCGCGCTCCTCCTCGTTGAAGTTGATACCACCTCAATCGCCATCGCGACGCACCGTGTCGAGCGAGAACGCCGGCAGGCAGACCGCGATGTACTCCGCCCCCTCGTCTCCGGGTGTGCTGTAGCGCACCCACTCCCCACCCTGCGCGAGGACCGCCTGGCCCGCCTGAACGTCAAGGTGGCCGCCCTCGAACTCCACACGCAGCGCCCCTCGGAGGACCACCGTGTACTCATCGAACTCGGGCCGCTGCCCCGGCTCGACCCATCCAGCGGGGGAGCGCATGTGCGCGACGCTCAGCCGCTCCTCCCCTGTGTTGACCCTGCCCACGTACTCATCGATCAGTTTGGGCTTGTTGCCAGCCGCTTCAACGCGCGTCGGGGCACCGATCAACGTGGGCATGACATAACTCCTGTGGGAACGAGGGAGAACCTGGGTTCACTCCGCCATCAGGCGGTGAGGGGAACCCGACACTGGCAAAACCAGGCGAGAGCGTCAACCCTCATGGTTGACGACCCCCCGGTTTTTAAAGGTATGCTGCCCCATGTTCACCGTCGTCTCTTCCTCGCGGGGTGGGCCTGCGGCCTTGACGCGGGGGTGCAGCCACCGAGATGGTCTCGGATTCATATCTGCTGTATTTCTACACAACACGTTGACCTGGAGCCAGGCAACTCCATTACACGAAAGGAAGGATCATGAACGCAAGGAACACGCTGCTGCTCATCGCGAGCGCCGCGATGATGCTGGTCGCCGCGCCCACGAGCGCTCAAGAGTACGTGCCCGGGGAGGTCACCAACTCCGACAAGCGCCCGGATGGCTGGGACTTCTCGCTGTCGCTCGGCGGCAACGTCAACCTGACCGCCAACAAGGACGTCGTCGGTCAGGCCAACGGCAACTCGTGGACCCTCGGCGGCAACGTCAAGGGCGGCGCCGACTACGTCGCGGGCAACCACGAGTCGCGCAACATCCTCACCCTCAACGAGGTCTTCACCAAGACCCCCAACATCGATGAGTTTGTTCGTACGGTCGATGAGTTCGTGCTGGAGAGCATCTATTACTACCGCTTCGAGTCGGTGCCCTGGTTTGGCCCGTTCGTGCGCCTCCGGCTCGACACCTCGTTCTTCGAGGGCTTCGATGTCCGCGAGGCGCCTGTGCAGTACTCCATCGCCCGCGTCGATGACCCGGACAACCCGGAGTTGGTCGCCTCCGATCGGCTGCGGTTGACGGACAACTTCCAGCCGCTGTTCATCAAGGAGTCGATCGGTCTCTTCGCGCGCCCGATCAGCAAGAAGTTCCTCGACGTCGAGTTCCGGCTCGGCGCGGGGGCGCAGCAGGTGTTCGCCGACGGCCTCCTCGTCATCGATGACGACGAAGACACCGATCCGATCGAGGTGGTCGAGCGCTCATCGTTCCAACAGGCGGGTGGTGAGGCGGTGTTCATCGCCAAGGGGGCGCTGGTCGGGAAGCGGGTCTCCTACAGCCTCACCGCTGAAGCGCTGATGCCGTTCATCGACACCTCAGCCGCGGCCGAAGAAGAAGACAAGAGCCTCACGGAGCGGACCAACATCGACGTCACCGGGAAGCTGTCCTTCAAGCTGGTCTCCTGGGCGTCGCTCGACTACCAGCTCCGCGTCCAGCGCGTCCCCCAGATCCAGGAGGACTACCAGATCCAGAACACCTTCCTGCTGACCTTCGCCTTCACCCTCCTCGAGAGCGACATCGACGCCAACGAGTGATCCGTCGCTCTCAAACGCAGCGAGGGGGTTCGATTGATGTTGAAACCACTTAGCCTGTGTCGATCCATCATGGGTGGCGTCCACACATCCTTCTGCAAGCGTCCCACTTGAGGCCGCCTGCATCTTGACTGCAAATATCAGGCTAGTGTGCTTCAACATCCATCGAGCCCCCTCGCTGAGGAGAGCGCCTCCAGACGCTGACGCCTTGCCTTAGTGCAGCACCCGTGCCAGGTTTTTCACGCGATAAAATCGGGCTCGAGCGGTTTGAACCCAGGCGATTGAACTGAAGGTGAACAGTACAGTGAACGTACAGTCGCCGCGGCGAGGCCTCCCGAGAGGGGTCAGCAGGACCGGAGCAGCTGGGTGACGATGAGGAGGCCGAGCACGCCCAGCAAAATCGGGGCGACGATGGGGACCCAGGCCCGCCAGCCGACGGTGCCTCGCCCCTGCGCGTCGCACCGCTGGCAAACGACGACCTTCTTGACCGCGCCGCCCGTGAGCGCTCCGCAGTCCGCGCAGATCATGGCGTGGCACGTGGCGCAGGGGCCCGCCGCCGGGGCGCCGCAGTCGCGGCAGGGCGGTGGGGCGTCGGAGTCGATGGGTTGAAGCGCGGGCACCGGCTCAGCCTACGCTGGGCAGGGACGCGAGCATCGTCGTGAGCCTCTCCTGCCCCACCTGGAGGCAGTCGGCGACCGTCTGGATGAGCTGCTTCTCCATCGCGTGCAGCTCCCCGTCGGCCGCGGCGATCATGTAGGCCGCCTTGATGATCGTCTCCTTGCCCTCGTCTGAGAGCACCGCCGACAGCACCATGAGGAACTGCTCGATCGAGCGACCGTCGCTCTTGGCCATGTAGACCTCACGATCGATGTCCTGCTCGGACATCTCCGCGCCCACCAGGTGCTTGTACACCATGCGGATCGCCCCGATCTCCTCGTCACGGATGTCCCCATCGGCGAGCATCATCAAGATCATGACGCGCTTGACGGCTCCACGAAAGTCGACCTGAAACGTCATCGAAACCACCTCGGCTGCACCTCGGGCTCGCCCGCGCCCCTCATCGAGGCGACACCTCAAACACGCCACACCATCGCGAGCCCTGTCTATCTATATCGTCCAGTCGGCCCGACGTTCAACCTCCGATGTCACCACGCGCCCCAACGCGCTGGTTGTGCTCCCGCGCCGCGGCGACTATACCTTGGGCTCCCAACGCCTCGCCGCGGCGAGGCCGCCACGTCATCGAGGCCCGTGCTCAACACCCCTCCATCGGCTCTGGCCCGCGCCTGGTTCGCCCTGGCGCTGGTGTGCTTCCTGACCTCCGGGGCCACCGGTCTGCTCTACGAAGTCGTGTGGTCGCGCTACCTGGGGCTCCTGCTCGGCTCGACGACCTACGCGCACACCATCGTCCTGGCGACCTTCATGGCCGGGCTGGGGTTGGGCAACCACCTGTTCGGTCGCGTCGCCGATCGCACCGCGAGCCCGCTGGCGGCCTACGGCTGGATGGAGCTGGGGATCGGAGCCTACGCGCTGCTGTTCCCGCTGATCTACCCGGCGCTGACCCGGCTCTACCTCGTGGTGGGCGGCGCGCTCGGCCCGGACTCGGCCTGGGTGCTCCCGCTCAAGGTGGTGCTGGGCGCCTGCTCCCTGCTGCTGCCCACCACGTTGATGGGCGGCACGCTCCCGATGCTCAGCCGCGCGCTGATCCGCGAAGACGCCCAGATCGGGCAACGCGTCGGATTGCTCTACTTCATCAACACGGCGGGCGCCGTGCTGGGTTGCTTCCTCGGCGGATTCTGGGCCGTGGAGGCGCTCGGCCTCGACACATCGATGCTCGCCGCGGCGGTCGCCAACATCGTCGTCGGGCTCGGCGTCGTGGGCCTGAGCCGCCGCGCCGCCCACCCCGCCGCCCTCATCGAGCCCGACGACGAACCTCAACCCGCGCCTGAGCGCGCGCGCTCCCCGGTGGCGATCGGCGTCATGATCGCGATGGGCGCCTCGGGCGCGCTCGCGATGCTCTACGAGCTGGTCTGGATCCGGCTGGTGGCCTACGTCTTCGGGTCCTCGTCGCAGTCGTTCAGCGTCATGCTGATGACGTTCATCTCGGGCCTCGCGCTCGGCGGCCTGCTCGTGTCGTGGCTCCTGCGCCGCGAGCGCGACACCCTGCGCTGGCTGGCGATGGCCGAGATCGGGGTCGGGCTCGCCGTGCTCGCCATCCTGCCGATCTACGAGCGGTTCCCCTACGTCTTCGCGCGGACCCGCGCGCTGGTCTCCCACACGTCGGGCGGCTTCACCCTCCTCCAGGTGCTCCAGATCGGGCTCCTGTTCGGCTTGATGCTGCTCCCCACCACACTCCTCGGGATGACGCTGCCGCTCGCGAGCCGAACCGTCATCGAAGACGTCGATGCGGTCGGCTCCGGGGTCGGGAGCGTCTTCTCCAGCAACACTCTGGGGACCCTCCTCGGGGTGACGCTGACCGGCGTGGTCCTGATCCCGGCGCTCGGGCTACAAACGACCCTCGGGCTGGGGATCCTGCTCAACGTCCTGCTCGGCGTCGGGCTCCTCTGGCTCGCGGACGGTGCCCGCGTCCCCTCCCGGGCGACGGGCGCGATCGGCCTGGTCGCGCTGCTCGCCCTCACCCCGCTGCTCGCCCTCGACCCCTGGGATCCCGTGCTGATGACCGCGGGCTTCTTTCGGCGCAAGGCCCCTCCCGCCAGCTTCGACGCCATGAAGCGGGACTTCGCCAACCATGAGCTGCTCTACGCCCGCGACGGCCTCGACATGACGGTCACCGTGGTCGAGGTGGAGGACGCCCGGTTCCTCAAGGTCAACGGCAAGACCGACGCCTCCACGCTGCGCGGGGACATGGTGACCCAGGTGATCAGCGGCCACCTGCCCATGCTGATCCACCCCGGCGAGCCGCGCGACGTCCTGATCATCGGCCTCGGCAGCGGCGTCACCGCGGGCAGCGTCCTCAAGCACCCGGGCGCGCAGGCGCGCGTCATCGAGATCTCAGAGGCCGTCATCGAGGGCGCGCGGCACTTCGCCCCCGAGAACCACGACGTCCACCAGCACCCTCGCCTCGACCTCGTGCAGGGCGACGCCCGAGACTACCTCCTGCTCGACCGGGCGCGGGAGTACGACGTCGTCATCAGCGAGCCCTCGAACCCGTGGATCAGCGGAGTCGCCAACCTGTTCACCGAGGAGTTCTTCCGGGCCGTGAGGGATCGCATGGCCGAGGACGCCCTCTACGTCCAGTGGCTCCAGGTCTACTCCATGAGCGACGCCGCCTACAGCCGCACGCTCAACACCCTGCGCGCGGTCTTCCCCTGGGTCACGGTGTGGCGCTTCAACCGCGCGGACGCGCTCATGGTGGCCTCCAGGAGCCCGGTCACGATCACCCCGGACACGCTCCGAGCGCGCCTGGAGGCGATCTCGACCGAGCTGGGCGGCGACGCGCCGGTCCCCATCGAGGCGCCCATCGATCTGCTCGCGCACCAGGCGCTCGCCGCCGACACGGTCAGCCGCCACTTCCCTGGGCGACCACCGCTCAACACCGACGCACACCCGCGCCTGGAGTTTGAGGCGCCCCGCGCCATGTTCACGCGCGCCAACCTGAACATCCTCGACAAGCTCGACGACCGCCTCCAGGTCGCCGGGCGAGGACGCCTCCTCCTGGACGACCTGCCCGAGTCGCTCAGCGGTGAGGACAGGGCGCGCCTCGGGCGCCTGTTCGCGCTGAACAAACACCGCGAGTTGGCCACGGGGCTGACCCGCAGCGCGCTGGATTTATCGGAGCCGTCGTTGAGGAGCAGGGCGCTCGCTGAAGGGGATCTGGAGCTGCTCGCGGCGCTGGACACCCACGCGCTGGAGAGCGTGGAGCGCTTCAGCCCGGGCGACTGCCGGGTCTACACGACGCGGCTGTCGGCCTGGCTGCGGAGCCAGTCGTCGGCCTTCTACACCGCGCCGCTGGAGCCGCTGCGGCGTCTGGTGGAGGGGTGCGCGCAGCGGCACCCGCCCCTCGCGCTGGAGCTGTACACGGCGCAGGCGGCGGCCCACTACAGCCACGCCGAGCCCGAGAGCGCGCGCCGCTACGCGCAGCGCGCCCTGGGTTCAGCGGAGGAGTCGTCGCTGGAGGATGCACGGGGGCTGATCGCCGAGGCGCTCATCATCGCCGCGCGGGCGTCGCTCGCGCTGGGTGAACCCGCGCGCGCCGCAGAGGCGTATCGGCGCCTCCTTGAGCTGGACCCCGGGAACGAGGAAGCTCGGAAGGCCCTTCGGTAGGATGAAGGGGGGAGGGCTCAGGCCTGGGTCGGGATGAGGCGATCCAGGGTCTTGTCGGTGCCGTCGAAGTCCTCGACCACCATCCAGTACATGCCGCTGGGGCCATTCTGGCGGAGCATCTTGACGGGGACCATCGGCTTGCCGGTGGTCGGGCAGATCCGCTGCGCGATCACCTTCTTCGCCTTCGAGATCTTGGCTGGGCGCTTTGTTGCCATGGGGAAACCTCTCTCGTGTTGTATGGGTTGTGATGGCCCCACCAGGGGCTCGTCATCATCAATCGACCAGGAGCACCCGATTCGAGCGCTCAACGGGCGATACAGTTTAGCCACCCGCGTCCATTCGTCAACCCCTACCGCGACTTGGGTCACAAACAAGCCCAAGACCCCCACAGGACAGGGATCTCGGGCTCGATTCGTGTGGTATAACCTCGGGTCGGGGTGGTGTCTTGGAGGTGGAATGCGTGGCGACCTGACAGCTCACATGGCCGTGTTTGCAGCGCTCGGGCTGTGCGCATGCGAAGCGGCGCCGCTCAACCCAACCACCGCGACGACGACCCGCTCCCAGGCGATCCGCAACGGGACCCGCGAGCCAACCGTCGTGCCGCTGACCGAGGGTCAGAAGCTCGCCATCGGGTGGCTGCACGAGGCGCGGTACCCCGAGGGCAACCTCTGCACTGGCACGCTGATCGGCCCGGACGTGGTGGTCACCGCGTCCCACTGCACGCAGGGGCGGAGCGCGTCGCAGCTCGGGTTTGGCGTCGGCCTGACCCCATCCGAGCGCCTGGCCACCTTCTCGGTGAGCAGCATCCACGAGCACCCGACGGTCGACGCGGCGATCCTGCTGCTCAGCGAGGACGCGACGGCTCGCCTCGGCGGGTTGACGCCCATCCGGGTCAACGGGGCCGCCCTCACGACCGCGCTGGAGGGGATTCAGATTGAGGTCGCGGGGTACGGCGAGACCTACGACCCGGGCCGGGACGGCCGCTGGTTCGCGGCGCTGGAGCTGGAGCTGGTCGGCCCGGAGTACATCACGGTCAACGGCGGCGGCCTGCGCGGGCTGTGCTACGGAGACTCCGGCGGGCCGCTCCTGAGCACCCTCGCCAACGGCCTCCCTGTTCTGCTCGCGGTGGAGTCGCGCGGCGAGGCGAGCTGCCTGGGGCGAGACGAGATGACGCGGCTTGACGTCATCCAGGAGTGGATGGTCTCGGTCGCGGGGCCGCTGCCGATCGGGGGAGGCACCACCGAGCTGGACCCGGACCCGTGCCGCGGCCTCGATCACCAGGGCCGCTGCGTCAGCACGGAGGTGCAGTGGTGTGAAAACGGGCAGCTCAAGAAGCTCGACTGCGCTCAAGACGGCCGCTTCTGCGATTACGTCGAGGCGGAGCGCATCTACACCTGCACCGAGACCGCCCCCGAGGTCTCCGTCGCGCCGCCGTGCACCGCCGCCGACAACCTCTGCGACGGCTTCCTGCGCTACGTGTGCAGCAACAACGGCTCGCTGATCGCCGAAGACTGCTCGCTCCTGGACGGCGTGTGCACCTTCAACAGCTCCGGGGAGCCCATCTGCGCCGTCCCGGAGCCCGACGAGCGCCGCGACGTGGGCGGAGGGTTCGCCTCCGACACCGACGACGACGGCCTCCTCGCCGAACCCACGGTCGTCAAGGAGGGGTGCAGCGCCCCTGGGCGGCCCAACCAGCTCCCCCTCGCGGCGCTGCTCCTCCTCCTGCCCCTGCTCCGAGGGGCGAGGCGAGGGGCGTAGGCGCCAGGCAGGTTTCACCACACAAACACCACACCGACGCGCGTATAGGAGAGGCGACCTGTCCGCTCCCGACCTGGATCGTGGAGCCCACAACAGCGCCCGCCATGAAGCGCGCGTGACACACACACAAGACACCGAGATGGACAACACCACGACCGCACACCACCCCATCAAGCGCCTCTGGCGCTACAAGAAGCGCCACCGCCGCCGGGTCCTCATGGCGACGCTGTGCTCCTTCCTCAACAAGGTCTTCGACCTGGCGCCGCCCGCGCTGATCGGCGCCGCCGTCGACATCGTCGTCGAGCGCGAGGAGTCGCTGTTCGGTCGCCTGGGCTTGCCCGACCTCAACCAGCAGCTCATCCTCCTCGCCGCGCTGACGGTGCTCGTCTGGATGTTGGAGTCGGTCTTCGAGTACGCGCTCAACCACCTCTGGCGCAACCTCGCCCAGACCGTGCAGCACGAGATGCGCGTCGACACCTACAGCCACGTCCAGCGCCTCGACATGGCCTACTTCGATGAGCAGAGCACCGGTGGGCTGATGGCGATCCTCAACGACGACATCAACCAGCTGGAGCTGTTCCTCAACGGAGGCGCCAACGACCTCATCCAGGTCGGGACCACGGTCGTCATCATCAGCGGCGCCTTCTTCATGCTGGCCCCTGGGGTCGCCTGGCTCGCGCTGCTCCCGATCCCGCTGATCATCTGGGGCTCGTTCAAGTACCAGGACCTCATCGCCCCTCGCTACGCCGAGGTGCGTGAGCGCGTCGCGCTGCTCAACGGGCAGCTCGCCAACAACCTCACCGGGATCGCCACCATCAAGAGCTTCACCGCCGAGGAGCACGAGGTGCGTCGCCTCTCCAAGGTGAGCGAGGACTACGTCCAGAGCAACGCCCGCGCCATCACCCTGAACTCCGGGTTCTCACCCATCATCCGGATGGCGATCGTCATCGGCTTCACCGGGACGCTCATCTACGGAGGTCAGCTCACGCTCGCCGGTGACCTCGCGGTCGGCTCCTACAGCGTCATGGTCTTCCTGACGCAGCGGCTCCTGTGGCCGCTCACGCGCCTCGGCAGCACCTTCGACCTCTACCAACGCGCCATGGCGTCGACCAGCCGCGTCATGAACCTGCTCCACACCCCCATACAGCGAGACGAGGGCAAGCTCGACCTCCCCGCCGACCAGATCGACGGGCGCGTTTGTTTTGAGGACGTCACGTTCGGCTATGAGGGGCGCGACACGCTGTTCCACCAGCTCCAGCTGACGATCGACGCGGGCCAGACGATCGGGATCGTCGGCTCGACCGGCTCCGGCAAGAGCAGCCTCGTCAAGCTCCTGATGCGCCTCTACGAGGTCACCGAGGGGCGTGTCACCATCGACGGGCATGACATCCACGACATGACGCTGAGCACCCTCCGGCGCGCGATCGGGCTGGTCAGCCAGGGAGTCTTCCTGTTCCACGGGACGGTTCGGGAGAACATCGCCTATGGCTCCTTCGACGCAAGCGACGAGGAGATCGAGCGCGCCGCCCAGCTGGCCGAGGCCCACGACTTCATCACCGCCCTGCCCCAGGGCTACGACACGGTCATCGGCGAGCGCGGGCAGAAGCTCTCAGGAGGCCAGCGCCAACGCCTCTCCATCGCCCGCGCGATCCTCAAGGATCCGCCCATCCTCATCCTGGATGAGGCCACCAGCGCCGTGGACAACGAGACCGAAGCAGCGATCCAGCGCTCGATGGAGCGCATCGCCCAGGGGCGGACGACCCTGATCATCGCCCACCGCCTCTCGACGGTGCGCAACGCCGACACAATCCTGGTGCTCGAACACGGTCGGCTCAAGGAGCAGGGGCGCCACGAGGAGCTGCTCGCTCAGGAAGGTGGGATCTACACGCGCCTGTGGCAGGTCCAGACTGGCGATCGGGCCGCGCTGGACGCAGCGTAGACCCGGCTCAGCGCTGGACGTCAGGGACCCAGAAGGTGTCCCGCCCTCCAATCGTGGTCACCTCCACCGCGCGCCCCTTCGGATCGCGCTCGCGACGGTAGATCGCGAGGATGTCGTCGTAATCGAGGTCGCTCTCGATCGCCTGGCGCATCACCCCTTGCGCCGCGGCGTGGAGGCGCTCCACCTCCCCATCGCTCAGCTCCTTCGCTTGCCGCGCTGGATCGACGCCCGCCGTGTAGAGCGCCTCGCAGACGTACATGTTGCCCAACCCCGCCTGCTTCTTTTGATCGAGCAGGAAGGGCTTGATCGCCTGACGGCTCCGGCTCGCCTTCGCCAGGAAGGTCTTCAGATCCCAACCCGCGCCGACGAAGGCGGGGTCGGTCTCGGGCGTCACAAGCGCCTCGGGGCCGAGCTTGGCGAGCGCCTCGACTTGAGCCGGGTCGTGCACCTTCGGGTGGGCCTCCACGTGCGCCATCCACTCGGGCGTGTGGAGGCAGAGGCGCTCGCCCTCCGGGTTGATCACCCAGAAGGCGCGGGACCGATCCAGCGGCGGCTCGCGATGGTGCTTGTACGAGGAGATGAAGGGATCGCCCTCGACGCTCCACCGCCCTCGAAACATCAGGTGCGAGCACATCACCCCACGCTCGGTCCGTAACACCACGAGCTTCCCGCGCTGCGTGATGTCGGTGATCACGTTGCCGCGCAGGAACTCCTCCACCGCCTCGTCGCCGCCCTCCGCGCGCAGCGTTTTGAAGTTGCGCTTCCCCTTCCAACCCGCGTGGGCGATCGTCCACCCCACGCAGCGCTCCCTCAGGTAGCGTACCTGAACGTTGACCTCTGCAAGCTCCGGCATGAATCCCTCCTCCTGGGCGGCCCACCACACAGGCCACCTCTCTCCTGGAGAGACTGCCACACAGCTGACAGCATGTCCAGTGCCCAAAACGAACAGCTCACCCTCGGAGGAGGCCGATCTGCTCACGGAGGCTGTCGAGGAGGGAGGGGCGGCGTTGACGGTTGAGGCCGAGGAGGATGGCGCGGAGCGTGGTGGTCTCGCGGAGGAAGGTCCGGCCTCGCTCCCCGATGGCGTTGTCGAAGAGGTGCAGCTCCTCCAGGCCGTCGAGGCAGGTCGATTGAGCGAGCGCGATCGCGCCCGCGTCGCCGATGGCGTTGGAGCTGAGCATCAGCGACCTCAGGCCGCCCAGGTGGGGCGAGCGGGCCAGCTCCGCGGCGCCCCTGGAGGAGATCGCGTTGCCGTTGAGGCCGATGTAGGCGAGGTTTCCTTCATTGGGTGCGCCGACGAGGGCGGCGAGGCCAGGGTCACCGATGTGGTTGATCATGACCGACAGGTGGCGGAGCCGCTTGAGCGCCGGGGAGAGGGCCAACACGGTCAGGCCAGGGTTGCCGACGCGGTTGTGGTTGAGGCGGAGCGTCTGAACCCGATCGAGGCAGCCACCGCTCACGAGGGCGATGAGCCCTTGATCGCCCAGGTTGTTGAAGTCCAGGTTGAGGCACCTCAGCCGCCCGAGGTGTTGGGCGCTGGCCAACGCCCGCGCGCCAAGCGGCGTGATGTTGTTGCTGGCGAGGTTGAGATCCCGCAGCGCCTCCAGCCCCGGTGAGGAGGCCAGCGCCATCACCCCCTTGTCTTCCAGGGCGTTGCCCGCGAGGTTGAGCTCGGTCAAGCGCGCGCAGAGGCCCGAGTGGACCAGGCGCGAGACGCCGTGGGGGCCAACCCCGTTGAGCACGAGCGACAGCCGCCTGAGCCCGGTCAGCGAGCGCGCCCGCGAGAGGCGCGCGACCCCCTCACAGCCCAGGCCGTTGCTCTCCAGCTTGAGGGAGCGCAGGTTGTGCAGGTGCGACGCACACGCCAGCGCCTCGGCGCCGTCGCCCCGCAGGTGGTTGGAGGCCAGATCCAGCTCATGGAGGCTCCCCAGCCAGCGGGCCTCCGCCAGCGCCGCAGCGCCTTGCGGGCCGAGGCGATTTCCAGCGAGCTTGAGCACCTCCAGGCGTTGGAACGACGCGCCACGCGCCAGCGCCACCGCGCCGTGGGAGCCGAGGCGGTTGCCCGACAGGTCGAGCGCGCGCAGCCCCCCGAGGTGATCGGAGCGCGACAGCGCCACCGCCCCCTCCGAGCCCAGCCAGTTCTCATCGAGCGCCAGGGTCTCGACGTTGATCATGCGCGGCGACGCGGCCAGTTGGCGCACGCCGTCGGAGCCGAGGCCGCAGCGCGTGAGCGCCAGCTCACGCACCCGCTCCAGCAGGGGAGCCTCCATCAAGGTGTGGATGTCCTCGCGACCCAACATGACCTGGAACAGGCTCAGGCGCCTCAAGCCGTCCAGCGTCTCGGCCCGCAGCACGCGCCTGAGCGCCCCCGGGGTCACCTGGCGGAGGCACAGCCCGACCTCGGGGACGCGGCTCACCGCCGGGTGGCTCAGCAGGGGCACGAGGTCGTCCGCCTCCAGGCCGCTGAGCCGGAGTTCAAGCGCCTCAAGCCCCTCTGGGGCGTCGCTCAAGAGGCGAAGCCCCGCGCGGATGTGGCTGGCGGTCATGGACAGCTCCAGCCGGGTGATGTCCGCGAGCAGCCGCCCCCAGGCCTGCTCGTCGATCCCACGGAGGTTGTCCAGCGCGAGGCTGCGGACGAGGCGCCAGCGAGGCTGCGCTGCGCCCGTGAGGACGGCGCGCTGCCATGAGCGGGGGGCGACGCGGAGGGAGTCGGGCCAGCCGCAGCGGCTCAAGTGCTGCTCGACGTACTCCAGGGCGATCTCCAGCTCCGCCCCGACGCAGCAGGTGTCCAGGGCCCGGCACAGCGCCCACCAGCGCTCGGCGCCGGGCTCACCGTCCAGGAGCGTTCGGAGCGTCGCCAACCTCACGTTGGTGCTCATGGTGCTTCGACCGATGCGATGTGAGCGCGCGCTGACAGGCGGCGCGCTCACGTAGGCTCTTCAGGCTCGCGCGCCGTCAGTATAGCACGCTGTCGGCTCGACTCCAGCCGAGCCGCCTGTCGGATCAACCCCGGAGACCACCCCGTTGTTCTCCTCCATTGATCTTCGTCATCGACAGGCTCGCCGAGCGCCTGAAATCACCGCGCCACCCTGGGCTCCTGCTCGCCCAGCGCCAGCTTCACGAGCACCCGGCCCACCGGGTGCTCGCGCATCGCGTCCATGATACGCGTCCCCTCAAAGCGACGCAGCCCCATGGTGAGGTGCTCCCCGGCCTCCATCAACCACAGCTCCTCCAGCAGCGCGTGGCTCTCGATCAGCGTCAACCCATGCACCGGGAGTCGATACGCCTCCTCCAGCGCGCCATGAAGCCGGTAACGCTCAAAGCGCTGCATGCGCCCCTCCAGATCCTCCCGGAACTCCACGAGGGCCTTCAGCGCGGCCTGGACAAAGCTCTGAAACTCCTCAGCGAGCACCGTGTCCTCCGGCGTCAATCGCCGCATCGACACCTGGGTGTCGATCTCCACCGCCTCGGCCAACTCCCCATGGCGTCGTCGCGGCGCGGCGGCCTCCTCGAGTCGGTCCCGGTGGTGCACGCCGGTCTTCTCGCCGGGGGCGTCGTGGTTCCAGGGGAGCACCACCGGGGGCGTCCCCCAGCTCTGAAGCTGCCTCAGGTTGCCCTCCTCGTCAGGGAAGTGCAGCTCCATCCTCGCCACCCCATCCATCAGCCGGGACAGGACATCCAGCACCTCATCGGTCATCACGCCCTTGAGGTGGGACAGCGACTCATCCTCGACCTGGGTCCGGCGCGCCGGGGGCTGCTGCCAGAAGCGACGATGCAGCGCGTCTCCGAGGCGCTCCAGCTCCTGCGGGCTGCTCGACACCAGCCGCGCCACCACCTGACCCCCGGGCCGCTGATGAAACTCGTCGATCGCGATGGCGTGGGGCCGCCGCAGGCTCAACCCCAGGAGCAGCCCCTCCAGCGCGAAGCGCTCCAGGCGGCTCTGCTCCGCGAGCAGGAACAGGGTCAGCCCCTGGCGCGTCTCCGAGAGGGCCTCGCGCACATCGGCGGGGAACTCGTCCAACCCTTCGATCTCGGCGCCCGCCTGGTGCCACTCCACCAGCACGTCCGGCGTCCAACCGCTCGCGCGGTAGGTCTGGTGGTCCACCCGGCACCCGCTCCGGTCCTGGGGCTCGCCAAGCGCCTCACCCAGGTTCGCCCCGCAGAGGTTGACCCCCTCCAGATCGACCTCCTGGAGGTTGGCCAGCGACATGTCCGCGTCTTGCAGGTTGGCGCCCTTGAGGTTGGCCAGCGACAGGTTGGCGCCTTTGAGGCGGGCGCCCATCAGATCGGCGCCCTTGAGGTTGGCCAGCGACAGGTCGGCGCCGTGCAGCCCCGCCATGGAGAGCTTCGCCCCCTCCAGCTTCGACAGCGACATGGTGGTCAGCGACAGCTCCGAGCCGTACAGGCTCGCCCCGGCCAGGTTGCACTCCTGGAAGTTGGCCCCCTGCAGCGACGCCCACTCCAGGCTCGCCCCGCACAGGCTCGCGCGCGACAGGTTGACGTCGGGCAGCTCCACCTCCGGCAGCTCAGCCCAGTCGAGCCAGGCCCCCTCAAAGTACCGCTCGCCGCGCTGATAGCGCTCCAGAAGCTCTCGGGCGCTCCGTGGCGGGGCGTACCCGGGCGGCTCTTCCCAGGGATCATTGGCCATACATCACACCCCACCTCCTCCACGACCCCTGACGCCCAAGACCGCCTGCGTCCGAGCGCGGGGTACCACCACCCCCGGTATACACGAGACGCCCACCTCAGGGAATCCACGAGGCGCCGCGCGCGGGTTTCTGCTATGCTGCCCCGGCACACACGACGCAGGAGAGCCCCCATGACCGCCCAGCCCAGCTCCTCACCAGGCCTGACTCGGGTCGGGCGCAGCTTCTGCGCCACGGTCGATGGCGTCATTCGCGGGGTCGCCTCGCTCGGCAGGCACCTGCCCGACGCGCGGCGCCGCCAACGGGGGGTGGAGGTGATCCGCGACCTCCCCTACCGCATCGGCGGCGGCGCCGCCCAACGCCTGGATGTCTACCGCGCCGTCGGGCAGCGCCCGGGCCGCCCCGCGCTGCTCTACATCCACGGCGGCGGCTTCGCGGTGTGCTCCAAGGACACCCACTGGTCGTTGGCGGTGGACTACGTCCGCCTGGGCTTCGTGGTCTTCAACATCAATTACCGCCTCAGCACCCGACACCCGTTCCCCGCCGCGATCAACGACGCGATCACCGCGCTGCGCTGGGTTCAGGCGCAGGGTCACCGCTTCGGCGCTGACACGCGCCAGCTCGTGATCGCCGGTGAGTCGGCGGGCGGCAACCTGGCCACGGCGCTCGCGGTCGCGTCCAGCTACCGCCTGGAGCACGGGCCCGCCCGGGCGCTGTTCGACACCGGCCTCTCCCCTTCGGCGTTCATCGCCGCCTGCCCGGTGCTCCAGGTCAGCGCCGTCCACCGCTTCTGGCAGGACGAGGCGCTCGTCTCCGACCGCGCCACCCAGCGCATCCTTCGCGGCATGCAGCGCGCCTACATCGGCCTCGACGCGTCGCCGGGCGCCTTCCCGCTCGCCGACCCGCTGCTCCTGCTGGAGGGCCGCGCGCCCGATCGGGCGCTCCCTCCGGCGCTGACGCTGTCGGGCGATCGGGACTTCCTCGTCGCCGACTCACGACGACTCAAGCGGGCGATGGACGCGCTGGAGAGCCCGTGCGAGCTTCACGTCTACCCCGGCGAGCACCACGCCTTCCACGCGCTGCCCTGGAAGGAGAGCGCGCGACGCTGCTGGGCCGACCAACGCGCGTTCCTGAACCAACACGTCCCCCACCTGCAGGAGAGCCCATGACCATCGACTTCCCCGATCAAGGCGTCGCCCTCGTCGTCGGCGGCTCGGGCGGCATGGGCCAGGCGATCGCTCAGCGCCTGGCGGCCAGCGGCGCCCACGTCGCCCTCACCTGGCGCGCCAACGAGGAGGGCGCGCGCCTGGGCGCCGAGATGGTTCGCCGCGAGGGGCGCCAGGCTTCGGTCCACCACCTCGACCTCACCGACCCCACCGAGGTCGCCGAGGTCTTCGACGCGCTCGCCGCCCTCGGGCCGATCCACACCGTGGTGCAGGCCGCGGGCTACGCCATCCCGATGCGCTACATCAGCCAGATCACCCCCGACCAGTGGCGCGACGTCATCGACGCCGACGTCAACGGCTTCTTCAACCTCATCCACGTCGCCCTCCCCCACCTGCGCGACGACGGCGGCGGCTCCCTCGTCATGGTGAGCACCGCGGGGCTCCACCGCTGGCCTCAAAAGGACGCCCTCTCGGTCGCCCCCAAGGCGGTCATCGAGGCCTTGATACGCGGGATCGCCCGCGAGGAGGGGCGCTACAACGTGCGCGCCAACAGCGTCGCCCTCGGCGTCATCGAGGGCGGCATGTTCCTGCGCCTCCGTGAGCGCGGCGAGCTGGATCCGCAGTGGCTCGCCGCCGCCACGCACAACACCGCGCTCAAGCGATTTGGCACGCCCGAGGAGGTCGCGGACGCCGTCACGTTCCTCGCCTCATCGAGGGCGAGCTACGTCACCGGTCAGGTCATGTTGTTGGATGGGGGTTACAGCCTGTGAGCCCGGCGAGGCCGCCAGGCGAAGGGAGGGGACCGCGCGTCAGCCGTTGGTGATGACGTTGGGCGAGCCCTGGATCATCTGCCCGCTGCCGCCGCAGTGGGTGTCCGTGTCGTTCAAGCGGTGCGCATCCAGGCCGTTGATCTTGACGTCGGGGGAGCCCGCGGTCGCCGTCCACATGTTGGGGCCGCAGCAGGCGGCGTGGACCCCGATGTCCGTCTTCCGGCCCGCCGGCATGTTGTTGACGAGCACGGTCGGTGAGCCGGTGATCATCGGACCGACGCACGGGTGGGGACAGGCGGGGCACCCGTGGGCGTCTGCGGGCACCTGAGAGTTGTCACCGAGTCGAGTTTGTGGAGGCATCACAGCACCTGAAGTGAGGGTCCTTCAACATCACGGGATCAGGTTGCGCAGGGTGTTCAACGTCAACCGCTTCAACAGTCTACCGCGACCCACACCGAAAGGGAAGTCCTGCCGCCGCGGCGCCTCGCGACTTCACCGCGCTCCCGTCAAACACGAACTCCACGGCCTCCTCCTGTGGCTCACCGCCCCCCGCGCGGGTCTGACGATGCAGGATCAGGTCGCTGATCCCATCGGCGTTGATGTCCTTGAAGCTCGCCCGCTTCACCTCCACGGTCGCCTCACCGGACCGCCCGATCTCGACCAGCGGCGTCACCTCCAGCGACAGCTCGCCGCGCTCCGACATGACGCGCGCCAACACGCACGCCCCCTCGCAGCACCCCTCCTGGCACGTCTGATGGCACACCACGGGGCGATTTCGCTCGTCCGCGCCGACCAACATCGCCTTGAAGCCGACCTCACCCAGCCCGGCCCCCAGCTCATCAAAGCGCTGCACCTCGCGCCAGGTCGCGTCGACCTGGCGCAGCAACACCAGCTGGCTCACCGACTCCTGCGACGCCGCGTTGCTCACCCGGACCGCGAGCAGCGCCTCCTGCTCAGGCTTGCGCACAAAGTGCCCGGTGCGCACCTCGGCCTCCACCACGCGCCCCCCCTGGACACATCGGTAGCGCCGCTCGCGACGCTCCAGGCTGGCGCCGGGGCACGCCTCCGCGAAGAAGGCCTCCACCGCCTCCTGGCTGGGGCTCGCCCACTTCGGTGGGGACCAGACCCGACGCGCCCCCTCGCTCGCCTCCCCGGGCAGCTCGGCGGGCGCCGTCCGCGCGGGCGGCTCCTCGGGCGGCTCGGGGTCGCTCGACCTACAGCCGCTCAGGAGCAGGACGCAGCTCACCCAACAACTCCAACGCCTGCTTGTCTGTCGCCACTGTTTCACGCCGCGCCCTCCCGCTCAAGCCAACCTGACGCCTCGTATCATGCCGCCCCGCCACCGGCGCTGACAAGAGGGGCTCGCGCACAAGCAGCGACGCGCCGAGCCCCGGGGTCTGGACGGGACGCTCCCCGGTCACCCGGCAGTCGGGCGACATGCTCTCCGACAGGCTCACCAGCCCTCGCCGCGCCGCCCAGGAGCGGTAGGCGTCAGGCAGCGCGACGTAGGTGTGCCACTGCACCGCCTCCTCTTCGCAGCCCGGCCCGGCCCGGAAGCCGTTGCGTTGGTCGATCGCGATGGAGACGTGCCAGTCGCACGTGTGCTCCGGCACCTCCCCCGGCGTGAACCGCTCCTCGGTCGCGTGGGGGCAGGAGGGGCCAGCGCGGTGCCCGGAGAGCGCGCACACCGACACCGCCTCGAACTCCGGCTCGGGGAACAGCCCCGGCTCCCGATCGCCCATCGCCAGCTCCATGACGTCTCGAAACAGCGGCGCCGCGTCCACCAGGCCGGTCAGCTCCCCCAGCGGGCGCCCATCGAAGCGCCCCATCCAGACCCCGACGGTGACCTCGGACGAGTAGCCGATGGTCCAGAAGTCGCCGTTGACCCCCTCCGAGGTGGTCAGCGCCGCCACGGGGTACCCCAGGAGCAGCGGCGAGTCCGGGCCCTGGTGGCTCTCGCGGAGGGTCTCGTCCGAGAGGATGTCGGTCACCAGCGCGGCCTGATCGGCGCCGAAGATGTCCCGCGACCCCGGGCGCCACACCTCGCGCCTGCCCTGCCTCGTGCGCACCGCGCGCACCACCTCGGGGCGACGCCACACCCCGCCGCGCGCCAACGCGGCGTAGGCGCTGGTCAGCTCCAGCAGCGACACCCTCGCCTCGCGGGCCATGAGCGATGGCCCCCAGCTCGACCACGACGACGGAAAGCTGGTCAGCTCCATCTCGGCGAGCTGCTCTCGCAGGCGCTCACCGTTCAGCTCGCGCAGCAGCCGCAGCGTCGGCACGCGCCGCCCGCTCGCCAGCGCCTCGCGCAGCCGAACAGGGCCTCGAAAGCGCCCGTCGTCGTTGGACACCCAGCTCAGCTCGCCCGGCTGGAGCCGCACGCGGGTCGGGACGTCGGGGACGACCTGGGCCGGGGTCACGCCAGCCTCGAACGCCGCCGCGTACAGCAACGGCGCGAGCGTCATCCCCGGGTGTCGCCTCGCCGTCGCCCCGTTGAACTGCCCGCGCGATGACCGATCGTACCAGCTGCGCGAGCCGATCATCGTCAACAGCTCGCCCGTGGCGTTGTCCAGGACCACGACCGCGGCCTGCTCCACGCCGCTCCCCTCAAGCGCCGCCAGGTGACGCTCCACCACCCCCTGCGCGCGCCGCTGAAGCGACAGATCCACCGTCAGCTCGACCTCGCTCGGCCGCTCGCTCCACAACTCATCGGCGCGTCGCAGAGCGTAATCGACCACGTGGGGCGCCTCAAAGGGGTAGCGACGGCGCTGAACCCCCAATCGGGCGCTCAACGCCTCGGCGTAGCCCTCCTCGTGGAGGTGGCCGTGCTTCTGCATCAGCCCCAGGATGTGCCGCTGGCGGCGGATCGCGCGATCGTAGCGCCGGTAGGGGTTGTAGCCAGTCGGCGAGCGGGGCAACGCCGCGAGGAAGGCGGCCTCCGCTGGGCTCAGCGCGCTCGCGGGCTTGCCCAGGTAGAGCCGACTCGCCGCTTCGACGCCGTGCGTGCCGTTTCCGTAGGGAGCCCGGTTGAGGTACTGGACCAGGATCTCCTCCTTGCTCAACGCCTGCTCCAGCCGCAGCGCCAGGAGCGCCTCCCGGGCCTTGGCGAGCAGCGTCTTCGGGCGCGGGGCGGGGTCGGTCATGCGGACGAGCTGCATGGTGAGGGTGGACGCGCCGCTGTAGACGCGACCGAGCGAGAGGTTGAGCCACGTCGCGCGCACGATCGCCCAGGGATCCACCCCCGGGTGAACGAGGAAGCGGTGATCTTCGCTGGCGAGCGTCGCGCGCACGAGCCAGTCGGAGATCGCCTCGCGCTCGACCCACACGCTGCGCCCGCCGTGGCGATCGACGACGTCGCGCAGCGGCGCCCCCTCACGATCCACGAGGCGCACCGAGCCCACGCCGCCGTCCTGCAACCACGCCCGCGGGTAGGGCACCTGGGTCACCGCGAGCCACACGCCCGCCGCCACCAGCGCCACCACGACCAACACCACCGCGCTCACGCGCTTGAGCCAGAACCCGAGCTTCTTCATCTCGCCCCCCGATCACGTCCGCTCCATGACAACGGCGACATCGTCGAAATGGATCTGTCGCGGCCATCCCTGGCCGTGGATGTTCGATCCGATGTTGCGCGGAGGGTCTACAGCAACCGCCGTACCAGCATCGCGCCTCGCCGCAGACGGGGCTCAGCTCATCTGATGAGGCTTGCCGTACAGAAAAGCGAGATGATGTCTCGCTTTCCGGTACGAGAACACCGCGAACCTGATCCGCGCCAACCTCTGTCTTGACGTGCAAGCCCATACAAGATGACGTAGACTGTGGAGGTCAGGGCATAATCTGCTCGCGGTGGCGTAGTCACGTCGTTGACACCGGTCGCCACGACAGGACAGGAGGACACGATGGGAAGGATCAAGCGACTGGCCGCAGCGCTGGCCGGCGCCGCCGCAGGCGCCGAGATCGCGCGCCGCTCCTACAAGGCGGTCCAGACCCTCTTCGATCCGCACACCAAGCGCGCCCAGGAGAACCTCATCGGGCAGGTGTGCACGATCAGCACGCTCAAGGTCACCGAGCGCTTCGGGCAGGCGTTCTTCGACGACGGCGCCGGGGATCTCATCCTCCAGGTGCGGTGCGAGGCCGAGAACACGCTGACCCGCGACAGCGACGCCCTGATCGTCGGCTACGACGCCGACAACAACGTGTACGAGGTCGAGCCGCTGTAATGGATCCGCGTCCCGGGGTACAGCAGAGGGCGAACAACGCGAAGACGCCCCGCAGCGACCCATACCGCGGAGAACACGACATGACCCACATCACGACCGAACGCTTCACCTTCACGGGCGCCGCTGGAGATGAGCTCGCGGCGCGCCTCGACCTCCCCGGGGAGTCGCCCACCGCCTACGCCCTCTTCGCGCACTGCTTCACCTGCTCCAAGGACGTCTTCGCCGCGTCGCGGATCAGCCAGGGGCTGGCGAGCCACGGCGTCGCCGTGCTGCGCTTTGACTTCACGGGGCTGGGCCACAGCGAAGGGGACTTCGCGAACACCAACTTCTCGTCCAACGTCCAGGACCTGATCGCCGCCGCAGACCACCTGCGCGAGACGCGAGACGCGCCGGCGCTGCTCGTCGGGCACAGCCTCGGCGGGGCCGCGGTGCTGGCCGCCGCGCCCCACCTGCCCGAGGTGCGCGCGATCGCCACCATCGGCGCCCCCTTCGACCCCGCCCACATCCATCACCTCTTCAAGGAGCACACCGAGACGATCGAGGAGTCCGGCGAGGCCGAGGTGCAGATCGCGGGCCGGAGCTTCACCATCACCCGCCAGCTCCTTGAGGACACGCGCCAGCAGGCGATGGAGGAGACGCTGCGCGACCTCAAGCGCGCGCTGCTGATCTTCCACTCTCCGATCGACAACGTCGTCGGCATCGACAACGCGCGTCGGATCTACGAGCAGGCCAGGCACCCCAAGAGCTTCGTCTCGCTGGACCAGGCCGACCACCTCCTCACCCAGAAGGCGGACGCCGTCTACGTCGCCAACGTCCTCGCGGCGTGGGCCACCCGCTACCTGCAGCCCGACGCCCTGGAGGACGGCCTCCCCTCAACCCGGAGCGCCCCCGAGAGCGACGCGGTGTTCGTGCGCGAGGCCGGGCTCGGCCGCTTCGCCCAGGACGTCACCGTCCGCCAGCACGCCCTGCGCGCCGATGAGCCCGAGTCCTACGGTGGGACCGACACCGGCCCGACGCCCTACGACCTCCTCCTGAGCGCCCTCGGGGCCTGCACCGGGATGACCATCCGAATGTACGCGGATCGCAAGAAGTGGCCGCTGGAGCGCGTCTCCGTCCGCCTCTCCCACGCCCGGGTCCACGCCAAGGACTGCGCGGAGTGCGGCTTTGAGGAGGGCAAGGTGGACCGGATCGAGCGGACGCTCCAGATCGAGGGCGACCTCGATGAGGCGCAGGTCGCGCGCCTGCTTGAGATCGCCGACCGCTGCCCCGTGCACCGCACGCTCCACGGCCAGATCCACGTCGCGACGCGGCTCCAGGGCGACGACCAGGACTGAAAGGGCTTTGCCCTCAACCCCTTGTGCGTACAACTCAACCTGTCGCGCTTGACGCGCCACCCCACGGCTCAAGCGCTCACCCTCCCACGAGGTCAGCCATGCAAGACATCCTTCAACGACTCCTCTCCCGCGTGCACTCCGACAAGACGAAGAAGGTCAGCCCCGAAGACGCGCTGCCGGGCCGCGACACCGCCATCCCCGTCCCGCCAGCCCACGCGGTGCTCGGCAACCCCCTCAAGCCCCCCTTCCCCGACCACCTGGAGCAGGCGATCTTTGGCCTCGGCTGCTTCTGGGGCGCCGAGCGCAAGTTCTGGCAGGCCGAGGGCGTCTACACCACCGCGGTCGGCTACGCGGGCGGCTACACGCCCAACCCCACCTACCAGGAGGTCTGCTCGGGCAAGACCGGCCATAATGAGGTTGTCCTCGTCGTCTATGACCCCAACGTCATCGGTTATGGTAGACTGCTGCAGATCTTCTGGGAGAGTCACGACCCCACCCAGGGTATGCGCCAGGGGAACGACATCGGAACCCAATATCGGTCAGGCATCTACGTGACGTCTGCGGCCCAACGACAGGCCGCCGAGGCGTCGCGTGACGCCTACCAGCGCCGCCTGACCGACGCGGGCTACCGGGAGATCACGACCGAGATCGAGGACGCGCCAACATTCTACCATGCCGAGGACTACCACCAGCAATACCTCGCCAAAAATCCAAACGGCTACTGCGGTTTGGGTGGTACGGGGGTGAGCTGCCCGGTGGGCCTGAAGACCGATTGAACATGTCCAACTTCGACAACGCGATCAACAGCACACGCTTGTGGCTGGAGCAGGCCGTGATCGGGCTCAACCTCTGCCCCTTCGCCGCCTCGGTCTACCGACAGGGGCGTGTGCGGATCGTCGCCAGCGACGCGCGTGACTACGACACGGCCATCCAGCACGCGCTCGCGGAGGTCTCGCTCCTGCTGGAGCGACCCGAGCGTGAGATCGCCACCACCCTGGTCATCTACCCGCTCGCGTTGTCGGACTTCGACACGTTCCTCGACGCCGCCTACGACCTCGAAGATCTGATGGAGGAGGCTGGGACAGACGGCTTCCTCCAGGTCGCGACCTTCCACCCGGACTACCTCTTTGAGGACTCCACCGAGGACGACCCCGCCAACTGGACCAACCGCTCGCCCTTCCCGACGCTCCACCTGCTCCGTGAAGACAACGTCACCGAGGCCGTGGATCAACACCCCGCCCCCGAGGCGATCCCGAAGCGCAACGTCGCCCTCGTCCGCGACATGGGGCTGAACGAGATCCACGACCTCTGGACCGAGTGGACGCGCCAGGGCGCCGAGCAGGCCACCCGGGACATGGAGGACGACGCGTGAAGCTCAACTCGTGCACGCCTGGAGCCTGCGGAAGCAGGCCTTGAGCTGCTCGGGATCGTCGCCGATCCGATGACGCTGGCGGCGCAGCAGCCTGAGGTTGCGAAAGAAGGTCAACAGCTCTCGCCGATCCCCGACCAGGCGCCACACCGTCCTCGGGCTCGCATGCCGCTGCCAGCGGCGCTGCGCCCCGGGCGTCTCCGGGTAGACCTGGCGCTCGCGCGCCGTCGCCCGCACCGCCGCGCGCACCGCCCGCGACCAGTGCTTGAGCTGGTTGCCCGCCCCCTTGCCGCCGAACTTGAGGCGCCCGCCCATCTTCAAATCGAGGACGAACACATCCCAGGTCGGCAACATCAGCTCGCCCATCGATCGGAGCGGGCTGGAGACGTCCACCAGGATGAAGTCCCCGGCGAACTTCTGCTGGTGCGTGCGGTAGAGCCAGAGGTTGTGCTTGCGCAGCCCCGCGCCGACGCGGGTGTCGACCATGGACAGCGCGAAGTTGATCTCATCGGTGCAGAGCGCGAAGGGGGTGCCCTCCAGATCCTTGATGTCCGGCAGGATGAAGCGCTCCTGTCGGCCACGATCCAGGATCTTGAGGGGCTTGAGCAACGCCAGGTGCTCTTCGTTGAAGGACTCAGCCTCTTCGCGACGCTTCTTCTCTCGAATGGTTGCCATGCATCTGCTCGAATCGCCTGGACGGCGCCAGTTGTCCAGGCGGTCACCCGACTTGTTCCAAACTGCGGCGTCGGGTCGCAGCGACTCCCCCTCCCCGATGCAACGCGCCACACGGCGCGGATCGTCCTCACCACGCGCTCATGAGCGCGCTCGTTCTGGTGTCTGGTGTGGGGTGGGGGCGCACCGCGGTGCTCACTCAGGCCGCCGCGCGACGGCGGCCACCTCGGGGCGCGCTCCAAAAGGGCGCGCCACTCAGGCTGTCAGGGTTCAGCCTGCGGTGTGCTTGAAGAGCTGTTCGGGACAGCCCTCCAGGATCATGAGGAGCTTCAGCACGGTGGTCTCTCCAGGTGTTCGATCCGTCAGGGATCGGAAGATGCGGGTTGAAACAAAAGCATCGCGCGCCCCGAGGTCAACCCCGGGCCATTATTTTTTATCACCCGCCGTCCGCGTCCACGCCAGCGAAGTGCCCCAGGAGCAGCTCGGCGACCTCATCGGCGCACTCGCGGATCAAGCCGTGCCCCCCGGAGACGGGCGCGAGCCGGGCGCCCGGGATCAGCTGGGCCAGCCGATCGCTGTGGGAGGGGCGGATGAGGATGTCCTCGACAGGCTTGATGATCAACGTCGGGAGGCCCGCGAGTTCCCGCAGGCGCGGGACGGTGTTGTGGCGCAGCACGGCGGCGGCCTGGGCGATCCGCGACCACGAGGGGGCCTGGGCGCCGAAGTTCGCCTCCAACGTATCACGCACCTCGTCAGGATCGCGGTCGCGGAGGTACTCGTCGGTGTACAGGAGGCGCTCCAGGGCCTCCAGGCGGCTGCGCGGCGGTGACGTGTTGGTCTGCAGGAACAGCTTGAGCCCCTGGGGCTTGGCGGCGCCGAGCCACGCCTGGATCCCACCGGGGTGGGTCGCGATCAGGCCCAGGCTCCGCACGCGGTGGCGGTACTGGAGGGCCAGCTCCTGGGCGATCATGCCGCCCATCGAGACCCCGACGATGTGCGCGTTGGGCAGCTCCAGGTGATCGAGGAGGTTGATGACGTCGGTCGCCATCCGACGGGTCGAGTAGAAGTGCAGCGGCGCGTCGCTCTGCCCCACGCCGCGGTTGTCGAACCAGATCACCTCGTGCTGGTGGGAGAGGCGCTGGATCTGGCTCGCCCAGGCCAGCCCCGGGCCGCTGAAGCCCATGACCAGGACCACAGGCGTCCCCGTCCCTGTCGTTTCGTAGGCGATCCGTACCGGACCCGGTGTGTGCTTCATGGGCTCCCTCATGGCTGCTGCTCGTCTCAGGCGCGTCCGCGCAAAGTGGAGGGCATCATAGATGATATCGCTTCACTTTGTGAATAGCTGTTACACAAGGTTGACACTCCCGCATAACCTCTTGAAACCGAGCCCCTATCCGGGTATCTGAGAGGTTCGGCCATCCAGGCCGGTCAGCGCATTCGACACCATGAGATCAGCCATGTCTTCATCACCCGACTTCTCCCAGATGCACCCCCCCCAACCGTCCCTCGACCAGGTCACCCGGAGCTACGAGGCGATCCAGGACGCCTTCGATCAGGCGTCCACCCCCGAGGAGCGCGTCGCCGCGGTGCGGCGGTGGGATGAACTGGCGAGGACGCTGATGACGTGGGGTTCGATGGCCAACCTGCGCTTCAGCCAGGACACCCGCAACCCGGCCTACAAGGCGGAGCGCGAGCTGTGCGACGAGCTGTCGCCCTCGTTCACCGAGCTGGAGGTGGCCTTCAAGCGCAAGCTGATCGCCGATCCGAACAACGCCGACATCAAGCAGGCGTTCGGCGACCACGCGTTCGCGCTCTGGGAGACGGACATCACCACGTTCGAGCCCGCCATCCGGGATGATCTGGTGCAGGAGAACAAGCTCACGGCGGAGTACGTGGAGCTGCTCACCTCGGCCAAGCTCGCGTACCAGGGCGAGACCTACAACCTGTCGGGCATCTCCCGGTTCGCCCAGGACAGCGATCGCCAGGTCCGCCATGAGACCGCGGAGCTGATGTGGTCCTGGTTCGAGGACAACGGCGAGGCGCTCGATCGCATCTTCGACGATCTGGTGGAGCTGCGCACGCGCATGGCGAGGAGCCTGGGGTACGACAACTACATCGACCTCGGCTACCGGCGCATGCAGCGGGTCGATTACAACCAGCAGGACGTGGAGCGCTTCCGCGAGCAGGTCCAGACCCGCGTGGTCCCGCTGGCGAAGCAGATCCGGGAGCGCCAGGCGAAGACGCTGGGCGTGGAGCGGCTGATGTCCTGGGACGAGGCGATCCACGACAGCCAGGGCAACCCGGCGCCGGAGGGCGACCACGACTGGATGCTGGAGCGCGCCACGGAGATGTTCGACGCCATGTCCGGCGAGATGGGCGAGTTCTTCCGGATGATGCGTCAGCGCGGCCTGCTCGACCTCAAGATCCGGGAGGGCAAGGCGAGCGGTGGGTTCTGCACCTCGATGCCCGATTACGACGTCCCGTTCATCTTCGCCAACTTCAACGGCACCAAGGGCGACGTGGAGGTGTTCACCCACGAGGTGGGGCACGCCTTCCAGAACTGGATGAGCCGCGACAAGGAGCTGCTCGCCTACCAGTGGCCGACCTACGAAGCCTGCGAGAT
The DNA here is from genome assembly GCA_002716585.1 of Myxococcales bacterium. Lineage (GTDB taxonomy): Bacteria > Myxococcota_A > Bradymonadia > Bradymonadales. Next base: position 15,474 of record PBBL01000083.1, on the reverse strand, counting down.
CCACTCCATGGGGCTGGAGTTCCTGACCTGGCCCCACATGGACAAGTTCTTCAACGACGCCGAGCGCTTCCGCACCATCCACCTCACGGAGTCGCTGCTGTTCCTGCCCTACGGGGTGGCCGTGGACCACTTCCAGCACCTGATCTACGAGAACCCGGACGCCACCCCGGCGGAGCGCAAGCAGCTGTGGCTGGAGATGGAGGCCACCTACCTGCCCTGGCGCGACTGGGGCGACCTGAGCTACCCCGCCAGCGGTGGGCGGTGGCAGCGGCAGGGGCACATCTACAACTCGCCCTTCTATTACATCGATTACACGCTGGCGCTGAGCTGCGCGCTCCAGCTCTGGGACAAGTCAGAGCGCGACTACGAAGGGACGCTCAAGGACTACATCGCGCTGTGCTCGCGCGGCGGCGAGGCGCCCTTCCTTGAGCTGGTCGAGAGCGCCGGGCTGGTGTCTCCGTTCGAGGAGGGCTGCCTGGACGCGGTGGTCGCCCGCGCCGAGCGCGAGCTGGGGCTTTCGTCCTGAGCGCCCTCAGCCCATCGCCTCGGCGGTCTCGTCGTCGATGTCGAGGTTGGAGTAGACGCTCTCGATGTCGTCGTAGTCCTCGAAGAAGTCGATGAGCTTGATCGCCGTCTCGGCGTCCTTGCCCGTGAGGGTCAGGGTGTTCTGGGGCAGCTTGGTGATCTCGTCCGTGATGAAGTCGGTGATCCCGAACTCCTCCAGCCCCTTGCGCACCTGAATGAAGTCCCCCGGCTCGGTGGTGATCGTGACGGCGTCCTCCTCCAGCTCGAAGTCCTCCGCCCCGGCGTCCGCGGCGGCGAGCATCAGCTCATCGGGGTCTTCGACCTCGTCGGTGGAGATGACGAAGATGCCGCGGGTGTCGAACATCCAGCTCACGCAGCCGTTCTCGCCCATGTTCCCGCCGTGCTTGCTGAACGCGTGGCGGATCTCGCTGACGGTGCGGTTGCGGTTGTCGGTGCTCCCCTCCAGGAGGATCGCGACGCCGCCCGGCCCGTAGCCCTCGTAGCTGAACTCCTCGAAGGAGACCCCTTCGAGCTGCCCGGTGGCCTTGAGGATCGCCCGCTCGATGTTGTCGTTGGGCATGTTGACCGCGCGCGCCTTATCGACGTAGAGGCGCAGCTCGGGGTTGGCGTCGATGTCTCCGCCGCCGCGGCGCGCCGCCGACGCGATCTTCTTGACGATCTTGGAGAACACCTTGCCGCGCTTGGCGTCCGCGGCGGCCTTCTTGTGTTTGATGTTGGCCCATTTACTATGTCCGGCCATGACAGCACCTCATCTGCAATCGATCATTCTGCTCAGCGGCCACGTCAAACCGTGACATGACCAGCACCACATCGCGAGCCACCCCTCAAGGGCAGGCTATTGAACGTCAAGCCTGCCCTGCGGTCAAGGGGACGCGACATCGCGCCCTTCTCAGGGGGTCGGCTCATCGATATAACGGGCGCGGGGACGAATCAACGCGCGCGTCTCGCGCTGCTCAAGGACGTGCGCGATCCACCCGGCGCAGCGACCGAGCCCGAAGATGCCCGCGGCGGCGCCCCGCGGCAACCCAAGCGCCGCGCACAGCGCCACGAGGCCAAAGTCCACCGTGGGCGTGTCCAGCTCGACGCGCCGCATGGCGCGCTCCAGCGCCATCGCGCTTTGGAGGCGAGGCGCGTCACCGCCGAGCCGCCTGGCCCACGCCAGCAGCGGCGCGGTCCGCGGATCCCCGGACGGATACAACGGGTGACGAAACCCGGCCATGCCCGCCTCAAGCCGCCGCGCGACGACCGCGTCCGCGGACTCCCCGGCGTCCAGCTCGTCCAACACCGCCTCGATGCGATCACACGCCCCGCCGTGGAGCGGCCCCGACAGGGCCGCGAAGCCGCCGAGGAGGCAGGCGTCCAGATCTGCCCCGGTCGCCGCGATGACGCGGGCCGCGAAGGTGGACGCGTTCAGGCCATGCTCCGCGCACAGCACCAGCGCGCCGTTCAGCGCCTCCAGCAGCAGGTCAGGCTCGCGCGCCGTCGCCAACAGCCCGGACGCGCGAGCCAGCGCCGCGGCCACCGTGGCCTCAGCCCGAGCCCGCTCGACCCGCTCCGCGGCGAACATCACCGCGGCCAGCTCATGCACGAGCGCTGCCCCCCGCTCAAACTCCCGCTCCGGATCGGGATCGGGCTGAGGGACCCCTCGCCGCGCCACCACCAGCCGCATCGTCTTGAGCGGCGTCTCGCCCCGGAGCGGCCGCTCCACCTCGACCCGACGCCCCTCCAGCCCGCCCCAGGGCGCAGGCTCAACCCAGCGCCCGAGCGCGAGCCACGTGGCGACCTGCTCAAAGGGGTGCCCGGTCAAATCCAGCGCGTCACGGCCACGGTAGGTCAACCGCCCGGCCTCGATGTTGGAGATCCGGGTCTCCAGCACAGGCTCGCCCCACCGGAGCGCGTCGCCCGCCACGGCGCCGTGGCCCGCGCGGGCCCGCTGGCGCACCTTGAGCCGCTCGACGTCCGAGCGGAGGTAGAGCTTGCGCGAGCCGCCGGGCGAGATCGCCTTGACCCACCCTCGGCTGACGTAGGTGTAGAGGGTGGCGCGCTTGATCTGGAGGTAGTCGATCGCCTCGCGCGCCGTCATGTAGGGCGGATCCTGGCGGTCGGCGCTCACCGCAGCCTGGACATCGCGCGCAGCAGCTCGGTCGCGCGGGCGGGCAGGAGGCGCCGCGCCCAGAAGAGGAAGCGCGCCTGGGACGGCATGACCACAAAGGGGCGGTTGTGCTCGATCGCCTCGATGACGGCGATCGCGACCTCGGACGAGTCCAACTCCGCCCCACCCACCAGGCGCTCGGTGGTCTTGTGCTCCTTGGGGTCGGCGAAGCGCATCGACGCGGCGATGTTGGTGCGGAAGAAGGCCGGGCACACCACGGTCACGCCGATCCCGGTCCCCAGCAGCTCACCGCGCAGGGTCTCGGAGAGGGCGACGACGCCCGCCTTGGCGACGTTGTAGGCGCCCATGTGAGGCGCCTGGGCGTAGGCGGCGATCGAGGCCACGTTGACGACGTGGCCCAGGCTCTGCGCCTGCATGCGGGGCACGAAGGCGTGGCAGCCGTGGATCGGCCCGAAGAGGTCGATGTCGATGCACCACCGCCAGTCCTCCAACGTCGCCACCCCGATCCGACCCGCCGCCGCGACGCCCGCGTTGTTGACGAGCGCGTCGCAGCGCCCCCAGGTCGAGTAGACCTCCTCGGCCCAGGCCTCGACCGCCTCAGCGTCGCGCACGTCCACGTGGTGGTAGGCCCCGTCGCCGCCCACCGAGCGCACGATGTCCAGCGTCTGCGCCCCGCCCCCGTCATCGACGTCGGACAGCACCACGCGCCACCCGCGCCGCGCGAACTCAACCGCCAACGCCCGCCCCAGACCGCTGGCGCCGCCTGTGATCGCGGCGACGCGCTCTCGACCCTTCTGTGACATGGTTCACCTCCTGGCTCATCCGTCGGCCCTTCTGATACCATGCTCCGGGGCGCGCGATCCAGCGCGGCCGCCTTCACCGGGCGACCTGCGTCATGATCGACGTCGACAGGGTTGACAAGCCCTGAACATAAGTCTATACAAAACATTCGACTAGCGATCTTGAGGGTGCCATGGAGGGTAACCCCTTCACCTCACCCGGGGTTTTCGAGCCTCTGTCGATCGAGAGGAGCGTCACACGACGCGCGAACAAGGCCAGCACGCTCGACAGGACGAGCGCCTGTGAGAGGGAGTGATCCAGATGGGATTCAATAAGATGACCCGCCCGACCCATCCACCCAGGCTGTGGTCGTTGGAGGGCTATCCGGGCTCGGGGAAGTCCTCATTCGCGGCGCAGATGAAGAGCCCGATGGTCGTCATCGACGCCGACCACCGCTTCACCGAGGTCCTTGACGTGGTGGACGGCGACGTCTTCGAGCTGAGCGACATCCCAGCGGACAACGTCAACCCCAACACCATCAAGGAGCGCCTTGAGGAGGGGATGCCCGGCTCGGGGGTCCGCACCATCGTGGTCGACTCGCTGACCGCGATCATCACGCCGCTCGTCGTGCAGGCCATGATCGACAAGGAGGCCGACACCAACCTCAACCTCAGCGCCGCGTTCCGCACCAAGGCGCTGGCGATGCGCCAGATTCAGGACGCCATCACCCGCTGGGGCTGCGACACCCTCTGGATCTACCACCTCCAGCGCGCCCGCGATAACAAGGCCAACGAGATCGAGCGGACCTCCATCAGCCGCACCGAGCTTGCTCGCCTCAAGCGCAGCATCAACCTCCAGCTGCGCATCATCCACAAGGACAACGACCCCGACGTCCGAGGGATCCACGTCGTCTGGGCGCGACGAGGCCGCGACAACGTGACCATCTGGGACGACAGCGGCTGCTGGAAGGGCATGCCCGAGAAGATCGAGGAGATGGTCTACAAGGGGCTCACCCCCGAGGAGCAGGACCAGATCGAGAAGAGCACCCCCGAGGTCTTCTCCAGCCCCGAGCACGCCATCTCCTGGGCCTGCGAGCGCGGCGCCTTCACCGAGCCTGAGCGCGCCGGGCGCTTCTACGAGAAGGTCAAGAAGGAGAGCAAGCCCACCAGCGCCCGCGAGATGGCCGACGCCTGGGTCGCCGCCATCGAGCAGCGCGAGGCGGACATGCGAGAGCGCGAGGCCGCCGCCACGGAGGCCTCCGACGACGCCGCCTTCTGAAACCAGCCCCCCCTGGCATTGACAAACCTCCGTCCTTCGCAAATCCTGACCAACCAACTCGGGCTTGAGCGGAGGTTCGCCATGACTGACGACATTCAGGTGCTGATCATCGGCGCAGGCCCTACCGGCCTGACGCTCGCCGTCGAGCTCGCGCGTCGCGGGGTCCCGCTGCGCATCATCGACGCCGCCCAGGAGCCCTCGCCGCACTCCCGCGCGCTCACCATCCACGCCAAGAGCCTGGAGCTGATGGAGGACATGGGCCTCCTTGAGGAGTTCCTCAGCGCGGGCACCCGCATTCACGCGCTCAACGTCTACGCTGAGGGCAAGCGCCTCACGCACCTCTCCTTTGAGGACGGCAGCTCCACCTTCCCCTTCGTCCTCTCCATCCCCCAGAGCGACACCGAGCGCATCCTCACCGAGGCGCTGAAGCGCTTCGGCGTTGAGGTCGAGCGCGGCGTCCGCCTGGAGCGCCTGACCGTCGTCCACCCGGAGCTGGCCAGCGCCCAGCTCACCCTCGCCGACGGCTCCCCCGAGGAGCTGGAGGTCTCATGGGTCGTCGGCTGCGACGGCGCCCACGGCGTCGTGCGAGGCGAGCTGGGGTTGGAGCTGGAGGGGCGCGCCCATCAGGAGAACTTCGCGATCGCGGACGTCCACATCGCGTGGTCGATGCCCGACGACGAGATGCTCTCCTTCCTCTCCCCCGAGGGCACGCTCGCCATGCTCCCCACCCCGGGAGAGGGTCGCTATCGGATCGTGGCCGAGGTGGGACAGGGCGAGGAGTTCGATCCGAGCCTGGATGGCCTCCAGAAGCTGATCAAGCGCAGCGCCATGCGCGCGACCCTCTCGGACCCGACCTGGATCACGAACTTCCGCATCCACCGCCAGATGGTCCGGCGGTACCGCAAGGGCCCCGTGTTCCTCGCGGGGGACGCGGCGCACGTCCACAGCCCCATCGGTGGCCAGGGCCTGAACACTGGCGTTCAGGACGCCTACAACCTCGCCTGGAAGCTCGCCCTCGTCGTCCAGAAGCACGCCTACGTCAGCCTGCTCGACAGCTACGAGGCCGAGCGGCTCCCCATCGCCGCCAGCACCCTGGAGTCGACCGACCGGGCCACCCGCGCGATCTCGCTGCGGAGCGGGCTCTCGCAACAGCTCCGCAGCAACCTGGCGTCCGTCCTGAGCAACTTCGAGGTCATCCAGCAGCGCCTCACCGACCGCCTCGGGATGCTCAACCTCAACTACCGCCAGAGCCCGATCGTCGATCAGCACCGTGAGGCGATCACCAGCGCCCGCCTGCTCCCGAGCCGCTCCAGCGAGGCCCCGAGCTGGCGCGACTGGGTGGACTTCGGCGCCGCGCCCGTGCCCGGCGACCGGATCCCCGACGTCGTCTACGATGAGAACCCCGACCGCAGCCCCAAGCGGCTGTTCTCGCTCCTGAAGGACACCCGTCACCACCTGCTGCTGTTCGACGGGCAGGCACAGACCTCCGAAGGGTACCGCAACATGGAGCGGGTCGGGCGCCTGGTGCAGAACCGCTTCGGGCACCACATGCAGGTGCACATGATCATCCCCGGCAGCCGCCGCCCCGCCACCCTGCGGTGGCGCGGATCCGTGGTGCAGGACGTGGACAGCGCGCTGCATCAACGCTTTGGCGCGGGCGCGGACTGCCTCTACCTCATTCGACCCGACGGCTACATCGCCTACCGGAGCCAACCCTCCGACATGAGGCTGCTGTTTCGCTACCTCGACCGCATTTTTATCTAGAGAACCATGGCCGACCTGATCAACGCCTTCGCCGAGCTGAGCCAGTTTGAGCTGGACCCCGCGGCCATTCGCAAGCTCCCGCTGGCGTTCTGTCAGCGCAACCGCGTCGTCATCCTCGGGACGCTCGCCTCAGATCCGGCCACGCCAGTCACCGTGGGCATGCTCGACACGACGGCGCAGCTGCTCGTCCAGCGCATCTCGGCGCTGCTGCATCGCCCGATCGAACCCGTGCGCCTGAACGTCTACGAGATCAACAAGGCGATCCAGATCGGGTTCTCGACCCGCAAGGAGTGCGCGTACAGCGTAAACGTCGCGCAGGTCCGTGGGCAGACCGCGCCGCCCCAGGGCGCGCCAGCGCACCTCGATCGGATCCTCGCCGAGGCGGTCGCGCGCCGCGCCTCGGACATCCACATCGAGAGCTACCTCGATGACGTCGATCTGCGGTTCCGGCTCGACGGGATCCTGCACCAGGTGTTCACCCACCTCAACCCCGACAACGTGACCGAGGTGGTCAACCGCATCAAGATCCTCGCCGAGATGGACATCACCGAGCGGCGCCGCCCCCAGGACGGCCGGTTCAGCGTCACGTTCATCGAGCAGGGCGCGCGTCGCACCATCGACTTCCGCGCCAGCGTCCTGCCGAGCGTCCGCGGCGAGGACGTGGTCCTCCGGGTGTTGGACTCGGACATCGGGCTGGTCGGCGTGGACATGCTCGGGATGGGCCCCGAGCAGCAGGAGGTCTTCACCCAGATCCTCACCAACCCCGAGGGGCTGGTGCTGGTGACCGGGCCGACCGGCTCGGGCAAGACCACCACCCTCTACGCCGCGCTGGCGCACATCAACGACGGCCAGCGCAAGATCATCACGGCCGAGGACCCGATCGAGTACTACATCCCAAAGATCAACCAGAAGCAGCTGTCCCAGCAGATGGGGCTCGACGACCTGCTCCGCGCCATGCTGCGTCAGGATCCGGACGTGTTGCTGGTCGGCGAGATCCGGGATCGCCCCACCGGGCAGACCGCGATCATGGCCTCGGCGACCGGGCACGTCGTGCTGGGGACGCTCCACACCAGCGACGCCGTCGGCGCGGTCATGCGCCTGCGCGGCCTCGGGCTCGACGACCGCGACGTCGCGGGCACGCTGCTGGCGGTCATCGGGCAGCGCCTCGTCCGCGCCCTCTGCCCGCTCTGCTCACAGCCCGCCCACCCCACCGAGGAGGAGGAGCACCTGTTCGGCCCCCTGCTCGATGGGGTGCAGGTGTTTCAAGCGGTTGGGTGTGAGCGGTGCTACGGGACCGGCTACCAGGGGCGGATCGGGCTGTTTGAGCTGCTCTACGTCGATCAGGAGCTTCAGGAGCTGATCAGCCAGGGGGTCGGCCGGAGCGTGGTGCTGAAGCAGGCGCTCCGCAAAGGGTTCAAGACCATGGTCGATGACGGCCTGGAGAAGGTCCGCGCCGGGATCACGACCCTGGACGAGCTGCGCCGGGTCGTCCCGCTGCGCGCGATCACGACCATCCGCCACGAGCGCGCGCCGAGCTGACGCGTCAGAGCGTCGCCTGTGTCCCCATGAACTCCTCGTTGCCGACGCCGAACGTGTCGCTCCCTCCGGCGACCTTGAAGACCGTCATGGCGAGGATCTTGACGTCGGTCAGAAGCGAGACGTGATCGACGTACCACACGTCGTACTGGAACTTGCTCTCCCAGGCGACCGAGGAGCGGCCCTGCACCTGCGCCCACCCGGTGATGCCCGGCCGCACCTCGTGCCGCCGGGCCTGCTCGGGGGTGTAGCGCCCCAGGTAGCGCACCGGGAGCGGCCGCGGGCCGATCAGGCTCATCTCCCCCCGCAAGACGTTGAGGAACTGAGGCAGCTCGTCGAGCGACGTCTTGCGCAGGAAGTGCCCCACCCGCGTGATCCGTTCGGCGTCGGGAAGCGGCTGCCCGGACGCGTCAAACGCCTCGCGCATGGTCCTGAACTTGTAGATCCGGAACGAGGCGCCGTCGCGCCCCGCGCGCTCCTGCGTGAACAGGACCGGGCTGCCCATGCTGACGCGCACCGCGGCGGCGGCGCCCAGCATCAGCGGCCACCCGGCCACTCCGATCGTGAGCGCACCGGCGATGTCCATGCCGCGCTTGAAGGGCGCGTAGAGGGGGCTGACGGCCATAACGAGCGACCTCCTTGATGGCGCAGGCCGAAAACCGTTCGACCTGGATCAACAAACACGCAAAACACACACAAAAAAAACAACAAAGCTCACCCGTTCGCCTCGACCGCCGCCGCGCGCAGCTCAACCGAGGCGTTGTGCGCCTGGCGGAGGGGCTCGGGGATCCGGTACTCGCCGCGGACCGACATGATCAGGTCCACCGCGGAGGCGTGATCGTAGCCGTTGCCAGGCGAGACCCAGACTGGCTTGATCCCGTCCTGGGTACGAAGTGCGTAGCCGATCGTCTCGCCCTTGTCGAGGACGCGCGCCCTGGAGCCGTGCAGCGGCCCCAGGGGCTCCGCCTTGCCGCAGAGGCGCTTCTTGGCGCAGCCCACGGTGGGGACCCCGAACGTCAGGCCGAGCTGGCAGGCGAGCCCGAAGCGGCGTGGGTGGGCGATCCCGTGGCCGTCGATGAGGACCACGTCGGGCCGGGTGCTCAACTTCTTGAACGCCTCGACCAGGGTGGCGGCCTCGCGCAGCGCGAAGAGGCCGGGGAGGTAGTCAAACGCGGGCGGGCCGACCCAGTCGGCGCGATCGATGACGCGGAGCGTGTCGCGCTCCAGGACGACGACGGCGGCGTACGCCTCGTCGGAGCCGTCCTTGGCGTAGGCGACGTCCGCCGCGCCGATCAGGCGCGGCGGGCGGGTCGGCGAGGAGAGATCCAGCTCGCGGGCCAGCTCACGTTGGCGTTGGAACGCCGCTTCGGCGTCCAGCGGGATGTGCAGATCACGGGCGATGTCCATGGAGGTGCTCGTCGTGTCAGGCGCCCGGGTGAAGACGGGGTTGTGCCGGAGGTGGTCCACAGGGCGATGTCAGGTGGCAGGCGTGAGCCGGGGGTAAAGCTGACCACGAATCTGCGGAGGTCAAGCCGCCGCGATGGACGACACGCCCCGGGTTGGGATAGGTTGCTGGCGGCAACACACAACCGGGAGGCGAGGGCGTGGACACACCGATGGGATTCAGGAGCATCTTCAGAGACGATCTGTTCGCCGAGCAGGTGATCCTCGTGACGGGCGGCGGGACGGGCATCGGGCGCTGCATCGCTCATGAGCTGGCGTCGCTCGGTGCGACGGTCGTCCTCTCCGGGCGGCGCACCGAGCCGCTGGAGGCGACGGCGACCGAGATCGCCGAGGCGGGGGGCGCCGCCGACACGCTGCCGCTCGACATACGCGATGAGGAGGCGGTGGACGCGGCGATCGCCGGGCTCGTCGCGAAGCACGGCCGCCTGGACGCGGTGGTCAACAACGCCGGGGGGCAGTTCGCCTCCCCAGCGGCGATGATCCGCCCGCGCGGGTGGCGCGCGGTCGTGGACACCAACCTCAACGGGACGTGGTTCGTGTCCCAGGCGGCGTTCAAGCACGCCCTCTCGCGCCACGGGGGCGCGATCGTGAGCGTCGTCGCCGACATGTGGAACGGCTTCCCGGGGATGGCCCACACGGGCGCCGCCCGCGCCGGGGTCGTCAACCTGACCAAGACCCTCTCCATCGAGTGGGCGCCGTCTGGCGTGCGGGTCAACGCCGTCGCCCCGGGCTTCATCCTGTCGAGCGGCTTGAGCACCTACCCCGAGGCGGTCCAGCAGGCCGCCGCCGAGCTGATGCCCCGGAACCCCTCCGGGCGCATCGGCACCGAGAGCGAGGTGTCCACCGCCGTGGCCTTCCTGCTCAGCCCCGCCGCCGCCTTCATCACCGGTGAGACCATCAAGGTCGATGGGGGCGCCTCGCTGCACAAGGCGCTCCTCGTGCCCATGTTGGAGCACAACAAAAATAAGCCGTGGAATGGCTTTCACCTCGCCACAGACGTGCCCGAGCTGTTTCAACGCGACGAGGACTGAGCGCGACGCTTGCGCTCAGGCCCAATTCAGGCGATAACTGGCCACAGTAGTGGTTGTTGTTCCCTGGCACGATGTGAAGGAACCTGAGGACTGAGGTGACCTGTGGCCGCTTCCAAGCGACCCCAGATCTCACCAGCGCAGGAGGGATCGTGCACCGCCGCCGGAAAGGAGGAGCATGGACGTCAAACTGAGGTGGATTCACCACGAGAACGGTCCGGAGTGTCACGAGGCGGTCGTCAAGGCGCTGGTCGCTGGAGAGCCTGACTGGGAGAAGCACCTCAAAGGCTTCCACCGGGTTCAGGAGATCTACAACAGCCGCGACCTGCGGGGCATCAACCTCGAAGGGCTCGATCTGCGTAAGGCCAAGCTCGACAACACCCGCCTTGAGCTGGCCAACCTCTCCGGTTGCAACCTCAAGGGGGTCAGCCTCCAGAACAGCGACGCCCAGGACGCGCTCCTCCAGAACGCCAACCTCGACGGCCTCAACGCCCGCGGCACCAACTTCCAGAACGCCGACCTGCGCAGCGCCTCACTCAAGAAGGCCACCCTGAGCAGCTGCCGCATGATGGGCGCCGACCTCACCAGCGCCACCCTCGACGGCGCCAGCCTCACCGGGGTTGACCTCCAGGCCGCCTTCCTCGCCGAGGCCTCCCTCAAGAAGGTCACCGCCGACCTCGCCACCCTCTCGCGCGCCCGCGGCGCCAACATCGACGCCTCCGGCGCCAGCTTCAAGAAGACCGTCTGGAACCGCGTCAAGGCCCCCGGGATCCGCCTCACCGAGGCCGACCTCTCCGAGGCCAACCTCGTCTTCGCCAACCTCGCTGGCGCCGACATGTCGGGCGCACGCCTCCAGGGCGCGCGCCTGCGCAAGGCCAACCTCGAAGGCGCCAACCTCGCTGGCGCCGACTGTCGCGGCGTCAACCTCCAGGAGGTTCAGATGGGCTCCATCAACATGGAGAACACCAACCTCGAAGGCGCCCAGATGACCTCCTCCTTTGGCTTCTCCGGCGTCAGCCTCAAGGGCGCCAACCTCAAAGGGACCAACCTCGAAGACGCTCGCCTCCCCGAGGCCAACCTCGAAGGCGCCGACCTCACCGGCGCCAACCTCGAGTCCACCCTCCTCGAACGCGCCAACCTCACCGGCGCCAACCTCGCCGAGACCAACCTCACCCGCGCCAACCTCGGCTACGCCGTGCTCGCCGCCTGTGTCTTCCAGGGCGCCCTCTTTGAAGACACCAACATGCGGCAGAGCGTGCTCCGCGGCGCCAACTTCTCGGGCAGCCACTACATCAACGCCTTCTTCAGCCTCGCCGAGGTCGATGAGGCGACCTTCCCTGAGGAGTTTCGCGACGCCATGGGCACCACCCGCGGCACCCCCAACTACACCGACCGGTAGGAGACCCCGGCCCACCTCGCGATGCTCATCCAACACGCCCCCGATCACCTGCGCCTCATCCATCAACACGACCACGGCGTCCTCTGCGGCGAACTCGCCCACGCCTGGGGCGCCCCCTTCGACCTGAGCCTCCTGCTCGCCGTCACCCTCCATGACCTCCCCTGGGTCCAGCACGACGCCCGCCCCCAGCTCAACCCGGACACCGGGCAACCCTACAGCTTCATCGACTACCCTCGCGACGACCGGCTCGCCCTCTACTCCGCGGGCCTCGACGAGCTGGCGGCGATCCACCCCTACGTTGGCCTCCTGGTCAGCCTCCACTACACCACCTTCCGCGGCACCCTCGGCCTCGAGCCCTTCCAGACCGACGAGCGCGCCCGGCGCGACGCGCTCGCGCCGCGTGTCCCCCACGACCCCGCTCAGATCCAGCGCGACCTCGCCTGGCTGAAGATGCTCGACCTCCTCTCCCTCTACATCTGCATGACCCCTCCCGGGGCTTCGCGCGAGGGCCACCCCCGCTGGCTGCTCGCGGACGACACCCTGAGGCTGCCCGACGGCTCCCACGTCAGGCTGGAGTGGGTGTCTGAGGCGAAGCTGCGGCTCTCCCCGTGCCCGCTGAGTGAGGCGCTCAACGCACGAATCCCCGCCATGACCCTGGAGGGGACGCGGTGGGGCTCTCAGCAGGAGCTGGACGTGGCGGTCGCCGAGGCGACCCGGGAGGTGTGGGAGGTGACGATCGGGGGGTGAGCGCTCAGGTGTCCTGGATGAACTCGAACTGGACATCCTCGCCGTGACGGCTGATGAGGAACTGCTTGAAGCGCTTGCGGATCTGCGCCTCGACCTGACGGATGCGCTCTTTGGAGACGCCGTACTGGTTCCCCAGCTCAACGAGGGAGCGGGGGTCCTCGGCGATCATGCGATCGAACCAGATGGAGCGCTCGCGCTCCTTGGTGAGGCCGTCGCCGAACGCCTTGATGGTCTCGTGGAGCTGGGCGGTGGCCTCCTCGTCGGCGGCGCGCTCCTCGGGGGAGTCGGTGTCGGCCGGGAGCAGCTCCCCGTAGGTGGTCTTCTCGTGGCCGGGCGCGGTGGCGTCGATGGAGATCGGCGGCGCGTCGAGGTACTCGCTCACGCGGACGACCTCGGCCTCGGGGACGCCGAGCATGTCGGCGATCGCCTGGGGCGTGGCCATGAAGCCCTCGCGGCGCAGCTGCTCGCGGGCCTTCTTGAGGTTGTAGAACAGCTTCCGCCCGGCGCGGGTCGACCCGATCTTGACGGGCTGGAAGTGGTTCATGAGGTAGTTGAGGATCATCGCGCGGATCCAGTACTGCGCGTAGGAGGTGAACTTGACCCCCCGGTATGGATCGTAGCGCTTGACCGCCTCGGAGAGGCCGACGTTGCCCTCCTGAATCAGGTCGAGCAGGTTGGCCCACCGGCGCTGGTACTCGCGGGCGATCTTGACCACGAGGCGCAGGTTGGTGAGGATCAGCAGCTGCGCCGCGCGCAGATCGTCATTCTCGCGGAACTCCACCGCGAGCCGCTGTTGCTCATCCGCAGGCAGCGGCTCAATGTAGCGCAGCCGCGCGAGGTAGTGGGTCAATGGATCGGCGGACGCAGGCAGCTCGGTCTGGGGGACATCGGGCGTCAGGCCGTCGAGCCAGTCGCTCGTCTCCTTGGCGACGAGCGACTCGCCCTCATCCTCGACGTCGATGACGGTCATCCCGCTGTTCTCGAAGTCGTCCTCATCCATGTATTGCCCAACCTCGGGGCCGCTCACCACTTCCGGTGTCATATCCTCTTCAAATGTGCTGATCATACTCTCCTTATTTGATATCTCAGAATCGACCGTCTGTGTATCTTTGGGCGCCATCCGCGTCATCTCCTCAACATGTTGTCGATGCCCGGATACGCGAGCCTCTCGGCATGACAGCCCGTGTCGTGAAGGGGTCGAAAACCGCACCCCGTCACACCATCGGACCTCATGAACCTATGCGCGAGGCCGTTATCGTCAACACAGCGCATCCCATATATGCGTCCGGGCCGGTCTCAGGTGCATCCGCACCGCGCTCCAACAGGTCGAGGTGTCGTATACCGCCTTTGCACCCGATGATCCAGATGTTGACAGCCCCCCGCCGAGGCTGGGACATTGAGGTGAGCCGCGTGAGGTTGGCCCTCGACCCCGAAGTCAAGCTGCGTGGGACGCACACACCCAGGAGCATCGTCACATGGCGGACCATCCATCCACCGAATCGCTCGAAGCGGTCCACACCTTCCCCTGCCGATTTGTGGTCAAGGCGATCGGCGCCAACGAGCCCGCGTTCGTCGAGGCGGTCGAGGAGGCCACCCGGGAGGCGCTCGGCGAACAACCCGAAGCCGACGCGCTGACGACCACCACGCGCGCCAGCTCCCGAGGCAACCACGTCAGCGTCACCTTGAGCTTCCTCGCCCAGACCCCCCAGGACGTCCAGGCGGTCTTCGCCCGTCTGAAGGCGCTGGAGGAGCTGCGCTACATTCTCTGACAGGGGCTCCCCCAATCGACGCGACGGTCGAGGCGCCCGGGCGCGCTCACTGCGCGGCCTGCCAGCGCCCATAGATCCGACGCGCCAACGCCTCCTCCTCGACCTTGCCGCGGGCGGCGAGTTCGGGGGAGTTGGCGGGCACCCAGCCCTCCTCCGCGGCGCGCTGATCGAACTTGATCGTGACGTTCAGGCCCACCGCGTAGGGGGTCTTGAAGATGAGGCAGCGGACCCGCTTGCGCAGGGCGTCGCTCTCGTCGGGCAGCAGCGCGGTGAGGATGAGGTCGTCGCGGCGCTGTATCTCGACCTCCCAGTTCTCCTCATCGGCCACCTCGACCAGCGCGGTCCACAGCTTCCCCGCCTGCTCCTCGCGAGGGTCGGGCATCGCCGCCGCCTTCGCCCGCATCTCCTCGGGGGTGTAGCAGCCCGGCGCCAGCCACGCCGCGCCGAGGAGGGTGGCGAGCAGGAGGGGCCAGGCGCGGCTGACGTGGTGACTGTGGCGCATCGTCGGTCCTCGTGTTCCAGGTTGCGTATCCAGGCTCGGGCGGCGTCTGCGCCCCAGTGAATAAATCCGGGCCGCCTCCCATCTAATCCCACCGGCGGCGGTTGGTCGCGGCTCACCCGTCAACCTGTCCGTGTTGACGCGCAGGAGCGGCGCCGCCCCGTTGGACGTATCACTCCAACCCACACCAGGGCGTGGGTTCAGGCCGGAGGCCCCTATGACGTATCCTACCACCCGTACCCGCTTCAACCCCATGACGCTCGCCATGATCACCGCGCTGCTCGCCGCGGTGACGCTCCTGAGCGCCTGCGGAACAGGCCGCGGGGCGACCGGCGCGGACGGCGCGGGCGCGCTCGCCGACGCCACGGCGCGCTCCCAGCGCTCCTACGCCCAGGCCAACGCCCTCCTGGAGCAGGGGCGCCTCGACGAGGCGATCCGGACCTACGACGCCGCCATCAAGCTCGACCCGAAGAACAGCGCCGCCTACGAGAACCGGGGCATCGCGTGGATGAAGGAGAAGGACTTCTACAAGGCGCTCAAGGACTTCGAGG
>PBBL01000082.1 GCA_002716585.1 Myxococcales bacterium | reverse complement strand
TGGACCAGATCGTCCGGGAGCAGCGCGCCGACCGCGCAGACGTGCCCGTTGTCGCTGATGAAGGTTGGCCGCCGCGCGTCCGGGTGGTCGTCGTTGACGGGGAAGCCGTCGGCGCCGTGGTAGGCGTGCAGCGCCTCCAGCCGCGCCAGGCGCCGGGCGCGCTGGCCGTCGGTCAGGTGGGCGGTGTCGACGGCGCGCAGGCGCTCCTCGATGTAGTGCAGGTGGGTCTCGACGCGGACCTGGCTGCTGGTGCGCGCGTCCGGCGGGTAGCCGAAGGTCTCCACGAAGCTGACATCGCCCACGACGGTGTTGATGGGCGGACAGGGCTCCGAGGTCGCCTGGCAGGCGACCCCGAGCAGCAGCAGGGAGGCCGACGCGACGAGGCGTGATGGGGTGTTCATGGCGCGCCCTCCGCGCTGCGGGTGGATGGGAGTTCGGTGTGCCGGGCGTCTCGATCGGCGGGGCAGTCGTAGCGATAGAAAATCTCCTCCGGCTCGTCCTCGGAGGGGTCTTGAGGGCCTCGCCGAGTCACGTGGGTCAGCCGGCCCTGGTCGTCGAAGGACCAGGTGCGCTGGACGTCGGGGCCGTCTTCGCGGACGAGGCGACCCTGGGCGTCGTAGGCGAAGGTCGTGCGGGCGGTGCGGGTCGGGGTGGCGTGGACCCGCTCGACGAGGAGGCCGCGGTCGTCGTACCGAAACCCCTGCCGGGTAGCGACGCCGTCGCGGTCGATGTCAACCTGCTCGGTGAGCAGGCCGAGGTCGTTGTAGCGCACGCGGGTCTCCGAGACCCGCGCACCCTTTGAGGAGCAGACTCGCCGGGTCCAGCGGTGGGGATCCTGCGCATGCTCGAAGCGACACGTCCGAGAGCCCGGGGTGTCGCCTTCGAAGCCGAACTCATCCAGGTTCGGGTCCCCGGAGAACCAGGCGTAGGTCTGGACGAGCTTGTGGGGGCCGACGTAGCGCCAGGACTTCCGGTAGACCGGCTCGTTGTAGAGCACCTGAGAGGTGGTGCGCATCCGGTCATGGGGGAGGTGTCGGACAAGGCGCGGGAACCACGCCTCGCGCACGAGGTGGCCGTAGGCGTCGTAGGTGCGCCGGATGGCATAGCCCGTGCTCTCCTCGTACACCACGCGCCCGAGGCGATCGTACCGACGGACGAAGCCGTCCGCCCACAGGTCCACCGCGGCGAGCGGGTCCGCGCGGACGTGACGCCCCTGGGCGTCGTGGTGGTCGCGAAAGAGCCACTCGTGCCCCACGGCGCGGTAGACCGTGCGCTGGGTGCGCGCGTCGATGATGTGGATGTTCCAGGACGCCTCGGGGTCACTCAGGAGCCCGGCGAGCGGCGAACCCGGGGGCAGCGACCCACGGCCACTCATCTCATCGAGCAGCTGGCGCGCGAGTCGGGTCGGCTCGGAGGTGGTGAGGTAGGCGTAGCGCGTCACCTGACCACCCCGCTCCTCGACGAGGAGCCGCCCCTGGGCGTCGTAGGTCCGCGAGGTGTGCGCGGAGGAGACCTCACCGTCGTATGCGCTGAGGGTGCGCTCCTCGATGGAGCAGGGGCGGGCGCTCTGAGCCCAGGCCGGTGACCCGAGCGAGCCCAGCAGCAGCAGGCTCACGCCGCAAATGAGGTGATGTCGGAGCGGAGACGTCGAATCGGTTGGTGTGTTCACTCGGCCCACGCGTCAGGGCCACCCATGGCGACCGATGTAATCTCCGCCCCGGGGTTTGTCAACGGACGCGGGCTCCTGGAACCACGGCCCGTGACCTTCGAGGCAGTCCGGTTTTTTTGCCTCCGGGGGTGAAAGATGAGCGTGACTCCCCCGTTGCACGCACACACGCCATCACACCGCCCGCAGACGCCCGCCCGCAGACGCCTCCAATCACACGACTCAAAATAAACAAAATAACGTGAATACAAACCCGACCGCCACGTCTGACCCCTGCGAACGATGATGACGCCGACGCTCGGCGCCGAGAAAACTGCCCCATGATGTTTCAAGCGCTGCCTGGCAGCGCGCCATGAACGGAGACCATGACGCTTATGACCATGAACCGTGTTGTGTACGCGATCACGCTGATGACCTTGACGCTGATGATGACCCTGCTGACGGGCTGCTTTGAGCCCGACTCCCCTCAGAACAACACCGACAACGGCGCCAACAACGGCGCGACCACCTCCAACACCTCCAACACGACCGGAGACACCTCAAACGGCACGACTGGAGACACCTCAAACGGTACGACTGGAGGCACCTCAAACGGCACCAGCAACGGGAACCTGCCCGACGCGAACCAGGATCTGTGCGAGCGCACGCCCATGGACTGGCTCCGTAACCCGGAGAACCGCTTTCCCAACGAGAACGTCATCTGCGACGCGGGGCCGACGGGGATCTGCTTTGGGATGAACCTGGCGGAGCTGTACATGGCCTACCAGGTGACGTTCGACCCGAGCCGCCCAGCGGTCAGCACGCCAGCGGACATCCCCGTCCACGAGGTGCTGAGCAACGTGATGATGATGGGGTTCGAGAACGGCCGCCCCGTCACGATCCCCGGGGCGGCCAACCCCGCCGAGGCGGCGCAGGTCTATGGCTCGGAGTGGATCGCGACGATGCGCGACTTCCAGATGAGGGCGCACGCGCTGGTGTACGGCGGCCTGGGCGATCAGTGGCTGGACGACATCGGCTATGAGGGAAGCGACGAGCCGTCGTCCTGCGAGGAGGACGCGCTGCGGCTGCGTCTCAACAGCGGGCGCCCGGCGCTGATGATGGCCGAGCTGAGCGACTCCAACTACCACTCCATCATCCCGATCTCCTACATCGAGCCGACCGACGGCCCGCACGAGGCGATCACCGAGATCATCGACCCCAACCACCCCGGCGAGATCGCGCGCCTCGGCTGCGACCGGGCGTTGACCTCCTGCACCCACAGCCACGGCGACTTCACCGACAAGCCGCTCACGGAGAACTTCGACGGGCAGAACCACAACCTCTTCGTGGACGCCCTCGACCACCTCTACCAGCAGCAGTGCCCGCAGCGCCCCGTGGTGCGCGACAGCGTCTACACGCTGATCAGCCGCGCCGACGGCGAACAGGCCACCTCCACGGTCTTCAACCGCTTCGTCCTGGACGAGGGCGGGATCGTGCGGCAGCTCGCCCGCCAGCGGGTCCACGACGCTCAAGGCACCGAGCTGCTCTGGATCTGGGAGGCCAGCTCGGACACCACCATCGTCTACACGTTCGCCCCGGCGCCCGCCCCCGTCACCCGCTCCGTGGTGGCGCAGGTCGGCGGGGAGACCGAGGTGCTGCCGCTGACGCCGGGCATCAGCCGCCACCTGCTGGACTGCCTCGGCGACTCCGACCTGGAGGGGTGCCTCACGTCGCCCGAAGACGCCCGCTTCACCTCGCTCGCCCGCAGCGACGAGCGCTGCAACCCCTGCCTGATGGTCGCCAGGAACGCTGGCCCCAACCAGCCCTCCCACTCCGACTACTGCCTGCCGACCGAGACGGGCTCCCGCGAGACCCTCCTGCCGCTGCGCATCTCCGCCTCGGGCGGGGGCGGCACCGCCGACAACATCTTCAGCAACCTCCGCGTCAGGCGCCACGACGACGCCATGTTCGCCGAGCCGACCGGCTGCATGCCCCTGCCCGGCGTGGATAACGTCTCCATCTGCAACTGACCCGCCGCGCCTCCCCCGCCAGCTCCCCTCCCCCGACATCCACGTTGCCCCCCATGACTGAGCGGACACACCCAGCCATTGCCAAACGGTCGTCTTGTGGCCATGATGCCTCCAGCAGCCCATGGGATCAGGAGAAGACGACATGCAGATGACCATGACGGTGTGGACGCTCTCCCTGCTGACGTTGCTGTCGGCCTGCGGCGGCGCGGAGGAGCAGGAGCCCGCCGTGGAGGACGCGGACACAGGCGCCTCGATGACGACGATGAGCCCCGACGCCGGTGAGGACAACCCCTGCGAAGGGCAGACCCCGGCGACGCCGACGAGCGCGTGCCCAAGCGGCGAGTTCAGCGACGATGGGATCTGCCTGCCGCTCCAGCCGGTCCTGGTCCCACCCGAGGGGTGCCCCGGCGAGCTGGTCGAGGAGGGCACCTGCCAACCCCTCCCCCCCGCGACCATGGCCTGGAGCTGCCCGGACGGGTGGCGGCAGGTCACCCCGCTCGCGTTCATCGACGAGGCCGAGGCGATCGCCGACGACGTCGTCGATCTCGTCGAGCAGCAGCAGGTCTGCGCCCCCCCAGAGACGCCCGACGACTGCCCCGCGGGCACCATGGCCCTGCTCGGTGAGCCCGACTGCGTCCCCGTCGGCTCGGCGTGCCCGCCCGACGCCCCCTGGCCCGACGAGGCGACCTTGAGGCAGCGGGCGGGCGACGCCTTCGCGGCAGGTCAGATCGTGTACGTGTCCGCCGACGCCGACCCCGACGGCGACGGCTCCCGAGAGGCCCCCGCGCAGACCGTCGCCGCGGCGCTGGCCATCGCCGACGACGGCGACGTCGTCGCCGTCGGGGTCGGGCGGTACGACGAGGCGGTCGCGCTGGACCGCCCCGTCGCCCTCCTCGGGGCCTGCGCCGCGAGCACGACGCTCGCCGCCCCGACCGCGGACGATGAGGCGGGGACCCTCACCGTGTCGGGCGCGGGGGTTCGGGTGGGCGACCTCACCGTCACCGGGCCGCGCCCCGGGATCGTCGTGGAGGCGAGCGGCGACGCCGTACTGGAGGGGGTGCAGGCGCACGAGGCGACGAAGAACGGCGTCTGGATCCGCGGCGGGACGGCCACGCTGCGCCGAAGCGCCATCCGCGAGACCCGCTCCAACGCCACCCAGGAGCTGGGCTATGGGCTCAACGTGACCGACGGCGCCTCGCTGGAGGCGACCCAGCTGTTCATCTGGCGCAACCGCCGCGTCGGGCTTCGGGTCGATGGCGCCGAGACTCACGCCCTGGCCTCCGACGCGATCATCGCCGAGACCCGGCCTCAGGAGCTGGACGACACCGCGGGCATCGGGCTCGCGGTGCAGAACGGCGCCTCGCTGGAGGGCGAGCGCCTCGTCGTCGCCAACAACCGCACCTACGGGGTGTACATGACCCTCGGCGGCACCGCCCACGTCACCGACCTCCACGTCCAGGGGACGCTCGCCCAGGCCTCCGACGGCACCCAGGGCTATGGGATCGTGGTCTCTACGGAGTCGTCGCTGGAGGCCGAGCGGGTCGTGCTGGAGCGCAACACCCGCTCCGGCGCGATCCTCTTCGAAACAGGCCACGTCCGCTTCCTCGACGCCGTCATCACGGGCACGCAGCCAGGAACGGACAACGCCCGGTTTGGCCGCGGCGTCGGGGTCGAGGACGGGAGCGTCTTCGAGGGGGAGCGGCTCCTGCTCACCCACAACCACACCACCGGGATCTACGTCCGCGGCGAGGCGAGGCTCACCGACGTGACCGTCGCCCATACGCAGCCTGAGGCGGACAGGCTCACCGCGGGGCAGGGGATCTACGTCACGTCCGGCGGCGTCATGACGGGCGAGCGGCTCACCCTCCTCCACAACCATCAGGTCGGGCTCCACACCAACCGCGACGGCTCCTCCTCCGTGACCGACGTCACCGTCCGCGGCACCCGCCCCATGGCGTCGAACGACCAGTACGGCCGCGGCATGGAGATCAGCCTCGGGGGCCAGATGGAGGGGCGGCGCGTCCTGCTCGTCGACAACAACAACTTCGGCATCTTCATGGGCGCCGCCCTCCCCGGCTCCGAGGAGTTCGGCGTCTACCGCACCACCGAGGCCACGCTCTCCGAGGTGACCATCCTCCAGACCCACGGCGCCACCCCCTCCGCCCCCGGTCGGTACGGGTACGGCTGGGGGGTCGGCGTCTACCAGGGCACCCAGCTCCACGCCGAGCGCTTCATGCTCGCCCGCAACGAGGAGGGCGGCTTCGGGGTGACCGACGAAGGCTCACGGGCCGTCGTCCGTGACCTGGTCATACGCGACACCCAGCCCCTCGCCTTCGACAACAGCCGCGGCGCCGGGCTCGGCTCGTTCTCCCAGGGCGCCATCGAGGGCGAGCGCGTCCGGCTGGAGAACCACCACGCGGCGAGCCTCCTCGGCTTCCGCGAGGCCAGCGGCGTCTTCACCGACCTGACCATCCTCAACACCCAGCCCCAGCAGCTCGACATGGACTTCGGCCGCGCCATGAGCATCGAGTCCGGCTCCTCCCTCACCGCCACCCGCGTCCTCATCGAGGACAGCCACGACGCGTCGGTCGTCTCCACCCAGGCCAACACCCACATCGACCTCACCGACCTCATCATCCACCACACCGCCCCTCGCCCCTACGACATGAACAGCGGCGTCGGCGTCTCGGTGTCCCACTCGGCCAGCGCGACCCTCAACCGCTTCAGCATCGACGGCAGCGCCCTGGTCGGCCTCCAGATCGTCGATGACTCCGCCCTCACGGCCCACGCCGGGCGGATCGTCGACAACTTCATCGGCCTCAACGTCCAGAGCGAGGGCTTCGACCCCGACCAGTCGCTCTCCTGCGTCGACATCATGGACAACTGCTGCGGTCAGGACTGCGCGACCCTCGTGTGCAACGTCGAGTCCCAGGACCTCGTCATCCCGGCGGCCTTCGAGGTCGTGGACGCCGTGGACATGGACCAGTCCAATGAAGACGCCAAGTAAACCCGCCTACGCAAACGCCCTCGGGCGGTTGGAGGCCGAGCCCGCTGCGTTGAAGCGCGCCGATGGGTAGGTTACTGTGGACCCTCTGACTGGATACGGGTTCAAACCACAACGAGGTGCCCCATGCACACCACCCGACCCCTCCTCGCCGCGACCGCCCTCGTGGCGCTCACCGCCTGCTTCGGCGGCAGCATCAACGTGGAGGAGGGGTGCGAAGACGCCTGCGACACCTCCCAGTACTGCCTGGCGCACATCCAGCACGGGGAGTTCCTCTCCACCTTCTGCCACCCCATCCCCGAGGCCTGCCAAGCGGCGAGCGACGTGTGCGAGTGCGTTCGGACGTCCGAGCCCGAGATCAGCCACTACCGGTGCTCACGCTCGTCGGAGGAGCACGTCGTGCTGTTCGCGCCGTAGGGCCGCCGTCAGGGGACGACGATGGTGTTGAGCCCCGTGCCACCCACGCCGATCTCGATGAAGTCGCCAAAGTTCGTGGAGACGGAGACGGAGACGCGGTAGTCCTCATCAATCCACTGTGGCTGGTTGGGGCAGGTGGTCACCCCCAGCTCGTACACGGTCACCGAGTCGCCTGAGCTGAAGAGCGCGCCAAACTCCACCATGAGGTAGCCGCCCAGGCCCCCGAGGGAGACGAAGTTGGTGGCCGTGCAGGCCGAGTCGGGGGCGCCGAGCGCCTCGGTCGGGTCGAGCCACGATCCCCCACCGAGGCTGAAGTCCACGACCCCGGTGGCGAACAGCTCCACGCCACGGACGGTCACGGAGATCGCGTCGATGTCGGCCCCTGGCCCCTCCCCACCTTCATCCCGGCTCAGATCCTCCACCAGCACGTAGATGTAGTCGCTCGTCTCCCCCCCGCAGTCCGGGTCGGGCTGCGGGCAGAAGGAGTCGCAGAACCCATCGCCGTAGAGCCCATCCTCGGCGCAGATGTCGGTCTCGGGGGGCCGCCCGGACGCGATGCAGACCGACTCGCCGCCGACGAAGGTGCACCCGGTCCCCGCCGGGCAGATGTTCGGGTTGTCGGTGCACACCAGCACGCACTGCCCGGGAGGGACGCCCGAAGCGCTGAAGCAGGCCTGACCGACCCCGCAGTCCAGATCACTCGAACACGCACCAAACTGACCCGTGGAGCCCTGATCCAGCAAGGTGCAGGTGCACCCCGGCGCGTCGGGCCGGGTGCACAGCAGCCCATAGGTGTTGACGCAGCTGCAGTTGGGGGCGAGCGGGTTGGTGCAGGTGTCGGGCTCATCGCACACGATCTGCGCGCACCCGTACTCGTCCGACGCGTCCTCGCACTCCTCCAGCAGGTTGCACCGCGCCCCCGCCCGAACCACCTCGCCCGAGTTGCAGGTGAAGTAGTCGCAGCCCACCTCATCGGAGCCGCTGGGGCACTGCGCCACCCCGTCGCAGCGCACCTCCTCGGGGATGACCGAACCGTCTTCGCAGACGAAGCCGAGGCAGTTGTACTCGTCGGAGCCGTCCATGCAGTCGACCTGGTAGTTGCACCGCGCGCTCTGCGGCAGCGACTCACCCGACCCGCACGCGAACGTCTGCTCCTGCTCGCAGCCGTCCTCGTCGCTGCCATCGAAGCAGTCGGCGAAGCCGTCGCACTGGAAGCTGCCGTCGATCGCCATGCCGTCTTCGCACGTAAAGAGGAGGCCACACGTCGCGAGGCAGCCCTCCAGCAGCTCGTCGTAGCTCGCCTGCTCCTCGCTCTCCTGGGGGCCGCAGATGTAGAGCCGCGTATCGACGCACCCCTGCTCGAACACGCACTCCAACACGCACCGGCTCTCGTCGTCGATATCAACCGCGCCGAGGTCCCCATCGGTCAGGACGCCGCACTCGCGCAGCTGATCGGTGAGGTCGGAGGCCGGGTTGGAGCCGCCGCCGCCGTCGTCATCATCGGAGCAGGCGGTGGCGCCGAGCAGCGCGCTCAGGCACAGCGCCGCGGTCCACGCGGCGCGGCGAGTTCGGGGTCGTGGGAACATCATGGGCCTCTCATGGGGTGTGTTGGGTTGCGTCGCACAGACATCATCGGTTGGCGCGGACAACCTACCTCAACCCGGCCCTGGTCTTCAAGCCGACTTCACGAATATCCAGAAAACAGGCATCACCTCACCAAAGCGCTCACGCCCCCTGGTATCGATGCACCCACAACCCCTGAAATGAAGCGTCAAATGAGCTGGCGTGGATCTTCGACCTGGTAGGCGAGCCGGAAAACGAGCGCGAGGATGGGTTCAAGAATGATCATACCGACAAAGAACCCCACGACCATCCCGACGAAGGCAAGCAGGCCAATGACCCACCAGCTGGAGATGACTTGACTCGACAGCAGCCCAAGCAGGAGCCCCACCGCGGTGCTCCCACCCCAGATGACGAGGGTCCCTGCGGGGGTGTACACCATCCTGGCCCAGAAGGGCGCCCGCTCAGCCCAGCGCTCACGAAACGCGGCGATCGTTTCGTTTGTGTCCACCCACGCAAACTCCTGGACAGGTCGAAACTGGTTGCAGTGGCTGCATGCCGTCCGGCCAGAGAAGCGTTGTAGCGGGTTGGAGAGGAGGCTGTGCGGTTGGAGATCCACGTCGTTCTCGTCGAGCCCCGATTCTGGCCCATCGGCGATCGTCGCGCGGGTACCGCACGGGAGGTGAACGTAGGTGCGAGATGGTGGTGTGCTGGGGTGGGTCTTATACGCCATGATGCCTTACCTTATGAATGCTTGATGTTTGCACTTTAATACACTGTTGAACATTCGCAGAGTACAACGCTCCCCGCCACAAGTCGACCAGGCTGACTCGATCTGTGTCCACCCTGGATTGAATCGCTCAGGAACTCCGACACAATCGGGTCCCACGCCAAGCAGATCCTGCGGCGTGGCGGCCAGTGAAAGCCATTCACCCCCCAGCCTGCGCGTCGGCCCTCGCCGAACGTGACCAGATGCCGAGAGGTTCCCCGTGCGTCCTGGGGCCACTCGCCGTCAATGAAGGCGAAAACAGAGCCCTGAGGACGAAGCCTCGTATTGACGGCCAACCCAGGTTTCAATATTCTTTGCCCTGAAGTGCGATAAGACAAACAACGCCGAATACCAAATACCTGTTCAGCATCATGAACCCAGGCGATATGACACAACCCCTCCCCCCCTCCCCCAACTTCGCGTACCTGAGCGTCCTTGAACCCTTGCTTGTTGAGTATGGCGCGAGGGCGGAGCGGTATGTTCTGGATGACCCGAACACCGCGATGTTCAAGCTCAGGCAGTTCGCCGAGGTGATGGCGCATCAAGCCGTCGCGCGATCCGGGTTGGCGAGTTCACATCAGTCCTTCTCGGACACCGTGCGGCAGATGAGCGACTACCGGATCATCACAAGCGATGTGGCGCGGCTGTTTCACGACGTGCGCCTCGCGGGGAACAAGGCGGTCCACGATCACACCTCCAACCAGCGCGAGGCGCTGTATCTGCTTCGCACGGCGTGGCGCCTTGGGCGGTGGTTCTTCAACATGTTTGGCCCTGGCGGCCGCGACGTCCCGAGCAAGTTTGTCCCACCCCCCAACACCGCTGAACTTCAAGAGGAGCTACGCCAACAGCTTGATGAGCTGCACCGCCTCTACGCCCAATCTGTCGATGAGGCCAAAGCAGCGAAGGAGCAATCCCAGGCGGCTTACGCTGAGGTCGCCGCCGCGCTGGCGCTCGCTGAGGAAGCCGAAGCTCGCCTGATCGAACAGCGTCAACACCATCAAGAACGCCTTGAAGCCGAGCGCGTCAAGGCCGCTGAAGCCTCCGACGCCCAGAGCAAGGAGCTGCTCGAACGCGCCGAGCGCTATGGCAGCTTTGAGGCGCTCGGCCTCAACGAGCTGGACACGCGGAAGACGCTCATCGATCGCCAACTCAGCCAGGCGGGCTGGGAGGTCGACAGCCTCGCTCTCACCTTCGAGAAGGGCGCACGACCGCTCCGCAACCGCAACCGCGCGATCTCCGAGTGGCCCACCCAGAACGGACGCGCCGACTACGCCCTCTTTATCGGCTTGACCCTGGTCGGCGTCGTGGAGGCCAAGCGCTACAACAAAGATGTCCCTGGCGTCCTTCAACAGGCCAAGCGCTACAGCGAGGACTACACCCCCCTCGATGAGGAGGTGCTCCCCGGAGGCCCGTGGGGGCGCTATCAGCTCCCCTTCATCTTCGCCACCAACGGCAGGCCCTTCATCGACACACCGGGCCTCAAAAATCGCAGCGGGATCTGGTTCACCGACTTGCGGCGACCCACCAACCTCGCGCGACCCCTCAAGGGTTGGCCTCGCCCCGAGACCGTCTCGGACTGGCTCAAGCACGACCCCGTCAAGGCGTTCGAGGTGCTCAAGCGCGAACCCCCAGCCGCGCTCGACGTGGGTCTGCGCTACTACCAGCGTGAGGCGATCTCGGCCATTGAGGCGGCGCTGCTCCAGGACGGCCAGCAGCGGCTCCTCCTTCATATGGCCACCGGCACCGGCAAGACGCTCACCTGCATCGCCCTCGTCTATCGCTTCCTCAAGTCGGGACTCTTCAATCGGATCCTCTTCCTCGTCGATCGCACCTCACTGGGCGATCAAGCCTTCAGCGCCATGAGCGAGGTCCGGCTGGAGGGCTTGCAACCCATGACCGACATCTACAACGTCGCCGGGCTCCGAGATGAACCGGACATCCACACCCGACTGCACGTCTCCACCGTTCAGGGCCTCGTCCGTCGCGTGCTCTACCCTGGCGACGACGACCCCGTCGTGCCGACCGACCTCTACGACTGCGTCATCGTCGATGAGTGCCACCGGGGCTACAACCACGACCGCGAGATGAGCGACGTTGAGATCTCGTTCCGCGACGAGCGGGACTACGTCTCCAAGTACCGCCGCGCCATTGAGCACTTTGACGCCGCCTGCATTGGCCTGACCGCCACCCCGGCCGACCACACCACCGAGATCTTCAACGCGCCCATCTACCAGTACGTCTACCGCCAGGCGGTCATCGACGGATACCTCATCGATCACAAGCCACCCACCCTCATTGAAACCAAGCTCGGCCGCGAGGGCATCACCTACGACGCCAACAGCACCCTCATGGTGTACGACGAGACCACCTCCACCGTGGATCTGGTCAACGCCCCCGACGAGGTCAACATCCAGCTCGGCGACTTCAACGACCGCGTCATCAGCGACGGCTTCAACCGCGCCGTCTGCACCGAGTTGACCGACCACATCCAGATCAACGCGCCCGGCAAGACCCTCGTCTTCTGCGCCAACGACCACCACGCCGATCAGGTCGTCCAGATCCTCAAGGAGGTCTTCCGAGAAGCAGGGCAGGAGGTCCACGACGACTCCATCGTCAAGATCACCGGGGCCTCCGACCGCCCCGGCTCACTCATCGCCCGCTTCCGCAACGACCAATACCCCCGGATCGCGGTCACGGTCGATCTGCTCACCACCGGGATCGACGTCCCGCGCATCACCAACCTGGTCTTCCTGCGCCGGGTCCGCAGCCGGATCCTCTACGAGCAGATGCTCGGCCGCGCCACCCGCCTCTGCCCCACCATCCACAAGGAGCACTTCCGGGTCTTCGACGCCGTGGGCCTCTACGCCGCCCTCCAACACAAGACCTACATGCGCCCGGTCATTACCCGGCCCAGCATCGACTTCCCCCAGCTCGCCCGTGAGCTGGGCGATCCCACGCTCTCCGTCGAGGCCCGCCAGCTCGTCCGCGACCAACTCATCGCGCGCCTGCGCAGCCGCCGCGACCGCTTCGTCGGCGACGCCCTCACCGAGATCCAACGCCTCAGCGGTGGGCTCAACGTCACCGGCCTCATCGACCTCATCCGTGACACCCCGGCCCCCGAACTCCAGGACTGGCTCGCCCGCCACGACACGCTCGCCACCTTCCTGGAGCGGGTCCCCTACCGCACACAGAGCATCGTCCACGAGGGCGGCGACGTCTCCACCGGCACCATCACCCACTACGGCGAACACCTCAACGCCTCCGCCCACCTCGCCTCCTTCCGCGACTTCATCCTGGCGATGCGCGACCACGAGCACATCCACCTCATCACCCAGCACCCCGAGCGCCTCACCCGCGAGGTCCTCCACGCGCTCGCCCACCGCGCCGCCGAGGCGGGCTTCACCGACCAGACCCTCCGCACCGCCAGCGCCGAGACCTACGGCGTCAACGCACCCACCACCCTCATCGACCACACCCGCAGCGTCCTCCTTGACGAACCGCTCATCCCCCACCAGCAGCGCGTGCAAGGCGCCCTCGAACGCCTGCTCGCCGAGCGCGACTGGAACAACACCCAACGCTCCTGGCTCAAGAACCTCGCCGAGCAGTTCAACCACAACACCCTGGTCGACCGCGCCGTCCTCGATCACAACCAGTTTCGCCGCGTCGGTGGCTTCGACGGCATCAACAAGCGCTTCTTCCAGGGCGAGCTGGAGACCATCCTCCAACGCTTCGCCACCGCCATCTGGCCTCCTCCCTCTTGACGCCCTGCCTCACCTGCCGTATCCCTCAACACCTGAACGAACGGCGCGTTAACCAGGACGGTCATGAACAACAACGACATCGTCAATCAACTCTGGAAGCTCTGCGACGTCCTCCGCGACGACGGGGTCACCTACCATCAGTATGTCACCGAGCTGACCTACCTCCTCTTCCTCAAGATGGCCCAGGAGACCCAGGCCGAGGCCGCCATCCCCGAGGACTGCCGCTGGGGCCAGCTCGTCGCCCGCGACGGCAAGAAGCAGCTCGACTTCTACCGCGAGCTCCTGCTCAAGCTCGGCCGCGAAGGCAAAGGCCGCGTCCAGGCCATCTACGCCGACTCCTACACCACCCTGCGCCGCGCCAAGAACCTCGCCACCATCGTCACCGCCATCGACTCCATCGACTGGTTCAACATCGACGAGGAGGGCATCGGGGACCTCTACGAGGGGCTTCTTGAGAAGAACGCCCAGGAGAAGAAGTCCGGCGCTGGCCAGTACTTCACCCCTCGCCCCCTCATCGACTGCATGGTCGCCCTCACCCAGCCTCGGCTCGGCGAGGTGATCCAGGACCCCGCGGCGGGCACGGCGGGCTTTCTGGTCACGGCCCACCAATGGATCATGCGCGCCCTTGAAGATGAAGGTCGCAGCATCTACAGCCTCTCCGCCGAGCAGGCCCACTTCCAGCTCAACCAGGCCCTCTGGGGCGTCGAGCTGGTGCAGGACACCCACCGCCTCGCCCTCATGAACCTCATGCTCCACGGCATCGAGGGCGGCCTGGCCAAAGAGAACATCGACACCGTCGCCCACGACGCCGACCTCCCAGCCAACAGCGCCCCCGGCCAGGCCGACATCCTCGACGAGCAACCCCGCGCCTACAAAGGCACCCTCCGCCTCGGCGACGCCCTCGGTAGCGCCGGGGCCTCCCTGCTTCCCGCCGACGTCATCCTCACCAACCCCCCGTTTGGCACCAAGAAGGGCTCAGGCACGCCCAACCGCGCCGACTTCACCGTCACCCACGACACCTCCAACAAGCAGCTCGCCTTCGTCGAGCACATCTTCCGCGGCCTCAAGCCCGGCGGCCGCGCCGCCGTCGTCCTCCCCGACAACGTCCTGTTCGAGGACAACACCGGCAAAAGCCTCCGCACCGCCCTCATGGAGCGATGCAACCTGCACACCATCCTCCGCCTCCCCACCGGCATCTTCTACGCCCAGGGGGTCAAGACCAACGTCCTCTTCTTCCAGCGCGGCCACTCCGAGAAGGGCAACACCACCGAGACCTGGGTCTACGACCTCCGCACCAACATGCCCTCCTTCGGCAAGCGCAACCCCTTCACCCTCGACCACCTCAAGCCCTTCATGGACGCCTACGGCGCCGACCCCAACGGCAAGAGCCCCCGCACCGACCAGGGCGAGGAGGGGCGCTTCCGCCGCTTCACCCGCGCCGAGATCGCCGAGCGCAACGACGACTTGAACATCACCTGGCTCCGTGACGACTCCATCGAACGCGCCGAAGACCTCCCCGATCCTGAGGAGATTGCCAATGAAATCCTCAATCTGCTTCGAACAGCAACAAAAGAGATGGAAGACCTCAGCGATTTACTAGATGGTTAGATGAGAGCAAACAAATGAAAACAAAACCAAGTAACATCAAATCACCACCTGGTTGGACACATACTTCATTTTTAGAAATCGTTCTCAACCTTGATGGAAAACGTATTCCAGTAAAAAGAGCCGACCGAGCAAAACGGCAGGGAATCTATCCCTACTATGGAGCTTCTGGAGTCATCGACTACATAGATGACTACTTGTTCGACGGGCCGCATTTACTAATAGCTGAAGATGGAGCCAACCTTCTATCGCGAACAACACCAATCGCATTCAAAGCAGAAGGAAAGTTCTGGGTTAACAATCATGCACATGTTGTTACACCTTTAGCCGGAATTCCAATTGCATATTTAGCATCATGGTTCGCCCAAACAGATCTTAGTCCATTCATTACTGGGTCTGCTCAGCCGAAGTTAACGCAGAAAGCTCTCAACAATCTCCAAATACCACTCCCCCCCCTCAACGAACAACGCCGCATCACAGCCAAAATCGAAGCGCTTCAAACCCACTCAAAAGCCGCTCAAGAAGCCCTCGACGCCGTCCCCACCCTCCTCGACAGGTTCCGCAAGTCCGTCCTCGCCGCAGCCTTCCGCGGTGACCTCACCCGCGAGTGGCGCGAGGCCAACCCCGACGTCGAGCCTGCGTCGGTCCTCCTCGAACGCATCCGAGTTGAGCGCAAGAAGAGGTGGATCGCCGACTACGCCGAGACCTACCGCGACCGCGCACAAGCCCGCGCCCTCAAGAAGGGCAAGGACTGGACCCCCGAGGACGACCGCAAAACCCTCGCCAAATACACCAAACGCGCCCACGAACGCTACGAGGAGCCTGAGCCTGTGGACGAGGCAGAGCTTCCGGATTTGCCGAGGGGGTGGTGTTGGAGTTCTGTCGAAGCCTTGTGTTGGGATGGACCGACAAATGGTTACTCGGGAAAAACCGCATCCGATGCCGTTGGAACGCTATCCATGAAACTCAGCGCAACAACTCAAGGCCAACTGATTATCAACGAAGACACAACAAAGCGTCTCATTGAAACGGTGGACCAGGATTCCAAGTACTGGTTGGAGTCAGGTGACTTGCTTGTTCAACGTGCTAACTCCCTTGAGTATCTAGGGACTGCCGCTTTATACCACGGCTCAGATGAAGCCATGATTTATCCCGACTTGATGATACGTCTCAGGACCTCGGAGGAGGCTGTTACAACATTGCTGTGGCGTTACTTCAATAGCCCTCATTGCCGAGAGCGCTTCAGAAGTCTGGCCACAGGCACGGCGGGTAACATGCCAAAAATCAATGGAGCTATCCTCAAATCAACTCCGGTTCCCATCCCCACAGAAGCAGAAATCAAGCAGATCCTGCAACATATCTCGCGCACCTTTGAGTCCATAAACACTGTATCAAGCGAAACCGAAGCGCTTGATAAGCTCAACAACCTCCTCAACCAATCCATCCTCGCCAAAGCCTTCCGAGGTGAACTGGTCCCCCAGGATCCCAACGCCGAGCCCGCGTCTGTCCTCCTCGAACGCATCCAGGCCGAGCGCAAGGCCGCGAAGAAGCAGGCCAAAGCCTCCGGGAAATCAAAGCGACGCTCCCGCAAGTCCCCCGCGACCGCCTCAAAGCCCTCCCAGACCAGCCCACCCCAACCGCTGCCCCCCACGCCCAACCCGGAGCCCGTGGCGGGCTGGTCGCAGGGGAGCCTGTTTGGTGGAGGCGCGACCGCAGCGACCGACCTGGCCTCAGCTCCGACGAGCGACCTGAGCGAAGGCGCGGCGACCATCCTCGCGTGCCTGCGAGAGGCGTCGGAGCCGCTGGGGCGAGGGGACGTGCTGAAGCGGTTGGAGATCTCGGCGAGCGTGTGGACGAAGGGGATCAAGGAGCTGGTCGAGGCCGAGCTTGTCGTGAAAGAAGGCGAGCGGCGCGGGGCGAAGTATCAGCCAACCGAGCGTTAGCCGCTCCCCCACCCGAACCCTCGCCTCAACACCCCGTAGACCACGCTCCCGCGCCTGTGTGGGGTGCTCCTGCGCTTGTGTCGACACCTCCCGCGCCTGTGTGGGGTGCTCCTGCGCTTGTGTCGACCGCTCCCCGAACCTGTGAGCTGTCGACACACGTCATGGAGCACCTGACGCAAGCGCGGGAGGTGTCCGCGCACGCACGGGAGGTCCCGACACAGGCGCAGGAGCACCCCGCTCGCGTCCGGGAACAGCCCACACGCGTGGTGACGACCTGGCGCCCGCGCGGGAGGTCTTCGCGCCGTGACGGGAGCAGGCGCGGGATGTGAGGGAGGAGCTGGGTTGCGTTCAGGGCGACCCGGCGTCAGGTCGTGGGCTCCCGCGGCGAAGCGTGGAGGAGGCGCCGAGGGCTCAGGAGATGGGCTCCTGCGGCGAGGAGGCTGGGGAGGCGCGCCTGGAACGGATGCGCTGAAAGAGGACGAGCTGGCTGGGGTGTTTGCGGAAGACGTAGCGGGCGGCGCCACGCACCTCCTCCATCAGCGCGTTGAGGTGGGTCCAGGCGCGATCGCGGAGCTGTCGGGCCTCCAGGCGCCCCTCGCCGACCTGCTCGGCCTCGCTGGCGCGGAGCGCCTGGGACGCCTCCTGGGCCTGAACGGCGCTGGCCTGGGCGTCGAAGTGGGCGTCGTTGGTGAAGGCGCCCTCGTGGTTGAGGATCAGCACGGCGAGGGCGTCGAGGTCGGTGATCAGGTCAGCGACCCCGTCGCCTTCCTGAATGGCGTTGAGGGACCCCTGGACGATGCGATCATCGCGCAGGTTCCAGCGCGCCGCCGCGACCAGATCGCCGCGCAGCTCATAGGCGGCGTCCTCCTGCTGCCTCAGCTCCTCGGGCTTGCGCCGACTGCGGACCGCGTCCCAACGCGCCTGGGCGTGGCGCGCCGCGCCCAGGCGCGACGTGAGCGTCGGCACGAGGCTGTCTTCGGTCAGCGACTCGGCGCCCAGCCTCATCCCGGCCTGGAGCAGCGCGCTGCGCACGTCGGGCTTTTCGATGAGGTGGGTGAGGACGCGGTTGCTCTCCAACAGGTAGACGCTCATCGCCGCGTTCGGCTTGCGCACGTCGCTGGTGGGGATGGCGTCAAGCGCGGGACGTTCGGCGTTCAGGTGCTCCTGGCTCATGATGTGCTCCTCTCGTTTTGGAGATGGGACCTGTGGGTTCAGGTTGTCTGGGCGATGGGACTCACCGGAATGATGACAATGTGACACAGAACATGGGAAAGGGGCAAGGGGCGGCAGGCAGCGGGGATGTGGTTGGAAGCAGTTGGAGGTGGGGTTGAGGCAAGGCCCCCAACCCCACCGCGTCTGAAGCGCCGCGTCAGGGGTACTCCAGGTGGCCGTCGCAGCTCCCCCCGGCGTCTTCGCTGTTGGTGCCGTCCGGGCACATGGTGTTGTCCCAGACGACGTCGGCCACCGCCTCCGAGGTCAACCCGGTGGCTCCCGAGAGGTCGGCGTTGGTCAGGTTGGCGCCGGTCAGCGTCGCCCCGGTCAGGTCCACGAACTTCAGTTCGGCGCCCTGCAGGTCGGCCATGGTCAGGTCGGCGCCCGTCAGCACGGCGTTTGACAGGACGCTCCCGGTGAGATCGGCGCCCGCGAGGTCGGAGTCGGCGCCGATGAAGTAGACCCCCTCGGGGACGTCGCCGGGCCAGACGGTGGCGCTGTCGTAATAGGCGTGGCGCCACATGACGTCATCGACGGTGGCGCCCGAGAGGTCGGTGCCCAGCAGCCCCGCCCTCCTCATGACCGCCTTCGACAGATCGGCGCCCACCAGGGACGCCCCATGCAGGTCGGTGTAGGACACGTCCGCCCGGTTGAGGAGGGCGTCGCTCAAGTCTCCGCCGATCAGGTCGGCGGAGACCAGGACCGCCTCGAAGAGGTCGGCGCCCGACAGGTTGATCTCGGCCCAGCGCGCCCCCGCCATGGTGCTCCTCGACAGGTTCGCCCCCGACAGGTCCACGCCCTCCAGGTGGCTCCAGTCCAGCCCCGCCTCGGAGAGGTCGGCGCCCGACAGGTTGAGGTTCTCGGGGGGGCGCGAGAACGCGCTGGACCCGGTCGCGTAGAAGCCCAGGCTGATGCCCATGAGCGACGCCTCGGGGAGCGACGTGTCGGACGTGATGGGCACCACGCCGTCCGGCTCGCGACCCTCCTCAAACCAACCGATCACGTTGGTGTAGTACGCCCCGGTGAAGTCCGCCCCCGTGATCCGCGCGTCGGTGAGGTTGGCCCCGCTCAGGTTGGCCCCCGACAGGTTGGCCCCCGTCAGATCGGCGTCGCTCAAGTCCGCCCACGCCAGATCGGCGCCCGACAGGTCGGCCCCGCTCAAGTCCACCCCCGAGAGCCGCCCGTAGTAGAGGGTCGCCCCCGACAGATCCGCGTCATCGCAGCGCCCGTCGGCCTCCAGGCGGCACCCGAGGATGTCGCCGGTGGGCGTAAAGTGACCGATGCAGGTCGCCTCCTCGCGGAACAGGCCCGGGTTGCCCGCGTCGTTGTCCTCGCTCCGGGTGCCGTCGGGGCAGATGACCGACGTCCAGGTGTTGTAGATCATCTCGCAGTGGGTGGCGCGCACCCCCTCCATTTCGAGGTGGTCGAACTCGTTGGCGAGCGCCGTGCTCAAGGTCAGATCCACGTCGGTCCAGCGCGCCCTGCCCCAGTCGTTGAGCAGCAGCGACGCGCCGCGCAGCGTGACCGCCTCCCAGGTGCTCCGGGTCAGGTCCACCGACCAGAACCTCGCCGCGCCAAACGCCGCGTTGAGGAACGTGGCGCCCGCCAGCGAGCCCTCGGACACGTCCCAGGACCAGCCCCGGACCCCGTCCCAGCGGGAGCCTGACGCCGACACCTGATCGTAGACGGCGTGATCAACGACGGCGCCGTCCAGCACGGCGTTGGTGAGCGTCACCTGCTCCAGCCGCGCCCGCCACTGGACCGTCTGGGACAGATCCGCGTCGGACAGATCAACCTCGACCAGGATCGCGTCGGTCAGGTCGGCGCCTCGCAGCGTGGCCCCGCTCAGGTTGATCCCATCCAGCGTTCGCCCCCGCAGGTCGGCGCAGGAGCCGTCCCACCCGGCGCAGTCCGCGCCCGGCTCCAGAGAGCACCCGGTCGGCTCCACCAGCCCCTGCGCGCACGCCTCCGCGGTCGCGTTCGAGGTCGCCGTCGTGTTGCTGGAGGTTGTCCCGTTGGAGGCTGTCCCGTTCGATGTCGCGTTCGAGGTCGCCGCGTTTGATGTCGCGTTGCTGGACGGATCGGGGTTGTCCGCCCCCCCACCACCGTCATCGCCACACCCTGCCCACGCCACACACGCCGCGATACACCACACACCATGCCACCTGCTCACGCCTCGCCCTCCTTGATGTTGTGTGCCTCGGGCACATGCATTGAACCAGGGGAGCAGACGAAATCGAGGCTCGTCTATTCAACGCGCCGGGCGTTTCAGGACGACGTCAACGGGGTGTGCGGGATGAGCGAAGGCTCATGCTGTTGTGAACACAGGAGATGTTGGAGGAGGCTCACTCGCACCGAATCGAAAAGAACCCGTCCGCGGCGCAGGAGGTGTATCCATAATCCGCACAGTCGATGTCGATGATGGAGCCATAGAGGCACACCGACATCGTGGTCTCACCCGTGCACTCAAACCCCTCGGCGAACCCGTTGGTGCACGCCTGCTCCGGGGAGGCGCACGCGGGGCCGGGGGCTTCGCCGCCGACCGGCGTCTCGACGCAGATCCCATCGGCCACCAGCTCGTCACACGGGATCTCAACCTGCGTGGCCGCCCCCTCGCCGAACCGCGCGCCCGTGCAACGCCGGATCGCGTCGCCCGCGCAGGTCCCGTAATAGGGGCAGGGCTCCTCCGTGGGCTCTCCGACGCACCCCGCCTCCCGCTCCCCAAACACCTCGCACGCCGCCCCCTGACGGGCGCAGTCCTGCACCACCGTCTCGCGAAACACCCGCTCGCGATCGGGGAGGCAGCCCACCAGGCGGGTGCCGTCGCAGCGAAACCTGTAGTTGTCCTCGCAGGCAGCGCCCGCGACCGCGTCCTGACAAGCCTGGGCCTGCGCGCAGTCGGTCACCCTGTCCAGGCACTTCAACAGATCGCAGTTGCCCAGGGTGACCGGCGCGTAGCCAGACGCCATGACCTCTCCATAGAGGAACCCGCGCGACGCGTCATCCAGCACGCCGGGCAGGCTCGCGTCCAGGCACGCGGCCGCGCGCAGCGCCGCCCGCACGAGCTGCCCGTTGTCCAGCTCGCAGTAGAGCCGATCGACCTCCGCGGAGCGCTCAGGCGTCGGGAGCGGGGGCGCGGGCGGAGGCCCCTCGGCGGTGTCCGGCGTCGCGGGAGGGGCGTCGCGCTCCGGGAGGGCGTCCTGCCCTCCCCCGCCCAGGTCCGACATCGACGCATCCACGCCGCCCGCGTCACCTTGCACGACGGCCTCCCCGTGGACGTCATGGCCCGTTCGACCACACCCCGTGGCGATCAGCGCCACCCCAAGGACAACGCACGGCGCGATCCACGAGGTGAACCTCGCGGCGCGGCGCGGCGCCCGCGAGGGCTCTCTTCGCCCTTGCTCTCGGTTCATTCGGACGCTCCTTGAGCCCGGTCGTGAGCGCTTCGGGCACGCTGCAGATTACACCACGCCCGCGCAACCTCTGCAAGACGCCCGTCCACAGTAGGTCGAGGAGGTCCACAAGGCCTCCCTACCCCTCCTTGCCCCGTCCACCTCCCAGCCACAACGCATCGGTCAACCGTCCAATGCATCACGGAGCCCGTGATCTCGGAGGTGGATGGATCTCGGGTGTGGTGGGGGACCCCTTGTGGGTCCCCGTTCTCCAATTTGGACCGGTGCCTTGGACTACAACCGTTTCCAACCGCACCCTCCACGGGCGCCCGACGTTGAAGCGAACGGGTGTGTCGGCTATGGTCTGCTCCAACGGGTTGTTCAAACCGGCTCACCGTGCGCAACACATCCTTGCCCTATGAACTCGCTTCCCCCCTTTGTTGGCCCCTTCCTTGGTCGTGACGCGGCGCTCGCCGCCCTCGCGGAGCACTGGGAGGCCCGCACCCCGCTCGTCACCGTGGTTGGCCCCGCGGGCGTGGGCAAGACCCGGCTGGTCGCCGAGGCGGCGACCCACCTCCAGGAGCGCCCGGACGGCCCTCAGCGCCTGGTCTGGGTCGATCTGCTGGAGCAACGGCACCCCCCGGCGCTCCTGGCGGCCCTCATCCACAGCCTCCAGGCCGACACCCAGGGGCTGGACGACCTCCAGGCGGTCGGCGCGCGCCTGATGCTCACGCTGGAGCCCGAGACGCTCCTCATCTTCGACAACGGCGAGGGGCTCTCGGACGCCTCGCGACGCCTGCTTGATGCGTGGCTCGCCGCGCGCCGCCCCGACACCCGCTGGTGGATGACCTCCCAGGAGCCGCTGGGGCTGGCCGCCGAGCACACCGACACCCTCGCGCCGCTGCCCCTCCCGGCCCCCGACGCGTCGCTCGACGCCGCGCGGCAGACCCCGGCGGTCGCGCTGATCGAGGCGCTGGTGCGTTGGCGCCGCGGCCGCTTCGACCCCACCCGCGATGAGGTCGAGGGGCTCGTGCAGCTCGCCCATGAGCTGGACGGCCTCCCGCTCGCCCTCACCATGGCCGCGGGTCGCATGACCCTGCTCGACGCAGGGCACGTGCTTGAGCGCATCGAGCACAACCTCGCCTTCCTCAAGACCCCGCTGGGGTCGCACGCCGCCCACCACAGCACCTTGAACCGCGCGCTGGAGTACGCGGTCGCCCGCTTGACCCCCGAGGAGCTTCGCGTCTGGTGCCTGTGCGCCTGCTTCTCGGGCGGGTTCACGGTGGAGGCGCTGGAGCACCTCGCGCAAGAGGTCGCGCTGGACGCCCTGGAGGTGCTGGAGCACCGCTTCCTGATACAGCGCCTCACCCCACACGGCGCGCCGCGGCTCGCGCTGCTCGACACGCTGCGCCGCTACGCCCTCCGCGAGCTGAGCCTGGCGGGCGAGCTGGACGACGCCCGAGATCGTCACGCGGCCTGGTGCGCCCAGCACGCCGCGTCGCACCTCCTGCGCGTCGCGACCGAGCCGCAGGCGCTCCAGCCCATCCTGACCGAGCGCCTGAACCTGGAGGCGGCCCTCGGCCACCTCCGGGAGACGCTGGACGCGCGTCCGGGCGACCCGACGCAGACCACCCAGGCCCTTCAGATCGCCACCGCGCTCCACGTCGCCCAGCGGGAGGCCAACACCTTCATCCTGCCCGAGGACCACCTGGAGCAGGCGCTGGCCTGGGCGAGGCGCTGCGAGCAGCCCCTCCCGCCCCTGTGGATGGCCCACCTGCTCCATCACATGGCGATTGAACGCAAAGCGCGCCCGACCGAGGCGTTCATGCCCCTGAGCGACGAGGCCCTGGAGCTGGCGAGGCGGGCGGGAGACGCCACGCTGACAGGGGACATCCTGCGGAGGCGCGCCGACCATCACATCGCCCGCTGTGAGGACGAGGCGGCGCAGGAGGCGCTGCGTCAGGCCTTCAACGTCCTCACCCACCCCATCCTGCGCGCTCAGGCCCAGATGAGCCTCGCCGTGCTCATGATGAACACGACGGACGAGGCCAGGCTGCGCCAGGTCCCGCCGCTGCTGGACGAGGTGATCGCGGCCTGCGAGGAGCACCACGACCCGCTGACGCTGGCCAAGGCGCACCTCAACCAGTCCCTCACCTGCCGGATGCTCGGCGACACGCAGCGCACGTCGCACCACATCGAGCGGAGCGTCGCGATCTTCACCTCCCTCGGCCACCTCTGGGGCACCGCCCGCAGCAGCATCCAGCGCCTCGACTTCATGGCGCAGCTCGGGCAGTGCCACCTCCCCGCCGACGCGCTGAGGGAGCTTGTGGAGGAGACCCGTCGCCTCGTCGCGCTCGCGGAGGACCCCCAGCTGACCGCCCTGATGGAGACCAACATCGCCCAGATCCACCTGGAGCGCGGCGATTACACCACGGCGATCGCCCTGCTCCGCGATCAGCTCCCCCTCATGGAGGGGTGGGATCAGCGCGACGTGGTGCGGACGGCCCTCACCCTGATCATCGCCGAGACGCTCCAGCTCACCCAGGGCAGCTCGGTCAACCCGACGCCCGACGACTGGGAGCGCCTCTGGGCCGACCTGCGCGACAGCCCCCTGGAGTGGCAGCGGTGTCAGGCGTGGCTGTGGCTGACCCTGCTGCACAGCGTCAGCCTGGATCGGCCGCGGGCTGAGGAGGCCTACGCCCAGCTCCAGGGGGTCATCGACGATCCGTCCTACCTCAGGTTCGCCCGAGGCGCCCTCGCGCTGGGTCGGGCCAGAGCGCTCGATCCCCTCTGCCTGGACCCCGCCTGCGCCGCGCTGCTTGAGGAGACGCTGGACGGGCTGCGGGCCTTCACCCACCCGGACACCGTCTGGGCCTTCGATCAAGACATTCGCCTGATGTTCCGGTGCCTGAGCCCTGTCCTGCCGGCCCCGGTGCGCGCGCAGATCTGGTCCGAGGTGCTCGACCCCCACGGGCTGCACATGATCGTGTATCGGGACGGGCTTGGGTTTCGCGTCCCCGGCGGCGCCTGGGTGGAGCTGCGCCACCGCCCCACGCTGGCGCTCCTCCTCCAGACGCTGCTTGAGGGCGGCGACGAGGGCGTCTCAGCCCACACCCTCGTGGACACCCTCTACCCCGATGAGGCGCTCGTCCACGAGGCGGGCCTGAACCGCGTCTACAAGCAGCTGTCGCTGCTGCGGCGCAAAGGCCTCAAGGCCATGATCGAGCGCCACAACGGGCAGTACCGCCTCAGCCCGGACGTCCACGTCATCCTCGTCCCGCCGCTGCACGGCGAACACACGGACGTGCCGCCCTGGTCCCCTCCGAGGACGCGCTGAAGCGGTGGTGGCTGGGGAGCGTTTGAACGAAGGAGAGCCGCGAGCGACACGATCCCGTGGTTCCTACGAGAGCACCTGACACAGGAGCCCCAGCGTGATCTACCCAGAAGACAGCGCCGTGAAAGCCCCGGTCATGCATGGGTCCGGTCACGGCACCTTGAGCGCGGGAGGAACGCCCGGTCGCAAGCCGCGCTCGGCGAGGCTCCTTTGGAGCCAGGTCTGGTAGGCGAGCGTTCTGGCGACGAAGCTGTCTACGAGGGCGCGCCCCCGCGCGTCCTGGTCCTCGTAACCGCTCCCGTCACGAATGCGCGCGGAGAGGACGTCGTCGGGCTCGACCATCCAGAAGGCCTCCCTGCCCGGCTCCAACGTCTCGACCAGCTCCGGCAGCAGCGCCGAGCCTTCCAGGATCAGCAGGCCGCTCGCGCTCCCCGCCGCGCTCAAGACAGCGGGCCAGATGACGTCGCGGTAGTGACGAAGCACGTCCACCAGTTGCTCCTGAGTCGTCAACCGGGTGTAGTAATCGACGACATGAGGGCGGGCCGCCGCCGGTCCCCAGGGGCGCCCCGGATGACGCCCGAGGTGGTCCGTCGAGAGGACGGTCCCGCCCAGCCGCCTCCCCAGCTCGCGGGCGAGGGTCGATTTGCCGACGTGGGATGTCCCACCGATCAACACGAGCCTGGATGCCATGCGAGTCCTCGCCAGAATCATGCGCTACCGCGTAAAACCCATCTGCTGCCCCTGCAAACCCTGTCACCTCAAGGGGCGCAGGTGACCTCGGCCGCGAACGCCTTCGGGGTCCCCGCGCAGGGGTCACCGAAGACGTCGTTGTCGATCGGGATCGCGCAGCTCGCCGTCGTCGAACAATCATATGAACTGGTGTAGAAAGGTCGTGCGATGAACTCAGCTTGCTGGATGCGAATATCCTGAGTGAACCTGAAGGACTGAGTTCATCAGC